>NZ_FWWY01000001.1:1462102-2070386 GCF_900176145.1 Sulfobacillus thermosulfidooxidans DSM 9293 | reverse complement strand
AAGCGAAACGATCTCAAGCGGCGGCGGATGGGCCGCCTCATGCGGGACCAGCGGTCGTCGCCTAACGACTCGCAAACCAAGGGAACGCTTTTACACGTATGGTGGGAGTCAAGCCCCGGGGTGAAAATTCTTGTCTCGGGCCGGGCTTGAGGTGTCTGACGCGGACAACCGCCCGCAGGGCCAGGCCGGCCTTAGCCGCCCGTCAGGGTCGCCTGGCCCGAGGGCGGTTGTCCGCGAGAATGAGTTCTAGGCCCGGCCCGGGCCCCCACTTAGGTCGACAAAACGGGTTGTCCCCGAGCCTCCGTCGCCGCGCGGTCCGGAGCAGAACCTTCTGCACCGGTCAGAATCTGCCATCGGTCGGTCAACGGATACGACGGCACGGTGCGCAGGATGGCGCGAATGGCACTAAGTTTTTTCTGATACCGTCGCCGGTCGACTTCGTGGGCCAGCCGTTGCTCGTGCCACACGCGCCAGGCGGCCAGGAGAAGCTTGCGCGCTACCGCCACAATGGCTCGCCGTTTGCCGAGTCGGGGGACGACGCGGGCATAAAATGTTCGCAGGGGAGTGTCCTTCGCCCGAATCGCCCACCAAGCTGCTTCAACCAGCACTTGCCGCAGAATCGCCGGCCCTTGATGACTGATATGTCCGCGCCAATCGGCTTCGCCGGATTGATGGACGCTGGGATCCAATCCGGCATACCGCCCGACTTGGCGGGCCGACCGAAACCGCTGAGGATCGCCCAGCCAGGCCCACACCACGGCAGCCGTCCAGGCCCCGAGGCCAGGCACGCTCCAGAGCCATGCCATCTCGGGGTACCCCGCCAAGCGCCGGAGAATCTCGCCCCGCAAGCGATCCCCTTCCTGCTGCGCCTGCTCGGCCATCGTCAGCGCACTGGTGAAAACGATTTGCAGCGTCTCGTCGAGTTCCGCCCCCTGGGCGGCGAACCACTCCCGCAAGGCCACCGTCCGCGGGACCGCATAGCCCGTACGGATCAACAGATTTCGCGCCCGGTTCCGCCACGCGGTCTCCTGCTGCTGGCAAGCGCGGACTTGGGTAATCAACGCCCGGATTGCCCGCACCTCGGCGGGCGGCACCCACACCTGCACGGAGGTGTAGGTACCCAGCGCCATCAATTGTGCCAGACGTTCTGCGTCAATCCGGTCCGTGTGCCGCCCGCCGCCGAGGCCCTTCAGCCCGGCCGGATGAATGACCACCACTTGACGGACGTAGTCCACCAAGCGATCATAGATTGTGAACGCATTTCCGGTGGCTTCGATGGCGACGGCGGTCTCCGGCGTGAGTTGCGTCGCGACAAACCGGGCCCACTCGTCGGGAGTGTTGAGAAACCGGAAATGCGTGCCTTTTTGGCCTGGTTGAAACACATAGCCATGAATATAATTCTTATGCAGATCCAATCCCATGAACCGCGTCATGGCGCCTATCCTCCCTTTCCCATGATCTTGTGGCTGGTGATGTCTAGATGATTCCGTGCCTGTTGGCATTCACGTATCCGAGTCTCCGGCCGAACCGGCTCATGTGGGCGGTGCGCGGGGCGGAACTCACTCACACACACTAAGCGAACCGCTGCATCGCGTGCAGGCCCATGTAAAATACCGAGTCGTTCCGCCCGGCGACATCGCACGGCTCGCCCACGAAATACCGAGCAGTTCGACAGATGGCCCGCCGATTCCTGCTCCGCGTGTCGGGGCTTGATTCCCATCATACCCACACACAAATTAGGACTTGACCCTCCTTGGCCGTTCGCGATAAATTGTGATAGTGTCAGAGGTATAAAACTATTATCAATGAGGGTACAAGTCTGTGCATGAGCACTCACATCATACGGTAACCATATCACGACTCAAGTGGGCACTCATTCTCACGATTATTGTATTCATCGTGGAATTTCTCGGGGCCTTATCCAGCCGCAGTTTATCCGTCCTTTCTAATGCCGTGCACCTGTTAAGTGATGTTGGTGCCATGGGTCTTGCCTATTATGCGGCTCGCATTGAGAATAACCCCCCCACCAAGCAACTGAGTTACGGATATGCGCGTAGCGGTATCTTAGCCTCTTTGATTAACAGTTTGATTTTAGTCATATTAGCCATCGGTCTCATTATCGCCGGCATTTACCGGTTTATTCGCCCAGAACCTGTGATGGCCGGGGCCATCATTTGGTTAGGATTGGTAGCTTTCCTCTTTAATATTCTTGTCACAGGACTCCTCATGCCTCGCGATAGCCATGACCTCAATCTCCGTGCCATGTTCTGGCATGCTGCCAGTGACGCCGCAGGGTCATTAAGTGTCATTGTTTCCGGGCTCTTGATCTGGTGGACACACTTTAATGGCTTCGATCCCTTGGCTGGAATGCTGATTGGCGTTATTTTATTAAAAGCCGCGTTAGGCATCAGTGCTCAGAGTGTCAACATCCTCATGGAAGGGACCCCGCCTGGCGTAAAACCTCAAGACATTGAGCATGCATTGTTGACCATTCCCCGCGTCCACGAGGTGCATCATCTGCACATTTGGGCCTTACGCTCCGACTACAATTTATTATCTGCCCACATCTTAATTGACAATGTTTCCGTCAAGGAAGGGCAAGAAATTCTTGCCGCTATTGCCCGTTACCTCCAAGATCACTTCCCTATTCACCATGTCACCATTCAATTAGAAACCCAACAACATGATCATGTCGATGATGATTGTCACCCCCATTTGCCTTCTCATCCGGAAAAGGACTAGCACATATTGTCATAACTCGCATAGTCTACAATAAAAAGCGAGAAAGGGTGAAGGGGGCATGTCCACACCCAATCAAGAAGATTATCTGGAAGCGATTTGGCGGCTAACCGAGCAAAAAGGCTATGCCCGCGTTTCCGATATTGCCGAATGCCTCCGTATCAGCCAAGCTTCTGTCAGTAAAATGATTCGCAAATTGAAAGAAGAAGGTTGGTTGGAAGTCGAACGGTACCGCGGTCTGTCATTAACGTCTAAAGGTATTGCGGAAGGCCGGCTATTACTCGCCAGGCACCAAATTCTCGAACGGTTCTTACGCCATCTCGCCATTTCCGATCCGAAAACCGTCTATCATGATGTCGAAGGCATCGAACATCATTTTAGTACCGAAACCCTGGACAGACTTTCTGCCCTTGTCGCCTTTATAGATCAAAATCCGACATGGTGGAACAAATTTCTTGCTGAGTTGTCATCTTTACCCAAAGCCTAACCCCTATTGCCTTTGATAAGATAAAGCATGATTCATAAACATGCTTTCTCTTCATGAATGGTCGGTAGGGGGATTTAGGGGAATGATTTCTCAGTCGAAACACCGCAAATCGGCATCCAGCAAGCCTTGGGGAGCCGCCTTTTTAGCTTTTCTATTAATCGTGTCAGCGTGGATTAACCAAGAGTTTTTTTCGCATCCTGCAATTCATGACGTATCCGCTGCCTCCAAACAGGCTCATACCATCAAAACCTTATATACGGTGGTGCCGGGTCCTCAAAAGACACCGGCTTTACCGTTTAAAATTGGGGAAAGCTCAGGCATTCTATGGAATCTTAATACCCACCAATTGTTATGGCAGCTCCATCCCCATACTCCAGGTCCCCTCGCTTCGACCACCAAATTGATGACCATTTACTTGGTGCTGCACCACTTACCCCTAAACCGCGTCATTACCATCAGCCCTCAGGCCGCGGCCACGACCGGTTCCGACATTTATATGGCCCCTGGCGAACATTTTACCGTGAAACAGCTTCTCTATGGTCTCATGCTCGCCTCAGCCAATGACGCCTCGGTCGCTCTAGCAGAAAATTTGGCCGGTTCCCGTGCCGCTTTTATTCAAGAAATGAACCAAGAAGCCAAGGCACTGGGAATGAACGGCACACATTATGCGGACCCGGACGGCCTCTCACCCAAATCTGTTGGCACGGCTTGGGATTTGTCGATTATTGCTGAACAAGACTTGCGTAATCCCTTATTCCGACGCATCGTGGATACAAAAATTACGGCATTACCGCATAATCCCGTGGTACGCAACCTCAATGGCCTCTTGTTTATCGATCCATCGGTGATTGGCATCAAAACGGGATGGACGACCCAAGCTGGCTTCAATTTGGTGTTTGCTGCCACCAGAAACATCGACGGGCACCCGGTGACTTTACTCGGAGTGATTCTTCACGCTCAATATGGCTTTCCTCCGGAATATCAAGATGCCGAAAAAATTCTTAACTGGGGTTTTCAACAAGTCGCGTTACAAATGAGCCCACCACGGCATGACATATGAGGTTCTCGCTTTCAGCGGCACCCATGAGCTTTCAGGCCAGCCCTTAGCGTTAATGCGGGCATATCCTAAAATCTGACCAGCATGCCACGCAGGTCCGGGCTTCTTCAGGCGCCATTGGAGCGTGGCGTCTTCTCCCACATCATACGCTCCGAGCGGCTTGGCGGCATATAAAGCGAGCGTTGTCGTCGTCAGGACCCTGTGAATATGCAGAACGAGAACCGTTTGACCAGCGTGAATTAAAGGCGACCATGAGGTGTGAAACGCGGTGTTCAGTAACTGAGCGGTGTCATGAAACATCGGATTAAATGCGGGTTCTCCCAACACAACGCCGTACACAGTTAATGGACTACCATGCTCCACTCGGGTCGCGCCAAAGACAAGACAACTCCCCGCCCAAGGTGTCCATCCTGTCTTAACCCCAATCGCTCCGGGATAGGACCATAGCAACTGATTCAGGTTAGACAGCACACCAAAGGCCGTTTTGTGGGTCTTTGTCCGGACCAGTAGGCGAAACTCCGGATTTTTCATCACATGCTGGGTTAAAATCATCAAATCCGCCGCCGTGGAATATCCTTCATGGTTAACCCCATCCGGATCGACATAATGGGTGTGATCCATATGAAACTGGCGAGCTTGTTGGTTCATGGCGGCAATAAAGCGCGCGGGATGATTGTCCGTGGCCGCCCGGGCTAATACCCAAGCCGCATCATCTGCTGATGGTAGCATAAGTGCCCACAACAAATCCTGGACACTCACCACCTGTCCACGGAATAAGGGGACTTCACTATCTGCCTTTAATAACCCTTGACGGTCATTGAGAACTTCTTGCGAAGTAATTGTCACTTTCCGGTTTAACGGCATCATCTTGTCCTCAAGGGTCAAATACGCCGTCATAATTTTGGTGGTCGAAGCTATAGGACGTTCTAGGTATGCATTTTTCTGAAATAAAATGGGCCCCCCGGCCACTTGAATTTCACAGCTTCCGGCTAAGGTATGCCATAGGCTGGGTACCCGAGGAAGATGAAATATTTTGGGGACCTGAAGACTCGGGGTAATTTGTTTTACCTGGGCTAATGGCGGAGTGAGAGCCACCGTCCCTGTCCCCACGACCATCGTCGTTAAAATCCCTAACCACAGCCAGCGGGGCAGAGCAGAGTTCCGATCTAATCGACGTTGTTTTCGCATCACTCGCATGTCGCCATGATCACCTGCATTCCTATCCCAGTTTATTTGACGACATCATTTAGCCACTGCATCAGATCATGCAATTCCTCTTCAATCACTTCATGTCCCATCGCATAGGAACGAAATGTTATTTCAATATTATGACGACTTAAGATCTCGTGAGCCTTATGCGCCAGCGCATAAGGCAAGACTTGATCACTCAGACCATGGCCCCAAAATACGGGAAGCCGGCGCCACGAAGTGTCGGGGGAAGGAGGATCTGGCAAATATCCACTCAACACACTGACACCGCCAATTTCTCGTAGCGGTTGGTAAAGGCCTAAATGAAGTGCCATGACCCCACCTTGGCTAAATCCCCCCACAATCACTTTATTGGGAGGAACATGGGGAAAACGCACTGTCAGGCCCGAAAACCACTTCTTTAAGGCGTTTAATGCCTGCTCCATTTCCTCAAGATCCGGGGATTGCAACGATCTTAAAGCGTACCAGCGAAATCCGGAACCTTCCGCAAATGGTGCACGAATGGTGACAACGGCCCATGTCGGATCAATGTAGGGCCTAATCGCCATTAAGTCTCTTTCATCAGAACCAAAACCATGTAATAAGACTAAAAGGGGATGCTCTTCGTCTTGTAGAACCGAGGGAGACGATAAAAAATGCAGGTCTTTGACGGTATTCATCGCTTCGCTCCCTTATTTAATGTCCTACAAGAATCTGCACTAAACTTTTGGTCGTTGGGCCCGGAGGAAAGATCACAAAGAGCATCAAGAACACGGCAAGACCGGTCAGGGCCGAGACAAACCAAAACGTTGCCGTCCATGGCGCTATTTTCTTGTGCTTGTTAAACCGAGCTCTTAAAGCCCAACGCAGGGTAATGACGCCCATGACTGCCGCGGCCGTCGCTAAGATAACGTGAAACTGCAAAAAAACTTGATATGGAGCATTATATTTTTTAGGCCCTCCAAAATATGTGTCGCCAATGGTAAAAGTGCTCAACACATAACTGACAAAGAAAGCGGCACCCAAACTCGCGCCCGTTAACATAAACTTACGGTGCACATCGATGCGCTTGTGTCGAATAAAATACCATCCAAAGGCGACAACAACCGCACTCGTAATCATCAATAATTCATTAAAAAGGCCCCAATATCCCGCGATACCCATAACTTGTCTCCGCCTTTCTTTTACATCCTGTCTCATTCATCATGATCAGCCAGATTATCCTTGTCAACTAGCCCTTCTGGCCAATGTTTGTACGGGTTTTAGCTTAACCCATTTCAAAAATTCGAGGGATATCATGCTGAATACACATGATATACTATGACATGTTTCGCCTAGATCATTTTACACTTTACGTGTAGTGAGAAATTGACTGAGTCCGTCCACGTACACTTGTTGATTGTGATAGGTTCTCGTGGGAAATGGTAATACCAGCACATAAGGCGTGATGCCAGCATAAAGAATGGCCTGGGTCACGTGGTGTTCCAAACTTTTCATGACAACAATAATGGAACCAGGACGGTATTGTGCTAGCCGATCAGCTAAGGAAGGGATCCAGCGAATCCGCGCTTGTTGACGCTCAGGTTCCTTTAAATAGCCAATACTTTCACATGCCAAATTATCTAGGAAAAAACCGTGTTGTTGAAACCATAAAAAGAATTCCTGAGGCGTTTGACCAACTGTGTTGCCAAAAACACGTACAAATGCCTGGTACGTAAAACGAAATAATTGCGAATTCCCCAAATAAAAAAAGCGTTGACCCCTAGATGGTGATTCCGCAACAAATAGTGTCTTTATTTGTTGCGGACGATATGTTTCCCGAAGTCCTTGCCAAATCTCTGGTTCCATCAAAACACCTTCTTTACAAATCTCCCCTCATCTGTTCATTGTAAGCCATGAGTTGTCTTAGGCCAAAAGCTTGGCTAAACGCTCATTGAGATATTGAGATGATTACATGACTCGCTGAAAAAGCGCCGGGCCAATGGCTACTAAGCCGTATGCTTGGGCATCCAAAAGAGTTTCCGTGGCCCCAATAAAGAGAAGCCCTCCCATTTTCAGCGAACTCACCAAGTTTTCTAAGACACGGCGACGCGCCTCTTGAGAAAAATAAATCATGACATACCGGCTCATGACGAGCTCGAAGCTTTGTGGATATCCTTTATCGGTGAGTAAATCATGATGTGCCCAGTGAATATCACGGTGCGCCTCCTGGACTAACGAGAAGGTATCCTCTCCATCTAGATGCCACCACTCCCGGTAGGGATCCAGCAACGGCGTTAAGCTTTCTTTGGGAAATCGTAACAATTTCGCTTGCTCCAGGGTCATCACATCGGTATCGGTAGCCCAAATCTCCCACTGGTGAGCATGACTGCGTTCCATCAGCCAAAACGAAGCCGGCTCTGCTCCCCACGAGCATCCCGCGGACCACGCCCTTCCATGGGTGAAGCCCCTGTCGTGAAGAGCGGTGGCTAAGCGTTGCCAATATGGCGGATCACGAAAAAATTCGCTCACATGCACTGTTAAGAAATTTTTTAAGCGGGCTGCAATCCCGGGTTGATGACGCATCGCCTCGATGAGGCCTGGTAAATCCGCATAGCCTTCACGTAAGAGAAAGCCTTTGAGCCGTCGTTCCACTTGATCGCGTTTATAGTCCTGTAAGACCAACAAATTTTCGTGATCAATATACCGGACAAATTCATGCCAGTGGGCATCAGGAAATTCCAAAGCCAGGATGAATCACCTCATTTAGCCAGCTACCAATCTCATCGAGTGTGCCAACCATGTCACCCACTCCTTTGTTTAATGTGGCTTGGGGCATGCCCCAGACGACTGCTGTGGCCGGATCTTGAACGATGACCGTTCCGCCCGCCTTATGGCATTGATAAGCCGCTTCCGCACCGTCTTCGCCCATGCCGGTCAAAATGGTAAAACACAAATCTTGTCCAAAGGCTTTGACACCGTCAATGCCTGTCACATCGATGGCTGGAATGACCCCATGTAACCGGGGGCCTGGTTCACTCCAAAAAGCGTGTTCATCCAAGCGCAGATGATATCCTCCACGGGCCAAAATGATCTGGCCCGGTTCCCATGGCATTTTTTGGGGAGCCAAAGGGGATTCACGTACCGGTATTCCGGTAATTTGTCCAAGCCGGGCGGCCAAGGACGCGGTAAAACTCGCGGGCATGTGCTGAACAATCACGATGGGAATCGACCAAGGTGACTGAAAATATTTCACCACCCTAGCCAATGCTTTAGGACCTCCCGTGGAGGCGCCAACAATCAAAAGCCTGGCGTGAGTAGGTATTGGCTTCGGCCTCGAAGAAGGCATCACTTTAACCATCCGGTTGACATAAGGGGTCTTTAGGGCTTCATATTTCGCAATGATTTGGTCAATGATTTGATCGAGTGGCTGACTCGGAGCGGGTTTACCCACAAAGTCGGAGGCGCCCGCGTCCAAAGCTTGCCAGGTTAAATCTGCACCTCCTTGAGTTTGACTGGAAACCATAATAATAGGTCCATCCCATTTGGCGCGCAAGGCTTTGACTGTCTCAATGCCATTCATATGGGGCATGAGAACATCCATGGTAATCAAATCGGGGACGAAATTGGACACTTGGATCAAAGCCTCTTCGCCACTCCCGACAGTCAGTACATCCCATCCCCGGTGCTTAAACCGGTCCTTTAACACAAACCGGGCATAGGCCGAATCGTCCACGATCATTACGGCAGGCATAAAGACAAAGACTCCTTTTTTATCAATCCGCTAAACATGAATGAATAAATTAGGACAGGACTTTACTGAGTGAAGCCAATACACGTTCTGGCTCATAGGGCTTGACAATAAAATCCTTGGCACCATTTTGAATGGCTTGAATGACCATCGCTTGTTGACCCAAGGCCGAAACCATGATCACTTTGGCCGCGCTGTCCACATCTTTGATGGCTTTCAAGGCATCAAGACCACTCATCTCGGGCATCGTAATATCCATGAGCACACAATCCGGACGAATAGCCTGGTATTTTTCGACCGCTTCTCGGCCATTAGCGGCTTCTTCCACGTCATAACCTTGTTGAGTTAATAATTTTTTTAACCGAAGACGCATAAAGGCCGCGTCATCCACAATCAGTACCGTCATCCCCATTACCTTCCTTTCTGTAAACGTTCCGGCACGATCAAAATTTCCCCGGTTAATGTTTCGCCCGTCACGCGAAAGATAGCTTCAGTAATCAGCACACGCTGCTGGTTCGAAAACAATGGGAAAACATCGATTCCGTAACCCTGTTTCACTTCTGGAACGGTGGGCTCAAACACTGTGCCAAAAATATTGGCAAACACGTTCAAAAAAGCTGTCCCAACCACATTCCCAATCTCTGCGAGCGCCGAAAGGCCTACCTCATCAAGTGGCAACCCTGTGTCTTCCCCCATCATTGTGGAAACTAGACGCTGACCGTTTTCTGGCGAAAAAATCAACATAATCCTAGCGGTTAACAGTCCTGTAGCCCCTAAATGGACCACATAATATTCGGTATCATCCTGTTGGGTAAAACGCTTTAGCACATCCCCCCACGCGACTTCATTGACCGCTTTATCTTCCATGGTAAAATCCAGTCCGGTCATTTGACTTAAGGCACGTCCCGCTTCATCCAGTCCCGGTCCGCAAATTTTTCCCCAAATTGTAAGCACTTCATCGACGTGCGCCATATAATCCTCCCACCTCACTTCTCATGAGTTCTTGTTATCAAGGCCAGAGCCGTTCAGGATAAATTCCGGTAATCACTCGGGTCTGTTGGTCTGGGTCCCGTAAATCGATAATCAGACCAGCATCTTTACCATTTAACAATCCAATAATCGGGCGACTCGGCCAATCCGAAGGGACACGGCGCACCACGGCTACATCATGATTTCCCAACGACACGACTTGTCCGGTGGCATAAGGCGCTATGATACGCTGCAGTTTTTTCACGGTTTCCAAGGAAAAATCCATACCCGCTCCTCCAACAACCCATTCCAACGCCTCGTGAGCGGGCAGTGCGGGCTCATTCGTTTGAAATACCAAGGTTAAAAAGTTTTCGGCCAATCCCAAGATCATCGCTCCGCGATAAATTTCCTCGCCTTTGAGATTAGGGACACCACTGCCGTCATAACGTGCATGGTGTTGGAGGAGTGTCGTAATCGTGGGCGATGGCACCTGAAATTGCCTAAGTTCCTTCACGAGACTTAGGGCATGATGCGGATCTTCTTCTCTCACTTGACCGTCTTGTAGTCCCTTATGATGAAATCCCATTAACAAAGCCGCCAAAGCATAAGCCTCAGCCCATTCGGGGGCTAATTGGTACCCTAGACGCATCACCAGGCCGACAAGATTGACGTAATAACTCAAAAACGGCGTCCCTACTTGATAAACCGGGATTAATTCAAAAGCCGATCCGTGAGCATCCAGCTGTTCATCCCACATCTTGCGAAGAATGTGCTGTCCTTGATTAATCACATCCCAGGTTAAGGGGCCTGATTGAGAAGCCCATTTGACCATGTCATCGATTAACGGTGCAGAAAGAACCAAAGTGGTATCAATATCCTCAAAACCTGGCCATTCAACGGGCAAAGCCGGAATATTCCACCGGGTTAAGGTGCGCAACATCGATTCCGTGAGTTCCACGCCCGCCCTAAGCAAAATCCGTCCATCAGCACTTCTGAGGGTATCGGCAGTAATATCTCCAGGTTGTAATTGATTAATCGGCAATAAGCGCATGCGTCTTTTCTCCCTTATTATCCATGGTACCGTGATAGGCTAAATGGACAGAGTGGACGAGTTCAGCCACATCCCATTTGGTGAGGACAAAATCGGCTCCCAAGTCTTGACACCGTTCTTTGGATAATTTTCCATCTAAAGATGTGTGCACAATAACTGGAATGGCAGGAAATCCGCTTTTCATGGCTTGCAACACGTGATAGCCGTCCATTCGCGGCATTTCCATGTCAGTCACCACGACATGAGGATGAAGAGAAGCATCCTTAATCTCCTCAATCGCTGTCATCAAAGCTTGTCCGTCTTCAAAGGCCCGAACCAGAGCCCCTTGTTCCGTGAGCGCTGTCATTAATTTTTGTCGGGCCAAACGGGAATCATCGGCGACAAATACCCTCACACCATCTAGACGCGATGGACCCTCTTGAGCCGGAGGCAAAGAGGTATCGACAGGAAGAACGGCCGCCAAGGTGGCATCGAAATCCACCAGTTGGATCACACGGTCCCCCACTTCCGCCAATCCCATAATCACTTCCGTCTTTTGATAATGGGGTACCGCTTGAATACTTCGCCAGTTAATGGGAATAATCTCTTTCACCGCGTCTACCGACAAGACAAAACGGCGTTGACTCATATGAATAATGATGAAATATCCGCTCTCCCCATCCTGTGGACTATCCATCATTTTTCTCCCGGAAATCACCGGATAGGATTCTCCCCGGATCATGGTCACCCCTTCTAAGAAGGGATGTTGGCCCATAATGCGGGAAACGGGCTGGCGCACTAACACTTCTTGGACTTTTTCTACAGAAACTGCATAAGGTTGGGCGCCGAGCTCAAAGACCAGCCATGATGATAAGGCTTCTGGCGTGCTCCCCTCGGAAACCACCGTCTTCTGTTGCAAAGAGGTTTTCTCATCATAGCCAATGCGCTCAACCAGGCGTTTCACATCGACCATTAAGGCCACGCGCCCATCCCCTAACACGGCTGCCCCCGTCATCCAAGGCATAAACGGCATGACCCGATCAATGGGTTTAATCACCACATCTTGCTGTCCTAACACGGTATCGGCCACAAGCGCCATTTTGAGAGGACCATCTTGAACCCGAACGATCACCTGCGGGCGGCTTCCCGGGATTTTTAACCAGTCGGCAAGCACGGTCACCTTCAACGGGTGCCCATTATCATCGATCATCTCCGCTCCCAACGTGTGTTTGACGACATCTTGTTGCCAATGCTCAATCCGTTCCACATTTAATACCGGTATGCCTAAAACAACGGGTCCCACTTGAATTAATAAGGCCGATAAAATCGCCATGGTCATGGGCAATTCCATGATGAACCGGGTTCCTTGACCCGGTTCGGATTCCACCCGAATATCGCCATGAAGTGCAGTTAACGTTTCCTTCACGACATCCAGGCCTACTCCCCGCCCTGAAAGATCGCTCACTTGATCCTTGGTAGAAAATCCAGGAAGGAAAAGCATTGCCACAAGTTGATCGGGTAAAGCACTTTCGGCTTGTTCACGGGTCATAACTCCCCGTTTCACCGCTTTGTCCCGTAACCGGTCCCAATCGATGCCGTGCCCATCATCGGCCACAATAATTTGTACCCGGCCTTTTCGTGACGACGCTTTAAGGAAAATATGGCCCGTAGGGGATTTATGTTGGCGTAAGCGTTCTTCAGCACTTTCAATACCATGGTCGGCTGCATTACGAATCAGATGTAACAAGGGTTCATGCAACCGGTCCATAACCAGCCGATCTAACTGGGTTTCGCCTCCTTCGATGCTCAGGGTAATATCTTTAGAGAGTTGCGTGGCGATATCATGAACGGCCCGGGGATATTGATGAAAAAGCGTGGACAATGGTAACATTCTGGCCCGCAAAGTAATATCTTGCAAATTCATGGCAATGCGCTTAATGCCTTCTAAAGCTTCTTTGGCTGATGACGAGACATCAGGCAACCGGTGCGTCAATTCGGCGTGCCGCAGCAATAATTCCCCAAGCCCATCTAAAAGCCCCTCGAGGACGCCGGGATGAATGCGGATCATGTTTTCTTGACGGCTTGCACTTACCGTCGCCGGTGCGCCAGTCAAGGAGGCAGAACGGTCTGATTCTTTGGGAACAACCTTTTCCCAGCTCTCCACTTCCGGAACACTGTGAAATATCTCCGGCCAATTAACCGGGCCACCGGTTTTAATTTTCATTACCACCTCGACCGTCGTGTCATCAAATTGTTCCAACTCGGCAGGGTTCTCGAGCGATGGCTTGGACGAGATGATCTGAGCGACTTCTTGAATCCGGTTCAATAATTGAAAAGCCCTGGCGCCTTTCAGCGCACAAGCGGGATCTAACCTAATACGCCAGTGCTCACCGGGGGAGAGATTTGAGCTAGGAGAGGAAGGGGATAATTCGCCCCGGATAAAATCGACCAAATCTAGCACCTGTTTGCGCAGATCACTTTGATCCCATGTAATGTCTTGTCCCCTGACATGATCTAACGCATCCTCAAGTTGATGCGCTTTCGTCGACCATTCCACAAGCCCGACCATGGCTGCCGAACCTTTTATCGTATGGGCCGCACGAAACGCCGCAGCAATATCAGGCTCATCTGACAGCGCGGTATCTTCTAAGGTTTGTAGCAGATCTTGCAATTCGGCGACGAAGAGTTCTTTTTCTTCCGCTGAGTCCCATCTAAGATCGTGAAAAGTCATGATAACATCTCCCCGGCCTGATGCATCAAATCCCACAAAAAATAGGGACCATGAGAATGCCACACAAAGACAAATCCGCGCTCGGTTTGAAAATATCCGGAAATGAGTGGCTTTAGCCGCTCATCGACCATATCCGGCACGTCTTCATGCACTGCCGTCTCGATAATGCTGTCAACTTGTTCGACGGCGAGTCCCATCGATTCGCCTTCTCCCACCACGACCACCACGTGTTTTAATGGGTTTTCTGACTCAATGTGAAGCCAAAAACGGGGATCCACCACCGGTAGCATCCGCCCCCGCAAGTTCATCAAACCAAGAAGGCCCATTGGGGCTCCTGGGAGCCCCGTCAATGAAGGCATGCGGATGACTTCACCGACAACGGAGGTGGGCAGTCCGAATGTTGAGCCTTCTAACGAAAAGGTGAGTACTTGCATCCGTTTAGGCCCCCTCTACAACTGGTATTGGGAAACCAATTCGTCTAAGCGGCTCGCCACTAAAGACAGTTCTCGGGCTTTTTCTGCTAAAGCTCCGGCAGATTCCGCGACATGTTGACTCGTGCTGGCCACTTCTTCGGTGGATGCTGCCGTTTCTTCGGAAATGGCCGCTAATCCTTGAATCGTATCGGTCACTTCGGCAGATGCCGCAGCCATTTCATGGGCGGCCGCAGAATTGTCTTGAGCAATCTTGGAAATTTGCCGGATTCCCTGATCGACCCCTTCGCTTTGGATGTCAAAGGTTCGGATCGTCTCCGTCAACACACTAATCTCTCCGGCGACTTGGGTCACCGCTTTCTCCATTCCCTCAAGTGCTCCCCGGGTTTCCTCACCCAAGGCCTGCCCGGTCATGACTTCTTGCTGCCCTTTTTCCATGGATAAGACGGATTGTTGAACGGTTTCCTGAATCGTCCGGATCAGCTCACTCACATTTTTGGCTTCTTGAGAAGATTGCTCAGCCAATTTTCTGACCTCATCAGCCACGACCGCAAATCCCCGGCCATGTTCGCCAGCCCGGGCCGCTTCAATATTGGCATTTAATGCAAGTAAATTGGTTTGGGATGCAATTTCCGAAATCGTACCAGCAATGGCTCCAATGCGCTCGGAATGTTTGCCCAAAAGGGATATGGCTTCCGCTGTGTTTCGGGTCACATCGGCAATCCGGCTCATGGCTGATAAGGTTTCTTCGACTTGTTTTCGCCCTTCTTGCGCCGCCTGCCGGGATTGTGCCGCCAATTGTTCCATGCGACTGGCCGCTTCTTTGACCGACAATTGAGCCGTTTTCATGTTGTTTAAGGCATGTTCTCCGCCTTGCACTTGTTCCGCTTGCAGATTGGTTCCCGTCGCCACTTGCTCAACAGCCGCTTTCAACTGCTGCATGGATGCCGCAATTTGTTGCAATCCATGGGATGATTCGCCCGTCGCTTGCGCTGTTTGGGAAATGGCCATGGATATCTGTTGGGTTGCATCAGTCGTTTGGGAAGCCAGATCATTCAGTTCTGTCACGTTACCGTGAACCAGATGGCCCATGTCCTGCATGGCAGAGATGACCTCCCGAAGGCGTTGATGCATTGCCACAATAGCGTGGCCTAATACATCTTTGGGCCCTTTAGCGGCCGGATTAACCGTCAAATTCCCCTGCCCAATGGCTTCTGCTACCTTGCCCGCTTCGGCTAAATAAGACATCATGGCGCGAAATGACGTCGCCAAGTCGCCTAATTCATCACGGCTGGTGTAGGTCACTTGATCTTCAATATTGCCTTCGGCCAAATGCTCGGCCACCGTCTTTAAGGTTTTAATGGGACGCACAGCAAAATATTGAATGCCCCACAAGGCCAACGCCACAAAGAGTAACTGAATAACCGCGGCAATCCATGCAAAGGAGATGGCTGCACTTTGGTTATTGCGGACACTGGTTAAGGCATTGCTTAAGTTATTTTGTCCGATTTGTACCAGTTGGTTTAATAACGGCATAATCGCATTGGACGGGGCGTTGTTGCCAACCGTTTGCATCGAGATAGCCTGAGCAATTCGGTGATTTATGACATCTTGGTGAACGATTTGTGCATCGGTATTATAGGCATTGATTTGTTGAGACACGTCATTTAACAATTTGACGGCTTTAGCCGTCGTATTGACGTTTTGTGCCGTGGACAGTGCATTGACAAATTGCTTTTCGAAGCCCAGGGCTTGTGCGTAAGTTTCATTTGCTAACGCATTTTGATTCCCCAGTTTAGCTACCAAAACATACATATTCATTTGATCGTCATAGGCAAAAAACGAGGTTTCCATCGTATGAACGGCATTATTAAATAACGTATCGCGCTGGCTAATATGTTCGGTGTGACGCAGCGTATTTTCCGCACGGGATATGGTTAAATAGCTCTGAGTAACGGTCACAGCCATTAATAAGCCTGCCAAAATGGAGACTTTCGCAGTGAGTTTCATGATCTTTCGAGTCCTTTCGTCGACAGTCTCTTGTCGATTCCCTTCGACAATTGTTACGTCGTACAATGCCGCATTTCGACGTGAAGGCATAAAGTCCTTTTTTCTTAGACAAAAAAATAACCCGGTGCCAGGACCGGGTTATTCTACGGATCGCCTTGAATCGACTCCGCTAACGCGATTTGAAGGTATGACACGCCGTTTCGGTCATGGAATGGGCCGGGGTGCTTCCAATCGCTTGAATCAGGTTGCCTTCTTCCTCATTGCCAAAACTCATGCTGGGATGATCCTGAACCGCTTGGTCAGAGGTAATCAAAATACTGTCGGCCGAGCATACATTATCCTTGGCCCAAAAATAGCAATTGTTGACGGTGCATTTCACGTTGACAGATGCCAACACGAATCCCTCCTTTCGCCATGTCCATATAGCAACATGGTTCAGTAGGTTATGATGCCCCAAGTCTTCATCCCTTATCCGGTAACTTTATACAGTATGTCAATCAATTAAAGATGCACCTGGGCAATCTAAGCGTAATCCCGAATCCAGCATTGCATAATTTCCGCCATTAAGAGCATGCCAAAACCGGTTGCGCCATTCTTGTCGTTAATCGCCATCCCAGCAATATCGATGTGGGCCCAAGGAACCCCTTTCGCGAAATGCCCAATAAATAGCCCGGCCGAAATCGTGCCTCCGGCCCGTCCCCCACTATTTTTCAAGTCGGCCACCAAACTCTTGTTCATGTCTTGATAGGCCTTGTCATGCGGTAATTTCCACACCTTCTCCAAACTGCTTTCACCGGCTTGGAAAATACATTCGGCCCATCTCTCATCGTTGAAGACAAGACCGGCCCGCACGCCGCCCAAGGCGATAACATTAGTGCCGGTTAACGTGGCCATATCTATCACATGCGACACGTGGGATTCTAAAGCATAGGTCAAAGCATCCGCCAAAACCAAACGACCTTCGGCATCGGTACTGGCAATTTCGACAGTCGTCTTGTCCATCATAGTAATCACATCGCCAGGTCTATAGGCCGCCCCATCCGGTAAATTTTCGGCCAAGGGAGCCACAGCCAAAATATTTATTGGCCAATGCATTTCCGCAGCCAATTCCAGTGCTGCCATCATAACAGCGGAACCGGTCATATCCGCCTTAAGACGTCCCATATTTTCTGCAGGTTTTAGGGAAATTCCCCCCGAATCGAAGGTAATCCCTTTCCCGATTAATCCAAGCCATGGACTCCCCGGTTTGCCTTCATACCGTCCAGCCAATAATACCGGGGGATTCGCCGAACCTTGGCCCACCGCCAACATGCCACCAGCTTGCATCTGTATCAAATCCTCCAATTCGAGCCGGTGCCAGTTAATGGGCAGATTTTTTTCCCACGCCCTATTCTGAAAAAGGGTCGCTAATGCCTGGGGCGGTTTTAAATTGGGAGGCATATTAACAAGGTCTTTCACCCAAATGACAGAGTCAGCGAGGCGTTTGGCGTATTCCCATGACCTCTCCCCAGGACTCACATAGACCTTAAACTCCTTCGCCTGGTTCGGCACCGTATAAAGGGACTGGGCTACCGTCACCAAAATATGAGGCCACCAGGTATCGGGAGTTTCTGACATATCGCATAAAATATGCATAACATCCAAATCTTTGACAAAGTTTAACGCCGAGGTGATTTTGCGTTGCAATGCTTCCAAATCTTTGGCTTCGCAAACAATTTTAACCGGTTGTCTGGACGTATCCAGAACAATGCCTGCTGAGCTTAGAGATTCCCCTTGTGTGTGACTCCGCCGGCAAATCATTTCTACATCAAAGGCAACGTGTGCCGACTTGGTATGCCAGGAAATGGCCATTGATATCCCCCTAGGTAAGTTCCCTTATTACGCCGTGTTTTTGGGTTTACGTGATGTTCTTTCGCGTTGAGAACGCAAAATTCCTGCTGCAATACCAAGATACTCCACAAGACACAGCAAAAAACGCGCCTGTCACATTACAGGCGCGATGACGAATGTTTTTTATAATGATGGGAATGATATTCGAGACGTTCGTCTAGATGACGAAAACGCTTTTGCATCGCTGGAAATTGCTCGAGGTATTGCGCACCTCTTTGGGCCAATTCCCGGGTTAATTCGGGATCAACATCTTTCGCCAATTCTAAGGCCTCTTCCAAAAGGCCGATTAACGCCACCATATTATCATGGGCTTCACTGCGTTTAAGATACCAAGCATGGGATCGTAGTAGTAATAACCGCTGGTCATCATGAGCACTGATAAAATATTCTCCGGCCACATCTTGCAATTGTTCCACCGCTTTTTCAGCGACGGTTTCATTGGACACGGCCACAAGCACAACATGATCGTGATGTCCTGATTCGACTTTTTGCCGCACAATATCGATTTCGTCTTCCGTCGCTGAAGACATCGTAAACCAATACGCGTATTCCGTTCGCACCATGCCTCTATCTCCTTCAGGTTTTTTGATAATACTCCCTGACAGCTAACAACACCTAAGAATGGATGACCTATGTTTTTTGTACCGCGCTTAGAGGCGTCCATACCTAAATGGGCTTCGCTGTAAAGCCCACGGGAGGGGGTGTAGGTCTACGCGACTGCCTGTGTGATAATGACAAGGTCCTAAATAACTATTTTCTATCCATGGCTGTAACTATAACAAAATTCTTGATAAATGTCGGGATAATGAAAGTCATCCTCAATTTGTTTTGACAAAATTATTTCAGGACCCTAGCGGGAATTTGGTATGATGAAAGAGATAAGAACTAAGGATATCGGCGCTGAACGGCAAATCAGAAAGGCGGTTTCTCTATGGCCATTGCCTATTGGGTTGTTTTAGCGCTACTGGTTGTGCCAGCATTTTGGATATTAGCTGGGGTCATTTTGTGGATTATCTCTGGGGGACGTTCTGATCCGCCTAAGATATTTTAGATCTCCATGACTCAAGAACATGGGATCGGGGGCAAAAAAAGAGTATGGATCACCACAGGTCAGTTTACCCATGGGTTATTGCCACTTCCCTAGCCGTTCTTTGTGGGACGCTCGTGCAAATGCTTTTGCCCGGGTCTGCCCAGTGTGTTTCGACAGGGAACCAAAGATCCTGCCAGCAAGAATCCTTGCTGGCAGGATCTCCTTTGGCAGCGATAGGGCTTTTCATTGGCGGCGTGATCCTATCGGCCCTGTTGTTCAAGTGGGGTCAATCACGGTGGGTTTTACTCACTTATGGCAGTCTGACACTTTTCTTTATCATCCTCAGTTTTAGACTGGGATGGCCCTTTGGCATTTCTGCCCTGTTAGCACTCATTGCCGCTGGCTCTTAATTTCTTTGCATCCTCTTTGCAACCTCATTGAGTTTAATGGCGCAGCGGGTCTTCTTAACACGCATGCCCTGACCACAAATCTATGTGGGAGAACACGACGACGTAAGCACCCGCTGCTGGTTAAGCTTCGGACACCGAGTTAACGAGAGAACTCACCCCGGCTATAAGCCACCACCAATCAAACCTTGGGCGGTTATCAGGCCCGTATAAAAATCATGCACGTATTAATTCTTAGGAGGATATCGGGGGTTTTCTCCCCGGCCAATGGGTTGAAAACATCGAACCGGAAAGCGCAATCCCTTCAATAATCCATAGCCATGTGGAAGGAATAGGAACGCCTAAAAGCGTCAAAGACACCAAAAGGAGCACAATACTTCCGCCAGCCGCCAAGAGCTGTCTAGAGAATGGATGATTGAGACTGCCCCACTTGTATTGCAGTAAACTGCCAGAAATCGTTAGGACAAATCCAATCCCTACAGAGATTGTGGTCATCATCAATAAAGACGGATCAAACTGCCAGTGAACGTGAAATAGCCGTCCACTTTTTAATCCATAGAGGACCATCACCGAAATCAATATTCCCATTAATTGGGCGGGCCGGTATAGGCCTTGTAATTTCACAGGTAAAGACGTAGGCCATAAATTAGACGCTGTCCCTACCAGAATGAGCGCCGTAAAAATCCCTTGGTAGGGTAGTTCAATGGATTGCAGGGGACCCACTAACAGGGTAATTAACCACGCTGCCGGTAATAACAGCAGGTACACACGGGTTATTGTCCAGATTAAATAACGTGAGGGAGAAGATTGAGGAGACATAAGAGAAGCGGTTGTCACAACGCCGGCTCCACTGAAAGCCAAAATGCCGACTAACATTGCGGCACTAATATTGTCTAACCGACCCGATAAAACCATAGAGAGAAAATACCCGTCAATAAGCGGCAAAATTAAGAGGCGTAATAGATCACCTGGCGTTTTGGTTGATGGTAAAGCCATATCCATCCCTCATTACGATCGACTCCTTTCATATTGGCGAATCACGTGGGATATTGTACCTGTTCTTGCATCAAACAGCAATAACACCATCGTGAATTTTTTCTGTATTCTTGTCTGTCTATGGCCTTCATCATCCGCATATTTTAGGTTTCAATAGAATGGGTATCTCAGAGTTCTTTCAAAACCAATGAAATCCAAACATCGAAAAATGACATACCAAATCTCTATAACCAATACCGTATAATGGAAATCATTGACGGACTACGCTTTTTACTTCCTTGCCATAGGAGGGTGCTTTTGATGCAATGGCCTGTCCATGATAAGGCATGGCTCGCACAACAACTTCAACGCCCCCAAGACTGGGACATATATCCGCTTTTTGAGCTGTTGTGTCAGTTGTTAGAGAATCTTGCGAGTCCTGACCCTCTTTTACGCGATCAGTTATCCTATACCTGGATTGAACAACTTTTTATGTCCCCTGCGTTATCGCTGGACATCGTTGATCCATTTGTGAAACGGGCCTTAGACCAAGAGCATTTATTTTATCGCATTGGGGAAAAAGAGACGGACAGCATTTTTATGCGCGCTTTTTCTGTCTTAATTATTCCCCTCGCCATCAATTGGTATGAGACACATGGCCACCTCACACCACAGCGCCGAGATAGCCTACAACAAGCGCTTTTCACGTATATTCGACAAGAACAGGATTGGCGCGGTTATATTCCCCATAAAGGCTGGGCGCATGCTGCCGCACATAGTGCCGATGCCCTTTCGGCCTTAGGCACGTCCCCATTAAGCCGCCAGGAGGACCTTGTAGCCATCGTTCACAACATAGCCTATCTCGCCCATCTTGACACACCACTAGTGCATACCGAGGAAGATCGGTTGGCGATGGCGGCCTATCAAATTATGCGGGCACACGACAAAACGGCAACCGGTTCTGTTGTCATCAGTTCCTGGCTTAATGCCTTGACACCGGACCATTCCGGTGAAGCCATAGCCAATGGTAATACGCGTCGTTTTCTACGCAGTCTCTATTTTCGTTGGTATTTTGATGACCCAAGCTCACCATGGCTTTTTGCCATTGCTGAGGCTATCAAACGCTTTGATATCTTCGCTTAAATCCGTGTTCTCAGCGACCATGTCCCCGGCGCCAGCTTGCCTCTCGCTTAATGAAATTGCGGTTTAAAATCTTGGCCAATAGTAATAATCATATCGAGGTGCGCCACATCATGATAAGGACTATTGGAAATGATTGTGGCACTCGCGGGCCCCAATTCCAGAGCCAGTGACTTGGCAAATTGTTCGTCTCCCGTAAAATTGACAATTTCATTATGCTGGTGGTTGTGACGGTTGGACCAAATCACTTCATTAACCGTATATCCTTGTTTCTCCAGCCAATTCGCCACCTGCTGCGCTTGGGTTAAGGTATCCGTTCCACTGCGCACCACAAAATGAATACTTTTCTTCTGTTGAGCAGTCCACGGTTGTCCCATCATCTGATCGGCTAATAAACGTTCCCACTTGGTATTGTCGACCCAATAATCGAGGCGCACGTGCATGAATGGATCCATACGCTCCGTTGGGGTCCCCGGAATAGTCGCAAATTGGACCTGCGATAAGGAAACATGGCGTGCGACGAGCGCTAACGCGATCAGCTGGTTGTTGTGCAAATTGGTATACACAATGTCCTTGCGCAATTCCAAGGCAATACTGGGCAATTTCGGCAGATTTTGGGGTTCTAAGAGTTTGTGCATAATCGCCCGAATAATTTCTTGTTGCTGAAAGCTCCGGGCAATACTTCCCATCGGTTCATGTCGGAACCGCGCAAATTCCAAGACTTGTTGCCCGTTTAAATGCTGCCATCCCTGATTGAGGTTGATATCAAGATAATTACCCGTGCCACCATAATGCATAGGTTTAGGAACATATAATGTTAAACCACCAATTTGATTAATAATGTCTGCAAAATTCCACATCGTGGTTTCGAGGTAAAAATCCACAGGAATATGCAGCATATTTTCGACTTCTTGCACCGCGAGTTTGGGTCCGCCAAAATAGTTCGCTTCATTCAATTTGGTATAGCCGACATGGGGAATATCCACTAAGGAATCTCGCGGCACGGATAACACGCTAACTTGACCGGTTTTGGTATCCACACTCACGAGCATCATGGCATCAGTTCGGTCACGAACATAGGGATTGGTCACATCTTTGCCGTTAATAATGCTTAAGGCATTCCCTAATAACAGGATAGTCACCCGCTGTTGCCCCAGCGCAAAATTTTTATTTAAGGCACTCACGCGAGAGGTATTGAGTGCATGGGTCGGATCAAGTTTCCACCATGTTCCTACCGCTAGGGCGCCGACAACACCAAGACCTGCTACCCATGCCATCCATTTCTTTCGCCCGCGTTTTGGCCCTTTGGACTTACGCCGTGTGGGCAATTCATCCGGAAGACGATTGTGCACAGTGACCTCCTTATGGCTGTTTTCGTATTAAATTAATCGATTTCATGAAAATGAACCCTATGGATTAAAACCGCAGATATTGTAACATATTGCGTCAACGCACATCGGTCCAAACCGGATAGGTCGGTAAAACATCGTCAAAACTCCCTACTGTCCGACCAATTGTACCCAAAATTGACGCTGCCGGGGACCATCAAATTCACAAAAAAATATCCCTTGCCACTGGCCTAACATCAGCGCTCCCTGTTCAATAATTACCGTTGCCGATGAACCCATAAGATTCACCATGATATGACTGTCAGAATTACCTTCTTGATGGCGAAATCCGGGATACCGCGTAGGAATGGTTTGTCGCAAAAACAACAGCACATCATGAACCACATCGGCATCCCAATTTTCATTGACGGTAATCGCTGCCGTAGTATGGGGGGAATAGATGACCGCAATGCCCTCTTGTATTCCTTCTTGGGCCACAACCTGCCGTACCATTGGGGTAATGTCAAGCATTTCCATTTTTTGATGGGTATTGAGTGATAACCGGTGCATCAAACCTGTCGTCCTTTCTTCTCTCTTTTCTTCTTAATTGTCTCTTCGCGCACGTGCATCAAGAGGATGACGGAAATGAATCCGTTGACCGTGGTGACTTTAGATCAGTTTTCCCTACGCCTTATTGTTCCACAGCACAGGTTAATGGACGTCCCACCAGGCCAGAAAAATCTCTCGTTCCGCTTCTGACCAGCCGCCATGCCCTCCCATTAAAATCTTGGGCTCAGGTTCTGGCATCGCCACTTGCTGGTCCTTGGGAGGTAATAATGTCGTTTGCAACGTACGAAGTCTGAATGTCGAATCTTTGGGAAGGCCACCAAACCATCCTTCTTCCCACAACAGTTCGTTAGGAAGACTCACCGCATCGCTCCATTCTAACGCGGCCAGTTCCTGTTTTAATTCTTCGCAAGACCATGCCGTATAAAGTGCCCGGCGCTCTCCAGCATAAAGCCGAGATAACAGGTGATCTGTAGCGTGCTTCGGTGCGGTGAGCGCAATGCTCCCGTGGTCTGCTGTCATGACAAAACGCACATGAGCCTGGGAAAACATCTGTTCTTGGGTTTTCGATATAATCCAATCCAATAATTGTAGTTCTATAGGAGCACTGGACGACGTAGGTCCGTGCACATGACTAATGGCATCGAACCCAGGCCAGTACACGGTCACCAAACGGGATTCGTTAGAAATAGCTTGCTGAACAAGATAGGGAATTTCGGCCGGCGTATGATACCCTAAATATTGTGCCCCATGATAAAACCACGCAGATAAGGCGCTATGCCGAAAGATTTCTGGAGATATGACCGTACCCTTTACCTGATGCCGACGCAACCGATCATAAAGAGTTGGCCGCTGTTGGTAGAGAGAACTCTGGCAGACCCGGCCCGTGAGATCTTTCGACGTTAAAAGATTAATGGTTCTCAGGATTTCCGGATCCCACAGCGTGTACCCGAGTGCCCCATGTTCGCTCGGCGGTTCAGCAAAATGTAAGGTCGCCAAAGCCGTGACCGTGGTGGATGGAAAAACACTGCTTAATTTTAATAACGAACGCGACGAACCTCTCTCGATTTGTGTTTGACAAAATGGGAGATCATGATTTTGTAAAGCTGTCGTAATATGATTCCAACCTAACCCATCGACAATCCATAACACAATAATATCGGTATCGGCCCAGGCAATGCTTAAAGGTTCGTGCACTGGATCACAACCCAAATCCGTCAAAATTCGGTTGGCTAACGCCAATAATGAACGGGAAAAATCCGGACGAGAGAGCGATGTCATTTTGGCCTTCTCCCTTCTTTTTTAGATGTTTAGAGGAAACATCCTCGAAAGCACCACAGCACCGTCGCAGTCATCATGAACCGACAACCATCCTCACGGAAATATCCGCGCGTAGACATCAACTCAAATCACGAACCGATATAATGGAGTCAAGAAACTTTTGGTCGGTACCTGGGCCCGGCTCAGGGTTAAGCAAGGAGGTCTATGGTGGATTCACCGTTTCGGCTCTCTCGAGGTGCATTATGGCTCCTGCTCACATTTTCTGGCGCCCAAACCGCCAATGCCATTGCTAATGTCTTCGTTAATTTATTCATGCTGGTTGTGGCACATAATTTATCGGGTTTGATTACCTTTAATATAGGCTATTTTGTCTCATTAACCATAACTTTTTATACGGCCGCCAAAATCTTTCATGACAAGCCGCCCTTGCTCCCGTACCGCGTGGGGCTGTTATTCACCATGCTGTTTTACGCCGCCCTTTTGGTATTGTCGCACTCCGCACAACATTTGATCTTCGCGTTAGGCTTTACTTATGGCATAGCGCAAGGATTTTATTGGTTTGGCTTTAACTTAATGACATTTGATACTATTGATCCACAATTGCGCATGCGTTTTTTTGGACTCTCAGGAGCCGTCAACAGCGTTATGGGGATTTTGGCCCCTTTGTTTTCTGGCTTTATCATCAGCACAATTCAAGGAATTGGCGGGTATTTAGTGGTATTTGCAGCGGCTTTGATTTTATATACGCTCGCCTTTGTTTTAAGTCAAGGTGTGCCCGAAGGTCCTCCTATGCATTTGCAGCCCATCATGGATAGTTGGCGGGTCATGGTCGAACATCGTAATTGGGCCGCCATTATTAAAACGATTGTTGTACGCGGCACCCGCGAAGGCATTACCAATTTAGCAGGGTTATTCCTGATTTTTCTCGCAACCCATAGCGCAGCCATTGTGGGCATTTATACCGCGTTAAACGCCCTAGCCCGGATGACAGCCTCGCTCTTGGTTACCCGGCACGTTCACTATGGACGGCAAATTGCTTTTATGACGGTGGGCGTTATCGGCATGAGTGGTGCAGGCCTGTTGTTGATACTGGGCCGCTCTTGGCCCTGGCTCTTGGCGTATGGGATTCTCTTTGGATTATCCCTCCCGTTTTACATGATTCCATCAGAAAATATTCCCTTAACGATTATGGACCAAGATCCCCTCATTACAGAGCGCCGCGTTAGCTATACTTTAAGCCGTGAAGTCGCCCTCAATATTGGCCGCCTGTTTACGATTTTCTTGCTTGCCGTCAGCATTCGGTGGTTTAGCCAAGCTGGTACCATTATCGCCTTGATCATACTGACATCCCTATCTCAATTTTGGAATATCTCGGTCATGGCCACCATGGTGCCATTGCCTTCCCCAGTCATCTCATCAAAAAAATGAGCCTGATGGGCTCATTTTTTAAAGCGTTGCGCCATTTCTTTATTCACATGGTTCCGGTCAAAGGCCCACGGGTCAAAAGATCCCCCTGCCCAGTCAAGCAAATGGTTGGCTTCGGGATCTTCGCTATCGTAAATCGTCTGCAAAAACTGTTCATAGCCATAGGGCCCGCCCACATCCTCAGGAGGACACGCGCCTTCGCCACCGGTACAGCGCACACTCAATTCACGATGTTCTAAGGGCCTTATCCCTTTAACATGAATCAAGTGCACCCAATTATCTCCAAAATCATACAAATAGGACATAACATCAGATGTTGACAGGTTCAGGGATGATAATTTTTTCCACCGAGCATCAAAATGGAACTCATCCACGAGAAAATCTTCGTCGGGTATTGAAATCGCAATGGGACCGTAACGGAATTCAAACAGGTGATAATTTTGCCATCCCATCGCAATCTGAATGGCTTCATGAAACTTTTTAAAGGTGATGGTGCTTGGAACCAATAGTCGTCGCCATACCGGCCACGGCATGTCTAATAAGGTGACTTGAATATCATAAAGAAACGAACGCGTAGCCATGAGACCCATCCAGCTCCTCTTTTACCCGTAAAAGTCGTGGCACATACTAATGACTATCATAACTTTATGCGATCTTTGCGACAAGTTCTGTTTACGATCATCTTTTTCATGGCATGATGGACAATCTTATTTATATCAGGATGACTTGTGATTGGACATCGCATGTGTGATGATAGGTCAAAAGATTTCAAGAGATTTAAGATATTATCAATAATACATACTCCTAAATCCACAAAATTTCGTTTTGTCTTATGCGAGGAGGAACATCCGTTGCCTTTATCCGTGTTATTAGTCCGACATGGGGAGAGCGAAGCCAACATCCACAACGTGATTGTATCAGATCGCTTCGACCCGGCTCTGACAGATTATGGTCGCCAAGAAACTCAAAGTCTAGCCCCAAAATGGCAAGGGCAGCCTGTTTCAACCATTTACTCAAGTCCTTTACGCCGGACGATGGAAACAGCCCAAATTTGGGCTGAAACGCTGAATGTCCCAACTGTTTATCCTGATCCCCGCCTTCATGAAATTCATCTTGGAGCCTTCGACGGGCAAGTGATTGACGATATCCTGCGTACTAATCCCGAGGATTATAATCAATGGAAGCATAATCCTGAATCCCCACCTCAGGGCGGGGAAAAACTTAGTGCGGTCGGCGCACGAATGAATGCGTTTTTAGATATGATCGCATCCCAATATCATGAAGGACTTGTCATCGGCGTCACCCACGCGGATTGTCTGAAAGCGGTTACCTTGAGTATTTTAGAGGCGCCATGGACCAGTGCTCAATTTTTGCATTACGGCAATGTTGCAGGGGTTTTTCTGGAATATCACGATAACCGGTTTCAAATTCATGCCCTTCCCGTCATTCCCATATAACGTCACGCTTTGCACGAGACGCTCCTTTGTGACGGCCCGGTCGCCAGCCACCAGCAACTTTCGCAAAAGGAGCGTCCCGCAAAAAGGGTTTAGGACTTGGGATATTCCACCGTGACATGTTCGCCGTCACTTTCAATGACGGCATAGGCCATGTCAATAAATAACCCGGTTTCCACAACACCTGGTAATGCTTTTAACGCGTTATGCAACAAAGGCGGATCAACAATTTCCCCAAAATCACAGTCCAAGATGTAATTGTGATTGTCCGTAATAAAGGGTTCCCCATTATCTTGCCGCCGCCTTGTCGCTCGGCAGCCTAACTGTTCAATCCGGTAATGAGTCAGTTCCCAGGCAAATGGTACAACTTCTACGGGCAACAAAAATTTTCCTAAATGATGAACCCGCTTGGTATGATCAACAATCACGAGAAAACGGCGCGCAGCGGAAGCCACCAATTTTTCTCGCAATAATGCCCCGCCTCCACCTTTCGTCAGGGAATAGTCATGCGCCACTTCATCGGCTCCGTCAATTGCCAGGTCAAGTTCTTTCACGTCAGAAAAAGTGATGAGAGGGATATGAACAGCTTGAGCCAATTCTTCGGTCCGTTTGGATGTGCCAATGGCTCGAATACGAAGACCTTCTGCCACGCGTTCTCCTAAACGTTGAATCGCAAAGTAGGATGTTGACCCCGTTCCTAACCCAATAGTCATTCCATCTTCCACAAAATCTACTGCTCGCTCAGCCGCCATTTTCTTGGCTTGGGCTATCTTATCCACTGTCCGTCCCTCCGTCAGTCATCGATCAGCACATACTCTGTGCTATAAAAGAGTTAATATTCACACATATTGAAGAGTTTATCACGATTCTGCCATTTTGTGTGTACAGCATCATTTAACCCGTTTAAGGAAAATCTTTAACCTGATCCTTTGACTGACACATGTTCGAGGCGATATAACCAAGCTAATGTCTCTACCGATGCTGCGGCATCTCGCAGGAGGATCCCCGAAGAATTTTCAGAAGAAGGCAGAACAAGAGGCTCGGAGGTGTTTTCAAAACGCTCCCATGCATCGATCATCGCGTGGCGATAGGCATCTATAACTTGGCTAACATCTCCTAAATGCTGTGTGTGGACATAAACTAGCGCGCGCAGCAACACCACATTAAACCAGGGGGTCGGCGGCAAAGTCTTGTCGTGGAGCAAATAGGGCAAGCTCTTTACGATATCAAAGACCATATCCTGGTACAAAGGCTTAGGCATAATCTCAGTTATTGTGGCGAGGGCATGCAGCGGAGTTCCCGTATTATAGGTATAAATCGCTTTATCGATACGTCCTGTTTGAAATTCTTCATGGTCTTGGAATAAGCCTTGATCATTGCGCATGTGCCAACACCATGCCAGCATTTTCGTCAAATCTGCCTCCGCAATAGAGCAGCCGAATTGTTTGAGTTGCACACCCAATAACAGGGTTGGTCCCGTTGAACAAACATGCAAAGAACTTCTTGGAGATTCTCGCCAAAAGACCCCACCTGTTTTGGGCTCAAATCCATTTTGCATAATAAACTGGTAGATGTGATAGGCCATATCGAGCCAGAATTCTTCCTCGGTATGACGAAAAATCTCAAGAGCCGCCAGTGCAAGCCAGGCATTGTCATCATAATAGATATCGCCCTGCCCTTGTCCTTTGCCTGTTGTGCTCAAAAACCCCTGATGCCGATTCGTCTTGTATCTATAAAGAGCGTTTTTCAATGCTGGCAAGTCTTGAAGCAATTCCGGTTTTAAGGCGGGAATGCCTAAACACGCTGCATACGCACTGAATAAAGCGCCAAAACTCCAGTTAAAAGCCGTGCGGGCCTTTTTGCGTCCTGGCGGAAAAACTTCGAAAAAGTCTTCAGATCGGTGATTAAAAAAAGTGTGAAAACAACGGTGCCAGGCTTGTCCCACATTGTGTGCCTCATCCCACGGTTTAGACATCATGGTCTACCTTCTAACTCCTTTATGGGTTGAAGAATTAACCGGATCACCAATAAATTTGCCACAGTGCTACATCCTCTTGCAGAAAAGAGAATCCCGCTCGTTGGTAAACCCGCCCGGCCACCGGGTTTTGCCAAAACAAAATGGGCCGTTTATTTCTTTGCCTAATCAAGAACGTTAATGCCTCCGTTATTTTGAGCGCATATCCCCGTCTACGGTATGATTCAAGGGTAAAGATCCCCGCAATGACACCCGTATTTCCTTTGTCCCCGTCAACGAGTCCAGCGGCCACAAACATACCATCTTGCTTGATGGCAACCACAAGCCCACGCGCAATCTGGTGCCGGAGAACGTCTGGCTCTCTTGGAAAAGGCGAGGCATCATAGAAATCCTTAATGGCGGCATAATCCTCATCCTGAACAATAGTGACGCAAGAGGGCCAATTCGCTGGTGCCTTGTCTTTTGCCATAACATAAAATTTTCGTACGGTGCTGATGCCTTTGTTCTTCATATAAGGGTTAAGCACTGAAGCTCTTGCCATTACAACACCGTGCTCAGGCAATATCTCAACTAATGATTTCATCACATTCGGATTTCGACCTGGCACGATCCATCGATGACGCCCCTCATCATTCCATTCGTCAACAACTAACTCCCCCTTTATGGACCGGCAAAGGGTTCGTTGGGGTTTATAACTGATCTTCGCCAGAGCATAATCCCTTAACCAATCTGGTTTCATAAGCCAAGCCGTCTCTTCGTCCTTTCTATTTTGCTGATAAAATTGTCTTCATCATACAAAACCTCGTCGCAAGAAAAAGAATAACGTGCCAAAATGGCCAACAAAAATGTCTTAACCCCACGTTTGTGTCCTGCCTATGCTAAAATTTTTCACAATCGAAAAGGAGGTAGACGTGATGGGATTCTTTAAATCGCTGCGAAATGCCATGGAAGGCACATCTTCTGCACAAAACTTGCCGGATCATATGTGCCAAAGTTGTCAAATTGCCATGGAATACCGGGGTCCCCATGCACTGCGCACGGGCGGTTTGAACCGGGGATGGGGTGTAGCCGCTGATGTGTTGTTGGGCGCACGTGATGAAGCGTTCTTCGATCAGTTAACAGAAAAAAATATTATTGTCCATGTCTTTGTCTGCCCGGATTGCGGCCGCATTGAGATGATTAATGATCCACGGCGCGGATTTTAATGCCCTTGCCCAGATTGCCGCACGGGCGTACCATGCCGGAAGTATCGGCCATCCGTCTTTGGAAACGGTAAAACGCTATGTCAAGCCTTAAGGGAGAAAGAAAACCCCCGCAAGGCGGGCAAACGGCCGCCGCCCGCTTGACCTTTTCTGGCCTGACCTAGGAAAGGGAATGCGCAGGCTTTATATGCAATTGGGGTTCTATTCTTCGACTATTGGGATATAATATTATCACAAGGTCATAATTTTTTAGGAGGAATAGTATGTCTCCCGAACAAATCGAGAAAATGAGACAACACCTGATTGCTCAATATGCGGAAATCCGTCCGATTCACCTGAATGATTCCTTGCCGCAAGGCGTCTACCAGCGCCAATTAATCGCCTTTCATACTGGATTATTTCATGGTCTTGTCTCCCTGGCCAAGACGGAAGAAGATTTTGAGCAAGTTCAGCAGCAACTGAACATTATTAAAAGTCTACTCCCATATTATGATCAAAAGCGTCCGGTCGAAGTCTAAATCTCTTAGGGAGCTATGCGCCCATTATGCAAATCATCTTCCAAAAAGGGAAAGACAATGTCCGGATCCGGATGAAGGATCTCATGCTTTTTACCGGGATACTCCAGTTGCATAAGAAAATGTTGGATAAGATTCATCCGCGCTAACTTTTTGTTATCAGCCTTGACGATAATCCACGGGCTTTCAGGGCTCGAGGTGCGAAGAAACATTTGATTGCGGGCCAATGAGTAATCATCCCAATGGGCTAAAGCCACCCCATCCATCGCACTCATCTTCCACTGTTTTAACGGGTTATCCCGCCGCGCCTCCAACCTCGTTTCTTGTTCGTGACGATCAATATCCAAATAATACTTAAACAGGTGAATTCCTGCATGGCGTAGCATTTGTTCAAAATAGGGAACCGTGGTCATAAACTCTTCATATTCGTCGTCAGAACAAAAACCCATCACTTTTTCGACGCCAGCGCGGTTATACCAACTCCGGTTGAAGAAAACCATTTCCCCAGCCGATGGCAAGTGCTTTACATAACGCTGAAAATACCACTGGCTGAGTTCCTGTACAGAGGGCTTGGCTAAGGCCACGACCCGGGTTTCGCGGGGATTAAGATATTTCACAAATCGCCTGATGGTGCCATCTTTCCCAGCGGTATCGCGGCCTTCAAATACGATGAGGATTTTTGATCCCGTCTCCACAACGTGACGTTGGACTTTAACGAGTTCAATTTGAAGATGTCGGATTGCCTCTTTATAGTGTTTGGTGTCGGCGATACCGGAATAGGACGCTTGCCCATTCTTCTCATAATTCCTCTCATTTTTTGCCATCCCCGTACACGTCCTTTCCATTTTGCCATTGCGGCCTTTTACCCGTACATTCATCTTACCGTAGATTGCCAAAGACATGCGCTAATACAAGCGCGCTTAGTGGTACAATAGCCAATGAAAATTTAATAAATGGCCACGTCAACGTCACTAGCTATCATCAGGATCACCGTGAGCACGGGAGGAATTTCCATGACTCGGATTTTGGCATTACGCCCCATCGCAATTGTTCCCGTGATTTTATCGACCGTTTTAACGGCGTGTGGAAGTATTTCTGCCGCCAACGTGGATGTCAGCCCCGCCAGCTTTCCTGCCGCTACGTCCTGGGTGCAACAACACGTCGGAGGATCTCACGTCACCTTTATTGGCTCAGGGGAAGGTCCACAGCACCAACTCCTTAGTGTGTGGATGATTACGGTACCCACCACGCTAAAATCCGGCGCATACACCCGGCATTTTTCGTCCAATACGTTTCTAGGTTTAAGTATTGAGGCCACACACCCCAATTTTCTGGGGTCGATTTTTTACCGGCAAGGCGACGTCGGCCCATGGAAAAAGTTGCCGGTTCATCAATAGCGCGGGATGCAGACAACAAAAAACAAATTGGGGGAGAATATCCCCCAATCTTTAACGTGTTGCTTTGATTTCGGTTCGAATCAAGTTTTGCAGGTAGGGCGGCAACGCAAAAGCAAGGCGGTGAATATCTGGCGTATACCACTGGGTTTCACAGGGTAATGCGCGAATGGGTTGTGATAAGTCGGGACCTAAAGATCCCGCGGTGAAAGTAAAAATGCCTCCGGGATAGGTTGGAACGGTCGCCCAATACGTTTGGCAAAGGGGAAATTTTTTGCCCACATCTTCGGTGACCATACCTAGCACTTCCGGGTTATAAAATGGGGCACCGGTATGTTGCACATAAATACCGCCAGGATTCAATGCATTCTTGACATCGGCATGGAAGGCAGAGGTATAAAGAAACTGGCCGGGCCCATCTCCTTCGGGATCGGTCGAATCAACGAGAATCACATCGAATTTCTCAGGTGTGTGGGCTTGAGACTTCAAAAATGCGGCGCCATCTTCAAACACAATGTGAAGTCTCGGATCATTCAACGATTCCGTGTGATGGGGAAAATACCGCTTAGCCACGTCCACGACGATGGGATCGATTTCGACCATAACAACATGTTCGACACCGGGCACCTTCAGGACCTCCCGGGATAGCCCGCCGTCGCCACCTCCGATAATCAGAACCCGTTTGGGAGCGGGATGCGATAACAAGGGCACAAACGCTAACATTTCATGATAGATAAATTCATCTCCCATGGTTGTTTGCATAATCCCGTCAAGAATCAAAGCCATCCCAAATTGTTCGGTTTCAACCACCCGAATATGTTGAAAGGCCGACTGGGTGGAATAGACTTCGCGGCGAATCTTCCATTCCAACTTGTGACCTGACGAGGCCGATTCGACAAACCATAGAGACATGTTAAACCCCTCCTGTCTGTTTCATGTTATAGACCATACATCAGGTCCGCTACGATTGTATACAACATCTCCCGTGCTCAACAATCCCCGGCATTATCCCCCTAACCTTCTCTTCGTCCCCAGAGGGTCGCGCCAATTAACAACGCGGCTCCCAAATATCCAGCCAGAGACAAGTGCTCATGTCCCCAAATTATTCCCACCAATAAAGCCCATAACGGTTCTGTTCCCAGCAATAAAGCCACTTTTGCTGGGCTGCTACGTTTAATAGCTTGCCATTGCATCAAAAACGCAAAAACGGTTCCAAGCAAGACTAAATAAAGAATCAATTCGTCGACCGACGACGGTATTTGAAGAAGTTGGCTCCATGATAAGGGATAGTAGAGTTTAGCAATCAAAAAGGTGACTACAGCCACCACCGAAAACTCGATAAAACTCAAAATCTTGGGATCCCAGTCATGTCCCCCGACCAACTTTTTGCTGAAAGACACCTGTACCGCTCTTAACCCTGAAGCTCCTAGAATCCAGAGAGATCCTAAGGTGAGCGACAGACTTTGGGATCCTGTTATTAATACTGTTCCCAGAAGACCCACGGCCAAAATCCCCACCACTCGCCAATGGAGGCGATGGGTTCGAATCATGGCATCAACAAACGGGGTCAAAATCACGTTCAACGCAATGAGAAGCCCAGCATCAACGGCGGATGTTTGCGAGATACCGATTGTTTCCAAAACATAGATTCCAGAAATAAACAATCCCAATATCATACCCGAACGCCACAGCTGCCACGAAGTGTGCCGTAACGATTTATAGGATAAGACCAACAAAATCAATGCCGTGAGAGAAAACCTGAAGGCCAGAAACCAAAAGACGGGAAGGATGGCCACAATCGTTTTGGTCGCTAAATAACTCGTCCCCCAGATCATGGCCACCAATAGCAGGCCACCTTCATAAACCAAAGCCCCAATCCATGGTCTCTCAAGGATGCGCCCTTTTGTCGTTGACAACCATGAAGACGGCTGCCACCACCAGCGTAAAACCCCTGTCAACATGTCTCTTCTCCTTATCTGTCTTTTTCTGCCTGCAACGGTAGTTCCATGCGCACATACTCTAATCCTCGGTCATCTTTTGCATGATGGGTGATGCAAAATCCCGCTTTGGTAAATACACGTAGACTCGCTGCGTTATAGACATAGATTTTATGTGCCACTAAAGACGACCATTTTAAGTGTTCTTGTGCATAACGGATTAATAAGGATATCACGCGAAAACCAAGGCCCTGTCCCCGAAAGTTCTTGTCACCAATTACTATCGGCATCATATCTTGGGCCAACGTCACATCCCCAATGGGCCGCCAATCATTGTGGTGAAAAGTTTCGATAATGTATAACTGACCGTGATGGTGAAGATACCGATACATTTTCCAAAGTCGTTCCGTGTTAAAGGGTTGACACCCTGGCCCTTCAGAAAAATAGAGAACATCCGGGTCTTGATACCACGGCTCGGCAAATTGCACGCCCATGGATTCGTCCCAGCGGACAAGCCTAAGGTCATTGTCGTTTAAATCGTTACCCGTAGCCTCAAACCTCCCTCGAATTGAATAATCTCGAACACAGCGTTACCCCTACGCCACCTCTTTTGAAAACAGGCCCTATAAAAGAATGGTGTGGATGGGCCTTGGTATCCAGGTATCAGCCCGTTTTTCATCCGGCTTGCCATGACGGTAAACGTATAAAATGACATACCTCGATAGTCACACAAACGAGATGAGAAAAAACAAGCAAAAAGAAAGAAAAAAGATAGGAAAGATACCCTATCTTTTTTCTTACCACATATTGTTTTGTTTGGCATCTGGTTATGACGAAGTAGAAGGCACCTCCCGCTTCGCGTAATGACGGAAAAGAACGACCCCAATGCCAGCAAAAAGAAGAACTTGGAATAACGGGTTAAAGTACCAAGGATTTTTGATTTCCGGAATCACCACTAAAATTCCTAAGCCGCCCCCGATAAGAACCATCAAGGATCCCAAAAGAATTCGCAACCCAGCATAATGGACTAACCAACTTTTATTGGCGGCAAACAACGCCGGTGCCAATGTCGGCATAAAGATTAGCCCCAGTCCTAAGGCAGCATGCACAATGGCACCGGCAAGAACACTCGACGCCAGACCAAAGGCTGTCCCGGTTAACGCTGTCTGAATCAAAATTAGACTCGACAAGAGAGCCCCTACAGTTAAAGCCGTGACTGGGGTTTTCCTAGGCGATAACTGAGCCAATGGCTTAGGAACCCAGCCATCTTTGGCAAAGGCTAACAACATGCGGGATTGTCCCATCATCCCGGGCAACATGGTCTTAAAAACAATAAAGGCCACACCAAAACTTAATGTGACAGCAAGCCAGTTGGGTAAAAATAATCCGGCTAACGCGGTCGCATTCGCCAAGGATTTGTGCCCAGTTGATATTAGCCCCGCAACAACTGGCCACGGTGCCATGTGATACAACGCCAGAGCAAAGCTGACATACAAGACCGCAACCAAGGCCAAGACAATCAGAATGCTCCGCCCGACCACCATTTTGGCATTAGGTGTTTCGCCTCCCGCATAGGTTGCGCTTCTTAGCCCCGCATAAGCAAAATATAGGACAGGCAACGCTTCAAAAAAGGCCAGCCACGAAGGATGAGCAGTAGCATGGGCACTTAGATAGGACGCAGATAATTGATCGTGGGTTGCCAGCTTTTGCGCTAATTCCGTACCATTATGAGTAAAACCGATAATAATCACGCTCAATGCAGCCAGGAAAATAACCACCATGGCAATTTTCACGAGGGTTCCCACATGTTTGATTCCGCGCACATGAATTCCCCAAGCAAGCCAAATCAAAAAGAGCCCCGTCACCAGCGTCCCAATTGTGGAACTCATCCACAGCCCAGCCCCTTTTTGCACCAACATCAAGGCCTGAGCAATAAATGATGGGGCCGTATACGCCAAAAATCCAATGCTCGCCGTGGCTCCAAACCACGACACCACATGAATCACAAATCCGACTTGAGGACCCAGACTGCGCGAAACAAAAAGATACTCACCGCCAGCTCCCGCAATAGAATGAGAAAAAAACCAATAGGTAACCGCTAACACGGCAGCCAATATGGCATCCACTATCAACACGAGAGGAACATGAGGCCCAATCCCGGGTACCACGCCTTGAACCTGGGCGGTTAGATAAAAGACCCCAGCCCCCACTTCACTGGAAACGCCTAATCCGATGACCGATAACCAAGTTAGATCTTTGGCGAGTCCTTCATTTGGGCTTTGGTGACGTTGCAAATCTGACGCCAATGTCTCAGCCATCCACATCTCTCCCTTTGCTATTGAACATCTCACAACCACTTAATGAACGTGTCATATTTTTCTCGATATATCACAAAATAATCATAGCATTATCCTCAATTTATCTGATTCTTTGTCATGTTTTTTTGTCATTTATGACAAAATAGGAATAGATGTTGAGACAACAAAGACATTCGACTTGCTTAGGATGCATGCCGAATGTCTCAAAGTGTCAGATCTCGTCACAAGAATATTCGTCGTATCATCCCGACAACATCCTATGAGGATCGTGATGAATATAAGAGATTTTGGCGGTCAATATTTCCTGACTCAGGTAAGGCAAGAGCCTATCCAGCACAAAGAGCCCCACAACACATCCGAATAGGGGACCAATCCAATAAACCCACCACCCGCTAAAGTCATGGGCGATGATTTCGGGTCCGAGCGTGCGGGCAGGATTCGTGCTTGTTCCAGACAATGGAGCCTCGATGTAAACCAAAAAGGCATAGAGAAGAGGAAAAAGCCCAGGAGTGAAACGCCTTAAGGGTTTGTGCCCTAAAAACACAAAGAGACCGACAATTAAGCAAAAGGTCGCTCCCAGTTCTCCCAGGGCCGCAATAATTGGCCCTAGGCGTCCTGGCACTGTGATAGCATCTTGAGTCATCTTGGCCCAAGCACCCCAAATTCTTAGGGTCCACGCTCCCCCGATCGCGCCTGCACATTGCGCCACAATATAGATGAGCGCCGTGGGCCAGGCTATTTTTTTACGCCACCAAAATGCCACCGTAACCACGGGATTAATATGAGCCCCACTCCATTTACCCACCCAGGACAGCGCAATCAGGCCACCAGTGCATCCAAACAAAAATCCGGTCAGGGCACGCCGCAAGCCCGCATCAGGAATCCAGTGAACCACAGGGCTAGAGGCAGCAAAGTCGACAACAACAAACGAACAGCCCACGGCAATTAACAGAAAGGTCCCAACAAATTCTGAAAAACCCAAGAATAAGACCTTCAAGAGCAGACTCCTCAAGAGAATGCCTTAAGCGGCCGCCATGTGAATGCCCCATCCATCAACCGGTTTTGTCCTGCAGGTCCCTCAGAACCCGCAGGATATTCCTCCGGCTTTTGATTAGCCCATGTCTGTAACACCGGATCGACAATCCGCCATGCTTCTTCTACCTCATCAAAGCGCGGAAACGCGCTTTGGTCGCCTCTTAGCACATCAAGGAGCAATTGTTCATAAGCCGAATAATCACTTTCCTGGCTTTTTTTATAGGGTGCGGTCAGAATAAGTTGCTCGGTGTCTACATCCATTCCCGGTTTTTTGGCCCACATGACCAAATCAATTGCTTCTTCCGGTTTCATGCGAAATACTAACCAATTGGATAATCCTGCACCAAAGAGTTTGGCTGGAACGGATTTTAACTGCACCGCAATTTCCGCATAGTCCGCCGCCATACGTTTACCACTGCGTAAATAGAAGGGAACTCCATGCCAACGCCAATTATCCACATATAGTTTCAAGGCCGCATAGGTTTCGGTCATCGAGTCCGCGCGAATACCGTCCTCCTGACGATATCCCGGCACTGCCTGGGAATTGACTTTTCCCGCTGTATATTGTCCAGCCACGGCAAAATCGGCTACCTGGTCGAGGGGAATCGATCGTACCGCTCGCAAAACTTCGGCTTTGTGATTATGTAAAATATCAGCATCCCATTCACTGGGCGGTTCCATAGCCACAAGAGTGAATAGCTGCATCAAATGATTTTGCAACATGTCCCGCAGTGCTCCCGCCTTGTCATAATACTGCCAACGCCCTTCTAAACCTAATGTTTCCGCATAGGTAATTTGCACTTGGGCTATGTGTTGGCTGTCCCAGATCGAGGCGAGCAAGCGGTTGATAAAGCGAAAGACAAGCACGTTTTGCACGGTGTCTTTTCCTAAAAAGTGATCAATGCGAAAGACTTGACTTTCCGCCCACCACGGCGCTAAGGCGCTTCCCAATTGCTTGGCGGATGCTAGATCCCAACCAAAGGGCTTTTCGATCACAAGCCGCCTAAACCCAGTCGATGAGGGCGGCTGATGAAGTCCTGCTTGACCTAGACCCTGTGCCGCTTCGGCAAAAAGCTGTGGGGGAAGCCCTAAGTAAAAGATCGCGTCCTGAGTCACATAGGTTTTCAATGCAGACAAACTTTTGGCCGTTAAATCTCCTGACTGATACGCAATTCGCGTTTGCAACTTTGCCCACTGTTCGGGATCAAAATCTGCTACAAAGGTCTTTAAATTGGTTTCGAGATGTTGCAGAAATCGGTTCCGGTCCCAATTTTCCATGGCATAGCCCACAATCTGTCCCGCATTCCATTCTCCTTGGACAAATAACCGGTAAATCGCCGGGAATAATAATCGCCGGGTTAAATCTCCGGTCGCCCCTAAAATCACAAAGGTCGATCCTGTCTGATTCATTGGTCGTCCTCCTATTCGTTATCGTTTATCTTCCCATGAATTTTGATAGCTGACACGGTGATATCTCACAAGATTACGATGATGGCGTCATGGCTTGCGGGTGTTGACCCGGGGATATTACGTCTTCACTGAGCCTTTGGCGCTCAATCAGTGTGGTGATCAGTGCAGCATGAGGAAACAGTTGAGGAAAATTGCCATGAGGTTCGAATGTTTTCGGATCAACATGTTCCGCAAATAATCCCAAATCCGTAGCACATTGCAGTTGCTGCGCGATCAATTCATCAGCTCGCTTGAGATTGCCTAACCGCAGATAAACCCGCGCTAACCAGAATCCTGCTAAGGTAAAAGGATATCGTGCGGTTCCCATATTGTCTTCACGATAACGGTAGACAAAATCGTTTTCTACTAACACGGCTTCAATCCGTTCCAAAGTTTTCGCAAATACCGGATGATTAGGCTCAACAAATCCATATAATGGTAATGTTAATAAAGCCGCATCCACCTGCCGGTGGCGACGACCTTGCGTTAAATAAGGCAAGTCACTCTCTTTTTGGTCGTCCCAGATATGTTGGGCAATAATATCCGCGACATTCTTCCATGACTGGGCTAAACGGTCGAGATGCATAACCTCTTCGGCAAGAATATAGCCCACGTGTAACGAAACCCAGCACATGACCTGAGAATGTAAGTAAATATCATTATCCTCTCGAAATTCCCATAAGGATGCGTCGGGCGTATTCCAATTCTCGGCAACCCATGAGACTAATGTATCAATGGCCCACCAATATTCTTTAATAAAGGTATCATCATGCGTTGTTTGCCAGTACAAGAGAACAACCCACAATAAGTCTCCTTCAATATCCATTTGCGTTTGATCACTGGCTGCATTGCCAACGCGAACAGGGCGAGAATTTTTATAGCCGGCAAGCCATAATAATTCTCTTTCGCCAGAACTTTGTGTCCCGTCCACTTTGTAAAAGGGAGATGCATAAGGTTTTCCGGCTAAATCCACGGTATTCAGCATAAATTCGATGAAGCGCCGGCAGGCCACAGGGTCACCGGCCAGTAACAAAGCTTCTGCTGCATAGGATGCATCACGCACCCAGACAAAACGGTAGTCCCACTGTCTGGTTTCTCCCACCACTTCGGGTAATGAGGTTGTCGCCGCTGCCAGTAAAGCACCATTGGTCCGGTACGTCAAGCCCCGAATAACCAACATGCTCCGGTTAAAAGCGTCTTGATAAGGGCCCTCATACGGTAGAAGGCTGCGCTGCCAAAAATGACGGGTTCCTTCTTCCACGCAATGGGGATCTGTCAGTGGCTCATCTAACATCTGTTGTTCGCTTTGGTAATCACGGGCATAACGCAAGACGACTGTAACCTCTCCGGGACCAATTTCCCAGTGATCCCGGTGCTCGAGTTTTCTCATCGGGCCATGAATAATTAATTTGACGGCTTCTCCTCCACCGGGATGAGAAAAAAGGGCTCCATCATCCGTGATATTATAAGCAGCACCGGCCGCACCAAACGAAAACGTTGGACGGCAGACTAATTCGAGTGGAATTTCGGTTTTAACCCGTCTCCAAATGGCCACTCGACCAATGGGTAAAAAATCTTTAACTTCGGCGATACCGTGCTCGGTTTGGAAAGTCGTAATGACAATGTTTGTATTGTCATCGTAAGTTTGGCGGCTGTGAAAGGGTATAGAAGGTTGAATACTAAAAAATCCCCCTCGTGACTGGTCGAGTAGCCGACAAAAAATAGCATGACTATCAAATCGAGGACAGGGAAACCATTCAATCACGCCATCAGGTGAAACCAGGGCAGACGTATAACTGTTCGATAAAAATCCGTAAAACGAAGGATGTGCCATCGGTTCATCTCCTTCTCCTGTTGTCAGACATTCTTCACACAACATAGAGCTTATGCCATCTCCTTCTTTTACCTTATCGCATTGTGTACCGTCACGATACGGAAGTCAGAAAATGAATGCCTTTTAATACGGGTAAAATTTCACCAATTGCTAATGCCCACTGTGATATCAAACTGAAAGACTCATGCTATACTAAACCCAATCTGATAGTGGAGACGTTAGGGAGGATAGACGCAGTGCCGGATTTCAGCGTGAAGTTTTTGAAAGGGATTCATTCCCCCTTCCTATTTGTTAAGCATCCATGATGAATGTCCCGGCATGGGCACAAGGCCCGTTACGCGCCATAATCAATCCCTACGCAGGAAGAGACCGGGCCAGCAAAAAATGGTATAATTTAGTGCATTTTGTAACGTCATGGGGATTCTCTATAGAAAATTGGGTCACCACCTCCCCTAAAGATGCGGAAAATTTGGCGCGCCAGGCCGTCGACGAACATGCTTCGGCTGTATTTGTGGTGGGCGGGGATGGCACCCTCAATGAAGTGGTTAATGGCCTTCTTCGCACACAAGGTCCTTTGCCTCTAATCATTCTCGTTCCGCTCGGCACGGGAAGCGATTTTAACCGAACAGTCAATGTCTTAACCCCATTTCACTTTGCGCCCGAAAAATTTTGGTCGCAAGTCTTTTCCATGCAGCCTGTCATGATGGATGTAGGTTATCTGCAATTAGTCACACCACAAAGTGCTATTTCGCGATATTTTATCAATGTTGCCGATTGCGGTTTAGGGCGATTAACGGCACGACTGGTGAATAATCGCTCCAAATACCTTGGAGGCCGCATGTCATTTATTGCTGGGTCTCTCGAAGCCTATACGCTTTTTCAACCTCGGCCCGTCACCTTAACCATTGATGGTCACTCGCAAAGCCTATCTCCCCTCGTCATCGCGATGGCTAATGGAGCCTATTTTGGAGGCGGAATGAAAATTGCTCCGCAAGCAAGTCCCACAGATGGTTTCCTCGATGTGGTTATTGTGGATCAGGTAGCGCGTTCCTTTTTCTTGCGTCATTTTGTGGAAGTATACCAAGGCCGTCACATTCATCTTCAAGGAGTCCATGTGATCCGGGCTCAACAAATTACCATGGCGTGTGAGAATATCATGGATATCGACATTGATGGGGAAGACTATCAAGCCCAAATGCTGGATTGCCAGGTGATTCCCCAAAAACTCCCCATGTTAAAACCATTGCCTTAATTAAGATGACGACTCTCAAAATCATCTGGATAAAAATCTTAGAAGACGAAACTTTTTCCCTTGGGGAGCGTTATACCAAGAAAAAGAACGAATCTGCATCCAGTATAGCCCAGCGTCCCTTTATGTAACGGTTCTTGATAGCAGGAGGCACGTCTATGGTTTTATCTCGTTGGATAACATCATCACGGGCGACGCATAGTGCACGGCCATTGTCGTTTATTCACTTTTTCTCCGCTACGTTATCGCTAGGCCTGATTATGAAATGGTCCTTTCCCGGCCATCCCCTTGAACTTTTAACTGATTTATCGTTCTGGATCTATTCTTTATTGCGCTAAGGGATGTGTTGACGCGTTTGTATTCCCTGGTGGCAAATGGATCCTGTCACGCCCATTTAGATGCCCCCCTAGAGTTTGCTGACGGATCATCAATAATTCGCTCACAATACTAATAGCCACTTCCTCTGGAGTTTCTGCCCCTAAATCCAGTCCCACTGGGGCAAAGATGGGCAAATCCTCTACATGAGTCTTTTGTATATTTTTCAGCATGTCCTGGGTTCTCGCTAAAGGCCCCAGAACGCCAATATAGCGAGGGTAACTTTGCATCGCCTGGAATAAAGCAGCCTCATCACGTGCTTGATGATGATTCATAATTAGCCAGTAGGCGCCGTATAATTCACGACGATTAGACAGCCCACTCTCATCGACAATCCATTCAGAGGCCCAAGGAAACTCCCGCGCATTATTAAACAGGGCACGGCGATCAAGAATATACACATCAAATCCCACGCGCTTGGCCAGTTCAACAACAGGCTTCGCATCATGTCCCGCCCCCGCTACAATGAGCTTCGGAGGGGGCATAAGGTAATCCAAAAGTACACCATCTTTCACAATGGTGCGCGCGGAATAGCTAAATTCGGGGACCCAGGTCTTGGACTGAGAAGACAGTGAGCTCGCCTTCTCACCTGAAGCACTGTGGTAAAACCGCTCGCCTTGGGGCAGTTGCAAGCCCAGAAGAAGAGGTTCTTCTTGATTGATCGCTTGAAAAAATTCTAGCCAAAAAGAAGAGTTTACCCAAATGGGTTCGATTAACACATCAATTTCGCCCTTGCAGCCAATTCCCAATCCCCACATTTCATCCTCTACTAAGTTGTAATGATGCATCGTTGGAACCTGGGTCTTCATCACTTTCTCCGCATAGTGGTACAAATCTCCTTCAAGACATCCTCCGCTCAAGGTTCCGACCATGCGCCCATCATCCGCCATCATCATTTTTGCTCCCGGCCTTCGATATGCGGACCCTTGGACCGTTGTAATCATGAGAAGACAACTGCGATGTCCCTCATTTTCGGCACGAAAGATGGCCTCAAAAATCTTTTGAGCCTCACGAATCGAGGACATTTCTCTTCTCCTTTCTCTCCGCGACTAGGACACCATATCCCGTTCGGCTTCTTTAGCGATGGCCGTGAAAAATTGGTTAACCAGGTAATTAGCCACACCATGAATCATGCGTTGGCCCATAGAGGCAATAGTACCGCCCACATTGGCTTCTCCCTCATATCGAACAAGCGTGCCGTTCTCATGAGGTTCAAATGCCACTGTCATATTTACCGACACAAATCCCCCAGGCCCCTGTCCGTCAAGCACTAACCGGTACGATTCTGGCACAACCTCATCGTGAATCTGCATGTGGCCCTGGTACTTTCCTTTGATCGCAGCGACACCCATTTCCATCTCCGCAGCATAACCGCCTGACTCTGAGGGCGTTAGGCGTTTTAAGCCTGGCATCGTGCGCATCAATATCTCAGGATTAGTCAATAAGGCATAAGCTTTATCGGGTGATGCGGGAATGATTTTGCTTCCTGATAATTGCATAGATATCGGTCCTTTCGATGGAGTTTCTCCAAAGACATAGGGATATTAGGCCAAGCGGTTCCAGGCGTTAAAACAATCAAGGAGAGAACCCGCGCGCTCTAAGTGACAATACTGCTCAAGAATCCGGCCCGCTTTACTGACAATTTCATATTGAGGGTCGGCAAGCCATGGATTCCACCAAGTAAGCCGGTGTGTAAGACGTTTAAGCCGAGCAATAAGCCCCTCTAAATGCTTACATTCCCCGGCCTCATACCCGTCCGTTATAAGAATCAAGTCCATGTGATGCCGAAGATAGGGCTTGATTTTCATCGTTAAGGTGGAAAGCGTTTCTTCTAACCGCGTACCCCCACCCAGATCGGGGATCTGATGAAATAAAGCGCGGTATGCACCATCCACATTACACCCATTAAACAGGGGATTCACAAAGGTCAGCCGCGTGCTAAATGTCCATATCTCAACACATTCGGACGAATTTATCAATCCGTACAAGAACTGAAAAAACACTGGTATGAAAGGAGCCATGGATTGACTGATATCCCAGAACACTACCGTTTTGCGTCTTGTCGGGCGATTTGTATGATAAAACCACTGGATCAATTCACCCGAGCTTAGGCTTTTTCTGAGCGTCTTGGATAAATCCCAAGCCCGTCCTCTTGTTGTCGACATCTTGCGGTAACCATGGCGATGATGATGCGGCATTTTGAGAAACTGATTACGCAAATCCCGAAGTTCATGCGCTGTAGGCGGTTCCTTCACGGAAATCCGTTCAGTGTCGCTCGCGGTATGAATGTGAAGTCTCACAATCTCAGGCGCCATGAGTCTCAAACGAGCCATTTGTTGCGACAGCCACGTGACCTGTTTGGTTGGTGGGGCCGCGGGCAAATGGGAAAACCATGAGGGTGTCTCAGTTGTGGGAGCCAAATCCCATAGTGCTTGGATCCATAACATGTAAGCCTGATCGAAAACCTGTTTCTGCCATGGGGATTTTACCCATAAATGTTCTATAACATCATGCAGTCCCCTTACCGAAAAATCCTGAGTCACCGATAGGGCTATTTCCACATCTTTCAGATCCGTCACATTTAAGGAAAATCCCAAGCGTCGTAAGGCCCGGGCCAATGCCCATAAATTATGTGCTAGCGCCGTCATGATCCTCTATCTCCCTGAGAATGCGTTCCATAAGATTCAAAGAATTCCCCGATTGCAGCATCATGAGATCGTCTCGGTCTTTTAATAAACATCCGATGGTCTCCTCAATCAGCTGAGCGTTTAACTGATTGACTAACAAGACCTCTAGCGCTTTGGCCCAGTCCAAAGTTTCTGCAAGTCCGGGCCGCTTATCAAAAGGATGTTGGCGAAGGCCCTCAACATAGCGGACGATATCCTCAGCTAAGCGGGCATCGAGTCCGGGTACTTTCATCCGCACAATGGCCAGTTCACGTTCAAAGCTCGGATAGTCTAACCAATGGTAGATACACCGGCGTTTTAAGGCATCGTGCACATCGCGCGTCCTATTGGACGTGAGAACCACAAAGGGTTTCTCTTTTGCTTTAATGGTTCCTAATTCGGGAATGGTTATTTGAAACTCGGACAAAATTTCCAGCAAAAACGCTTCGAATTCATCATCGCTGCGATCAATTTCATCAATCAACAAAACGGGGGCGGGTCCCCTTGGACGTAGCGCATCAAATAAGGGCCGTCTTAGTAAAAACTCCTCTTGATATAACGATAACTCCATTGTCTCATGAGATCGCCAAGAATTTTCCTGCATCCGAATGGTCAACAGTTGCTTCGGATAATTCCATTCATACAAGGCACTTTCCCGGTCGATGCCTTCATAACATTGTAGCCGAATCAGAGGCACATCGAATATCTTAGCCAACGCCTGAGCCACGGCTGTCTTCCCCACTCCCGGTTCCCCTTCAATAAGTAAAGGGCGTTCCAATTTGATGCAGAGAAAGATAGCGGTGGCTAAAGACCTATCGGCTAAATACTGCTGTTCCTCAAGACGTGTTAAGACCTCATCAATACTGTTACACTGTCCCATCATGTCACTCGTTTAGTGATGACTGAAGTAACTGCCAAAAGGCACGCTCTACATAGACCTGCAAGAGATAGCTTTTGTATCCATCCTCATCCTCTTCCAGAACCGCATCTTCTTGGGCCAATGCACTGGCTCTTGCTATTGTTTGGGCATCCAATTTCTGACCTTGCACATATTCTTCTACCTTAAAAGCCCGGAAAGGTAACATCGCAATCCCCGTAATGGCAAGATGACATTGCCTGACGACGACTCCGTCCATCTTTAACCACAGGGCGACGCCAATGACGGGATAACCGGATGCGGGATGAGGACGTTTCAAATAGGTGCTTAACACGGGGATTGGCATTTTGGGAATGCGTATCGCTGTGAGCATTTCGTCTGCCGCTAATGAGGTCATAAAAGGCGCTTGAAAAAACTCGTTTGCCGATTCAACGCGCTGACCCCGAGGACTTTCCATAACCAGCTCAGCATCTAAAGCTAAAGCCGCTGCGGGCATGTCAGCTTGTGGATCAGCATGACACAAGCTCCCCCCAATGGTTCCCCGATTTCTCACCTGGACATCCCCAATGGTCGCAGCCACTTGCGCCAACAAGGGACAAAACCGGGTAATCTCCTGATTGTGTACAATTTCTGCATACGTCGTATAGGCGCCGATACGAAGCCCATGATCCTCCATCCAAATCCCCTGCAGGGAACTAATACGCCCAATATCAATAAGAACTTGAGGTTGGGCTAACATGAGTTTCATCAACGGCAATAAGCTATGACCTCCCGCCAAAATCTTGCTGTTTTCGGGATCCGCTTGTAACCAATGTAATGCTTCATCAACAGAATGTGCTCGCCGGTATTCGAATGATGCCGTGTACACGTGTATTAACCTCCCATCATTGCGTGATAATGGCGATATTATGAAGACAACTGTGCTTGACGAATCGCATTCCAAACCTTGCGAGACGTCAAAGGCATCGGCAAATCGAGAATGTTAAAGGGTCTCAGCGCATCCATGACCGCATTGACGATCGCTGGCGTGGACGCGATGGCTCCGGTTTCTCCGACACCTTTAACCCCTAGTGGATTATGAGGTGAGAGTGTCTCAGTGTGTGCGGTCTCGAAATTCGGGAAGAACCGAGCTTTCGGTACGGTATAGTCCAAAAATGATCCGGTGATTAATTGACCCTGGTTATCATATTCCGCACCTTCCCATAAGGCTTGGCCAATTCCCTGAACGAGTCCTCCATGCACTTGGCCTTCGACGATCATGGGATTAATAATTTTGCCAACGTCATCGACCGCTATATAACGCATGAGAGTAATGTCACCGGTATCGGTATCGACGGATACGACTGCGATATGGACTCCAAACGGATAGGTAAAGTTTTTGGGATTATAAAAAGCTGTTCCTTCTAATGCGGGTTCGATTCCAGGAGGCAAATTCCAAGCCAGATACGCCTCCAATGCCACCTCTTGAAACCGAATGCTCCTTGCTGGCAATCCCTTGACCATAAACACACCTTTGTCAAAAACCACGTCATCATCATTGACTTCGAGTTTATGAGCCGCAATCTTGCGTGCTTTCTCAATCACTTTTTGGTTCGCCATATGAATCGCCGCACCACCCACAGCAGTAGTACGCGATCCATAAGTTCCCCATCCCATCGCAATTTGTGCTGTATCGCCATGAATCACTTCAATATCGTCAATGGCAATCCCGAGTTCCTCCGCAACAATTTGGGCAAAGGTCGTTTCCTCACCTTGTCCATGAGGCGACGCTCCTGTAAATACACTCACCTTGCCAGTAGGATGAACCCGTACGGTCGCACTCTCCCACAATCCTCCCTGAAATCCCACAGCCCCCGCCACTTCCGACGGGCCTAAGCCACACATCTCTACATATGTGCTGAAACCGACACCAATATATTTCCCTTGCTTTCGCAAATTTTCTTGATCCCGCCGAAACTCCTCATAGTTAAAGATTTGCAAAGCCTTGTCCAGTGTCGCTTGATAATTGCCGCTATCATATTCGAGACCAAAAGGATTGGTAAAGGGAAATTCGTCAGGCTGAATGAGATTCTTTTTTCGGACGTCAAGAGGATCCCGTTGAATGGCTAAAGCATAAAGGTCGACCATACGTTCAATCAAAAACGTCGCTTCAGGACGTCCTGCCCCCCGGTAAGCATCTACCGGTGTGGTATGCGTCAAGACACCAAAGACTTCTGACGATGCATGAGCGATCTTATAGGCACCATTAATAATCAAACCAAATAAGATGGTTGGCACCCCTGGGGCAGCTGTCGACAGATAAGCCCCCATATTGGCATAAACTTTCACCCGAATGGCTTGGATTTGGCCATCTCGCGTTCCCGCCAATTCCACTTCCTCAACATGATCGCGGCCATGAGTGGTGACAAGAAAATTTTCCTGTCGAGTTTCTGTCCATTTTACTGGCCGGTGTAATTTCTTACTGGCCCACGATACAATCACTTCATCGGGGTAACAGGAAATCTTGCTACCAAATGCTCCCCCCACGTCAATGGCGATGACGCGCAATTTATGTTCTGGGATGCCTAAAATGCCAGACATTAGAAGCCGGTGGATATGAGGATTTTGGGTGGTAGCCCATAGCGTCAGTTCACCTGTTGCCCCATGATAGTCAGCGACAGCACAACGGGGTTCCATAGCACTAGGAATCAAACGTTGCTGGCGAAATTGTTGCTTTATCACGACGTCTGCTTGGGCAAAAATATCATCCAGATTATCCCCCACTTTCCAATGAAATGCGATATTATGGGCAATTTCGGGATGTACTAAGGGCGCTTGATCTTGCACCGCGTCACGAGGATCGGTGACAACTGGCAAGGGTTGATACTGGACAGAAATGTTGAAGGCCGCATCTTGTGCTTGATAGGGACTTTCTGCAATGACAACGGCGACTCCATCTCCTTGATAATGCACTTCGTCATATGCCAAGGCTGGATGCGGTGGGACTTGCAAATCAGAATCCGGTGGAATCCAGGCTGTAGGAATCAATCCGACTTCGTCTTTTAAATCATTTCCCGTAAAGAGGGCCACGACGCCCGGCATTGTCTTGGCCACTGTCGTATCGATGGACAGAATCTTCGCATGCGCATAAGGACTTCTGAGAATATACGCATAAAGCATACCGGGCAATTTGATGTCATCAGTATATTGGCCTTGACCACGAATCAACCGAATATCTTCTTGCCGTTTTAGGGGTTGTCCAATCACTTGAGCCATTTCAGTCACCTCTTTTTCATCATTCAAGACAGAAGACAGAAGGCAATCGTCGTATTTGGAAATTATGACGTGTCTGTTCTTAGCCCCGAGTACTTTGAGCAGTCTCTTGGGATCGCTCTTCGTCGTGCTCGTCGATAATCTCTTTGGCACGTTTGATGGCCCGTACAATATTTTCATACCCTGTGCAGCGGCAGAGTAGCCCATCCAGTTGATGACGAATGGATTCGTCCGTTAACGGTTCTGCTTGGTTAAGTAAATAAGCGGCCAGCATCATGGCTCCAGGTGTACAAAACCCACACTGTAATCCATGTTTTTCCCAAAACGCTTGTTGAACGGGATGTAAGTTGTCTTGTTCCAATCCTTCCACGGTGACAATCTCAGCACCATCGGCTTGGACAGCTAAAATGGTACAAGATTTGACGGCCCGATTATTCAATAGAATCGTGCAGGTACCACACTGGGACGTGTCACACCCCACATGGGTCCCGGTCAAATCTAGATCATCTCGCAAAAAATGAACCAAAAGTGTTCGAGGCTCGACATCTCGAACAATCTTTTGGCCATTTATCGTGAGAGTCACAGGAAATCGCTCAGATGCCATAGGACTCTCCTCCTCGTATAAAGAAATTGATTCTGCTACCCTGAGGCTTTATCTTGAGGCCTGCCTCGCGGCCAGCAGCAATCGGCATTCGGGATGATCAGGCTTGCCAGATCGGGTTTCGTCGGCGATGCTCGAAGAAGATCGGGACGATTCAAGACTGCATTCCTCCTGCCGGATTGACGGCTTCGAAAGTCTGTGAGTCGGCGACGCCGCTTCGTCACAGTTAACGCGCGGGATGCCGCTCCCCCCGTGGCACCGGTCTATCGCACACCGCGGGTGGCGATGACGGCTTATAAGCGAGGTTGCGGCGAAGGCGTCGGCGCGTCGGCGAAATCCCGTTCCCGATGCATTCCTCCGCGAAGGGAGGTGAAATCCCATGGATAGCGTGTTGTACGTCGGTATTGACACCAGTCTCGGGGCTCACGTCGTCTGCGCGATGGCGGCGGATGGCCAGGTCGTCGCGCGGACGACCGTCCCCAACGATCAGGCGGGGGCCGAGCAATTCGTCGCCTGGCTGCACCCCCACGCCGCGCCGTACGCGCGGCTGGCCATTGGCGTCGAGGCCACGTCCGTGTACCATGTGCCGCTGATGGAATGGCTGACGCAAACCCCCGACTTGCAGCGGTGGCAACCCACCTGGTACGTCCTCAATCCGAAAGTCGTCCAGAAATTCCGAGAGACCTATGTGGATCGGGGCAAAACCGACCGAGCGGATGCCGCCCTGATTGCGGATGTCATGCGGTTTGGGCGCGTCACGCCCTGGACCCCGCCGGATCCGCGCTATGCGGCGTTGCAGGTCTTGACCCGCCATCGTCGGCAGCTGAGCCACCTCATCACCCAAGAAAAAAATCGCGCGTTGGTGCAATTGTTTGTGTCTGGGGGCAGTATGCCCATACGGAGGAGCCGTTTTTCTCGAACGTCTTTGGGGTAGCGTCGCAAACCGTGTTGGAACGCTACACGCCCGATACGCTGGCAGCCATCCCGCTGGCGGATCTGGTGGCGGAAATCGCGGCGGCCGGTCGCCAACGGCTGAAAGCGCCCGATGACATTGCGCAGACCTTGCACCGCTTGGCGCGGCGCGCCTTTCGGTTGCATCCGGACGAGCAGGACGCGCGGCACCAAAGCTTGGTCCTGCATTTGGACACCATCCGGGCCTTGGAACATCAACAACAGGCGCTGGACAAAGTGATTGCCCGTGACATGCAGGCGTTTCGCCAAACCCTGACCACGATTCCGGGGATTGGTCCGGTCTATGGCGCGGGCCTCTTGGCCGAAATCGGTCCCATCGAACGATTTCCGTCGGAAAATGCCTTGGCCAAATATGCGGGGCTGACCTGGCGCCCGCATCAATCGGGGAATTTTGATGCCGACATCCGTCCGCTGACGCGGACGGGGAACGTCTATTTGCGGTACTACTTCATCGAAGCGGCGGAGAGGGTCCGGGTGCGGGACCCGCAGTTCAAAACCTTTTACGAGAAGAAGTACCACGAAGCCACGCACCACGCACATAAGCGGGCGTTGGTCTTGACGGCACGCAAGTTGGTCGGCGTGGTCTACGGGATGCTGACCCGGGGCCAAATCTACGACGAAAGGAAGTTGATGCCGCACTAAAGGGATTGACAACTGATTTGCCATTATCTACCACCTCCTTTTAGGCAGGTTTATGTTGCCCTGGCCCTGTTCGTCGTTGTCCTAAGCTGATCGGTTCTTGACATTTAACCGCGGGACTTTGAGCTTCATACCTGATATTTCTTGTAAATTAGACTATTTAAAACATAACAAATTTATTGTAGCACTATGGTAAATTTTGGACAACAAGTCATCACGAACATTTTTCTTGACGAAAGCATTTACTAATAGCAAATGGCTCTCTTTTTCCTATTCGTGATAATTCCCATATATTACCATAACGTTGGTAGAAATTTGGTAGAAGAAAGCTGGTATCGTCGTAAAATGGTTTTTCTGAAACCTGCGGTTCAATAGGAGTGAGTCTTGGTGCAATATTTATAGGTCAAGTCCATAGAGAACCCTGCTGAAAGAAATTTAGGGTGCAATAAGGCGATAGTGGATCCCATCTTCTAATAAGATGATTTCTTGCTCTTCCACAAGATATTGCAAATGAGACAAAATCATTCGTTCTCCCAAAATTTGTAAAGTTCCTGGATAGAGTTCTTGAGCCAGTTCCTGGGCAGATAATGGGCCAGCCTTTAAAGCATGCCGAATTTGGGCTAGACGTTCTGCGCGGTGACGGCGGTACAGTGTGATATAACGCGCTGGATTGGTGATGACATCACCATGGGCTGGAAGCACGACTTGCGCGTCATATTGTTCTAACCGATCAAGAGTTCGCAAATACGTGCGCAGGTGTCCATAGGGCGGTGTAATGACACTCGTACTATTGCCTAACAGGTTATCTCCAGCAAATAAAAGCCGATGTTTCGGTAAAAACAGGTTGATTTGTCCAGGAGTATGTCCAGGGGCATCAATGAGTTCCATCCCCCAGAATTCTTTAGAACGTATGGTCCCAAGATCTTGCCAGTAAGAAGCAGATTGCAAAACCTCGGGCAAAAGCTCCCAATCCTTAAAATTCAGCCAGATAGGAGTCCGCCACTGATCATAAGCCCAATTTGCCCCGCCGACATGGTCATGATGTCCATGAGTCATTATCACAGCCTGCATAGGTGGCTTCCCTAAAGCCACATAGGCTTCGTAAAGCTGTTGGGTACCTAATACCCCATCTCCCGTGTCTATTAAGATAAAACCTTGACCGGTGTCTATCCAATAACAATGGGTGTGGTCGTACGGCGGCAACGTCTTGGAGGCTACAGGAGTTTGCCAGACACCTTCTGCCACTAAAATCAGTGTGGTGTTCACGATTCGCCTCTCCACCTTTGTGCCAATTGCATCAAAATGTACCGAGTTGGAATGGCTAATAAGCCATTGAACCGTGTTAATGCGGCTTGGGGACCAACCCACTCAACTTGAGTCACCTCAGAAGCCGTGAGCCTGGGAGATTGATGCAGATCCCGTGCTAAAAAGAACGCCGTATCAAACCGTCTCACCTGTTCGCCAAAATTGGGTGTGGTAATCCGTCCAATGGCGGTGAATGCTTGAACGTCTAGGCCATAATGATATCGGGCCATCAATTGATGGAGTGATTCACCTTCTAACAACGCAGATTGAACGGCATGTCGAACACCGTCCGTCAGCCAAGGAAGACTATATGCCAATCCGGTTTCTTCCCACAACTCCCTGAGTCCTGTCACTAACAGGCTCAGCCATTCTAAGGACTGAAAGCTCTTTGGCTTCTCTTGTGTAGGAATCACACCGATCGATTTTAGAAAATAGTCGCCCATGGATTGTTGAAATTCCTCTTGATCAATAAATAAGTCCATTTGGACGGCTTTGTGAAGAGTGGCTGCAATCAAACGATCTTCCGCACTTTCTTTACCTCCAGGAAAGACCCAATACCCGGGAAAAGATGTCACGTGGCTAGAGCGCTTTGTCATGAGCACTTCATAGCCGTTTAATGTGTGGCGATAGACAATCACAGTGGAAGCGCGTCCAATGACAGCCATAATGACTCCTTTTTTTACTGCGTGATGACGGATCATTACCTGATGACGGGTTAGTGTTGATAGGCCATTTCCGGATCAATCACAATGCCTATTTTACCCACGCTATGCCCACTTTGACTTAATACATGGGCAGCTTGAATGTCACGTAATGCAAAAACATTCCCGACCGTCGGTTTCATCTTGCCTTCGGCAAATAGTTGGCCAAGCGCTTGCAATTTCTTCCCATCGGGTTCGAGAAAGAACCAGACCGCTTTTACGTGATGCTCTTCGGCTTGCTTTTGATCTGGCGGTTGCGCAATCGACACCAGAATACCGCCCGGTCTTAGCACACCAAAACTTTTTTCTTGAACGGTTCCCCCGATAGTATCCAGGACTACATCAACATCCTCAACAACTCGTTCAAACGCTTGTGACTCATAATCAATCACATCATCCGCACCTAAAGCTGTCACATACTCGGTATTAACCTTTCGGGTCGTGGTCAACACATATAGTCCCATGGCCTTGGCTAATTGGATAGCAAAACCTCCAACACCTCCTGCACCCCCGTGAATCAAGATACGTTGCCCAGAACGGATATGGGCGTGTTCCACTAGGGCTTCCCATGCCGTCAGGCCCGCTAGCGGAACACACGCCGCCTCAAGAAAGTTTAAAGATGTTGGCTTTTCCGCCACCAGATTTTCATTGACTACAACATACTCCGCGTAGGTTCCGGGTCTGTCTATGGCTGGGCGGGTAAATACTTTGTCGCCAACCTGAAAACGGCTTACGCCAGCACCGACCTGTTCGATGACCCCTGCCGCGTCCCATCCTAGGATAGCGGGAAATTTAAGTGACAGTCTGGCTTGCAAAAATCCTTGCCGCACTTTCCAGTCGACAGGGTTTACAGACGTTGCATAATTCTTGATAAGCACATCAAAAGGTCCTAGAGATGTTACCTTAATCGATGCTCCATGCAACACCTCTGGCGGACCGTAGCGATCAATAACCATAGCGAACATTTTCATTGGTTCCTGCCTTTCATCACATATGAATCAGGTAGTCGTCTTACCGTCATCTCAACATCCTTTCTTCTATTTTACCAATTCGACGGGAATACCCCTATTGCAATGGCGAAGGAATCGCTCCGCAAAAAAACCTAAGACCATCTAGCACTTAACGTACTCTCCAGCTAGCCAACGAAGGGAAAAGCGCACGTCTTGCATTCGAGGTATACTGTGAAACACCCTATTGTGATACCATGATTTTTAGAAACTCATGCGAAAATCGGCATGGCCATTAAATAACCGTATCATGAGGAAGCGATAAAATAATGAAACGATGGCTCGCCATCATTCGGTTTACCTTAGGTAGCGTCTTTGGCATTTTAGGATTTGGCACCATCTCCACCGCTATTTTCCCATTCCGCGCCAAGATTATGGGCTTAGGCATCCTCTTTCTTGTTATCGGAACATTTATCGCCTTAGGCACCTTATCTCCACTGAGAAAACCCAAACCTCCCAAGTCGCGCCAGTAACCGCCATATCTGTGAATAGATTCTTTATTGCGCAAAATCCGTCGGAGAATGTCGGACGAAAATTCGTAGGGACTAAAGGAATATGACTGCCAACTACGAATTCTTCCTATTGGAACTTCGAACTGAGAATTCAGATAGCATGGCAAACCCTATTAACTCGCGGTCTTTTTAACTCTATAACACGATATCGGCGTCGAACAATTCAGATAGGAGGTTTCGTCATGAGACAACGCCAAATCTTGATGCTGTCTTCAGCGACTATGGCAAGCGTTTTACTCTTTGCATCCACAACCCTTGCCGCGTCTAAGCCGACTCTCTCGGTAATGCATCACAATGTTGCTCATCAGCTCCTGCAACAATCGACTCTACAAGGACCAGTGTCATCTTCGGTCACGACAACCTTTGAGGTAGCCCTTAATTGGCAACATGTCAATCAACTCAAAAACTTCATTCGAACTCTCTATTCACCCTCGTCTCCAAATTATCGCCATTTTCTGAGCCCAGCCCAGTTCACCCAAGAATTTGGACCCACAACGAATCAAATCCACCAAGTCACACAATATTTTGCGCAGTTTGGCATAGCTTTGCAGTCTGTTTCTTCCAATCACAATACCTTAACGTTTCGTGGAACCTATGGCCAAATCGAACAAGCTTTGCATGTGCAGATGATGCGCTACCGCCATGGCAAGCAAGTCTTTGCAGCAAATACTCAAGACCCCAGTTTGCCCGCTAATGTGGCCAATGTTATCGCGGGGTTCATTGGACTGACCACTTATCATGCATTTCATCCTGCACTCAGCACCATTTCTAATCTGACTCACTCATCCTCGTCCCAGACTTCGACCACTACCCCAGAAGGATACAGCCCCCAACAAATTGCTCAAGCGTATCAGATCACCCCACTCTATCAAAAGAAAGCACTGGGGCAACACGAGACAATTGCTATTGCCACTTTGGCCACATTCCAGCTATCCGACGCACAGTATTTTTGGAAGTACTATCACATTAACCGGGGGCAAGCGACCGTAAACATTGTGCCGGTTGATGGAGGATTTCCATCTGGGGATAGTGGTCCAGGTTCTGGAAGAATCGAAACCACATTGGATGTGGAACGCTCGGGCTCTTTGGCTCCTCGGGCTAATATCTTAGTCTATGAAGCCCCGAACACCTCGCAAGGATTTTATGATCTCTTCAATGCCGTGGTCAGCCAGGACCAGGCACAAATCATGTCCTGCAGTTGGGGTGAGGACGAATTATTGGCTACTCCGGCGTATGATTTTTCTATAAACAATATCTTTATGGAAGGGGCTGCCCAAGGACAATCCTTGTTCTGCGCATCAGGAGATTATGGGGCTTATGACGGCTATCCGATTATCAGTGCCCCTTCAGTGGATTTTCCAGCCTCGTCACCTTATATTACGGCAGCCGGTGGGACCACCTTGCCCATTAATGGCCAAGTGCCCATTCCTGGCGGTTCCATTCCCATGCGAACAGAGCACGGGTGGGGTTGGTCCTACTTATTGCCGTATTACGCGAATTTCGGATACACTACCGAGGCCCAATTCTTTCAAGCCGTTTTCCCCATAGGATCAGGCGGGGGAACATCCGATGTTTTCCGTCGTCCCTTTTATCAATACGGACCCTTATTCCCCGACACGGTAGGACGCAATGTACCAGATGTCGCTCTTAACGCCGATCCCTTTACAGGGTATGCCGTCTATGACACAAGTCCTGGAACACCTTATGGCGAAGGGTGGATAAATGGAGCAGGTGGAACATCCTTTGCGTCTCCACAATGGGCAGGGATTGTTGCCGTAATGGACAGCGCACTACATGCCCAAATTGGATTCGCTAACCCTCTTTTCTATGCCGTCTTCCAAAGCCCTGAAAACACTTTATATCCAGCTTTTCACGCGATTACCAAAGGAAACAACTGGTTCTACTATGATCAGTTAGGATATAACCGAGTTACGGGATTGGGAAGTCCTGATGTGGCAAACTTGACGCAAGATATTGAAGCCTTAACTCACTAAGCATCGAATTGCTGCAATGCCCATTTCGCTGTTCATCCATGAGTTTGGAGCCAAGCCCATTTCCCATAGTGGAAATAACTTGGCTCCATGTCTTAATGACCAACGTCGGTTATAGATAAACAGCCAAAAGTCGACAGAATCTTATGCCACAATATGATAAGCTTAATTTGTTGTTTTATTAACATTCTGAAACACGAATTTCCAAGTTCAAACACTTCAGATTTAACTCCTAGTGGGCGAAGCTTATTCTCGCCTTTACACTCACCACAACATATAGTCAAAGGAGATCCAGATACCGCATGCGTTGGACATCATCGACTTTGCTTTCATCGACGTTAATGTTGAGTCTTATCATGGCCGGTTGTGGCAACTCAACATCTGCCACTCATCCGACAGGTTCAGCTAAGCTTACATCCACTAAGGGTGGAACGGCGGTGATAGCGTTAACAACTCAGCAATCACCAACATGGTTTTTCCCTCTCCGTTCTCAAGTAACTGACACAGTCACCAACGAAGAATTAGAATTAATGATGTACAAGCCCTTAATTACGGTCAATGGTCACGATCAATTGGATTATGCACGGTCCTTGGCTCGGTCCATTACTACCAATGCGGCTGGCGACATATACACAATCCATTTAAATCCGAAATGGCACTGGTCTAATGGACAGCCCGTAACAGCCCAAGATGTCGTGTTCACATGGCAAATTATGAAAGCCGCTAGTCAAAGTTCGGCTCCTTGGACGTTTTGGGGCGAAGGATTTGGCGGTTTCCCCACTTTATGGCAAAGCGTAACAGCCAAAGGACCTTATACTGTCATCGTAAAAATTTCTTCACCAAGAAACCCCGCATGGTTCATTCGCAATGGATTGGGGCAAATTATCCCAGCTCCCAAATCCGTCTGGGATAGGTATCCTCATAATATGAATAAAGAACTTCAGTACATCCAGAGTATTGCCAACTCTCCAACAAATGCAGCGTTTGATGTCGTTGATGGTCCATATCATTTTAGTCGTTATGCGCCCAACAACTATTGGTCGTTTGTTCCCAATTTGCATTACGACGGACATCAATCGTCCTTAAGCAAGGTGATATATCAATATGAGTCCTCTGCCTCCAACGAATTTACTGCGTTAAAAACAGGGACCTTAAATGCTGGTTCTCTTCCTCCATCCTTATTGTCAGCTAAAAGCCAATTAACTGGTGATACCGTCATACCTGAATATGTTATCGGATTTAATTACATCGTTCCCAACCAAAATCCTCACGCTCCAGGTGGCATCGGTCAAGCTTTTCAGAGTCTTGCTGTACGTCAGGCCCTACAAATGGGCATTGATCAACCAGCGATTATCAAAGATTTTTATCACGGTTATGCTGTGATGGATGATACAACCCTAGCACCCTTACCTAAAACACCATTTTTTGACCCAGCGTTAAATACCAATCCCTACCCATTTAATCCTCAAAAAGGCAAGACCTTGCTCGAGCAACACGGATGGCATGAACAAAATGGTGTCATGACTAAAAACGGCATTAAACTGCAGTTCACTTTGATATATGCATCAGGAAGTACAGCTGGGACTGATTTAGCAGAACTCCTAAAGAACGACTGGGCGCAAGAAGGCATCAAAGTCAATTTAGTCTCCGAGCCTTTTAATGAGGTCGTTAGCCACGGGGCTTCCAACGCTTCCTCATGGGCCATGATTGATTGGGATCAATCCGTCGGAGGATGGACATACGGCACAGGATATCCCAGTGGTGGTGGTCTCTTTAGCTCCACGGGTTCGGAAAATATGGGGAGTTATTCCAGCCTCCAGATGAATCAGTTGATCCAAGGTACCTATGAACCCGGCACCACGGCACAAACACTACAAAGAATGTATAGCTATGAAAATTTCGCAGCCCATCAGTTACCAGTTTTATTTATTCCCGACCCGGCACAAATCATTGTTCACAGTAAAAATCTCCATGGTGTTGCGAAGAGCTTCGATCCCGCAGGTGCAGTATTTTTGCCAAATCATTGGTGGTTTTCCTCACACTAGACAAAAGAAACATCGATGTCGAAATTAAAAAGAGCCGACTTTCTCGGCTCTTTTCTCTCTGTCAACGTCCCCGGCCTCAAGACCAGAATATGCATCGTGCTATATTTTGATAAACTTAACTTGCCCAAGTACTATTCATCACTGAATTAGGGGCCATTTAGGCGTTTATGCGCCATTTTAGCCTGGTTACATAAATGTTATTTTCATATAAACATTATTCCGATATATTGTGCCCACTTCATTAGTTAACATGGCATTGAATTCTTATCCTGATGGCGTCAACTGTAAGTCATTACTGTAAAACTCTTCATTCTTGTTCAACAGGCCTCGAACAATTTCCCAAAAAATAAAGAAACTTGTTAAGTCTTTAGGCTTAGAATCCCTAAATCCTAGCAGATCCGATTCAACAAAGTGATAAAATAATCGATGTCTCGCTTTCTCACTGGATGGGGTTTAGTGAACTTTCGCGGAATCGATGAACCCTCAACATATGGCATGGCGATATGGGTTCATAACATAGTGACGACGATAGTCCAAGCTAGCTGTTATGTGACAATACTTTAGGTGTTTTTCCTGTGGTTGAAAAACCAGAAAGGACAAATGTCGTGCGCGTTTTTTTGGATCTGATGTGGTTCTTCCGCCGTCATCCGACTCGCTATATTGTGGGCATTTTGCTTCTTATGATGGTTGCCCTATTATCCTTGATTCCTCCGCGTATTGTTGGACTGATCATTAACAATTTAACGCATCATACACTCACGCGCGGAAAACTTTACGATGACCTGCTCATTATTTTGATCACGGCTTTGGTCACCTATGTCATTCGGTATTTGTGGCGCATTTTGCTATTTGGGGGAGCCATTCAATTAGGCGCGGAGCTTCGGACCAGACTCTATGATCATTTCACTCTGATGTCTCCGGAATTTTACCACCATAAACGCATCGGCGATCTGATGGCCCACTCAACCAATGATGTACAAGCGATTCAAGACACAGCTTCTGAAGGCGTACTCACATTGGTGGATTCCATTACGACCGGCACTGTCGTCATTACGACCATGGCTTTTATTAATTGGAAACTCACGATAATTTCATTGCTTCCGATGCCCCTCATGGCCTATGCTGTCACCCGCTATGGCAAGATGCTTCACAACCGTTTCTATCTGGCGCAAGCCGCGTTCTCTGACATCAATGACCGGGTTCAAGAATATGTATCGGGAATTCGCGTGGTGCGTGCATTTGGTCAAGAACAGTGGGAACGGGAGAATTTCGTGGCTCTTTCCCGTGATGTTGTCAACAAAAGTGTGGCCGTAGCCCGCATCGACTCCCTCTTCGACCCAACCATTTCGGTCATTGTGGGACTCTCGTACTTTTTGTCTATTGCGGTTGGGGCATGGTTTGTCGTGCATGGATCATTAAATTTAGGGAGCCTAACAACTTTTACACTCTATCTCGGTCAATTAATCTGGCCTATGTTGGCTTTCGGTTTCTTATTTAATATCGTCGAACGGGGAAGTGCATCATATGAACGCGTTAAACATTTGTTAGCAATCGCACCAGCAGTGACAAATCGTCCACACGCGGTGGATGTCGTGCCGACGGGCCGGGTTGCCTTTGATATCCATCACTTTTGTTATCCAGAAAATGATCGTCCCGTTCTTAAAGACATCGTCTTAGAGATTGAGAAAGGACAAACGCTCGGCATTGTCGGCCGTACCGGATCAGGGAAAACCACATTGATGCGCTTACTCCTGCGCGAATTTGATCTGAAGACTGGCGAAGGCGATATTCTCATAGGCAATGTATCGATTTATGACGTCACATTAGATGCCTTACGCCAAAGCATTGCGTATGCGCCCCAAGATGCATTCATTTTTTCAGAAACTGTGGCTCAAAACATTGCCTTTGGTAAACCCGATGCGACCCATGATGAGATTGTGAATGCGGCCTATCTCGCCAGTATTCTTGAGGATGTTCAACAATTTCCTCAAGGATTTGAAACAGTAGTAGGCGAACGCGGAACGAATTTATCGGGGGGACAAAAGCAGCGGATATCCATTGCGCGAGCCCTGCTCCAAAATGCTGAAATCTTGTTGCTTGATGACACTCTTTCAGCGGTCGATGCCCGCACAGAGACCCACATTTTAGACAGTATTAAAAAGAATCGGCAAGGACGAACCACGATTATCGCCACCCACCGCTTGCGAACGGTAGAGCACGCAGACCAAATCATTGTGCTCGAAAATGGCACCATTGTCGAACGCGGAACGCATGAAAGTTTATGGGCTCTTGGGGGTCGGTATTGGGACATGTACCGGCGCCAGCAACTTGAAACTCAAGTCGAGCAAGGAGGCATTGAGGTATGATCCTCGAACGTGATCAATCTTCACCCATAACGGTGCCGATAGGAACGTTTCGTCGGTTGCTAGGGTATTTGCTTCCCTACCGTCAAAAATTGCTTATCGCGTTTTCCGTGTTGTTGGCAGCCACCGCGACCGATGTGGTGCAGCCCATTTTGATTAAGATTTTCCTTGATCAATATCTGATTCCCCGGCATTTTCCCCGGGTCGTATTAGCAGAGTTGGGGGCATTATATCTGAGCCTTGTCATCGTCACCGCTGTCCTTAACATCATCCAGTTACAACTGTTTCAAATTCTCGCCCTCGATATTATCCAACGTTTGCGTATTGAATTATTTGATAAGGCGCAAGATATTGCCCTGTCATTTTTTGACCGCACGCCCGTTGGGGTCATTGTATCTCGGATTACGAATGATACCCAAGCCATTTTGGACATGTTCATGACGGTGCTGTCGACCTTTGTCCAAAACATCACAGTCTTAGGCGGCATTCTGATCGCCATGTTTTCCTTAAATGCCCATTTAGCATTGTACTGTCTCATCTTAGTGCCTGTCTTGATGGGGGTTATGGCCCTATACCGGAAATTTAGTTCGCCAGTCTTTCATCGTGCACGCCAGCAACTCGCCTTACTTAACGCCAAACTGAATGAGTCATTGCAAGGGATGGCAATTATTCAATCCATGCGCCAGGAGCATAGGATGCGCCGGGAATTTGGACAAATCAATGATGCTTACCGCAGGGCACGATTTCGTAACATGCAATTAAATAGCTTGTTGTTGCGTCCCCTCAATGACGTCATCTACTCCTTAACTCTCATTTTCATTCTCTGGTATTTTGGCATCACCTCTTTTGCACACGCTGTCAATATCGGTGTGCTTTATGCATTTGTGGCATATTTAAGCCGATTTTTTGAACCCATTAATAACATGATGCAACGGTTGAATTTCTTTCAACAGGCGATGGTATCAGCTGAACGTGTTTTTCAAATTCTCGACCACGACGAATTAGCTCCTCGAAAAATCGGTCAAGACCAGCCCCAGATTACTCAGGGTGAAGTCGTCTTTGACGATGTATCTTTCTCTTATGACGGCCAAACTGATGTGCTAAAGCATATCAGTTTTACTGCCCATCCCGGTCAAACGGTGGCGATTGTAGGGCATACCGGGAGTGGCAAAAGTTCTATCATCAATTTACTCATGCGATTTTATCCCGTGGAACGGGGCCACATTTATATTGATGGTGTCGATTTACGCCACTACTCTTCGCAGGAATTACGGCGAAAGATTGGTTTGGTCTTACAAGAACCCTTTCTCTTCTTCGGGGATATTACGTCCAATATTCGTTTAGGCAATCACTTCATTTCAGATGATGATGTCGTCCAAGCAGCACAATTTGTCCAAGCCGATAGATTTATTCGCCAGCTCCCAGAAGGATATCATGCGCCCATTGGAGAGCGGGGGGCCACTTTATCAACCGGCCAGCGCCAATTACTTTCATTTGCCCGAACGATGGCGATGAGTCCGATCATCTTGGCCCTTGATGAAGCGACGGCCAATGTCGATACCGAAACAGAAGATGCCATACAACAAGCACTAACACAAATGCGTCATGGACGCACTACCATCGCTATTGCCCATCGGCTGTCAACAATCCAAGATGCCGATCTTATCATCGTGTTACATCATGGGGAAATCGTGGAACAAGGAACACACCAGGAGTTACTCGCCCGCCAAGGCCTTTATTACAAGATGTATTTATTGCAACAGGGGCAAACATTGTAAAAGGTAACGGGTAAAAAGATATCTTCCCTTTGATTTCAGGGGACACGAAATGTCTTATTTCTATGATATTTCTCCCCTATTCCCTTGATACGGTTTCGATTATGATAGATACAGATTGACTGTCATTATTTTCTATAATCAGGCGTAATACCATCAAACGCTCAAATGCACAAGACAGGATGACGATCATGATTGTCAATCGCTTGCTCTTTATTATTGTCCAATCCCCAGACGCTCAAGCTGTAGCGAAAGCCTTAACCCAGAACCATATTCGCTTTACACAAATCACAAGCCGGGGCGCTTTTCTTAACCTGGGAAATACGACCTTCATGATTGGAACGGATCACACCACGATCCCTTCCATTTTGTCGATCGTTGAACAACATAGCCAAGAACGTGAGATCCTCGCACAAAGAGGTTACACAACCCTTCATCCCGATATTTATGCGTATCCCACAACTGTCTTGGTGGGTGGCGCCATTGTCTTCTCTCTGCCTGTGGAACGCTACATCCATCTCATTTAATCGTCTGATCATTCGAGCCATATGGATATCGCAGATGGATACCATAAATGGGTCGCGCGACATACCATCAAAATACCTCTGACGTCTCGTACTATAATCAAGACCGCAGTGTGTCGCATTTGGGGGAACGAACGATGAAGAAAAAATGGATTCTAGCAGTTTTTTTTACAATCGGTGTCCTAAGCAGTATCGTGGTGTGGGATCAACATCAACGCACCCCGCCGCAGGTTGAAGTTCATGCACATAAACAGGTTCTAGGCATCAGTGATCCCTATACCCCATGGACCCACCAGTGGATTCAACACGGAATTCCTAAGGTATTAGCTTCTTCGAAACCAGCCTGGCTCCCGTGGATTGTTGCTAACCCACAAGATCCCCAGCAAACATGGTGGATCTGGCCTGTCTTGATCCATGGGACGATGTATTTTGGTCAAAGCCAGGGAAAGCAGATCGTATGGCAACCCATTACCGCGTCATCACATTCTATGAGTTCACTACCCTTGCCATGGCGTATGATGCTGAGTTGGACAAGTAATTTCATACAACGTAAAGCCCCACCCGCCCATGTTAGTCTTTCGCCATCTGTCTCCTCATGGTATCAAAATCAAACCCCAAACGCTTTGGTGGCAGGGTTTATGATGGCCATGCAGACCCGTCCTCACACCATCGTTCTGGGGATTCTCGTGAAATCTCGCACATTAGGGTGGATACAGCTCGTAAGTCTTTGGCAGTGGCAGGGCAAATGGATTCCCACGTATCTCATCATTAATCCCGAGCCGTCTTTTTTAACACAAGGCAATCTCTTAATGCCTCCCAATAAAGGGCTTCCGCTTCCCCTGCCGTCATGGGCCCAGTCATAAGACAGACGTTCTTAGGAAACATCTCGTTCTTCGGAAGGTAGTGGTTTTTTGGAAGGGCGGACAAACCACGCCGCTTTACGGCGCCATCCCCCTGGTAATACAATCACCTGGTTTGAGGGATGAATTAAAGCCGTCCATACAAGATGTTTAACGAAGGACCATAGGCCAGGACCAAAAAGAGCAATGAAAATAGGTGTAAAAGCTACGGTGAGGACGACAACGAGAATGGCCATCATAACCCCCCCCAAGTCTGATAATAAAAAATGTTCGGGCATTGGATAATGATCATTCTATAATATCGCCATCACTTTTCATAGTGCTTATTAACTAGGTGAATAAAATTTTTATTTTATGCACCGATATTTATATCATCCCTTCTTCCTAAACACAAGGAATGCTAAGAAAGCTTTGAATAATGACTGTTCATGGTATCAGCCATTTTTCGAGTTCTATTTCATCGTGAATGGGAATTCCTTCATCGCCCCACAGGGGAATAGAAGGTTTTTGACGACGTGCGACATCAATCGCCCCCGGATATAGGCAACAAAGCCGGAATCCACGTTTTTGATAAAAGCGCAGCGCGTTTAAGTTATCGTTCGAGGTGATGAGCCACAACCGTTTAATATGATGTTGCCGGGCCCAATTTTCCCATGCCAAGACTAACGCGGTGCCAATCCCCTGATAACTGTATAAAGCATTTAGTGTTACACATTCCGATTCTCCGTCAGCGACCCGATAGGTCAATGCTCCAGCATATTCATCCTCTCGCTTTGCAACAAATGCAGACAAATCAGAGACATGATACTCTTTACCGCGCGAAACCATCACGTCACCACCCCAGTTTGTCCGCGAATTTCTCGCGAAGGAATTCGAGATCTTCAATGGTCGAAGCCGCAGCAACAAGCAAAGAATTTGGCATTAAAAATTTCACATCCCTTCTTGACAATAATCTCCAAGCGATTATTATAAAGATGAAAGGTCAACTAAAGTCAAAGACAGATATTGGAGGTGGTTGTTATGAGTCTGTTTCCGATTCGGAGAACTCAACAAACTATCGACGTTCGTGATCCGTTTATTCGCCTGCAAAATGATATGAACCAACTATTCGATAGTTTAACACGCACTTTCAATTGGGGGTTTCATGATGGCATGACCTATGATACGTTGCTCACCCCAGCAGCCGACTTGGTAGAAGATGACGCAAACTATTATGTGCGCTTTGATGTACCCGGTGTTGACGCTAAAGATATGAGCGTAAGCCTTGAGGATCACACCTTAATTTTAAGTGGAGAAAAACAGGAAGAACACCGTGTCAACCGCGCACGTATGTATGGAACCGAACGGATTTATGGAAAATTTTATCGCGAGATTCCCTTGCCTCAAGATGCCGATACAGAGCACATGCGCGCTTCCTTGAAACATGGAGTGTTAACGGTAACCGTTCCTAAGACAGCGATACGCACCAGCAAATCGATACCCATCGAAAACGAATAGGAGAATGTCATATTCAGCTCCCCGATTTAATTCGGAGAGCTGGACTATTATATTATCGCCTTTCGCCAATACCCGTGGTCCAAGCTAAACCTAATCCCGTGCCAAATGATCCCGCCATTCCGAGCAAAATCGCAGGCTGAAATCCCGACAATAACACATTAATCAGCAAGAGAAATAACGCCCATTGTACCGCAGCGCCATAGTTGTAACGGGACATGGCATAGACATAGGCGCCAGCCAAGCCAAACGCTGCCAACGCTCCTCCCAGCCCTCCCATAATGGTCATCACGGTGGAACCCACGATTCCCGAGCCGAAAAAGACCAAGAGATATTGCCATGGCCGTGCTACAATTTCTAATTGCGATCCAACAATCCAAATAAAGAACGCCGCAAAAATCAAACCTAAGAGACTTCCGGGCATGATGGTCGCCAGCACGATGAGGGCGATACGGCCCAAAGACTCAGATAGATGTAAAACCAAGCCGGGAAAAAACGACTCAAGTATCCATCCCACGGTTTCGATCGCAATCAACGCGATGGTCACGCGATGAGAGCTATTCCATCCGCTCGGGCCCAGTCGAGAACGGTTGCCCGCTAACATTTGGCGTTTTCGTTCTTGCCAAAACTTTTTGGTATCTCGATCCACCCGAAACGATCCCCCTTTTTGCGTCATCCATGAAGATCTCCATATTGTTACCCTAACAGATTTTTTAGAAATACGCATTATGAGCGCCACACTCATGTTCATGCTGTATTCCACAAATCTCAGGAATATCAGATCATCGTCCAATAATTCTTTATTATCTTGAACATTATCGGAATTCTATGGTATGATGGCGACCACGATTCTTGATAAAAGGATGATGACCACGAAGCGTTGTATGTTTGAATCTTGGCTATGGGGTAGCGTCACGGCCGCATTTACCATCGCGACTGTACTGGTGTTGGCCGACACGTTTTGGCTGTGGATTGTCAATGCCCATCATCTATTAACGGCTTTACATGCTAGCATCGACCCCTTAATGTTAGCCTTTCTCTTTGCTGAGCTCGCTCACACAGCTAGGGTCATGCAATCGACCCACCATATTCGCCCGGAATTGATCATCACGTTGGCTTCTTTAGCCTCGGTTCGTCACCTTTTGGTTCTCTTAACCGTGGAAGGCCACCCCAACTTTCAACAGATATGGGAAAGCGGTGTCTTAACAGCGGTTTTTGTTATCATTTGGATGATTGCCGCTTATGTTACAGCACGGTTGCCCCAATCCACATCCCATTCGTCCGGTACCCCAGAGCCATAGTGTTTCACGAAGTGTCAAGTGCCTTGGGAAACCTTGGGCAGGAATGAGCAATTCTTATTCTGCCCTTGTCGAGAAAGATCTGCTTGTGATTAACTAAATCCAATATCCATTATTGGATGAACCCACTTCGCTGACTTGAGGAGGATTTTCGTGCTGTCCTTTCATTTATCCAAATCACAAGCTCATCTTGTCTGGAATAATCATTTGGAACCCGTTCTTCATGTCCCCAATCATGCCACCATTGAGGTTGAGATCACAAATGCCTCGGGCGGTCAACTTAGCCCTACCTCACAAACTGAGGACGTCCGTCAACTCGATTTCTCCCGGGTTAATCCCGTGACAGGACCGATTTATATCGATGATGCCGAACCGGGGGATACCCTTGTCGTAGACATTTTAGCTGTCGATGTCGACAATTGGGGATGGACCGCCAATATTCCCGGCTTTGGATTATTACAGGACATGTTTCCTCATCCTCATTTACGCATTTCGCAAATCACGGACCAGTATGCGGAACTTTTACCGGGATTACGCATTCCTGTGCAGCCATTTATTGGCACTATCGGTGTGGCTCTTCCACAAGACGGTGACCATTCTTTAGTTCCCCCTCGCGCACAGGGCGGCAATATGGATATTCGGCACTTGGTCGCTGGATCGCGCCTGTATTTACCCGTGGCGGTGAAAGGTGCGCTCTTATCCCTAGGCGATACCCATGCGGCCCAGGGGGATGGGGAAGTGGCTGGTACAGCCATCGAAACTAACGCGATGGTTACAATTCGTGTTCATTTAGAAAAGAATTTTTCCGTCACGTTACCGCAACTCGAAACTCCTCCCCACTCTCAAAGACATGGCCACGCGTGGGTCACGACCGGTATAGGACCGGATTTATTTGAAGCCGCTCGCCAAGCCACACGCCATATGGTTTCTTTAATTTGTCACCGTACGGGATTACCAGCTATAGATGCCTATCTTCTCACCAGTGTAGCTGCTGATTTAAAGATTGCGGAAATCGTCGATGTGCCCAATTGGGTTGTAACAATGCATCTAGAAAAACAAATCATTGATGGTGGCATTTAAGCCATTGCAAGCATTTTGAACACGGGGATATCAGGTTGTTATAGGACTTCCTCACGTTTTTGGGGCACTTCGGTGCGCAATAGGGTCCAAATTTGACTAAAGAGCGCAGCAAATTTCGGGTGAGAACGCAACTCGGCAATCTGGCGAGGGCGGGGGAAATCTACAGAAAAAATTTGCTTTATTCGTCCGGGCCTGGCCGTTAATACCATGACTCGGTCTGCGAGAACGATGGCTTCGTCTATTGAATGGGTAATGAAAACCACGGTCTTTCGATTTGCTTCCCATAATTCAATCAGTTCTTGTTGCATGATTAATTTGGTTTGTTCATCCAGATTAGCAAACGGCTCATCCATCAGCAAAATTTCGGGATCGTTAGCAAAAGCGCGGGCAATGGCCACACGCTGTTTCATTCCTCCTGATAACTGGGAGGGATAATGATGCTCAAACCCTTCTAAGCCCACTTTCTTAATCCAGTGACGGGTTGTAGCTTGGCGTTCACTCTTGGGCACTTTACGAAGCTTCAGTCCATATTCCACATTTTGTTGAACGGTCATCCACGGAAATGCCGATGGTTCTTGGAAAACCATGGTGGTAAGAGGTCTTCCCCCCTCTTGCCAATGCAAGACAATTTCTCCAGCTGTTTGTGTTTCCAATCCCGCCAAAATCCTTAACAAGGTCGTTTTCCCACACCCGCTAGGACCTACCACACAAAAAAATTCACCCGCCATAACATTCACCGAAATATCCGTGATCGCCTCCATTTCCTGCTGTCGGCTTTTAAATCGTTTACTCACATGCTTGACTTCGATGCTTACGCGAGGCTCAGACATGATCATCCCTCCGGCTTTATCGTGACTTACCGCCATTTAACGACGAGATGCTCAATTTCGTTGATAATCAATGTTAAGAGATACCCCATTAACGATAAGAGGACAAACGCCACATACATTTGACGGATATTGTAGATATCATAGGCTCGCCAAATCAAAAAGCCCACGCCATGGTTGGCTCCATCACTTTCAGCCGCGACAATCAAAAGGACAGCCATTCCCATCGACAACCGTAGACCGGTAAAAATAAGTGGCAACGCTCCAGGCAAAGCCACCGTTTTAAATCGGTCCCACCCACTCGCTTTGAGATCTCTGGCAACATCCCAATATATCGAGGGAATTTCTAACACCCCAGAAACCGTATTGATTAACACCAGATAAATGGCTCCGGTTGCGATAACCAAAATCATTTCAAGATTACCAATACCGAAAATCAGCATAAATAACGGCAGCAGAGCTAATTTAGGAATAGGATAGGTAGCCGAAACCACCGGCTCTAAAACCGCCCGGACGAAAGGAAATAATCCCATTAATAAACCAAGAATCAAGCCGGGAATAGCGCCCAGAAAAAAACCTGCCAATATCCGGTACAAGCTAGCCTTTAAATCAAGGTATAATAATCCAGTGGTCGCCAGATGCCAAAATGATCCGACGATTTGGGTTGGTGTAGGAAAGAATTTCGCGTTCACCATGCCCAAGAGGACAATCATTTCCCAGACAATCAAAAGAATTAAGGGTGAAACCAGTTGGATCAGGCGATTGTTCATGGAATGCCTTAAACCCCATGTCCATGACTTATGACCTGAAGAAGGCTTACGCATTACGAGTTGGAAATTATCTGAAGGATTTTGCGTTTTAATACTTTGGGCCATAAACATACCTCCTCGCGACATTTTCCATGGTTCCAAGATTATGATTGATGGGAATGCTTCGGATAATGGTATGGCCCAAGAATTTTGTCCGCCCATTTGACAAAACTTAAATTAACTAATTTGGTGGCAGGAACATTATGGGTCACCGTCCCATATTGTTGGTACCAATTTTCATCTTGCTGAACTTGAGCTACAGAAAAAGTGCCGTAGGGAGAAAGTCCTGCGGGATTGATGTGAGTGAGTAATGATACCGGATCCCCGGAATCCTGGCTAATGATTTTCAGTACGGTATTTTCTCCCTGATGAGAATAGACAAAGTGCGTGTCAAAATACCGGACCCCTTCCAGATACGCTAAAATGAACCGCCGTGCCACGGGGGTATCCTTGACAAAGTTTGAAGAAAACATCAATGTGGAGGCTTCTTCCCGCGGAGCATATTGTGTTGGGTCTTTAAACACAAAGCCAATGCCTTCTGATGTCGCACGGTAAATATCAGGTTCTACCAACATGGCACCATCTACCGCCCCATTGCCCATGGCTGTGACTAAATCGGAAAACGAGTCGACAACAACCAGATGTACATCGTGGTTGGTCAGATGACCCTTAGCCAAAGCCCGATCTAAATACAGTTGGTTGACATTGCCAAAGGATACCAGACCAATTTTTAGTCCTTTTAACTGTGAATAGGTTTTAATGCGACCTTGTAAGCTCTTACGCAAAACCAGGGCAAAATACGGTCTTCCCGGCAAATTATGCCCGCCATCAGCCACTAAATAGACCGGTAAACCTTGGGAATACGAGTTGAAAAACGCCGCCGAGATGAGACCCCGGGCAACATCGATTTGATTGGCGGCCAAGGAGTTAAACTCGTCAGCTCCAGAATTAAATGTTTCTAATTTGATGCGAATCCCCAGTTGCTTAAAATACCCTAATGCATTCGCTAACATAATGCCGGCTCCTGCGGGATCCTTGTCATCCGCGACATAGACCGTGATGGGATGAGCCAAAGGTTTAACGCTTCCCCCCGGGAAATGGATAGCCGTTTTGGCTAAAGTTGTGGAGGGAGTCGGCGCACTATTTTTGGCAGCGTTTTGGCCACATCCAGTTAATAATGAGGCGATGAGACTGCTCAGCACAGCAAAGACACCGAAGTCCCGTGCGTTCATCCGCATGGTTTTTCCTCACCTTTCTCAATACGGTTGTTGCTATACTCTATACCGTCATAAGAAAGAGAGTTCACCTATGCAAAACTTACCAAAACTGACCAGAACTCATTAGAATAAAGAATCGCGGACGGCTTAAAGTATGCCAAAAAACAGGGGAAACACTCTTTCCCTGTTTTTTGGCCATCGTTACAGCTAGGCTAAATAGGCATGTTCAATCATCGTCCGCGCGTCATTGACGTGTTCTGCCAGACGTTCATGAGGTTTACGTAAGCGACCTGTTTCCACTTCATAGACGTAACTGTGAATACTGACATGAGCCGGAATAAAGGGATGGTTTCGCAGAAATTTTACTTGCGCCTCCGAAATCGCATCCACGTCATCGAACATTTTAATCCACCGTCCAAAGGCATTCGGATCAGTCAATGTCAATTCGGGAAGCGAGGGATCAAGAGCCACTTGCTCAAGATTCCCCACTTTGTCCTTCATGGCTTGCACTAATGTCTCAGTTTTCGCTGACATCATCCCACATTCCGTGTGATTGACAATAATAATTTCTTCGGTACCAAAAAAATTAGTCGTCAACATGGCGGAACGAATGACGTCATCGGTGACTAGTCCGCCCGCATTGCGAAAAATGTGGGCATCACCCTTGTCAATTCCTAGAGCTTCTTCAACTGGCAATCTTTCGTCCATACACGCCACAACAAATAACCGCCGGTTATTGGGAATGCCCCGCTGACGCCGTAATACCCAATCGGCATAATTCTTGATTTGTTGATCCAAGGTTTCGTATAGCATTTCCATCCTCCTTTTACTTTTCGGTCATGCATGTATAATGTTAATAGCCATTTCATACTACGTCATTGATTAAGTAGTGCATATTCACATGCGAATTTTGTCCATATGGTCAAAGGGATCGTTAAGACGCATCCCGGCTTCGCAAAGAAAGAGGGTGGCCTATGACATTGCGTGAAGAATTTGTAGAGCGTGTTCTCGCTAAATCATCACCTGAATTATCTGGGCAAATGCGGGCGGTCGAAAAATCCTACCGTATTGCGAAATGGGTGCAACAGTGGATTGCCGACAACCATTTACCCGTGCATACATTGTCTCAGGCCGTGCAAGCGGTAGCGAAATTCAAGCAAGCCATAGGTGCCGAAGTTCATATTACCCAAGATGATGACCAAATTACCCTAAACATCGACGCTTGTCCTATTGCCGCCTTAAGCCGGGCCAATCCCCGTTTATGTTTATTAACCTGCCATGTCTTGGGTTCAACAGCGGCTTTGACGGGTCAACCTATTTGGGTCAGTATGGAACAAACTTGGGCCCTTGATGATCAACCCTGTCGTCTGGTGGTCACGACCCATCCTCCCACAGGTCCTGTAACCATTCCCTATGTCGCCTCCACCGATTACCCACCGGTCTCAGCCGCGTTTTGGGAACGCACCGAAGAACTCCCCACACTCCCTCTTTCCACCGAGTTGTCTTCCCTTTTAACGGATGGCCCCAAGTCCCTACCGGATTTGTTAGCAGCATTAGAATCGTATTTAAATGCTCCGATTTGGCTAGAAGAACACAACAATGGCCCCATATGGGGAAAGGCGCCTCATGAAACCCATATTGCGTTAAGCCATCCTGTTTACTGGCGTAATCAACTCGTCGGCAGGCTATTTATTCAACCTGAAACGGCTCACTCGCAAGATATCGTACGCTGGCTTCCTGTTTTAGCACGATTGACAGCGATGAGTTGGGCTGAAACGCAAATTCTTCCCGTAAGTTGGGACGAAGGTCAGCAACTGTTGAAGATCTTATTGAGTCCGGCTTATGACAAGAAAGATGAGCTATTAGAACGCTGGAATCAATTCTGTCATCTTTCCTCACTGTGTCCTGCTCAAGTTGTTGTCTGCTACCATCCCGATGTAAAGGCTCGGGATCGTGACATGACAATGTTGAGATTACAGCAACATACTCGGATGCATGCTTCCCATTCACTCATTTTGGTGGGTTGGTTTCAAGATGTCTTAGTAGGATTGATGCCTAAGGCCTTGTCCGAGTCCGTGTTGCATCCGTGGACAGAGATTATTCGACAAAGTCTACCTATGCCACTAGGAATCGGCGTCAGCCAAAATGTCGCCCATCTCGAAGATTTCCCTTATGCTTTTCATGAGGCGCTTCAATCCGCACGATTTGCATTTGAACATGAAATCAACAAACCGCTGTCGATTTCCTCCATGCCCGGCATCCGATTATTGCCGTATTACCACAAGATCCCAGAATTTAAGGCATATTGCGTAAAATTGTTACAGCCTTTGGAACAGGAAGACCACTTGCATCATACCGACCTTCTTACCACATTAAAAACTTACATCACCTCACAAATGTCCATTAAAAAAGCCAGCGCTCGCTTATATATTCATCCGGGGACGTTAAAATACCGACTGAAACAAATTGAAGAGTTGACCGGATGGAATATCCATGATCCATTGTCCCTATGGGAAATTTTGACTGGCCTTATGGTTACCGGACAAATTTCGTGGGAAACACTCCCGTCTTTAGATTTGGTACCGGTTGAGGACGAGCCGAGAATTTAGTTCGTCTCAGAGAATTGAGTCCTTCAAGGAAAAACCAAATTTGACGTGTGAGTATCCCTGCGCTGGTTAATAGCCTTGTGAAGAGAGTCATGAACTATTTGGGGTTCTTCTGACATCATTCGCCATAAATATCCTCCCCTAATGGGCGAGATTCCCTGATATTGCCGTGGCATTTCTGATGTCTTGTCGCTCCTAGATTCGTGACCAAATTGGTAAGGAGCACGGCGCACATCGTGCGAATAATCGAGTGGTAACATACCTGGTGATGATGCAATGTGCTCCGAATCCATAACCAACAAAGAACCCCAAGCCGTGAATTGTTCCCAGTTCCCATCGTGATGAAGCGTTTGCTCAAAGGGTTTGAAACATACTTTTTCGTGATAGACAGGATCGGGAGAATGTCCTTGCATCACCGTCAATCGACTGTGAAAATGGCGAAATTGAAATCGTTCTCCATGGGCGATTCGGCCCGCAACCAATTCTTCTGCCCAAATCAAGGTCGCATAATGCCCCAACTCACAGGTGACTATTTGGGTATAATCGCTTTGCGCATACGGAATGATCGCATGCGGAATCGAAACCAATTGCGCATGATCTTTTAAAATAATATGCCAGTCATGACGCGCCGATCCACTAGGCATCGCTAACAGTTTGGTGGCTTCTTGTGTACTCAACCATAAGCTCGCGTGAGGCTCTACAATAATTTCCGTTTCGAAAAAATCCTCTTCCAAAATTCCTCCGAGTTCCGCACTCACAACGTGAAAAGGAGACGTATGATTTAGTATAAACAGATGCAACGGGGATTCGAAATAGGTATCAATCCGGTGCGGATAAACATGAATACGTTGCCGACTAATGGCCATCTTTTTCCCCATTTGAGATCGATTTTGTCATCTCTTCAAATAATGCTTCACTTCGCACAAGCTGCAGCAATTGTTCAAAGCCTTCGCCAGTTTTTAAGTTCGTTAAGACATAGGGCCCTTGTCGAATTTGTTCCGTATCGTGGATCATGACCTCAAGACGGGCTCCCACATAGGGAGCGAGATCAATTTTGTTGATAATCAAGACATCGGACTTAATAATTCCAGGCCCTCCTTTCCGCGGAAGTTTTTCCCCAGCCGCTACATCAATCACATAAATAACAAAATCGGCCAACTCAGGACTAAAAGTGGCCGCAAGATTGTCACCGCCACTTTCAATAAGCACGATATCCAGATCCGGAAATGTTACGCATAATTCATCTAATGCATCGAGATTCACCGAGGCATCTTCGCGAATCGCCGTATGCGGGCATCCCCCCGTTTCGACTCCCCGAATACGTTCTGCTGGCAACACTTGGCTACTCACGAGAATGCGTTCGTCTTCGCGTGTGTAAATGTCATTTGTAATAACCGCAATACTGTAGTCGTCCCGTAGTGCCCGGGCAAGCCATTCTACCACGGTGGTTTTACCCGAACCGACGGGCCCAGCCACGCCAATTCTTACTGGCTTCATCGTGATTCTCCCCTGTCTTTCAAAATTCAGATTTAAGATCGGAAAAGCCGGGAATACAAGTCTTTATGGCGCATTACGGCAATATCATAAACCGGCATACTCGAACCGAGATCTTCCACAGTTAAGAAATCAATCTGCTTAAGCACATTCTTGAGTACATTCATAGTCCATGGCTTCAGCTCAAATAATAACTTCTGTGCCTCACGCTGGCCGAGTGGTACTAACCGCAATAGTGCTTGCACAAAGCCCGATAAAGTAAAGTAGGTAATACCTTGTAAGGTCGCATCACATCCCCAATGCCGAAGCATTCCAATCAGTGCAATGATGACTGTCTGATTACCGAGCGAGGGACGCGATAAGGTGTATTGCTGGTATAAAGACAAATCCGGCTCATCTAACAATTCTACAGCGGTCGCCAATATTCGGCGTCCAATTGTCAACGAGGCTTTTTGACTTTCATATGCTGTCCGACTGGCCGTTAAATAACCATCAATGCGCGCAACCCGGTCGAGAAATGAACCCTGCTCTACGGCTTGAAAAACCAGTAACGCGGCCAATCCATCGGAAGTCGCCCAACTGTCCTGGATAATGGCTTTGAGCCAGTAACCTGAGGATTGCACATCGGTAATCCACTGTTCTTGAACAAGGGTTTCCAGCCCAAACGAGTGAGTAAATGCTCCGGAAGGAAACAACCCATCCAGAAATTGCAACATCTCCCCTACTTTGATGCTATCACTAGACATGATGCACGTGCTGAGAGCGGCTTTTCGTCGCAAACCCTTGGGGTAAAATCCGCTCTTCAAGAGAATATGAGACGGATAACGAATCCGCTAACGATTTGAGAAATTCCTCATTCGGCGTAAAAACTTCTTGTTCTTGAACCAAGCAGGGTTGGTGCAAATTTCCGATGTGATAACACAAAGATCCCATTTCATGAAATGTTTTGGGTTTCATAACCAAAACCCAGTGAGGTTTGACACGGGCAACGATCACCCGGCCATCATCCTCATAGACAACGTCTTCGTGTGATATGCGGACGTGGCGCGGCAAATCTATGATAACCACCCGTCCGAGATTGGTTATGGCTTTCCACCGGGTTTTTTCGCATTGATCCACGTCCATGTCAATCCATTCAGTGAGTTTGGTATCTGTGGTGGCATTATACCTCCTAAGAACCTGGTTGATAGTCAGAGTCTGCATTGATATTAAAGCGCAATGCTCGTCACTTAAGAGCTTTACGCCTTGCCTCCTTTCCCTTTGCCAAATGTTCCGTCCCTTTATTCTCCCGACAATACGCAAGTGACTCTGTTACTGTCCTTAATTTTTTCCTGATTCCATACTGCATCACGTGGATCCCTTTCTGTCATCAATCAAAAGAGGAAGTACCGCTGCGCTAAGGGAAGAACTGTTGCTGGCCGAGACGTAATCCGTTCACCATCGACATAAACCCGGTAGGTTTCCGGATCCACTTCGATGTGAGGAGTTTGGTCATTAAGCATCATCGACTTTTTAGTAATGCTCCGGCAATTTTCTACGGGATATACCCGCCGTTTAATCCGCTTCTGAATATGCTCAGAGACATAGGCTTGTTTAGAGAGAAAAGTCCATGACAGCTCATTCGGGGCAAATCCTTGAGCGCCAAACATTTCACGCATCATTTGCGGTTCCACGGTAGGAATCGATGCATTAGCATCACCCATTTGCGCTGCTACGATCATCCCGCCTTTAATGATAATCGAGGGTTTAACTCCAAAGAATGCTGGGTTCCATAACACTAAATCAGCCCACTTCCCGACTTCAACAGATCCGACTAATCGCGAAATTCCATGAGTAATTGCGGGATTGATGGTGTATTTGGCGACATACCGGCGAATCCGCCAATTGTCATTTCGGGGAGAATCTTCGGGCAGATGGCCTCGTTCCTTTTTCATTTTATCGGCCGTCTGCCATGTTCGAATAATCACTTCGCCAATACGTCCCATGGCCATGGAATCGGAAGACATCATCGACAAGACGCCTAAATCATGCAAGACATCTTCTGCCGCTATGGTTTCCCCGCGAATGCGTGAATCCGCAAACGCCACGTCTTCAGGAAGTTTTGGATCTAAGTGATGACAGACCATTAACATATCCAAATGTTCTGCTAGGGTATTGATCGTATAAGGCCGTGTGGGATTGGTTGAAGAAGGCAAAACGTTTTCGAAAGATGCCACACGAAGAATGTCTGGAGCATGACCGCCACCGGCACCTTCGGTGTGGTATGTGTGAATAGTCCGCCCGCCAATGGCTTCTAGGGTTTGTTCCACAAATCCTGCTTCGTTCAGGGTATCGGTATGGATTGTCACCTGGACGTCGGCCTCATCGGCAACCTTTAAACAGGTATCGATCGCTCTAGGGGTTGTGCCCCAGTCTTCATGTAGTTTGAGACCAATGGCCCCCGCAGCAATTTGTTCTTCTAGAGGCTCAGGAAATGAGGAATTGCCTTTTCCTGTTAAGCCGATGTTTACCGGCATCGAACTCATGGCTTCCAGCATCCGAGTGATATTCCACGGTCCTGGGGTGGCCGTGGTCGCATTGGTCCCCGTTGCCGGACCGGTTCCTCCCCCAATCAATGTAGTTAAACCCGCCATTAAGGCGTGTCGAGCTAAATCGGGCGTAATCCAGTGAACATGGGAATCAATACCGCCAGCGGTCAGAATAAGGCCTTCCGCAGAGATCACCTCAGTAGCGGGAGAGATAATTAACCGGGGATCGACCCCGTCCATAATATCGGGGTTTCCTGCCTTCCCAATCGCAACAATTCGTCCATCTTTAATGCCAACATCCGCTTTGACTATACCCCAGTAATCAATGATGACCACATTTGTAATGACTAAATCCGGTGCACCCGCTTTAGAACTATGCCAACTGGCCTGCCCCATGCCGTCGCGAACCACTTTGCCTCCACCGAATTTCGCTTCCTCACCCAAAAGCGTTCGGTCTTCTTCAACCATGGCCCACAAATCGGTGTCGGCCAACCGAATTTTGTCTCCCACAGTCGGCCCAAATAAATGCGCATAATGATGGCGATCGATTGAATGACTCATGACTCTGGCCTCCAAAACCCTCGTTGTTTGGCACGTTCAAGAGCTGCTTCTTTATTTCCCTCTTTATCTAGAGGACCTTCTGTCAATCCATTTAACCCATAAACCCGGCGTGCTCCTTTAATGGGTGTCAATATGATGGTCTGGCGGATTCCGGGTTCAAACCGCACCGCTGTTCCCGCCGGAATGTCAAGACGCATCCCGTAGGCTTTCTCCCGATTAAAGTCAAGCGCCTTGTTTACCTCAAAAAAATGAAAATGAGATCCCACTTGAACGGGTCTGTCCCCGGTGTTCTCCACCGTTAATGTCACAGTGGCACCCGAAGAATTGATAGTCACCATGTCGCCATCACACTGGATTTCCCCTGGTATCATGAATCTGTCACATCCTTCACGACGCTATGGACAACCGGATTCATATTTTGAGGCTCACGGATGGGGTGATGGACGGTCACTAATTTGGTTCCGTCAGGAAATGTCGCCTCGATTTGCACTGTCTCCACCATTTCTTCCACTCCCTCCATCACCTGATCCGTGGTGAGCAGCGTCGTCCCATAGTTCATTAACTCGGCAACACTCTGCCCATCTCTCGCTCCCTCCATGAGAGCTGCGGCAATATAGGCTACTGCTTCGGGATAATTTAACTTCAAACCGCGCTGCAATCGTTTGGCAGCCAGATCCCCAGCTACCACAATCAGTAATTTTTCTTGTTCCCTAGGAGATAAAAACACCTAAAATCCCTCCATCCTATGTTTCAGAATAGCCTGTACGGCAGCATAATTCTTGTTTGTTCGAACAAAAACATGGCAAAAATCTGTATCATTGCTCAATCCCAGATAATCGGAAGACGGCACAGCAAGAAACGGTTGACGTTGGGTTCAAAATCCTGCAAGGTGGGAATGAATTCATTCTAATACTGACAAGGCAGGTAAAACCATGTTAACCCTATTTGGAGCCGTTGTTGTCACATTCATGATGATCTTCTATGCCTTAGAACAGCGGTCTTTGTGGTACACCTTGGCATTTGCCATAGCATGCACGGGATCATCTCTCTACGGATGGCTAGCGGGAACCTGGCCTTTTGGGGTCGTCGAAGGGATTTGGGCTATTATCGCCTATCGCAAATGGTGGACACTGTATTCACAAAAACAGGCGGAATCTACGTCATAATGGCGTATTCCGCCTGCCCCTAATTTCTATACTATTGTTTTAATGTAGCAATCCATTGGTCTAATAATCCATCGGCCTTTCGGCTTTTCGCGACCAAGGCGGGCAACTGGTAATCGCTTAACAATTCTTCCATATGACGCCGTACCACAAACGATTTGTCAGGTTGTTGTTGGTAAAATCCTATGCGCAAGGGAATATCAACGACCACATCAGGAGTTTCCTCTAAAAATGCTGCACCAAGCACGGGATTCCCAAAGATTACGGTCCATGCATCCATATGCGGATCAACGCCCCGCGCTTTCATATCCTCTGTATGATGAACAACCGCATAAACAATAATCTGTTTTTCTTCCAACCAGTGGGTAAACTGGTTCACCAAATCCGCTGCAGAACGTGATACTTCAATTCGCTCAATAGCTGACACGTCCATCCCTCCACAAATCAAAATAACTACTAATCGTAGTTTATAATTTATTAGAATGCTTGTCGATTGAGTGGACCGAAACAAAAATTCTAGCGCTGTGATGATCAAAGAACCTCCACCGGGACCAGTGTCATGGACATCACATCGACCAATCCTTTATTGCTCAACCGCAGTTCTGGAATGACAGGCAACGCAATCAGGGAAAAGGTCATATAAGGAGCATGGAGTGTACATCCAAGACGACGCCATGCCTCTGTTAACCGCTCTAATTTTTCCGCCATGACCTGCGCGGATTCTTCTGCCATCAACCCGGCAATGGGTAAAGATACTAAAGCCAATATGGTTTGATCTAAAACAGCAACCATACCTCCACCACATTGAGCTAAGGCATTAGCCGCCATGGCCATGTCAGTGGGATTGACTCCCATAACCATCAAATTGTGGCTGTCATGACCCACCGTTGATGCGACGGCACCTCGTTTAATACCAAATCCATGCACAAATCCCCGCCCAATTTGTCCTGAGCCGTGATGGCGTTCTAAGACCGCCGCATACACTAAATCATTATCAAGCGATGGCAAAATGACGCCCTCTTCTACCCGTGCCGTGCTGGTATACAAATGGGTTAACGCGCTGTTATTGTTGACTCCTATGGCCCTCACAGTCACTTCGCCTTGAGAACAGGATTCACTCTTTACAAAGAAATCTTGAGCCGTTACTGCGCGGGGCAAATGCACAGATTTTTTAACATAATCTGGATAAGAAGGGGCTGTGATTTCGGCAACGAATTGACCATTTTCGGCAACAATCTCTCCCCCAGCAAATACCACACTAGGCCGCATATTCATAAGATCCGGTATTAAAAGCATATCAGCCACATGACCCGGGGCAATACTTCCGAGCCAGTCTTCAACATGAAAATACCGAGCCGTATTAATTGTCGCCATTTGAATAGCGCTTAAGGCATCAACGCCTTCCTCAATAGCTCGTCGGACCACGACGTTTAGGTGTCCATCTTGAACCAATGTCGCTGGCTCCACATCATCAGTGACTAAAAGACATTGATGAGGATCAATACCATCTTCGGTAACAATCTTTATGCATTCATGAACGTCTTTCCAGGCCGTTCCTTCCCGGATCATTACCGTGATCCCGCGCCTGGCCTTGGCTAACGCTTCTTCTCGGGACGTGGATTCATGGTCGGAAAATATCCCCGTTGCAGCGTAGGCTTGAATTACACGATCATCAGAGGTTGGAAGATGCCCTGTCACCACCTGGTGTTTTTCATAGGTTAATCGAATTTTTTCAAGAACTTCAGGATTTCCGTTAACGACGCCGGGGAAGTCCATGACCTCACTGAGGCCCGCCACGCGGGGAAAGTTCAAAGCACTGTGCACTTCATTGGGCCCTAAATATTGTCCACTATCTTCTAGCCCCGGTGCTGCCGGCACACAAGACGGAACGGTGGTAAACACGCGCAGAGGCAAATGTTCTGCCTCGTGCATCATTAATGCCACGCCTTCAAGCCCAAAGACATTCGCCATCTCATGGGGATCCATAAAAATAGTAGTCGTTCCGAACGGCAAAACAGCGCGCGCAAACTCGGCAACCGAGAGCATGCTACTCTCGACATGCATATGCCCATCAATGAGTCCCGGCACCAGATATTGCTGGTGCGCGTCGATCACTTTGGTCGTATCCTTTATGCCAGGAACAGACTTTCCGATATAAGCAATGAATCCCGACTTCACCGCAACAGATACGTCAGGCTCAATTTCTTTGGTATGCACATTGACCAATTGTGCATGGGTAATAACCAAATCGGGTTCTAGATTCCCTAAAGCCACTTGAGCCAGTTGCCGTCTGATTTCACTATTATAGGTCATAGCGTTTTTGTCCCTCCTATCAACTGATAGAGTCATTGTGGCCATCATTTATCCCAATCTACTCGGTTTGCTTCGAAGATGAATAGTATTTCGCCATTCTAGTTAAGAAATTTGGTCAACAACACAATGAAGATACCGAAAAAGGTTTGATACAATGCAACCTATCAAACCATGATGTCCTAACAAGAGGTGGATAAGTTGGCCATAAAATGGAGTCCTATCACCGAAGTTCCCTTAGACCGAGGATCTTTGAGTCTTTCCAACAAAATGATCCGGCTGAACGCCAATGAATCTCCCTATCCACCTCCCGAGATCGTCTTACAGGCGATAAGCGCTTCCATGCACGAGATTCACCGCTATCCCGATCCATCGGGACAGGAGCTAAAAAATCGGCTGGCCAAAAAATATCATGTAGATCCTGCACAGATTGTATTGGGTTCGGGATCGGGCGATTTGATTGAGCATATTATCCGCGGTCTTTTTCATCCTGGACGTGAAGTAATCATTCCCCATCCCTCATTTCCCTTGTATCAGGCGATTGCGCAATCTATATCATTTACCATAGTCAAAACACCGCTTCATTCAAATGGTACCGTGAATTTAAATAGCATTGCCGATAACCTTAGCGAACAGACCGCTTTGATCATTATTTGTAATCCCAATAATCCCACAGGAGGCTATCTTCCCCTCTCCGATATTGATGCCTTCTTATCCAAGGTACCTGAAGACGTGGCTGTTCTTCTTGATGAAGCATACTGGGAATTAACAGACGCCTACGATGATCCGGACCAAGATAGCATTCATTTACTGAAGAAATATCCCAACCTCATGATTAGTCGGACATTTTCTAAATTTTATGCGCTGGCGGGAATACGTTTGGGATATGTTTTAACCCCAGACACATCCGTCAGCCATGCCATTTCACAACGCCTCAGCCGTGTTATGCCTAATCGTCTGGCACTTGCCGCCGGCGCAGCAGCTTTGAGTGAAGAAGCCGAGTCGGTATATAAAATTTACCGGAGCATGATTCAACGTGAACGCACCCGTATCTTGACGCGGCTAACGCAACAAGGATTAGATGTCTTTCCCAGTCAAACCAATTTTGTAACGTTCCAGTGGGAAGATTCCGAAAAGATCTTGCCGTTAAACAATATTGCTATTCGGCCTGGTCTCGGTATGGGGTTAGCGGGATATACACGCATGACTATTGGCCAACCCGATGATAATGAACGCGTATTGAATTTAATCGAAGAATCGTTAAATCCTGCATCAACTATCAAACATTCCTAAATACCAGTTTACACATGACCCATCTATACGGAAAGGCGAATAGAAAATATGGACGGATTTGACTCGGAATCCCTTTATGAACAGGACAGGCTTCATGTTTGGCATCCTTTAACGCAACATCAGGATTATAGCCACAATCATCCCTTAATCATTACCCACGGTCTGGAATCGACAGTCTACGACATAAATGGACAATCTTATCTTGATGCTGCGGCGGGGTTATGGTGTGTTAATGTCGGCTATGGTCGTCAACAACTCATTGATGCCGCTCTTAGACAAATGCAGCAATTAGCTTATTATCCATTGACTCAGAGCCATCCTGCAGCCATCGAACTGGCCACACGTCTTGCGAGCTACATTCCTTCTACCCCCCACATCTACTTTTCCAACTCTGGGTCTGAAGCCAATGAGACCGCATTTAAAATGGTCCGCCAGTATTGGCAACAACAAGGTTTTCCCCATAAAACTAAAATCATATCGCGCTTTCGGGGTTATCATGGTTCAACCTTAGGGGCGTTATCGGCGACGGGACAACCTGAACGGAAACGAAATTATGGGCCCATGGCGCCAGATTTTATGCAGGTCAGTGCCCCCTATTGCTACCGTTGTCCTTTTCACATGCAATATCCTTCATGCCAAATCCAATGTGCCGAGGATTTTGAGCGCCGCATCCAAATTGAAGGTGCCGATACCGTGGCTGCTATCATCGTCGAGCCAATCATTGCAGGAGGAGGTGTTCTGATACCTCCTCCTGGCTATTTTTCTCGTCTCGCCCACATTGCGAAAGACTATAATGTCAAACTCATCGTTGATGAGGTGGTAACCGGATTTGGACGCACTGGTTCTCTTTTTGGACATGAGCTCTATAATATAAAACCGGATATTGTGACGATGGCCAAAGGTCTAGCGAGTGGGTATATGCCTATAGGAGCAACCGCGGTTAGTGACGAAATATTCCACACTTTCTTGGGTGCCACAGATTCAGGACGGCATCTGCGTCAAGTGAACACCTTTGGGGGACATCCTGTGGCTTGCGCTGCCGCCATAGCCAACCTAAACATCATCGAAGAAGACCAATTAGTGAAACAGGCGCAATCGAAAGGAGAATATCTCAAACAGCTTCTGGTTGATCAGTTGCAAAATGTGCCATGGGTGGGAGATATTCGTGTTCAAGGTCTTTTGGCTGGTATCGAAATCGTCACCGAACCCGAAACCAAAACACCCGCCAGTGATGCGTTTATGCGCCTATTAGGACGTCATTTAATTAAGCAAGGCATTTTAGCAGGAAAAGCTACTGATGTCGAAACTTGGCATAATAATATCTTAATTATTGCCCCTCCGCTCGTTATTCACGGCGACGAACTAGAACAGATCGTCACTGGCGTGGCTCACACCATTCGTCAAGTGGGACAAGCCCCTCCCATTCATGTATAGCCAAATAGCCTCTCCTTTGATTTGATGTTCTCTTATCTCTGAAACAGCGCGGTACCAAAACGTTCTTGCCAGTCATCTTCTGGTTACCACGGCTTAACAAGTATTTGCTGTTCTTACTCATGGACATGGCGTGGATTAAATCCCATCATGACATGAGATTTTTTATTGATTAAATTTCCTTCACCTGAGTTTAACGACTATTTGGAATTTGGTAAACGCGAGATCACGGCGACCACAAATGATGTTCGTCGTTTTCGATCTTCGTCTCAGGAAACTATGCCAAAGCATGTGAAAAATTGAACAAATTACTCAGGAGTTTCCGAGCATTGTATCGAAAATTAAATTTATGCCTACACCATTGCGCTACTCTGTTCGTCCTATTTAAACTTCTTATCTAGCAACGGCTCATCTGCCTAAACGCCTTATTTCACAACGTTTTCTGTCATTTGTATTTTGCCTTGACAAGTAACAAAACCCTATAAGCATAGTCAAGTTTGAGAGATATTATCGATAAATTTCAATATGAATGATGATTAATCAGGTACATCTCTGCAGTAATTCTCGTGGTAATTTCTCTAAACTTATTGATCTCATTATTTAACTGGAATATACTCAAAGCGTGATTTACTTCTCACAAGTTCATACCATTTGCATGATGGTTCGGTAGCGCAACACCGGCAACTTTTTCAGAATCACTGTGCCGGAGGACGTAAGTCGTTTTGGTTAGTTATTTTGGCGCCCTACGGCGAGGTGGTATCTTTTACGCCTTGTGTATGCAGCTATTTTATCCAGAATTGTATAACTTGCTTGACAATTCATTCTTAAGAGGTGATTCCTCATGGCCCCTAAACGCTCTAAACGAGCGTTCCGCTATTTAAGCCTGATGGCCCTCGCCGTAGGGCTTTTGGTATCCGGTTGTGGCCAGCAATATGTTCTTTTGCATCCTGCTGGTCCTGTGGCCGCCAGTGAATTAGGGCTCATTTATATTTCCGGCGCGGCCATGTTATTTATGGTGTTACTGGTTTGGGTGTTATTTGCGATTGTGATTGTTCGCTTTCGCGATAAACCCGGAAACAAAGCTCCTTACCGACCGCTTTGGGACCACAACCGCAAATTAGAATTATTCTGGCTGGCTCTCTCGTTTATCATTGTTATCATCATCAGCGTTCCCACCGTGCAAAAAACTTACGCGTTAGACAAGATTCCTTCAGGAACCGATCCGATTGTTATTGATGTCACATCCCTTGATTATAAGTGGCTGTTTGAATATCCCCAGCAACATATTGCGACGGTTAACTACATCGACATCCCATCGGGCGTTCCCGTACTCTTTGAACTGACGGCCGATTCACCCATGAACACTTTTTGGGTTCCGCAATTAGGTGGGATGGAATATACCATGCCCGGCGAAGTCTTGCCTTTATGGCTTGAGGCAAGCCATCCTGGTGTCTATTGGGGCCGCAGTGGTCAATTCTCTGGCACAGGCTTCGTACACATGACGTTTAACGTCAAAGCGGTTCCCATGGCACAATTCCAACAATGGGTACAAAATGTTCGCCAAACAGCCAGCCCCATGACCTTAGCAGATTATCATCAACTGCTCCAACACAATTGGATTAGCCCCAGAAGCTATTCCAGCTACCCGGCCTCGACCTTCCCTAACACCACACACGGGTTCACCCTTGAAGGTGGCATGTATATGCAAATGAAAAACATGTACATGAATATGCCTTCGAACTAGGAATTCGTGAAGTTTCTAGATGAAAGGTGGAAAAGATTATGTCATCACTGTTAGCGCAACTTTTTCCGCCCGCCACAACGCGGGGTATGGAATTAAGTGCTGACGTTCTGATTGTTCTCACCTCCGCCGCCATCATTTATGTCCTCACTCGCTACCACAAATGGGGGCACCTTTGGCGCGAATGGTTAACAACGGTCGACCACAAAAAAATCGGCATCATGTACCTCATTGCCGCGATTACCATGTTGTTTCGTGGCGGTGTCGATGCCTTATTGATGCGCGGACAATTAGCCGTTCCCAATAATCATTTTCTAGGGCCTTTGCACTACGATGAAATTTTTACCACGCATGGAACCATTATGATTTTCTTCATGTCCATGCCGTTCATCTTTGCCATGTTTAATTTGGCTATTCCCTTGATGATCGGCGCACGTGACGTCGCCTTTCCCCGCTTAAACGCTATCAGCTTTTGGCTTTTCGCCTTCGCGGCGTTCATGTTTAACATTTCCTTTGTCGTCGGCGGTTCGCCCAATGCTGGTTGGACTTCCTATCCACCGTTGACCGAACTCGCCTTTAACCCCGGTGTCGGGCAAAATTACTACCTGTTAGCAATTCAGATTTCTGGTATTGGCAGTATCGCAACGGGTGTGAACTTTCTCGTCACCATCTTAAAAATGCGAGCGCCAGGAATGACCTTAATGCGGATGCCTATGTTTGTCTGGACATCGCTAGTCACTTCCGCCTTAATCTTGTTTGCATTCCCACCGCTTACTGTCGCCTTGGCCATGACCATGTTAGACCGATTATTCGGAACGGATTTCTTCACAATTACCCATGGCGGCATGCCCATGATGTATGTGAACTTGTTCTGGTTATTCGGCCATCCCGAAGTCTATATTTTAATCCTTCCCTCCTTCGGCATTTTCTCCGAAGTGGTGGCAACCTTCTCCAGGAAGCGGCTTTTCGGCTATAGCACGATGGTCTGGTCAGTGATAACGATTACCTTACTCAGTTACGGCACCTGGGTTCATCACTTCTTTACGATGGGTGCCGGTCCCGGTGTTAACGTATTCTTCGGAATTTCCACCATGTTAATTGCCATTCCGACCGGTATCAAAATCTTCAACTGGATCTTTACCATGTGGGGTGGCCGAGTAAGAACTCCGGTCGCAATGCTATGGGCATTAGCCTTCATCCCGACATTCGTGGTGGGCGGAGCCACAGGGGTGATGCTAGGTGCCGTCGTAGGCGACTACCAATTTCACAACAGTTATTTCTTAATTGCCCACTTCCACAACGTCTTAATTGGCGGTACCGTCTTCGGCTTGTTGGCGGGAATGTATTATTGGTGGCCCAAGACATTCGGATTTAAACTCGACGAACGCCAAGGGCGCTGGTTCTTCTGGTTGTTCTTCATTGGATTTTGGATTACCTTTATGCCCCAATATGCCTTAGGCTTCATGGGTATGACGCGGAGAATGTACACCTACACCACCGGATATGGATGGAGCCTTCCCAACTTGGTATCGACCATCGGAGCCTTCATGATGGGATCTGGATTCGTCGTCTTCGTCTACAGCATAGTCTACAGTTACAAACACGGAGAACGCGATCTGACTGGGGATCCCTGGGATGGACGCACACTGGAATGGTCCTTACCCTCTCCCCCACCTTCCTACAATTTCGCTCGTATTCCCGTCGTGTCAGACCGCGACGCGTGGTGGGAAATGAAACAACACAACCAGACCAATGTGGTTCAGCTCAATCCCAATGATATTCAGCCCATTGAAATGCCGAAATCGTCATCAATTCCCTTTTTGATGGGATTGGCATTCTTTGTCGGAGGAATTGGCATGGTGTTCGAATGGTGGTGGGTTGCTATTCTCGGAGGATTAGGAGTGGTAGCCCTGTTGATTATCGGAAGCTTCGATTACAACGACCATGAAGAAATCCACGCTGAAACTATTCGCCACACCGAGGCGTCCTTAGGGAGGTTACAAGGATGAACGTACCAATAGAGCCCGAATTACAAAACACCCAAGTTCCTCTGGAGTTTACCGATCAACATGAAAGTCTAAAGATCCTCGGATTTTGGGCCTTTTTGGCCACAGACTTTCTTCTCTTCTCATCGTTGTTCGCAGTGTATGCGGTCTATCAGTCGCGGGTCGGTATGTCGGGTCCGACCCCGGCCCAATTATTCCATCTCGGTCCTGTCTTATTTGAAACGGTCGCCTTGTTAACCAGTAGTTTTACGTGTGGCTTAGCTGTCTATGAAATGCGCCATCACCGCCTTAAAGGCACTGTCATTTGGTTAGCCATCACCATTCTCTTGGGCGCAGCCTTCGTCGCTACCGAAATTAACGAATTTCTCGGCGACATCGCGATGCATGATACCTGGCATCACAGTGCTTTCCTCTCTGCATTCTTTACGTTGGTGGGCACCCACGGTTCACACGTAAGCTTCGGCATTATTTGGGCCATCACCCTGATTATCCAGCTCTTAGGACGGGGTTTGACGACCATTACGACACGGAAAGTCTATATGTTCGCCTTGTATTGGCACTTTCTCGACATTATCTGGGTCTTCATTTTCACCGTGGTCTACTTAAGTGGCAAGGTCATCTAATGAGTCCCATCTGGCCCTACCGATTACTGATGCATAATCGATGAAAGGAGACAATATCATGGCGATTTCACATAACCGAAAACGGCATAATGTTATTGCCATCTCCCCTAATGGCCCCACTGGGCATGGAGATGAAGTCGAATCGGTTTATCTTGTCCCTCGTTTTGAGGAAGAAACCTTTCCGTGGAAACAGATCTTTGGCTATATCGCCTCTTTAGTTTTAACGGCATTGGCCTTTGGTGCAGTAGTCGAACACATGCTGCCTCCCGCCTTCTTGATATCCTTTATCTTGTTCTTGGCGGTATTACAGGCGGCACTGCAATTAGGGATTTTCATGCACCTAAGAGAAAGCCGCGGTTCAACCTGGCAGATTGTGACTTTGGCTCTAGCGATTTTTATGGGAATAGGCATTGTGATTTTCTCGATTTGGATTATGACCTTCAAATCCGGTGTCTCCTAATCACTTTGCCTCAAGCCTGGAATCTCCGCCCGTTGAGATCCCAGGCTTCCCTTCAATCGTTAACCCGGTTTGACTTTGACCGGAAAGGACATCAAATCATGCCACACACTCATCGGCTCGAAAATTTTGACGAACACCTTACCTCGCACATGCTGGTCACGGCTGATCTGGAGGCTGGAATGCGATTACTACGCAATTTCTTAAAGAATAATGATGCCAGCAGTGCCTATGAAGTCGCAGAAGTTCTTCTGGATATTTGGACTGAACGGGAATTAGTGCATGCACAAGCTGAAGAAGCTTTTCTGTTTGAGGAAATCCCTAGTTTAAAGATTTTTCATCGAGATCACGAACTAATGGCAACCTGGGTCGATGAAGCCCGCTTCACCCTTGATCGAGACGGTGTCGTCTCTTCCCGAGTCTTAATGCGGTTAGAAGCTCTCTCGACACTTCTTCACACCCATCATGAACACGAATTAGAATGTCTCAAACGCCATTACCATCAGCTCGCGACAAACTCTTCAGCTCATCCGGTCCTCTCCAAGTGTGACGGTTCCCTCTGAAATCACGCAACCAGTTTCATGACAAAGTTCACAGAAAAATATCATCTGTGAACTTTTTTTCTTATTGAAGTAAGTTATGATGCCTTAGGTCCTTTGGTATCATGCCCTAAGATGGGCCATGCCACTACGTTATGAATTGCAACCTCTGATGTTCGCGTTTCGGGTTTCCATGCCCAATACATTCCTGTCGTGATTAAACTGGCGATCCAAATCATATAACCCAGGGTTAGCACAATTGCGGCCCCTTGACCTAGCGTAAAGTTCATGTGGGGAAAGACCATCATTACCATCCATACAAGTCCAATACTGGTTAACAAAGACGCGGCAATCCGGACCATCCACTTCATCGTGATCCCCTCCTTTATTACCTTAAGTGTACCGGGTTCAAAAATCATCTTCATGGGTCAAATGGCCCTTTCCCACTGGTTCTAATGTTCCCCCCTTCCCGTTCAAAAAGAGCCCCCAGCTGGGTAAGAAATCCCCAGCTGGGGGCTCTTTCGTGTCTCGACCGCTTTTTTATGCCAATAACGAACAACATTTTTCGTGATAGCGAATGTCATACCCCTGCTCTTCAGCATATCGAATGGTATCTGGCAAGGGATAGGCGATGCTTTGGACGCCCACATCCACCGCATAATATTCCATCTGTTTCTTGGTTGCCCCGGCCGGTTTAGCACATCCTAAAGAAATGGGCGTCTGAGGCATCATGATTCTGGCGCTGGCGAGCACCCGTCCCACATCCTCACCCGATGTGAGGGGAACTGTAGCCATATTGGTGCCGGGCAACGGCATTAACGCCACAATCACGAGTTGCTGACAGCCCTCATCCCGAATCATTTCAAGGGCATGAAACTCCCCGCGCAACTGCCCAAAATGAAGACCGACAATGACATGGGGAATCGCGCTTAGTCCTTCTTCGCGTAATATCGCAAGAGACTCGCGGTACGCTTCTGTCGTCTTATCCAGATGGTAGACCTGTGAAATGGTCTCATCATCTCCAATAATATCAAGCAGAATCTGATCCACCCCAGCCTCTTTTAATGCTCGGGCTACGGATCTTTTGACGAGGCCGGTGTGTACCAAAACCGTCAACCCTTGCGATTTCAACCGAGCGATGTCATCGACAAAACGCTCCAAGGGAACCGAGCCGTCATCTAAACAGCCCCCACTCACCAAGACACCTTCGGCTCCTTGAAGCAGCAGGTTGTCGGCCACTGCTTGAAATCGCGCCGGGCTATTGGCGACCGCCATGGTTTCCAGAACCTTTGTCCCGCAGTGTTCACACATCAACGCGCAATGTTGCCCTGTCACGCTGAGTGTCATAAATGTTTTGCGCTGATTTTGGTAGATGCCGGTATCATAATGCTTTTGACTGGGAGCGGATACAACCAGTGTTCTAAGAAAATTTTGCCGGGACAAACGGGCGGCTTCGTGAATTAATTCATCTAAAGGTTCATTTTCCCAGTTCAGCGAGGTTCCCTCCCTCCCATGCTTTTACGCTCAGACCTTCTTCTTCGCTAACTGTTTGAGCATCTAGGGCTAAATCTGCCCACAGTTGCTGGCGAATGTCTTCGATGTCTTGAGCAGTCGGTGAAAACGCAAAATTTCGGATTTTTTCACTGGGTCGGCCATTACCGTAAGGACGGTTACACGCCGTTTCCCCATGTTCATCGGGGCATCCCGAAGTCATAAAAGGACGGCCTGACTCGACAATTTTCTCTAATACCGACGGCTCGAGTCCAAAGTCGATAACCTGCCCTTGGGCATTAAATCGAAAGTGGTGAAGATGAATGCCCAATTCATTAATTAAATACCGGCCTAATTGGCAACGACGGTAATGGCCCATGGGGGGCTGAGGATGATCGCCAAGTAATGTGGAAGGTTCCGGATTAAAAGAAAATAAGTGCGTCACGACATTCATATCTTGAGCTTTTTGACAAGCCTCCAACAATTCTTGTTCGGTTTCTCCCAACCCTGCGACTAAATGAATGCCGACCGCTCCCGGTTCGAACACTTTAGTGGCCTCTTCTGTCACCCACCAAAAGTGATCCCAGCGGTGGGGTCCCTTAACGGGCCGCCCCCGGTGTTTTTCAAATAACTCTGGGGTCGCGGCATCAATCGCGATGTCGACCCGGTCGGCACCGGCATCACGAATTCTTTCAAGATCTTCCCGTTTTTTAATTAACGAAGCGGTGATTAATCCCGAAATTAATAACGGAGTACGTTCATGAAATTGGCGAATAATTTGTATGGAATGATCTAAAGATTGGCGGTTGGCTAACATGCCCACGCATAAACGGCGCATTTGATGAGGGACCTGAACACTGCGTTCGATTAATTCCTCTACGGGAATAATGGGCCATTTCACCCGGATAAATGTGGTCTCTTCCCTGGGCACACGCCGTTCCCGAGAAACTCCGCAATATGAACAATTGGCGACACAGTTTTCCTTGTAAGTCATCAAGATATTAAGACCTCGTAATACGGTTTCCTCCCGGGCAAATTTTCCTTTTTCAAAACCTAACGTAATGGCACCAGCCAAAGACGTCATAACATATTCTGGGCTTTCCCGGTCATCATCTTGCAACGGGCGTAATTCAATCGATTCCGAAAATTTCTCCTGATTCATAACGATCCCTCCTCAGTTTGATCGCATAATGGAGATAAAGCGGATAACCAGTCGGTGACGCTCACACCCATATAGTTGTATCCCTGTTGATAATGAGCCTGTAAAATAGCCGATAATGTGGTGAGTTGTAAGGGAGCATCCTTTAACGCCGCCTCTAAATCTAATACGGCCCGTTCAGGATAGACAAAAAAGTCTCCCGTGATAAACGCCTTTTTAATATGCTTAATTTGCTGGTCGGTCTGAATCAAACAACGAATCAGTCCCCCGGGCGCCTTGTGCGTGAGAGTATGAAGTGGATAGTTAGCAAATTGCGGAACCTTCCGTAAATCAATCCATTTCGATTGGCGATAGGAGGGGGCAAGATGTTCCCACTTGCGTCGTTCATCCTCGGTGAGATCAGAACGGGTCAAATTGACATCCAAGACCTGCATCAAAGCCTCTTCAACACTCCGCTTGACATCACTTATGGCAGGCACATAACCCAGAATTTCTCGCATGGTCACGAGGCGTTTTTGAAAAGAATCAATCACTTTATCGGTCAGCTTCTCAATGGGAAGCCGTAAGACCCGGATCATAGTCTCAACATCAAAATCCAACAATAAAGTTCCTTGATAAATGACGGCTCCGTGATAATCGGCGCCCCCTGTGCCTGAAATCTTGCGGCCGTCAATCTCTACATCATTAACTGGGCGAAACTTCGCGGTAATGCCCCATGAACGTAAGGATTCAATAACGACTTGCGCCAATTTGGGATATAGCGTTTCAGGACGAACCCGCTTGCCTTCGTCAAATTTCACACACAACTCCCAACCTAACTGCCGTTCATCCATATAGATTGCACCGCCACCGGTAATGCGCCGGTTAATGTCGACTCCCAGCAATTGCGCCTCGTCACGGTTAATTTCCAAATCGACGGCCTGATGATATCCCACTAACGCCGTATGCGGAGAAAATTCCATGAATCGCAAGGTATTCGGAACAACATCCTGTGCCCGAGCTTCGATCACCACTTTGTCGAGAGCCATTTGTTGCCACGCCGGTAAGGGACCTGGATCCAATAATCGCCACTGTTCCATTAGCGTTCGTCCAATTCGTCCAGTAACTGCATGTACTCGGTGTCGGTTAGCAATTGTGTTACTGCCTCATCATGGTTCTGAGCTCGCGCCTTGATCAGCCATCCCCGTCCATAGGGGTCTTGATTTAACAGTTGCGGATTATCCCGCACCAGATCATTAGCCGCAATTACGACTCCATCGAACGGCGCATACAGTTGTCCAACCCATTTACCCGACTCGAGACTGCCAAAAGGCTGTCCTTGTTCCAATACGGTTCCAGGTTCGGGCAACGAAACATATAAAATGTCACCCGCTGTGTCTTGGGTGTAATCGGTAATCCCCATGGTCCACAATACATCATCTTTTTGTACCCACTGGTGTCGGGCATCATATAACCGGTCTGCTAACACTTTCCAGCGATGAATCGGTTCCGTTGCCATCCTCATTTCCTCCCCTTAAGGTTTAATCATTGACAAAAACTATCGGCCATGACGATACAACAAATCATGAATCAGGCCATAAATCACGAGAAACTTTGAGGGTTCATCACTTCCCCAAAATTAAGACAACAAAGAATCTTTAACCTTTACGTCCATTAACTCAAAAAGAACATCACGAAACGGCCCTTGTGGGACCTCGGTGACAAGAGATTCCTGCGTTAACGGCAACGGGATGTCAAAAGGACTATTCCATAGTGCCGTTAACAATTTCTTCTCGGTGTCCACTTCCGCAATCACATCGGGCAGACTACCATCCCGCGGCTGTCTTAAATAGACCCCTTCGCGTACTTTAACTTGATGATAAGGGGGACGATAGCCAGGAGCGTGTAACCACTGTGGCTTTATCAGTTGAGCTCCAACTTCCTCAAGCATGGGTTGCCAACGTTCCCACGGAATATCCATGATGTGTGCATCCATTTGGGCAACAAAAAATTGGGCCAATAATGGCATCACCTCATCAGGCGTCCATGTTCTCCCTCTCGTCAATTCTTCTAATGTCACCAAATGCCGGCTCATCGCTTCAGCAAAGGCTTGCTTGAATTGCACCGAGCCTTTTCGAACACGGGCCATCATTTCAAGGGAAAAGCTCAACAACACATTGCCCACAATCACCACACTATCCTCGATTTGTCCCCCAGCATTTCCAGATATTTTGCGGTTCTGAACAAGGATGTCGGCTGGCGGTTTAAATTGTGCGCTAAAGCCAAGATGACTTAGACAGGCAATCACCGGAGTGAGTGCAAACTGATACCACTGATCGGGAGTTTTTAAGCGGGGATGTTTCGAGGGATCGAGGATAATTTGAAAGAATACTTGCTGATTATCAAGATAAACTAAAGAACCTCCCACCCGTCGTCGAACAACAGGGACTGGAGCATTTTCGTCGAAGTCATCCCAGTCTTGATGACAACCAAGCGAGACATAGGGTTCTTTGGGCCAACATAAGATAATGCCTTCCTCATGTAAAACGGGTAAACCATGATACAATGCTTGACTCATTAGCCAGTTCACATCGCCAGCCAGATACAGTGGCAGCATTAACTCACCCCGCTAATTGTCATTCAATTTATTGTATTCAAGTTTAAATTATATCACGAACATTTTATTAAATTACTTTGTTCGTAAATTATTTTTGCCATATCGTCCTAGTCCTCTCGACAATTCTTACTTTCTTTCATTCGTTTTCCGTTTTTCTTTGAAAGCCATCCTAATCAACACGAAGTTCAAGAATTATCATATCGTTGCAATCAACATCGGCATTTTGTTAATTCGTGAGCTCATCTGTTGTAAAAAAACCGGGGAACTCTTTCCTCTTATCCGTCTTATGCCTCTTATCTTTCCTATTGGCTGCGACAAAACAAGTCGCCATGAAGGCGACAAGTTTTGCGGCTGAATCTTTCTGGCCCATGATGTCATCAATAGTCCCTATTCGGCTCGTGGAGCATGGTTCCATAAAAATACTCGACCTAAGAATTCTTTAAACAGATTGGTCCTAATGATATGCCTTGGGGATCATCCCCAAAGAGACCAAAACTCTAAGAATCTTAAGTCGAGTATCTTCCGTTCCTCTTACGGGCTAGTACGAAAGGGAGTTTCTTCTCGGACCACTTCCGTGATGTGATTATTTTCATCGACAAAAACCACCGTCGGTTGATGAGACGATAATTCATCGGCATCATACAATCGAAATCCTAAGATAATCACCAAATCTCCCGGATGGAACAAGCGGGCGGGCGGACCATTAAGACAAATATCTCCCCCATGCGGCGGTCCGGGAATGATATAGGTTTGCCACAATTCTCCGTTCGACAAATTCGTAATTTGAACCATTTCATAAGGCAAAAGACCCGTAGCATCTAGTAACTCCTGATCAATGGTAATAGAACCCACATAATTCAAATTGGCTTCCGTCACTCGAGCACGGTGAATCTTTGCTGCTAACATCCGGTATTGCATCCCCATACTCCTTTCTCTTCATCTATCTTACCGTGAACCCGAGAAGGAAAAAAGTTGTCTCGTTTAGCCTAAAACCCCGATAAGACCTTGCGCGACGTAGCGTGCGATAGCTATTTGACTGTCCTCGGTTAATCCGGCAATATGTGGTGTACACCACACGTTGGCGAGACCCAGTAATTCATCGGATGCTTTAGGCGGTTCTACTTCGCGCACGTCAAGAATCGCGCCCCCTAGCTGTTTTTTGGTCAATGCCGCCAATAACTGGGACTCATCAATTAATTCCCCACGTGCCGTGTTGATGACTGTCGCGTGGTGGGGTAAGATTGCGAGCGTCTTTTCATTGAGCAGGTGAAAGGTCTTTGCTGTCAAAGGCACGTGCAAGCTCACCACATCCGCCCCGTCTAAAACCTCTTCTAATGTTGAGGTTGCCCATGTTTGTGGCACTTGGGCAAAAGGATCGTAGACTCTAAGACGCATATGAAACGCCTGCGCCCTTTGTGCCACCGCTTGCCCCGTAGCCCCATATCCGATCACAGCCAATGTTCTTCCATCTATTTCTAAGCCAGACATGTCGCGTATCCACCCACCTTGACGAACTTGCTGCGTCAAAGCCAATAAATGGCGTTGAAAGGCAATGAGCATGCCCAGTACATATTCTGCCACGGAAACGGCATTGGCACCCCTGGGAACGATTAACTGAATCCCTTGTGCTGATAACAAATCCGTCTGAATATTGTCGAGCCCGACCCCTAAACGTCCCACCACTTTCAAATGCGGGGCATGGGCCAAAAGTTCCGCATCGACTTGAGTTTTGTTGCGCACAATTAAACCGCGCGCCCTGGATAACACTCTTAACAATGCTCCGCGCTGGGAATACAGGTCAGGATCATAGTAAATCTCATAGGATGACAGCATTTCTAGCGCTATGGGATGTACCCTTTCCGATATCACGATCATTGGTGGCTTCTCCTTGTTTCTCTATCGACTTTGGACATCGTGTTCTTAATAAACATCTCGTCATCCTTTTGGGCGCCGATCCATATAACCAGGACGTACACTGGTGGCAAATCTTAAACCCTGATCAAAAAGATTTATCCGGCTTTGCACACGAGTCCTTTTTCAAAAACCCTGCCATGCTCCGCTCGCTTCATCTCATTTTATTCTCAAGGGATGATCATGGTTTCCCCATAACGCGTAAAGATAAGGCGGGTGAGAAAACCCTCTTAATCACGAGAGGAAGCGAGAGAAACTAAACACTAGGTTTAACGCACTCCCGCCCATATATTGTGGGTTAACCATATCACGGTCGTTTTTGTCCGGTCAAAATGTCTTTAAACCCTGAGCCCCATCATCATTTCTTGTGTGATGGTTCTGATTACCCGGCGTTAATCATGATAAATGTGCAAAACAGCCGCATTCGGTAGATCGATGCTGTGGATTTGGTCTAAGGACCAACCTTGTAAATGGCATAAGAGACTTTTTATGGCGAGACGATGGGAGACGATAATAAAGCGATCAAGACGTTCTTGATATTCATAAAAAGCTCCGACAATACGGTTTTGCAAATCTTTTAAACTCTCACCGTCAGGAAACCGAAAGGTCGAAGGGGACCGTTGGTATTGTTGCCATAAAGAGGTCTGTCCTAAACGGTCCTTAGACAGTCCTTGCCATACTCCGACATGAATTTCACGCAACCGGGCATCGGGCTGAATGCGTTGTCCAGGAGCCGCAAAGAGTTCTGCGGTATGTAATGCCCGTTTTAAATCACTGCTAAAAATGGGCCATGGTGGCAAGACGCCAGACAATTTCATAGCCTGGATTATCCCGTTATCTGATAAGGGGGCATCAGCCCATCCTTGCAGCACTTTTTTACGATTCAGTACAGTTTCCGCATGCCGAATTAAATAACATTCCATGGGCGGCCTCCTTTCAGATTTTTGAGTTTTTGCTACATTATCATGCCTCCCATGCGGGTTTCAATAGACAATTCGTCAATAGGGTCTCAATGAAGATGATCGCACCAAAAAGCCATTCCATAAATCTTTTCCACTTTGTGTCACATAAGGAAATTGTTGAATAGGATGCCTGTGAAGTCGATCTACGACAGGAGGTGTAGCATAGGTGAGCCACACGCATCACTGTAGGCGTCGCCGGCATTTTCCGATCGGCTTGCTTTTATTGCTGGTGTTATTGGAAGAACATCGTCATTCGTCATACACGTATTCTCGCTCACGTATGACGGTTTAGCTGGCATACCATAAGGAGGCGCCAATCATGAATCCATCTCAAAGTTGTTCATCGCATCATCATCACCATCATCGCCGTCATTTCCCGATTGACTTAGTCTTATTACTCTTATTGGTCGGAGAATTTCCTCGCAGCCGCAGTTCGCGTTCTTGCTCCTATTAAGACACCGACTCCATATCCTGCGAGAGAACCTGTCACATCATTTCCGGACCTTAGGACAGTACCCGGTAAAGTCCTAGGGTCCTGAGGTCCGGACCGAGTTGCGTTGGAGTCACATACCGACAATGTCGCATATACGAAATTGAGGAGGAATTGTAGGTGAATACATCCTGGGAAGAGTTATTGCCGCTTTTACTATTAGGTCAACGGCGTGATTTATTGCCTTTGTTATTTTTGTTGGGCGAACAAAATTCCTTTGGATCGAGTGAATCGGAAGAATCTAGCATTCCGTCGAGTTTTGACGCCTACTTATCCTCGCTGGTCGGGGACTATGTTCGCGTGAGTCTTTCTTCAGCCGTCGATAATGCTTCGACTTTGGTAGGCAATCTATACCAGGTAGCAAGTGACTTTATTGTCATGCGCGACGTGATTGCGGGCAGTGTAAGTCTTGGATTCCGCGATCAAGTGATCATACCGATTTCCAACCTGGTGGGCATTGACCGTCTGCCCTTCTTCGATCGCATCCTACCCTTGATTGGACGTTTCTCTTCGCAATCGTAATGCCGTTCTCTGGGGAGCTGGCTAGGAACCTAGGAATTCCTCCATAAGGGCTAGCTTTCCCCCCAGGGATCATTTCACACAGAATCCCTCTTCACTTAAATAGGTATTGGCGCAGAAGAGCTTGTAAATCAGGGCGATCTTTCACAAGCTGCGACAAATTGGAGGCTGAAGGCTCTTTAGGTGGTAAAGGATCAGAATGAGCGTGCAAAACATTTTCTAACTGTTCTAAGCTTTGAGCCAGCTGTACCAATGAGGCCGCCACGTCTCGTAACTGATGAATTAACTGAGACGGGTGCAAAGGCGTATTTTTGTCCGGATCTGGCGTCTTGGCACTTCTGTCCGCGGAATGACTAGCTGGCGGCGGGTTCACCGAGGCTGTGTCCTTGCTGGCGGAGGTTGAGGCGGTAAGGTCATTGGCATCCACCGGCCGCTCACTATGTTTGTCAACCTGACCCATGTCCAATGACGACGTCCACCGGGCTTGTAAGGGGCTGCGTTTTTCCATTTGGGCATGATCAGCACTATGAGCCCCGGAACCTTTTACCGATTCCTCACGACCTTTATCCATTATGCCATCAGTCCTTTCATACTTCCTTGATTATGTTAGCCCATGCCTTTATATGACTCTGAGCCAAAGGGGTATTGTCATGAGCGATTCTCGTTATCCACTGGAAATTGTCAAAGCCGCCGAATTTATTCGCCCCCAAGGTGCTGGCGGCTCTAAACCCTTATTATTGCGATTAGAAGATGGGCGTATTGTGCATGTTAAATTCCAACATAACCCGCAAACTACACGCAGCTTATCTAGCGACTTGATTGGCACCCTGTTAGGCCATGCCCTTGGTGTTCCCGTCCCTGAGGTGGTCTTAGTCGATGTATCCTGGGATCAATTGAGGGAAATGCCGTATCTGACCAAATATCGCTGGCAGCCAGGCTTACAGTTTGGCACACTCTATATTGCCGAAGCCCGTTCTCTCAAAAGAACCGATAGGATTGATGATTTATCAAATTGGTCCCAACTCCCGTTATGCGCGCTCTTTGAATCGTGGCTCTATAATCGCGACGTCAAATTTTCTCATATTTTACGGATTCCTCAAGGCCCATCGTCTCAATTCATCATCATTGACCATGGCTTCATCTTTCCTGGCGGTCCATTATGGTCAATTGAAAGTTTGCGACGCTACCGCCGCCAATTTCCTTTACCCTCTCCCCTAACCGCCATTGCTGAGGACATTCCCTGCCGCTTGACATTTGATTCCGCTTTAAACAAAATGCAATCTCTAACGTCATGGGATCTTAGGGAGATTGTCAATACCGTGCCTAAACAGTGGGGTCTGTCCGCTGAACGCAAAGAAGCTATTGTGGAGTTTCTGACTTACCGGCAAAAGAAATTGGAAAAAGTGGCCCAGCATTTAGAATGGCTGTACAATCACAACAAAAGTCTTAAAGAGGTTGTTCCCATTAAGGACGCGCCTTTGGAATCCCCTTCACTTTTAGCACAAGATGACTTTGATAGTCACCCACCCCAAGAAGACACGGATTCAGACTTAAACATCAATCCCAGTCAAAATGATGGATCTTATGCGCTGACTCAGCAAAACGAGAAGGCTTTGCCGCTTAGTGATATGAATACCTATAATCACGAAGACACAGACGAAGAAATCATCGCCAGCACACCCGTCAAGGGGGTATCCACTGACCATGGAGAGCAAGAATCCGATTAAAATCACCCGGCTTGATATGATCCACCATACCCTTAGCGTCGACTCGCTGCCTGTTGATTCGACCATCCCCGAATATCTCAGTCGGTTTCCCCCGTCCATGTGGCCTCACGTTATTTCATTAGCCCTGTCCGCCGGACTTCAACTGCTAGAAAAATTGGAACCGGATCACATCAACCAGCTTCAAAAATATCAACAGTTTGAACACATCCGCCAAATACTCGGCACACCTTCACCAGCTGCCATCAGTGAAGACGATATCCACCTCATGCAAACTCTATTGAGGCAAAAACTGAACGCCTTATGGGACAGCTGGCAACAAGATATGAATAGCCTTCTCGAAAATCATCTAAAATCCTGGGCCCACCACCCAAATCCTGAACATTCCCATAGACACCCATAGCCGCTCGGGCGCCCCCAGGTCATTGACACACCAGCTGAAAACCTCTATCTCTATGTATCAATATATGTTGATATATAGAGGAGGTTTGTGATGGATATTCGGGACGTGGCAAAAATTAAGGCGGATAAAACTTCCGACAAGGTTATCGTAGAATTGCCTGGTGTCAATAAAGAGGCGGTACAAGATCTCGTCAACGAATGCTCAGGCGGTTCCTGTTCATGTGGTGACGAAGAATTTCTCGCCAAAATTGATTCCTTTACCCTGCTCGAGGACGGGCAACACATCGAAATCCGTGGGCAAGTCACGGCCGACGAGGTCGCCAAGACCCTTAAAGACTGGAAAAAAGAAATTTAATCGAATGGATACGGGAGCCCAAAGGCTCCCTTTCATCATTGCGCTCCCTGATGGATTAACTGCACAGGGACAAAGCCGTGAAGACTATTAATAAACCAGATCTGATCACACTGCGCAAGCTGTTCTTTTAAAATATGCGCTTCTTGGATGATATGATGATCGAGCAACAAGGCGCGGTAGGTGCCCGCCAATAGTCCTGAGTCCTGGGCCGGAGTCAGGAGTTGACCCTGATATCGTACCACGATATTTCCCCGCGTAAATTCCGTCACTTCCCCCGCTTCGTTCCACAATACGTGATCGAAAAAGGGAGAATCGATGGGATGGACATGGTTATAAAAGTCTCTTTGCGTCGTCTTGTGGAAAAACAGGGGATTGCTCGACAAGATAGGCTCTGTTGCCCATGTCACTTTTTGCACCCCGGCAGGCACTGCGGTCCACGGTAGGACTTCATCAATGATATGTCCTTTGCCATCCATCATGAGGCGGACCCGCCATAGACCTTTTTGATAGGTGGTCCGAATCTTCTCTAAGACGCGCTGAAGTTCCTTGGGATCAAAAACCATGTGATAAAAGGCCGCGGCCGCCTTAAGCCGCTCTACATGATAGGACAACAGCCAAAATTGCCCATAATCAAGTCTTATCGTTTCCAACAGCGAAAATTGAGGCTGTCTTACCGTCAAAAACCGGGCCTTAGTCAGGAGTTCCTCATATTCGTCGTCGGGACGCGAGTCCCACGTAATACCGCCACCTGTCCCAAACATCGCGCGGTTTTTGTGCCTATCAATCCAAACGGTGCGAATCGCCACATTAAAGGTGGCTTCCCCCGACGGGCTCACGTAACCTAGAGACCCGCAGTAAATCTCACGAGGGGATGTTTCGAGTTGTTGGATGATTTGCATGCTACTCAACTTCGGTGCCCCTGTGATAGAACCCGACGGGAACAGCGCTTTTAGCACTTTAAGCCATGACACAGGTGAAGACATCTTTGCCCTAATTTCCGATGTCAGTTGCCAGACTGTGGGATAGGCTTCAGCCTGGCACAACGAGCGCACCTGGACACTTCCCAGCTCCGCAATACGCCCCAAATCATTTCGGAACAAATCCGTTATCATAATATTTTCCGCACGATTTTTCCTGGACTGCTCTAAGGCCATTTTCATCTGCTGATCTTCCGCGTAATAGCGGCCCCTCGGTGCGGTTCCCTTCATCGGTCGGGTGATGACATCATCATCTTTTAACGCGAAAAATAACTCGGGCGAAGCCGATAAAATGGCATGATCGTCCCATTCAATATATCCGCTATAAGGCGCTTTTTGCGCGTCCTTCAATGCCAGGTAGTAAGGCCAAGGATGACCCACAAAGGATGTATGAAGACGCACGGTGTAATTGATTTGATAAGTCAAACCTTGTTTAATAGCCTCTTTAACCTGGGCAATCTTCTGGCGATAAGAGGAGATATCTCCCGGGTGATCTATGACCCACTCGCCCACCTGATAATTCGCATGGTTGTCCTCGATATCCCAAAGTCCAGTGGGACCCTCAAAAATCCCAAAGCCCAATAACGGCAAAGCAACTTCAGGCGCCACGGAAGAAAAATAAGATGCATAGGTCCCGTCATCAATGAGCCCATAAGCCGCTTCGTAACTTAAAAATCCTGCAATCCAATATCCCTTGTGAGTCCATGACACAAGCTCTTCCAAGGCGGGCATCACGTCTTGATATTGATGGACAAAAATCACGTGAAGTGGATGGGTAAACATCAAGGGTTTATCCATATCACTGGGAAAATCGAGCCGTACCCGCATCAGCTTTCACCGCCATTTTATGTTGTCGACGCCCTTTTGTCCCGGCACGGTGAGGCTTTTTGGTCTCTCACGAGTTATTTTTTCCTTGTTCAGTGGCACAAGACGTGATCCACCCTAGGTCCGTGGAAAGGCATCACGCCCACTTTAAACGACAGCGACCATCCGCTCAAGAGGAATCAGAGCTTTTTCTCGCGTTGCGCTTGGCACTTTGACCTCATAACGGCCATAGCGCAGGGCATCGCGAATCTTTTCGAGCGAAATCATATTCATATACGGGCAGGCCGCTTCATCGTGGGCAGCAATAAATTCTTTGTCAGGATTTTCTTTGCGAAGGCGATGTAAGAGTCCCACTTCTGTCGCCACAATAAACGTACGGGCTTCGGAATTGCGAGCATAAGAAAGCATCCCATCCGTCGACAATACCAAGCCATGAGCCTCTTTTGGCGGTATCGCCAAGGCCCTGGTGGTACATCCACACTCGGGATGAATTAAAAGTTCAGCACCGGGATTTTGATGCACTTTTTTCAACATCGTCTCATTTTCAATGGCTGCATGAACATGACATTCCCCGTGCCACAAATGAATATTCTTCCGTCCTGTCATGCGAATAACGTGAGAACCAAGAAAGAAATCCGGTAAAAACAAAATGTCACGGTTTGGGTCAATCGCTTCCACAACTTTTACGGCATTGGCCGAGGTACAACAATAATCGGACAATGCTTTGATGCTGGCAGAGGTATTGACATAGGAGACGACCACAGCATCTGGATATTCTTGTTTCCATTTCAGCAGCTGTTCCTCAGTAATCGTGTCGGCTAGGGAACATCCCGCCTCCTTGTCCGGAATAAGCACCGTTTTATCCGGGCACAAAATCGATGCCGTTTCCGCCATGAAATAGACACCGGCCATAATCAGCACATCCGCAGAACTCTTTTGTGCCCAGCGAGCCAAAGCTAACGAATCTCCTAGAAAGTCGGCAATGTCTTGAATTGGACCGGGTTCATAATTATGGGCTAATATCACCGCGTTGTGCTGAGCTTTCAAATTCTGGATTTCTTCAATCAAAGTCTCTGTCCGTGTTTGTGCCATCATAACCTCCTATTTATCCCTAGACCTTGAGTCCCGTGTGACGCTTTTCACCACTGATCGGCAAGCCAATTAACCCACTGCCAACTGCCGAAAATGGGTACCTTGCTGTTTTTGATGAACCAGGTGCCCGACCCATTTGGGATCACTGCGCGGTACATCTGAACGGTAGTGGGCTCCACGACTTTCTTTGCGCGAGTAGGCGGACTTAGCAATCAGAAGAGACAATGCCAAGATCCAATGAGGGCGAGATTCATGCATTTCCTGCAACCGTTTAAGACCTAAAGCCATTTTTTCCGGGCAGCGGATAACCCCAAAATATTCATCCATGAGGTCCCCTAATTGTTCGAGGATTTCGGAATCGGAAATGCGTGATGCAGCAGGGGGCACAAGATGAGGGAGTCTTATCGACACCGAGGTGACGTTTTTCGTGTATTGGGCAATACGCCTTGCAAACACAAGGGCTTCTAATAGCGAGTTGGATGCTAGGCGATTAGCCCCATGCACGCCAGTACACGCCACTTCGCCGACCGCATAAAGGCCAGGAATACTGCTTTGGCCAACATGATCGGTCCGGATGCCCCCCATGGAAAAATGGGCACCCGCCGCCACCGGCAAATGATCATGCGCTAAATCAAATCCGCGTTGTGCGACAAGCTCCGCTAATTTTCCAAAATGATTATAGACCTCGGTAGCATTGAGATGTTGCAGTGTCAGAAATGCTTGCGTCTGTTTGTATACAGCCCGGGCGACCTCGTCACGACCCGCTAATTCTTGACCCGGATGATCCTTCATGAAACGCTCTCCGTGTTCATTGATTAAATGCGCGCCAAACCCGCGTAAGGCCTCGGTTAGCAACAACGCATCACCCCGGTCTATCCCAGGTTCCGATAAGACAGTGGGATGAAACTGCAAAAATTCTAAATCCACAAGTTCTGCCCCGGCTTCATAGGCTAACCACAATCCCTGGCCAATGGACTCCTTCGAATTCGTCGTGTACCGCCATAAGGCGCCGTAGCCACCGGTGGCTAAAACGGTTACCGGAGCGAGCACCGGAAGATAATCTGAGGCACTTGTCCGAATCCAACTCCCCAGGCAATATCCATTTGAATCCACGATGAGTTGTTCGGCCCGTCCCTCTAACCATTGAATGCGGGGATGGTGAGAGGCTTGTTCATACAGATATTGGCCAATGGCTCGGCCCGTTAGACTACCGGGCGCATGAAGAATGCGGGACTGGCGGTGCCCTGCTTCCCGGCCTAATTCAGGCTGAAGAGAACCGGGTGACATCTGAAAAATGCCGGCCTCAATTAAAGGGCGCACCACATCAGGCCCCTCTTGGACAAGAATGCGCACAGCCCCCGGATCGGCCAGACCCCTTGTCACCGTTAGCGTGTCTTCTAGATGATACCGCCAATGATCATCAGGACCCAGTGCTACGGCCACGCCTCCTTGCGCCCGGTATGTACTCCCGTGTTTCCAGCCCTGAGAGGGCGCACAGAGAAGCACATCGTGAAATTGCGCCATTTCTAGTGCCGTGGCCAAACCGCCAATGCCTGCCCCAATCACCAGGGCATCAACGTTCATCCTCTCACCTCCCAGTCTGCTCCAATATCCACGTAGGGCGCTGAATGCGTGATATAACCCAGCGAAATCGCATCAACCCCCGTCTCGGCCATTTCGCGTAAATTGGCTGGGTTAATGCCTCCCGATGCTTCCACAAACACTCGGTGATTAATGTATAAAACGGCTTGACGTACCTCTTCCACCGACATGTTGTCTAATAAAATGCCATCCACCTGCGCTGCTAAAACCTCGGGTATTTGATCAAGCCTGTCAACTTCCACTTCAATAAACATGCCGTGTGGGGCGTGCCGGCGAATGTCATGCAACGCATTGGCCATTCCACCTTTTGCCGCCACATGGTTGTCTTTGACCAAAATGGCATCATATAGACCAAACCGGTGATTGTGACCTCCGCCTACTTTGACAGCATATTTCTCATAAATCCTTTGCCCGGGACGGGTCTTGCGGGTGTCTAGAATTTTGACGGGTAAATCTGAGATTTTGTCCACCATATCCCGGGTGATGGTGGCTATGCCGCTTAGCCACGTCAACACATTGAGGACCACCCGCTCACCCATTAATAGGGATTGCACAGGTCCCTTAACGGATGCCACAACATCCTGTGGCTGACACTTCTCTCCCTCCTGGCGGTACAAGCAAATGCTGACAGCGGGATTTAACTGATCATAAACGGCTTGGATAATGGGTAATCCGCAAATCACCAGTTCTTGACGCGCGGTAAAGTTCATTGTCCCTTGCAAATCTTTTGGTATAGTGAGCTCGGTCGTGATGTCGCCATGCCCAACATCTTCTTCTAAGCCTTGTTGCGCCAATTTGTGCCAGGCCTGTATCAACATGTATTCCCTCCGCGCGTGAAATCATTTATCTATATATAACACCTGTCATGACACCTGTAGTTTAAACGAAGAAACGTCTTGGTGACAAGACATAATTTGACGAGCGGAGTCTTTGTCGATTTGTTCACCGCTTAGGTGTTGCCGTATTGATGGCAATCAAAAGACATGCAACAGCAAAAAAGTATGATATAGTGAAGGAGTGATTTTTTTATTGAACGGAAAATGTCTGCATTTTACGTCAACGTTAAATTAAGAAAAGAGGGATCCGGCTTGCCAATTACCGCTTCACGCAGCAAGGTTTGGATTGTCATCGCGATCTTATTAGCGATGTTTCTGTCGGCTCTGGACATGACGATTGTTGGCACCGCGATGCCTAGCATTATTAATGATCTCCATGGGGTCGCGATTTATGGATGGGTCTTTTCGGCATATCTTTTGACCTCTACCACACCGGTGCCCATTTACAGCAAACTGGCCGATATGTATGGACGCAAAACCGTCTTCTTAGCGGGGACGTTCATTTTCACCTTGGGTTCTGTGCTGTCCGGCTTGTCGCAAAGTATGCCCGAACTCATCCTTTTCCGTGCCCTACAAGGGCTCGGAGCCGCCGGCGTCCTTCCCGTGGCTTTAACGATTGTCGGAGATCTTTTTACATTAGAACAACGTGCCAAGGTCCAAGGGTTATTCTCCGCCGTCTGGGGTTTGTCGGCCATTATTGGTCCGTTAATTGGCGCTTGGATTGTCGAAAATGCCAGTTGGCGCTGGGTTTTTGAAATCAATCTACCTGTGGGCATTGTGGCCATGATTATCTTAATTACCACATTTCATGAAACCGTGGAAAAGAAAGTGCATAAACTCGACACTCTGGGAACAATTCTGCTCACCATCGGTGTCACCGGGTTCTTAATCGGATTAATGCAAACGTCGTGGCACTTGCCTCTTCGCTTGGTCTTTATGGGGCTTGGGGTCCTGATCACATGGAGTTTTTTGCGTGTGGAACGTTCCGCGCAAGAACCGATTTTACCCTTACCTTTGTTCCGCCAGCCATTTGTGTTTTTCAGCACCGGGGTCAATTTATTTGCCGGCATGTTGCTATTTGGATTGATTTCGTTTGTGCCGCTGTTTGTGCAAAGCGTCGAATTCGGAACAGCTTCGGCGGCGGGACGGGCCATTACACCCATGTTAGTGGGATGGCCCATCGCCGCTATGGCGTCTAGCAGACTGATTGTGCGTTCAGGATACCGCCCGGTGGCTGTCATTGGCGGGCTCTTATTGGTCGGTGGTTCGGTGTTCATGGCCATCACTGCCATTCCCCAAAATTTCGTGGTTCTCGCCAGTACATTGGTTATCGGAACCGGCCTCGGTCTATCGTTGACGAGCTTACTTATTGGTTTACAAAGTCAAGTTCCCTGGGATTTGCGCGGAGTGGTAACCGGGAGCACACAGTTTTTCCGTACGATTGGTGGATCTATTGGCGTAGCCTTAATGGGCACGTTAATCAATCTGCCAAAGAGTCAGCATTTGACCGCCAATCAAGCCACCCAACTCCTATTAAATCCGGCCAAGCGCCACACGTTATCCCCATCCGTAAAAGCTCTAGCCCGGCATTTAACCGCCTTAGGATTACATCACGCGTTTGAAATGGCGTTGGGATTTGCGCTCTTAACTTTTTTGAGCACCTGGCTTTTGCCAAGACAATCTAAAGATGCTAAACAATCTCAGATAAGTTCCTCATCCGCCTTACAGCAAGATGCCTAATGAAGATGCATTGGATTAGGATGTTGTTGGCATAAGAAGAGACTATAGTCATGTTGTCATTATTATCCTGTGATGACGAAAAATGCTTAGATCGGGTATGGTCGAACCTTAATGGTTAGACAATACAGCATGTTGGCCTAAAAAGCGGTTAAGCCACCGTGCTACCGGACTACCGTACAAAGGAGATTTATCATGATCGTCGTCTTTGATGCCTACGGCACATTATGGGATGTCACTCAAATTCAAAGGGAATGCGAACGATTCACAGACCCGGAGAACGCCCAAAGGCTTTTGAGCTTATGGCGCCAAAAGCAGTTGGAATACGCATTTTTACGGACCATAATGCACCAATATGTCCCCTTTGACCAAATTACTCACGATGCATTAGTGTATAGCTTGCAGTATTTTCACCTGTCCTTATCTCGGGCGGAACAAAATGATTTGGAACATGCCTGGTGGAATCCCGTTGCCTTTAATGATGCCCTTCCGACTTTGAACGCATTGAAGGCTTTATCACATCAGCCTATCATTTTGTCCAATGGAACACCCTTAATGTTGCAAGAAGGCGTAAAGGCCACGCAAATGCAAGCTGTCCTTGATGAGGTGTTAAGTGTGGACCTCACCCAACACTATAAGCCTCATCCTGAAGCTTATAACCTGGTTGTGACCCAATTTAACCAAGCGCCCTCGCAAGTGGTTTTTGTTTCATCTAATGGCTGGGACATCGCCGGAGCCAGCCATTTTGGATTTCATACGATTTGGATTAACCGCTTGTACTTACCGGCGGAAGAATTAGGCATACGGCCCAAGGCCATAACGTCATCATTAAGTGAATTGCCTGCAACACTGCCCACTTTATAGAGAAAATAGGAGTTCCGATTTCGGAGCTCTTATTTTCTCACTGAACACCATTCTTCACCCTACCCCGCAATTAACCGATATGGATACTTTGCGCGATCGTCGACAGCCACGCTTCATGTTTTTGGGGAACCTGCATGGACACTTCTACCCATCCCTGTCCCGGCCATTTGACATAAATGGTTTGAGAGACTCTCTTCCCCTCAGGAATAATGGGTGTACCAAAAGTGCTAGGGCCTAAAGCGTCAGAAATGCTCGACGGTTTGTGCGCCACCACATCCATACTGACCTGCCCTTTTTTATTTCCCCATTGCCAAGCCCCCGGACTGGATAACTCGACCGTATCGAGCACCGTAGGAAGGCTCAACCCTAATGTGGTGCCATGATAGACATTCTGAACGCTGACAAAGTTCTGAGCTTGCGACGATGGTTGTGCCGATGGACTCGGACTGGGGTTCTGGGATGGACTCGGACTGGGCGAGGGACTTGGACTCGGTGAGGGACTTGGACTCGGAGACGAAGAGGGAGAGGGTGACGGAGAAGATTGAGATACCGGTGGCGAAGAATGCTGATGTGACTGTGACAGAGAGGACTTCTTGAAAGAGCCTGTGGTTGCGACCTTTTGAGACTGGTTGCCGATAACGAACGCTGCCACCACCCCCAATGCCAGTCCTACCAATACAAATGGCCACCGGGGAAGACGTTTCGTGGGGCGCCCGCTCCGTAAAGAGGTGGCGGTCGGTTTTGTCAGTTTATAACCGCAGTACCGGCAAAAACGATCCTCACTACGTACCAACTGATGGCATTTTGGGCATAAGGGCTGATCCGAACCACTATGCTGACTCAACTCGTATTCCTCCTCACAAATTCCCCGAGACCCTTATCAAATATCCATGCCTTTCTTATCCATGCCTTTCATTGTAGCAAGTCGCCTCCGAATGAAAAGCTGTAATTTTAACCATGTCACCAGCCCGATTTTAAAGTGCAGTTGCGCCCCGTTGTCAAAAAACATGCCTCGTCGTGTGCTTTTATCTCCTTGGTTTTTTCTGCATGATTTTCCACAAAAAAATTTTTTGGACCGTGATTACCAAACTCCATTTTTTTCGTCTTTAGGATAAAACCGAAAAGGAGCCGTGTCTGGTGATTGCTGAAATGAAGAACAACCGTCCACATCCACTGTCGTGGCGCTTATGGGGTTTATTATTGTTAGTCGCGATGGTCTGGCTCATTGAAGCCTATGACATTGGGTTAACCGGAACAGTTTTGCCATCGTTGAAGGCCCAGTGGCACTTGAGTGCCTGGCAAAGCAGTGCGGTCGTTTCTGCTCCGACACTGGGCGTAGCCTTAGGCGTATTCCCCGCAGGGGTTTTAGCGGATAAATTGGGACGCAAGACCATTTTGCAAGTTGCATTGCTCTATTATACGACACTCACCGTCCTCACTGGTTTGTCGGACAATTGGACAATGTTTGTCATCCTGCGCTTTTTAGCGGGTCTGGGATTAGGAGCGACCTTTCCTATCCCCTATACGCTTTTTGCCGAATTGGCACCGTCACATGCGCGAGGGCGATCCGCCGGCATTCTGGATGCCTTTTTATCCATTGGCTATTTCACTAGTCCCTTTCTAGCATCGTGGATCATTCCCTATGGAGGGCCTGGAGGTTGGCGCCAAATGTTTTATCTGGGCGCATTTGGCTATCTGGTTTTAATTGCGATTATGCGGTTTGTCCCTGAATCGCCCATTTGGCTCTCACAAGCCAGGTCTACTGTGATCCCATCCTCCAAAAAACTCTGGTCTCCAAGTTTCAGACGGCAAACCGCCATGCTTTGGATTGCCTTCCCTGCTGTGCTGCTGCTGTTTTATGTGATTATGAACTTTATGCCGTCGCTGCTTCTAAAAGAAGGATTTAGCGCCCACCAAGCCCTCTTGTTCGCCAGCCTCATCATGGCCGCATCCATTCCTGGCAAACTCATCGAATCATGGCTCGTCGAACGGATTGGACGGAAACCGCTGTTGATTAGCTTTACTCTTTTCGCTGGATTGTTTGCCTTGCTCTTCAGCCATCTTCACCAGTTTTCCGAAATTATCATGGCGGGTATGGCTCTTTCATTCTTTGGCATTGCTGTCGATCCCGCGATGAAAATTTTCACCGCGGAACAATATCCGACAGCCATTCGAGCCAAAGGCGTGGGAGCCGCTGAGGCGGTTGCCAGACTCCTGGGCGGGGCCTTAGCTCCATTTATCTTAGAGCAGGCCTTAAGTTCTTCCGGTATTCAAGGCACCTTGATTTTTACTGCGGTCGTCACCTGGTTAGGCACATTGGCTTTAAGTCTGTGGGCTAAAGAAACCCGGTTCGTTGCTCTCGGGTAACGAACCCGGAATCCCACGTGCCAAAAATATGGAACCAAAAGACCTTAACCCATCAAAAAACTGAGAGGGAGCAAGCACATGACGCTAAATAACTGGGCGGTAAACAGGTGGAAGACGTTACCCGATTTAACCCAGCCGTTTTTAGTTTGTGATGACACCATAAGAACCTATGAACAGGTGGGGCTTGAAATCGAACGAATTCATCGTCTCTTGAAACAGCACCACATCAAATCGTACCAAGCCATCGGGCTCAGTAGTTCCTCGCCCTGCCATTTTGCTGTGGCGCTTTTAGCCTTGTTAGCCTGGGATCTTGTGGTAGTTCCGTTAAATCCCAAAGCTCCTCGGGAAGAATGGCAGCGTCAATTGAAAGAGGCTCACTGCGGAGTGTGGCTTCATGATGACAAAGACCAGGTCGTTAACTCCCGTTGGACATTAGAATCCGAGATCAAAGACGCTGAAGAACCCTGGCAAGACAATTTTAGTGGGATGATTCTTTTTACTTCTGGTTCAACGGGACACCCCAAAACCGTAGGGTTGGCACAAGACCAACTATGGGAACAAGCGCTCACCGTGAAAATAACCCATCACTTAACGGAAGATTCCCGCGGGTATTCACCTCTCCCTCTTTTTCATGTGAATGCACCCGTCATCGCGCTGTTTTCCACCTTGTTAGCTGGGGGTACCCTAATTTTAGATCCGTTTAACCGGCAGACCTTTTGGCATACAGTGCAAAAACAGGACGTGAACTGGATCAATGCCGTTCCCACAATTTTAACCATATTATCGCACCAAGCCCATCAGCTGCCCATCAACCATTCCTCTCACCACGCGTCCCTTCGCTTTATTCGCTCGGCTTCCGCGCCTTTAGGTCATGTTCTTTTAGAACGCATCGAAGAGCAATTTGGCGTTCCCGTCATCGAAAGTTATGGAATGACAGAAGCTTGCGGTCCTATCACCGTTAACTCAGGCCCGTGGCCACAAAGAGGGCCTGCTGGTTCCGTGGGTCGCCCCAAAAATATTATGGTGCGCTTGATTAATTCTGAAGTATGGATTAAGGGTGGTCCCGTCATCCGACCTCACCTTCCCATGAACGCCTGGGCTCTATCCGAAATGACAGGGGGATGGTATCACACGGGCGATCTCGGGCATTTTGATGAGGACGGGTATTTATATCTCGACGGGCGTGTCAAAGACGTTATTAAACGGGGAGGCGAGAGCATTTTTCCCCGTGAAGTGGAAGAAATTCTTTACAAGGACAAACACGTACAAGAATGTGTGGTGGTAGGCCGTCCCCATCCCGTTTTGGGGGAAGAACCCGTGGCCTATATTGTGTCATCGGATCCGGGAATTGAAGAGGCTCTTAGGGCGTTATCGGCCCAACATTTAAGCCCTTACAAGCGTCCTGTCGCCTATCACTTTGTGGAGACCTTACCCAAAAATGCAACAGGGAAAATTCAGCGCCGGATGCTGGTGAAAGAAGGGCAGCACGCATGAAATCTCAACGGTTAATGGCGGTTGATATGGTTCGGGGTTTAACGATATTAGGGGTCATTATGGTCCATGCAACCTGGTTTACCAGCGAAGGGCGCACACTTCCCAGTGCCTATGTGCTCACCCTTTTACATTTTACTCGAGAAGTCTTTATGGCTATTACGGGGCTGGTCTTAACGCAAGCCATGTTGAACCGGCCCACCTCCTGGCAAAAATTTTTCCGCAAGCGTTATCCCATTATCGGCATACCCTATATTTTATGGAGTCTTATTTATGTCGTCAGGACTTTAGGATGGCAACATCCTGGGCTTGTTATCACCACGACTCTTTCGGATTTGCCCACGGGTAATGCTGCATTTGATCTCTATTATTTGTTGATTACTATCCAATTTTATACGATCTTCCCGGTGTTTTTTTGGATGATTCGCCGCTACCGGGAGAGACCCTGGCGCCTTTGGACGACAGTGTTTATCTTCGAACTGCTTCTAATGGCTTATGATGCCTATGGTTTGGGACCTCACCCTCAAGGCATCAATCACTACACGGGTCTTGAAGTCTGGACTTATAGCCTCTATTTTGTCTCCGGCGGATTATTGGCCACATCATGGGAAAACGTGTCCCAATATTTACGGCAGCACCGTTTGATTATTGCGAGCGGGTGGGGATTAAGTTGGATGATGCTCACGGGCGTCTTTTTATGGACAGCCCAGCATAAAAATTTGATGACGGCACAAAGCGTGTTGCAGCCCGCCATGGTACCTTATTCGATTATGACCTTTATCCTTTTGCTTGTCGCTGGACAAATGATTACCGAAGCCGTCAAATGGGGCTGGGTGTCACGGCTATTAAGGCAGTTTTCTACGTTCTCCCTCGGCATTTACTTAATTCATCCCATGATTTTAGAGCCTTTAGCCTCATGGGCATCGACCCAAATGCCGTGGCCAATCGCCGACATTTTCAGCGTCATCGTGACAGCCAGCGTCTCTTTAGGCATTATTAGAATGATATCGCGAACAAGGCTGGGGTTATGGCTCACCGGTCGTTCTACGGCGCCATCTCCAAAACGGGCACCGGTTCCAGCCTTGCCATAAAGGCGAGGTGATTTTCGCGAAAGCTGTAAACAAGTTATCCGTTGCGCATCCCGCCAGCGAAGAAGAACTGGTGGAATTTGTTGAGCAGATTGCACCTAAACTTTTCCGTTTTGCCTGGGCGACGATTCGCGATTACTCCTTGGCCGAAGACATCGTTCAGGAGTGTTTAGCCCGTTATGTGGTATACCGGGACAAACACCATGGGAAATCGCCGCCTTTGCGTTGGTTCTTTACGGTGGTAGCCCATTTATGCATGGATGTATTTCGTCAAAAGCGGCAAGAGGTGCAATTATTTGACCAGCTCAGCCTCTCGAAATCCGGTCATGCCGAAATTTCCGACGATAATCAGGAATTATCGGTTTTGTGGGATGCCATCGCCCAATTGAAACCCAAAGACCGGATGGCCATTGTTTTAGTGTATTATCATGACTTACCGTTAAAAGAAGCCGCCGCCATTTTAGGAACGACTCCAACCTTTTTAAAAACAAAATTGGCACGGTTACGCAAACGGCTACGAAATGAGGTGGCAGAACATGACGAGAAAATCTGACGAGTGGGAAGAAAAAATTCGCATGGCCCTCCATCAACATCTGGATGCCATGCCAATTCCGGAATTTCATGCGGTCAAAGCCCCCAAATCCCGTCCGTTTTGGGCGTCATGGTCTTTGACCGTGGGCAGTGTGGCTGTGGCCGGGGCTTTTGTTCTTAGTGTATGGGCTCCGTGGTCACATCATGCATCCCCACCCTCGACGCAGTTACAAGGCGCCGCCAAAATTCTCAATTTTGCCATACCCTTTCTTAAGGGCCACCGTCAGCCGGTTATCCCCGTGCCCTCCTTCTTGCCTTTTAACGAGACGTTGAGTGCGACGGGCATGATTCCCGTCGTGCGAGCGGGAGTGAGCCACCTGCCCGTGTTAGATTCCATGCCCAAAGATACGCATACCCGAGTGAATTATTGGATCGGAGTGAGTGAAAAAGCCGCGCGGCCCGAGGTCGCTTCCAAGGTTACCTCCGCCAATTTCTCTTACTTTGCGAAACAAAGCCCGTGGCTTATGGTGACGGCCAGCCAATATCCGTTATGGCCGCATCCCCATATTGTGCACCAATTTGGACAAACCTTCTGGCTTTGGCCGGATTTAGGGCATGATAAAGCCGTCGCTTGGCCGCATAACCACAAAATTTATACGATTTTGGTCTCTCAAATGAGCGTGAGCAATCAAGAATTACTATGGATGGCACATTCCATGTCTCAAAATCGCTTAAGCCAAGCCGAACCGTTTACCCTTCAGGAAAACATTGTCATGAAAACCGCTCATTCCTTAAGCGTGAAAGATATTAAAGTGGTTGAAGTGCCTGTTAAAGATCACCAGCAGCTCACTTATGCCACCAAGGTCCAGTCCCATATTTCCCCATTACCACGCAAATTGCCCTCGAACGAGCAATTAATTATTAGTCAATGCCATATTCCCATCTACCTGCCACCGGTTCACCCACGCACCGGAACTTATTATATGAGCGTGGATAGTTGGGTCAATCCAGGCGGCTATGAAATTTCGTGGTATAAAACCCTCAAACCCCTGCCTGAGAACGTGGCTGTCCCCGCCACACTCTCTCCTCAAATTATTTTCAAAGCCGGAGATGTGGCTCCAGTGACTTCATCGCCCGGGATTTCTGTCTCCGCGATTACCCTTGCGGGTGCTCCCCACATCCATGCTGTTGCCGAGCGAATGATTGGCAAAGAAGCTTATGCCGTGTATGCTCCCAGTGTCACCCGTGCTCTTTATCTCATCACCCATCTTGTACCACAGTCCCATTAATCGCGGGTCACCCTCTTAAACTGAATCGCAACGGATCCAGTTTTGTCCGTTGCCGACTTCATCTCTTTGAGCCATAATCGACATAGTGTAATGTGTTCGGAGCCCACAAAAAAGTTTTTGCGATAGAACCTTTGAGCTCTCGGATGGTATTTTGCGGGACACAAATTTTTCGGAAAACATTTGCCGTGTCAAGGAGGGTTTATGATTCTTGTCGATTCCTGAGTTATTAGCGTATTCAGCGGGTTTAGTCACCGCCTTTAATCCCTGTGGGGTCGCATTGTTGCCATCCTATTTATTGTATCTGCTTTCAGGACGTGTAAATCCTGGTCACTGGAAATGGACAGGGGGAATCAAAGCCGGGCTGTTAACGTCATTCGGTGTCGTGGTGATTTTTGGAGTGGCCAGTCTTGTGCTCTCATTGATTGGTCATATCTTGTTTCAAATCGTCCCGATTTTTTCATTGTTGATGGCCTTATTTCTAATCATTCTCGCCATTTTTACCTGGCGGGGATCCCTAACGTTTGGCACCATTCCCGGTACAAAAGCGTTAAGTGGATTACAACGCACTTTTGAACGGGGTAGTGCTCCCGCCTTTATCGCTTACGGACTGAGTTATGGCATGGTTTCCCTAACCTGTAGCCTTCCTGTTTTTATGGTAGTGGTGAGTGAAAGCCTCAACCATCCTGGCACATCGGCAGTGACCGTGTATGGAGCATTTGCCCTGGGCGTAGCCACTGTCATTACCGGATTATCGACCGTGACCGCCATCACCCGCAGCGTGGTCGAACGGGTGATCAATCAAATTACACCGATGGTGCAAAAGCTCAGTGCGGTGATTATGGTTGCTGCCGCCTTCTATCTGGGTTGGTACTGGCTTCTTGGTCCCGGCCTGTCAACGGTCTTTTCTTAAAGCAAGTAAAGTGGAGGTTTTCCGTTATGCGTAAAACAACTTTATGGTCAATTTCTTTGGGAATTCTCGCTGTCTTAATGGCGGTCGGCTTTGCCGTGTACAAAGCCGTGTCGTCCGTTCATATTGCTGCAGCCAACCCAAATTCGGTATCGACACCACCCAGTCAACCAGCGTCCGTCGATCCAGGTGCTCCCATCAAGGATATTCCTGCCCCCAATTTTCTGTTGACTAATCAATTTGGCCAGCCGTTCTCCATGCAATCATTTCGTGGAAAAGTTGTAGTTATGGGCTTTGTCAATAGTGCGGGCAACACCGTCAGTCCCTTGATGGCCGTCATTATGCGTAACGTCCAATATGACCTGGGTTCCCATAAAAATCAAGTGGCCTTTGTCGCTATTAATGCCAATCCGGTAACGACCTCAACACAAGATGTTTACCAATTTTCAAAGGCCAATCATATGCTTCATAACTGGCAATTTCTCACGGGTACGCCAAGCGAACTGACGTCGGTATGGCATCACTATTTTATGCAGACCCAAATTATTCACGGTTCCTTAATCAGTCATACCCCAGGGGTTTTTGTCATTGGCCCTCATGGACATGAACATTGGGTCTATTTGAATTCGCCGAGCACCTCCACCAAAGCCATTGGAGCGCAGGTCCATAATATTCTTGAGCACGTGGTCCCTTTACTTCCGGGCCATCCGGCTTTGACGATTCCCCCAGCCCGTGAACTCGCTTATTATCCCACCACCATTGGTCCCTCCGAGAGCGTCAACCGTTCATTTACCCTTCCCGCCATCATGCCAGGGGGAAAGAGTGGCTCAGTGAGTGTAGGTTCTGGTAGCCCTATTCGCCTTCTCGATTTCTTTGCTACCTGGTGTCCTGATTGCCAAGAAGAAATGCCCACCCTCGCTCATCTTGAACGCTGGGATAAAAGCCATCCCCAGTATCCGCAGGTTGTGGCAATTGATTTACGTTTATCGGAATCCTCGACAGCCCATGTGGTGGCCTATGCGAACCGCCTTCATCTGCCCTTTCCCGTCGCCCTCGACAATCATGGCAAAATCTCCGACTTGTACGGCGTCTCTGGGATCCCAACGCAAGTGTTAGTTTCTTCATCGGGTCGAATTCTGTGGTATCATGAGGGCCTGATTTCTTGGAATGCATTGATTCAAGATATTCGTGCCCATTTGCCAGCGACAAAGTCCGCATCATAACGGAGGAAAAGGGGCAGTTTCCAAAAAAGATCTTGTTCTGAATGGTATGCTTCTCCCCGCCTGGTGATATAAGTTTAAATCCCCGTCCACCAAAAAACCTCAAGGGACGGGGATTTGCTTACAAATCATATCTTCTATACGTGCTAGACATCTGTGCAACATCTGTCCCAGGAAGACATCTATACATAGTCGACATCATAACGATGCCCCAACATAGGCTCCATCTTTCAACACAGGAATCACGGTGCTCACATTGCATTCACTAGCGATCAAGACGTCAGCGGTAAAACCTTTGACCGTGAGTTCTCGACCGGATGACGACTGCATGATGATGTTTGACAAATTCGCTTGGGCGTTTTGAAAAGCCCAGGCCGCAACCTGAGCTTCCACAGACAGTGCCCAGGGATCTAATTGACTCAAAATGGCCCCCGCTCCCAGAAAATCTTCAAGCGCCGGCCGTAAACGGCCGTTAGGCCATTGTTCCCCGCATGCGATCACACTAATCGTCTCATGGGCATAATGACGCTTGATGAAAGCCGCGACCTGGCTAGCGTTGCGTAGACAGCCGGCTATGACTAAAGCCCCGTTTTCTTGTGCGAGCACTGTACACGTTGAGCCATTTGGCGATGGCAAAACAATCCGCGATTGGGAAGGCAGCGACAATAATGAACTCGGAGACAACGAGAATCCCTGGCCACGCTTGTCGGCTAACAAGGCATGAATAGATTGAGCAAATGCCGAAGCTGATTGGTCGTGGTACCGATACGGAAAAACCATGGCATCTTTTGACACGGCGATATCCACGGAGGTGCAAAAAGATAACACATCCACAATAACCACCACGCCTGAGAGAGGTGCTAAACGGTCAACACCTTCTGGTCCCCACTCAAAGCGAATCGGATAGGCGCTTTGAGAAAACATATCGTCGTTTATCGAAATCCCCTCCCCCGAGGTTCTCGGATAAGACATGAATCAACCTGGGTGATTTAGTGTACGTTAAAAGGGAGCTTCCTCGGGCCACTGCTGTTGAATCATCTGCTGTTGCGCCTTTTTCCAGCGCTCCACTTGTTCGGCTACGGGAATTCCCGCCCAGCCATTTTGCTGCCAATAATCCGTGCCGGGTAGACCCGTCGTCTTACTGACGACCATGGCCGTCAAATCCCCATAACCATGTTCCAGACACCATTTTTCAATGATGTCTAGCACCTGAGGCACTTGGCGGTAGGGATGAAGTCCTCCCAAAAGTTCTCCTAGTTCTCCATAGGTGAGGGTTTGTTGGGCAAACAGACGTTTCACCAAAATCGGCCACGCCCTTCTTGCATATTCTCGAAAGTCCATACTTCCTAACGACGAGGGCAATTCTACGAACATATAATCGATCTGATGCGGTGCCAACCATAGCCAGGCGTCATCTTTTGTGGGCATGTTCTGAGGCAAGACAATTTGCGCTTCACTCATTGCCCTCACCATGTCTGACTTCTCGGAGATTGCCACGAGCCATCCTCCACTGGCTGGATGAACCCGGGCACGAAATGCCAAAGATGCGCCACGAAGCTTAATGGTGGCATAGACAGGCCGGAAGCCTTCGAGATATTGCTGTAACGCTTCTGTTAAAATCGCCGAAACACTTTCCCCCGTCGCAAGGGACTCAGCCTGTTCCCATAAGGGCATATCGGTGTCACGAATGTAAATCGTTTTCTTTGGCACACTATGTCCTCCTCGTGCAATATGTCTTGTATTATACCTCTGATACCGAGATTTTCTGCTTCATCCATTGTCAGCGGGTCCTTTACGAACCGGTGTGTTAATTCATATGGCCATGCACGCGGCAGACGCTCTTGGAGCGCCTTTCATCTTTGATGCCACGCGTTCTCATTCTTACAGGCGACGGCACCGAATCCCTTGAGGTCATGTATCCATTTCAACGATTTCAAGAAGAAGGTTATGATGTCGACATTGCGGCTTCCAGTAAAAAGGTTCTCGAAACCGTCCTACATGATTTGAACCGGGGTTTGACAACACCTGGGTACCGTATTGAAGCCCCCATCGCCTTCAAAGATGTGCGTCCCGAGGAATATGTTGCCGTCGTTATCCCAGGTGAACGTGCCCCCGAGTATATTCGCAATGACCCGGATTTTGTCATTTTTTTCAGACCGAAAAACCCGTCGCTCAAATTTGTCATGCACCGATCGCTTTAGCCGCGGCCCATGTTATGACCGGCAGAACATCGGCCACTTACCCGGCCTTGAAATCTGATGTAGAGGCCACTGGCGCTCGGTTTGTTGACGGAGCCGCCGTCATTGATGGCCGTATGGTCTCAGCGCGGGCTTGGCCTGATCACCCCCAGTGGATGCGGGCTTTTATGAACATGCTCAAAGAGAAAGCTCCCGTAATCCCTTTGCCATGCCGTCTTGCGACTTACCTGCAGTTCTCGGCTCAATTGGCTGGGAAAACGCCTTCTTTGACGTCATTATGACGCCCATGATATTTCGAAATGGCTAGGATGCTATGCCCTGGAATTGGACCAGATATGTCAAATGGCCCTGGTAAAACAACACCAGGGCCATTTGCGATTTTTGTTCTATCCGGCACTTTTTAGCCAGCAACATCACCATCCCGCTCGCACACGGGTTTTTGCACCATTAGACCTATTGCCTGGTAATAAACAAGGGACTGGTAAAGACTCTGTGATCATCTTGTTGACGAGCACGCAGATAAATTCCATTTAGGCCCGGGTGCAGGGCCACCTGAAGATGTCCCCTGATATCTCGTGGCAGTTCTTGCTCGGTGAGTTGCTCCACAACCAGTTTGAGTCCTATTCCCCCCACCTCAAACGATACCGATCCCTTATGAGTTTCGAGCATTTCCCCATTAACATGCAAGTCAATGGTCGTACCCCCATTAAAATTAGGAATCTCAACGTGAATGGCAAAATCCATGCGTTTGACATCATTCACCCAAAATTCAATGCCATCGGCATCACCAAAGGTATCCGTATCAAAGCGCATACGACGCGGTCCCTCCGATGCCACAATTTTGGCTGGATGATCGAGTCCCCAAGGAGCATAACGCTCGACATGCCCTCGTTTAATGTCAATGGTTCCACGCCACGTTGCCCAGCGGTAGCGATCAAAGATTCTCGCTCCTTCCCAACGGATGAATACGCTTGGAACTGAGTCCCAGGTCATGGTGAAGATCACGCTCTAGAAGCCGCGTCACTCCGTTAAAGATCTCAATGTATTCCCATCCCTGATTACCCAAGAGTTGATATTCCACGTCCACCGCATCATCACGGGTCTCCCACTCATCGCCTTGGACGTATGTTCCACACCGCATTAGCGCAACCACATGTTCTCCCGTCGTGGCCCATGTGTGCCGATCTCTCAAGGCTTTGGCGACCGCCTTTTTGGTCAGTTCCGGTGCTAGTACGCCTGTTAATCCCCCTTTGGTGCCAAAAACTGCCGTGCCCGGCACACCGCCTCCACAACGTCCGCGATGTTCATCACCGTTAGCTGCCACCCCCAATTTATAGCCCCGGCGCATGGCATCTTCCAACAACCAGGGAAAGGAACCCCACGCCGAATGGACTTCAACCAATCGATCTAAAGGCTCATAATACCAGTCGAGATTGCACCGTCTTCCTCCCACATGGGGCATCAGTAAATAGTTATCGGGATCACTAGCATAAGCCTCATATAATTTGTCAATAGGCCATGCTTCTGGCATGGGAATACTCTCCCGTAAATGTTCATGCCATTCCACCCCTCGCACCATATCCGCTTTGTCACCCAAATAGACAACATTATGATCTCCCCCGGCAGCTGAATTACCACACCATTCGATACCCGGGAAGCAAATGAATTGATGATCTTGGCTAAAAGCATTGGCTAGCTGCACATCTTGGGCCCAGTCGGCATCAGTAATTTGAAAATCATTGGCGGTATAGCCTAAAATATCTAATCCTGCAACATCCCGACCATAACTAAAGTTATATTCGGTGGAATTAGTTCCTACCGTGTGATTACTGTGAACGTGCAGGTCAGCAAAATATGCGCGCGGCACGGGACAGGTGGGATCGACAAGAAGATAGATGGGAGTGGCCTCAAGACTTTGGTTCTCCATTTCATAGCGGGCTGAGATTTGGTATTCACCCACCGCCTTTACCGGAAGCATTACACGTGTTGTGCTCCATCCCTTTTCCGATAATTTTACTGGCATCTCTTGGGTTTCATGGTCATGATGGACAAAAATCGAGAGGGGTCCACTTTCATCCGTACAGGTATTGCCCCAATGATCTTCAAGACGGGCAAGAACCGGAATCGACGCATCCGGGCGACTCCAACGCGGACCCGTTAACACCACCTTTTCAGGGGGGCCGGAGACAATGTCAAAAACCACATCACCAATTTCTGCAAACCGCGAGGTGCCGAGAACATCTACGTAGGCACGCATTCTAAAGTCTTTTTCAACAAAAGTTTGAATGCGCGTGCCGGGGCCGCCAAAGCGGCGATCACCCAAGCGAATGATAATATGATCGCCGGGTTTAAGATATCCATCGACGACGTGTACAACCACCGCTTTTTGATAGGGACGCTCATGGCCTTTAACCAAGTACTCGACTTTCAAATCTCTGACGGTACTTTGACTTTGTCCCGGCAAGGGATCACACAGCACGTATTCCGCGCTTAAATAATTGGCGCCACTCGGATCATGAGTTTGGAACGGGGCCCAATCCGAATAAAACTTAAAGGTCAGTTTCAACCACCCACTATCGGCAATACCAGAGGCCCCTACTTCATAATCCACGACGATTTCCTGATAACTTCCGGCGATAAGAGATTCCACACGGGAATCAAGACGCCCTAAAAAGGGCAATCCCCGGTCTGTACCTTTCGGTCCTACTAATCCTGGCAAAGATTCAGAAACCCCCGTGGACGTTGTGAGTTCCATCGTTTTTTTCAGTGAAGACATCTTTGTTCCCTCCTAAATTTATTGAAGAATGGTGATAAAAATCACGGTTGCCAAATGGGATAACCAATGAGAGCCCACCACGGGATCATGACAACGACCATGTAAAGGATGGCGATAGCGGTTAAAGGCGCTCCAGCACGGAAGAATTCGCCAAAGGTAAATTCTCCCGAGGCATAGGCGACGAGGCACGCCTCAATTTCTAACGGAATTAACAAGGCATAAGAATCCACGTTCAGCACGCCCATACTAAAAGACACCGGATTTAAATGTAAGGTCATCGCTAACGTCACGATAATGGGGGTAAATAAGGCAATCGATCCCACATTGCTAACAATGCCAATGCGTAAGATTTGCATGGTCACAATGGCCAAAATGAATAACACGAGCCAATCAGCCGTGGGAAAAAAGTGCTGAAGCTGGTGGGAAAGCCATACGTTGGTTTTGGTTACGGTAAAGGCGTTACTCATACACACCGCTCCTCCCAACAACAACCAGACTCCCCACATCATATGCCGTTCAATCCGCTGCCAATATCCTGATAACAGACCGGGCAAGAATAAAAGACAGGCAGCACCCACCGCGACCAAACCCGTTGAAAGATGCGTCCAGTGACCAGTTGCCCAGAGCACAACGGCGAGAGCCACCACACCTAATGACAGCTTATCCGTCAGATTCAGTGGGCCTAGCTTCGCCCGTTCGGTAGTAATAGTCTCGGGACCATGACGCAATCCCACATCTTGGATTTTGAAATGGCGCAGGGTCCAAAAATACATAATGGGAATTAACCCGGCAAGAGGGAGATTCAACCAAAACCACTGAAACCAATAAATGTGGGCACCAGCCTGATGATTTAATTGATGCGCGACAATGACATTAGGCATCGACCCCGTCAAAAACAACGGTCCAGCAAATACCGCCGCAAATCCCACCGCGCTCATCGTCATCGCCTGCCGTGCCCGTTGACCTTTTTCCCCGGGTTCCAATAACGCATTGGTACCTTGCACAATGGGCAGAAAGATCGCAGCACGGGCAACAATCGCCGGAATGATGACCGCCGTTGCGGTTTGAGCGAGGATATAGGTTTTCAGGAAACTCGATATCTTGGGTTTAGCCCACGACATAATGGTTAAGGCGATGCGTCGGTCTAAGTGACGGGCATTTAGGGCAGAAGCAATCAAAAATGAACCAATCACAAGCAGCGAGGTATTACTCGTAAATCCGGCAAAAGCTACAGATTTCGATGTTGCGCCACTCACATAAAGCAATACCGGGATACTCAGACCCGATATGGCCTTAGGTAGCGCACCCGTAATCCATATAGTACAAGCCCATAAAGTGACAGCCAACGTCGCCCGTTGGTGCATATCAAGTTGAGAACCGAGAGGAAGCCATTCCAATACGGCAAAGAAAATGGCGAACGCTGCCGCCAATCCCACCCACATCGTCCACGCAACGTCCACATGTCGGACGGGAAGCATTTCCACTGTTCCCGAATCTTGCTGGACTACTTCTAAATCTGGCGACAGTCCTTCCATTTACACCCCTCCCCGGACAACCCATATGATCCATATATTATCGGTATTGTATGGTTTATCGATAGATTGGTTCTGCTGCTGTCTCACAAGTTGCTAATCTTAATAACTAGTTCTTTGTAACTAGTTATGATTCTAGTTATACTTATAGCATGTATTCAAGTTAAGTCTCAACCCTGTTTGAAGTAAAATTCATAATTAACCTATTTTGCCGAAATATCATTACAATGAGAAAGGTTTTTTATTCAAAATAAAGAGAGCAAGAAACACGGAGTTTCTCGCCCTCATTATCCCTATCCTCAATATAAATACTAAAATCTAGCGCTTCATGATTCTTTCAATGTCTTTTCGCCGAGGAGACGTGGCCGGTCCTTTTTTTTCAACCGATATGGACGCTGCAATATTGGCAGCCCAAATCGCATCGTAAACAGACCATCCCGCCATCAAAAAAGCGACGAGAACACCTGTATGGGTATCTCCAGCTCCCGTCAAATCCACAACTTGAGCTGGACGCGGGGGGACGTGAACAAGTCCCTGATTGTCGACAAACCATGCCCCCTTCTCACCATCTCGGGCTACGACCAACGAATGGGGTGGACGTTGTGACGCTAAAAGGGCAGCTGCTTCGGTAATTTCATGCTGATTCATCCACTGGCAAATTTCTGCGCGGTTAGCACTGATAAGCCAAGCCCGGCGACGCATGAATTCAAGGCGTTCTGGTGCAATGTCACCAATCAAAGGACCGGGATCAAAAACCAAGCGAATTTCCTCATTCATCATGGTCAAATACTCGGCAATTGTCGCACCCGATACCGGATAAAGCAGATCATAGCCGGATACATAGACCACATCATGGCGGCTTAAATTAAGCGCCACCAAATCATCGGGCCGGATATGACTTTCGATACCAGGACTCGTGACAAACGTACGCTCCCCAGAGGGCTCAACCAGGGTGATAACGAATCCGGTATCATCGCTGCCTTCCCTATAGGTATGAAGAGCAGTAATGCCTTCTTGCTGCAGTACCTCTCTTATGCGTTTACCCATGGGTCCCTGACCAATGCGCCCAGCATATAAAGCCGGTATTCCTTGCCGTGTCACCGCCGATAAGACATTAAAGCCGCCACCTGGGTAATACATAGCAGTTGAGGCCATCACATCCCCTCCGGAAGGGGGGATGTGGGTCACAAAAAGTTGGATATCCATAATAATGCTCCCGATAAGCACAAACCGTCCATTTTTATCCATCAGTCTACCTCGCAGGAGAATGACTCCATAACCAAAGTCCATACACGAGCATGCTAATGGCAAAGGTCATAAGAATCTCTAAGCTCGAATGCGCAAAGATTCCTTGCGCAAAAGGACCAGAAAACCAAGGAGAGGAAGTATAGAGAAGACCTATCCCAACAGAGACGATCCAAATGAAAGTTGCTGGCCACTGAATGCGGCGCACATGGGCGTCATCCACATATAAGGGCAATCGGCGGAAATAGGCAACCAGTTGAAAGGCTAAAAACATACCAGCCCATGCCGCTAATCCCACACCCAAAAGGATTACAAATGCTTCAAAGGGGCCAAGAAAGTTCTTCGCAATGAATAGCACGTAAATCGTGCCGGTGACCATGATGAGAGCATCAAGCACCACCGTTTGGTAACGGGCAAAAGGGATAAATAAATTTAACAAATTTAATCCCGAAGAATATAAACTGAGATCGGCCTCCACAACCAATCCCCCGGCCGCGGTGAGAAAATAGGGAATCGTCATCCATGATGGCATCTCCCGACCTAGCACCGTCAGGGGATTTAAAGCCGTCGCCAATCGCGGCTCCGTCGTGGCCGCCAACATGCCCACTCCCATCAACAAGACAAGCGGAATAAAACCTCCCACACTCGAAGCCACCACAATCGTCTTGGCGCGGGCACTTCGAGGAAGGTATCGGCTGTAATCGGCCGCAGTATTGGTCCAGCTTAATCCGGTACCCGCAATAATAATCGATACCGCGGGCACAAATCCCGTGATCCAGGATCCCGCCGGACGGTGAAACAAGTGCGCCCAATCCGTATGGGACAGAAGAAACCCAATCACCACCAAGGTTAAGATGCCAAACAGATAACTCGCCCACTTTTGGATAATCACCAGCGTGGCCTGTCCTAACAATCCGGCCATAATACTTACACCGACCATAAGGCTCAGTGAAATGCCAGCGGAAGTACCGTAAGATACATGACCCTCGTCCCCAAATAAGGCCATTAACCCAAGCGTACCGATAATAACGGTAATCGTTTCCCATCCCACCAAAGAAATCCAGCTGACCACATTCGGCAAGATATTCCCATAGACACCAAAAATTGAGCGGGACAACGTCATCATGGGCACACCCCCATCCCGTCCCGCTACAGAAAATGAACCCACCAACAAAAACGATAAAGACCCGACAATAATAGCCAGAAGTCCCTGCCAAAAATTGAGTCCAAAACTCGATAGCATCGCCCCATACACCACACCCAGTAATCCCAAATTGCCAGCAAACCAAATCCAAAATAAATCCTGAATTTGACCATGCCGCTCCGAATCGGGAATGGGCTCAATTCCTGATAATTCAATATGCCAGGGACGATTTAACGTCATGCCTTGTCGATCCATTCACATCACACCGTCTTATTAACAAATCATCAGATCAATGCATTGAAAATCTGGTCTGATCTTTCTTGCTTATCTTGCCACGGACTGAGCAAGGCATCGTATAATTTCATCATTTTCCACAAAATTCTTTAAATAAAAAGATGGTCAATATATTGCCTATCAATAATAGGATGGCGGAAGTCGCCCTTCAAAAAAAATTACAAGCGGAGACACGAATGCTCCGCTTGCTCATCAGAATTCATGGGCCCATTTAGAAAAAATTATGGCTGTACAGATTCGATCAACTGCTTAAGTCGCTTCATTCCTTCGGTAATGGCTTCTGGAGGATACAGAGAAAAACTAAGCCGAATATGATTTTGACCCCCATCGCCCACATAAAATGCTGTTCCGGGCACAAAACTGACCCCCATCTTTTCACTGAATGCCATCATTTGAGAAAGTCTCGTAGTACTCGGTAATGTCAGCCAGACAAAAAATCCTCCACTCGGTTTCGTCCATTCACAAAGGGCCCGGAAATCGCGTTCCAAAGCCTCCAACATAGCATCCCGTCGACTTTGGTAATGGGTTTTTAGATGGGCAATGTGAGCCTCATAGTCAATGGACTCTAAAAATCTGCTCAGAACTTCTTGCACAAATCCCCCATTTGCCCCTTCAGCCTTAACTTCCCGGATCTTGGCCACTGCCTCAGCTGGCGCCATAATCCACCCAACACGAAAACCCGGGGCGATGGTTTTAGAGAAAGTATTCAAATACAGCACGTGACTGGGACAAAGTTGGCGAAGAGTTGGCAGCATTTCCCCATCAAAGCCCAAATCACCATAGGCATCATCCTCGACAATAAGGAAATGATATTGTTGTGCTAAATGAATAAGTTGCTGGCGCCGGGCTAAGGTCATCGACCGACCGCTAGGATTTTGATAATTCGGGATGGTATAAAACAATTTGGGTAACGGTTCACCGTTTCGGCGACGACGGGCCAATTCTTCCTGGACAGCATCGACAATCAGGCCGTCCTCATCCATGGGAAAATCGCGTTCTACAGCACCCCGTAAACCAAAAATTTTAATCGCACCGAAATATGTCGGCCGTTCAAACCAGACTTCATCTCCGGGATTCAAAAAGACCCGGGCAATCAGGTCCATGGCTTGTGACGAGCCATGAGTCAATACTAATTCGCCGGGCTGACATGGAATTTGGCGTCTTGCCGCCTGAATGGTTCGAATCCATTCCGGCAATTGTGCCATGCCGGATCCTCCTCCATATTGTAACGCCCTGAGTCCATCGGTTCGTAGCGCCTTATCCGCGGCATCGCGCAGATCATCAATCGAAAACAGTTCCGGATCAGGTAGCCCAAAACCGAGAGCAATCATTTGCGCGTCTTTATTGACAGGTAGGGAGGTAAAGTCGCTTGCTGCAATACCCCTGGCAAAATCAAGACCACTGGCAAAAAGATTCGAAAGCTGAAAGTCCAATGTGGATCCGGACAATAAGGAATTGTGCGAAGAGGAGGATTTCATTTCTGATACAGACATTTTCTGCTCACGCCTTTCTAATCCATGCTGTCTTTGAGTTCATCCCATGGCCTAAAAGATCATCCTGTTGCCCACTGTTTTGACAGTATGCCGACACGTCAGTCAATGATTTCTTACATGTATTGCTCCATCATACCGTACGTGCTCCATCACTTTTCTGTTTTCTTTTAGTCTATCATTCCTGACAGTATTTCGTGCCTGGATAGAGCCAAGCCTTTTAGACTTCTTCATATGTTTTAGTAAGCAGATTTCATCATTCAGGCAACAATACAGCCAACAATACAGTCAACAATGTTGGTCTTTGACTGGGACTTTTCTACTGGTTACGGCAGAAATCACCGATTTTGCTTGACTGGGTTCCGACATTCGCTGGGATAAACTACCGCGGCTGTACACATTAAGCCCAAGCACCAGATTAAAAGAATCTTACAATACGGGAACAACGAGAAAATGTTCCATTTTATCCAACGGTGTACAATGGTGTTATTTGTAAGTCATCATTTCGAGATGCGTGCATCGGTACAGCAGGATTTTTGTCTAAAAAACGCGAACTATCTCCTCAAAATGACAGCCCGATCTGATCCCAGCCCATCATCTTAATCCGCGATCCGTTCATTTTTTGAAGGAGGGGGGAAGTGCATGCGAGCATTTCAAAAAGTTGCCGAAAAAATTCGCTTAGACATTGAAAACGGTGTTTGGCGCATTGGAGACACCCTATCGTCCGAAAGGCAAATGGCTCAGCAGTATCAGGTTAGTCGATCAACAATTCGACGTGCGTGGGAAGAGCTCGAAACAATGGGTTATATTAAATGGGATGCCTTTTCACCTCCTCAAGTCATCAATGTTCCGCAGTGGCCTACCGCTATTGCACGCTCCTCGTTGACCCAATGGAATCAAGCCCAAACGAAGCCAGTATCCAGTTTCTTAAGCGATTTAATGTCGGCAGCGACCAGTCAAGCCCGCTTTAATTTTGAAATCGGCATGCCCGATGCCTCACTGTTACCGATCTTTGAACTCGAAAGCGTCATTCGCGAACTCTTTACACAGCGAACCCGTGAAGTTTTTTCGTATTCACCGACCGCGGGTATCGACCGCGTAAGAGAAGCCATTGCCGAAGAATTTTTAGGACGACGCAATCTTCATCTTTCGCCAGACCATCTTCTCATCACATCCGGATCGCTACAAGCACTGGATTTATTAAGTAGTTTGTGGATACGACCCGGCGATATCGTCATAACCGAGTCCCCCACTTTTGCTGGGGCACTGCAAATATTTCGGGCTCACGGCGCGCAAATCATTGGTATTGACGTGGGAACCGAAGGCGTGAATCCGGCACAAATGAAAGACGCCCTATCACGTCATGATACCCGCCTGATTTACTTGCAACCCTATTATCAAAATCCGACGAGTGTGAGCATGAGTGAAGCGACCCGACAAGCTCTATTAGATCTCGCTATCTCCTATCATGTACCCATCATTGAAGATGATGCCTATGGTTTTTTAGCTCCGGGGCATTCATTGCCTCTGAGAGCCTACAAGGGCGCGGAAGAACATGTGATTTATATCAACACCTTCTCCAAAATTTTAGCTCCCGGTCTACGCGTTGGATTAATTGCCGGGCCTCCAGATCTCATTTACCAACTGACCCAAATTAAACAACTAGGGGATTTACATACTGGGACGGTGAGTCAATTACTCGTGGAAGGCTGGTTGAGAAGCGGCAATATTGATCAATATATCCAAGCCGTGCGCAAGGTTTATGCAGAACGCATCCAGACTGCCAAACAGCTTTTACCGCAGCTAGGCTTCCCGATTTGGGGCAATCCTCATAATGGTTTTTATGTCTTTGCCGAACTCCCTCGCTCCCTCAGTGCCCTCGCCTTTCATCAATACGCGGCCAAACGCGATGTCCTCTTCGCCCCGGGACTGGCCTTTGGCACGGATGATCAATTTCGTCATTGGATAAGGCTTTGTGTCAGCACGGCAAATCCTATGGCCATTCACACTGGCCTGGCTCGGCTCTCTCGACTCGTCAAGGCCTATACAGACACTCCTGGTTCCTTTGGTCTTTGAGAACAGACCATTTGTCACAACATGGTTCTTGTTGTGATTGCCTTTAACTCGTAAAGTGCACCCTAAGAGTTAAAGGAGGAATTGTCCGTGGACATGCTAACGAAACTTATTCACAATCCCGCGCTGATGGACAAATACACCGGGGCCAGCAGCATCCCTGTCTATCACAGTTCAACATATCATCAGGATTTGGCGGATACGCCTGTACGCTGGACATATAGCCGCATCGGCAACCCCACGCGTCAAGCCTTGGAAGATACGATTGCGGAATTAGAAGAAGGCGTCCGCGGTTTCGCCTTTGCTTCAGGAATGGCAGCCATTGCCGCCGTATTCACGTTACTGGGTCAAGGCGATCATATCATTTTGCCCTACGATCTTTATGGCGGCACTTATCATCTGATGACAACGATGGTGGAACGATTCGGTCTTTCAGCGAGTTTTGTCGACATGACAAACTTAACCGCCGTTGAAAACGCCCTAACACCCCGCACCCGGGCATTGTATATTGAAACCCCGTCCAATCCTCTCATGAAAATTACTGATATTCGCGGCATTGTTCATATCGCGCAACATCACAGGCTTTTAACGATTGCCGATAATACCTTTATGTCTCCGTACTTGCAAAGACCCTTAACACTCGGATGCGACATTGTTATTCACTCCGCTACCAAATTCTTGGGTGGCCATAGTGATGTGGTAGCTGGACTCGTAGTCGTCAAGGACAATCAACTTGGCGACAGGCTTGCCCAAATCCAAAAAGATTGGGGAGGGATATTAGGGCCCGAGGACAGTTGGCTCGTTATCCGCGGGATTAAAACATTAGGGGTACGCATGGATCGTGCTCAACAAAATGCTCAATATCTTACCCGATGGCTAAAAAGCCAACCCCAAATCGCGCACGTGTATTACCCCGGATTGCCCGGTCATGACGGCACTGCTCTTCACCATTCCCAGGCGCTGGGACCGGGCTGTGTATTTTCCCTACGTTTTCAAGATCCCAATTATTGGAAGGCCTTTGTTAACCGTCTTCATTATGCCTTATATGCTGTGAGTTTGGGCGGTGTAGAAACCATCGTTAGCCATCCGGCCACGATGTCCCATGCCAGTCTCACAGAAGAAGAACGCCGTCAACAAGGTATTACGGACGATCTGTTGAGAGTGTCCATGGGTATCGAAAGTCTTAATGATCTCCTCGCTGATTTTCAGCAAGCTTTGGAAGGTTAAAGGCGTTCGTCTCAATTTCTCTCAGTGGGCGTATCATGCATTATGGGTTCACCGAATGATCAATTTTAAAGAAGACGAATCATAACTGTTAAATCTCGGTCATCACGGGACCGAGATTTAATTGTCATAAATTGTCGTTTCTTCATACTTCATGTACTATCGATATAACTATTCACATAAAGTACTGAATAATTTTTCAATATTGTCTTATCGAATCAAGTCACTCATTTTGCAGTATTATCATCTTGTCTGTCGATTCATAAAATAGGAGGCACACACGATGATTAGCCGAAAAAGCACTGCCGTCTTGGGTATCTCGGCCGCTTTGCTCTCCGCCTCATTGGCCGGATGTGGCAGCAGCAGTTCACCCACATCTGCACCGAGTTCTCAAAACATTAAAGATATTACTATCGGCACGCTGTATGCGGAATCTGGACCATTTGCTACCTCGTCCATGCCCGAATATAATGGGTTAAAATTTTGGGCTTCACAGGTTGACAAAAGTGGCGGGGTCTTCGTTAAAGCGCTGAACAAAAAGGTTCCTGTGAAAATCGTCGCGTATAATGATCAAAGCTCTCCGACGACCGCAACAACTCTTTATTCCCAATTAATCTCTGTCAATCACGTCAACGTTCTCGTCGCGGACTTTGGTTCCGTGCTCACCTCAGTGGCTGTCCCGATTGCCGAAGAAAATAAAATGTTGCTTTTTGATCAAACAGGCACGGGCGCTTCCTTTTTCACCCCGTCTAATCCCTATATTGTCTTAACCTCCTTGCCGACCTCAGGTTTATGGCCTGATTCATTGGCGCAATATTTAATCAAGAAAGGCTATTCGCGCATCGCTATTGTCTATGCGACGAACGATTTTGACCAATCGCAAGATCAAACATTGGTAAGCAAATTGAAAGCTGCCAATATTACTCCCGTGTATAACAATGGGGTTCCAACCAGCACATCCAGTTATTCGGTCCTGTTAAATAATATGGCTAACACCCACCCTCAAGCGGTCATTGAGCTAGGCTATCCCAACAACGATATCGCCTTCCTTCAGGCACTCAAGGCCAGCGGCGATCATTTTAAGATGGTGTTCACCATATTCCCGGGTCAGTTACCGCAACTGTTCCTGACGAGCAATGGCCCGAGCTCAATCAACAACGTCTATACGTATCCGGCGCCTCCGCTTCTATCTTTTTCGCATGTCAATTATGGACTCAATACCGCCCAATTCGAATCGGCTTATAAACAGCAAACGGGTCAAAGCGCAAACTTTTTAAGCATTGCTGGCTATAACACGGGGCTTATCATTCAAAAAACACTAGAAACAGCCAACAGCCTCAACCAATTGTCGCTACGACATGCGGTCAGCCACTTTTCGGGTTCGCTGACCACATTGGACGGCACTTTTAAGATTAATTCCGAAGGGGCTCAGGTTGGAGAAACTTTGCCCGTCGGCAAAATCACCACCACGTCCCAAGGACAGGTATCGGTTAAGTTTGTGACATCCCCCAATTCTTAATGGAAAGGGTTCCTGCAATCAACCCATCAACCTGCCATATGCCGTTTATTCAAGATTGCAGGAACCCTTAGTAGGAGGATTTTATGTTCACTTATAGTCTCATTTCCGGAATCCTATTTGGCCTATTTTTTGGATTTATGGCTTTAGGACTTAATCTGATTTTCGGCGTCATGCAAATGGTCAATTTAGCCCATGGGGATTTCGTAGTATTGGGAGGCTATCTGGCCGTGGTTCTTTATTCGTCATTGCATCTTAATCCGGTTGTGAGCTTGGTGGTTGCGCTGCTGCTGTTTTTTGTTTTCGGTCTTACCTTGTTTTTCCCGATTATTCCCAGGCTGACGAGTTCCCGGGATCCCGAAATGCTGTCATTAATTTTATTTTTCGGCTTGTCCCAAGTGCTCGAAGCGTTGATGGTCATTGGTTTCGGCGATAATCCGCGTTCGTTGCCCTTATCGGTCTTTGGTAATGCACCGTGGCATTTTCTGGGACAAAGCTACCAAATTGTTTGGGTTATTACCGCGGGCGTTAGTCTCTTGATGATTGCTCTCACTTATCTCTTTTTGTACTACACGCGTACCGGTCAAGCCGTACGCGCCGTCATGGGCAACCGTGACGAAGCGATGGCCAGTGGATTGCCCGTAAAGCGGACATCGGCCATTATTTTCTCTTTAGGCATAGCCCTTGCTGCCATGTCCGGAGTCCTCAGTCCCTTTATGATCGGAAGTCTCGACCCCACCTCTGGACTTGGGCTCACGACGATTGCCTTTGCCATTGTCGTTATCGGATCCTTAGGAAACCCCTTGGGATCGGTTCTAGGTGGACTTGTTTACGGAATTTCATTGATGTTGATGCAAACCTATTTATCATCATGGTCGGTCCTCGTTCCTTATCTCCTATTACTCATCATTGTGTTGGTGAAGCCTTCAGGCTTATTAGGTAAGGGGGTACGCCATGCTTAATGCGCCACGTGCCCATTTAAAACCCCATACCTCCAAGAGGCTTTGGGCAAACAGCCTTATCCCGTTATTAGTCTTGGCCGGTTTTTCTCTCTCGCCGTTGGTGTACGCCAACCATGCCATTTTGTTTCAAATGATGGCCTTCATGACGTTAGCGCAAGGTGTAAACTTGCTCTACGGCTTTACCGGTTATCTGCCATTTGGATATGTCGGATTCTTTGGTATTGGCGCTTATGGCATGGCCATGAGTATCCAGTTACTGCATTTACCGGGACTCTTGGCCGTGGTGATGGGCGGCCTTTTATCCGTCGTCATCGCCGTTATCTTTTCACCGCTTTTGCGTCTATCGGGCGCATATTTCGCGATAAGTTCTTTAGCGGCATCAGAAGTGCTCAGCAATGTCGTATCGAATTCACAGTTGATGCACCTCACTGGTGGTCCTTATGGGGAATCGCTTACGCAAAGTTATCATCCGCTCACCTCGTATATCGCCATGGTCGTGGTTCTCGTGTTAACCACTGTGCTCTTAATCGTCATTCGCAATGCGCCCTTTGGCCGTGCTCTCATGGCCATTCGCGAGGATCCGGTTAGTGCCGCGATGGCGGGGATCGCTGTAGTGAGGTCACGGTCTGTTGTCTGGTTACTTTCCGCCTTAATCGCTGGACTCACGGGAGCCATATTCGGTTGGCATTTGTCTGTCTTTTACCCCAGCACCGTGTTTGATTTGAATATTAGTATTTTAGCGATTGTCTTTACCTTATTTGGAGGTGCTGGCACCGTGAGTGGTCCTGTTTTGGGTTCTATCGTCCTCTATGGGTTATATAACGCGATCGGAATTTCTGAACCGCAATATTTTCAATTGATCTATGGACTACTCATTATAGCCTTAGTCTTATTCTTACCAGATGGCGTCGTATCGTTAATTCAGCGGAGGGGAAAATATGTCCCGTAAACCCTTAATGACCGTGACCAATATTGCTAAGAAGTTTGGGGGTTTTCGTGCTCTGGATGGCATTAGCCTAGTTGTGGAACCCGGGGAAATTCTGGGACTGGTTGGACCCAATGGTTCGGGCAAAACCACGCTGATCAATGTCATTTCGGGACTTTACTATCCCGATCACGGCTCCATTCATTTTCAAGGGGTTGATATCGCTCGCTTGCCCATGCATAAACGATCGGGTTTAGGGATTAACCGAACCTTTCAGATACCCAAACCTTTTAAGTCTCTGACGGTGCAAGAGAATGTGAATTTGGCCTATCATTACGGTAAAAATTCCGTCATGGCTCCGGACGAGGCACTCGAATTCGTCAATCTCAGTCAGTACCGGGATCACTTGGCGTCTGAGTTGAATAGCAGCCAGCAGAAATTATTAGATCTCGCGCGGGCACTGGCGACCGGACCGAAATTGCTTTTAATCGATGAACTGGCAGCCGGACTCAATCATCAAGAACTTGAAACCGTCGCCAATCATTTAAAGAATTTATCGCAACAGAACATCGCCTTAATTGTTGTTGAACATCACCTTGGATTTGTTAATCAATTAACGGAGCGCGTCATTGTCATGAATGCCGGCAAGGAAATTTTTCAAGGGTCATTGAGTCAAGCAGCTCAAGATCCCACGGTGGCCGCCGTCTATTTGGGAACGGGAACGTAAAGATGTTCTGTTCCTGTCATTTCTAAAGAAAGGCGTCGATGCAAAATGGCCCTTTTACAGGTCTCATCGCTTTCTTGTGGTTATCACTCTTTGAATGTGTTACACGACATTCATCTAGATGTAGAACCTGGACAACAAGTGGTTCTTTTAGGAGCCAATGGTGCAGGCAAAACGACCCTGTTAAAATGTCTCATTGGCCTGATTCCCACCTCATCCGGGCACATCATGTTCGCCGGCCAAGACATCACCGAGTGGCCCCCGAGTGAACGCGTCAAGGGAGGACTTGCCTATCTCTCCGAAGTCGGCGTCATTGCCAGTTTAAGTGTGGAAGACAACTTAAACATCGGCGGCTACTATTTAAGTCGCCAGGAACGCCGCCAGCAACTGCAAAGACTGTTTGAACAACTGCCGTTGTTATACGAAAAACGTAAAGATCCGGCGGGAAGTCTCAGTGGTGGCCAACGGAAAATTCTCGGATTTGCCAAGGTCTTAATGGGCAAGCCGCAACTGATATTGATGGATGAACCCTCTTCCGGACTTGCCCCGGTCATGGTGAACGAAATGATTAGCATGCTCAAAACTTACCGTTCTTCGGGTCCAGCATTTCTCATTGCCGAACAGAACATTAAATTTTTAGAGGGAACCGATGATGTCTATGTTTTAGATAATGGGCAAATACGTTTTCACGGCACCCCAAATGATCTAGATGCCGATGCCCATGTTAAAGCCGCCTATTTTGGATTGAATTGACATCATCCTGATCACTCTGAAGATAGTAACTGGCTGGCATTGGGATCCCCATGTTGGGGATCCCAATGCCTCTCTAATCGCGGGAATGTGGGCTCCATTCTTGGTGGCATATTTCGTATCCGTTCTCACAATAGTAGTGTCTAATCGACAATGATCACTCGACGCCTAATCAGGCGTCCTTGTTTAAATACGGCACGGGCCTGTGGCATTTGCGTAAACACGGCATGGACTTGGGCTAAAGGCAAAACCAGCAAGTCCGCTGGGTGAAAGGGCGCAAGAGGATCCCTATCCGCACTTAACCAACGACGCGGAGTATAAGAAATAGCCCGTAATACATCGATTTCATCATCCGGCTGTAATTGTGCAGCATAAAGAGCCAAGGACGCCACCTGCAAGAGATCCCCATTTCCCCAAGGATGAAAGGGATCGTCAATATTATCAGAAGCCAAGGCCACGTTGACCCCCAGGTCCTTCCACAATTTCATGGGCGTTATGCCTCGTCATTTGAGATATGGGGACTCGCGCCCTTGGAGATAGCAATTGGTTTGCGGCAAACTGACAATGTGAATGCCTGCGTCCTGAACAGCACGAGCCACCCGCTGTTGGATCGCATTATCGTAGTTTCCTATGGCAACAACATGGCTCGCAACCACCGGGTTCGGAAACGATCGCTGCAACACTTCATCCGTTAACCACTGTAGCGTCTTGGCTTTGGAATCTAACGTTTCATCAATATGCAGGTCTACTCCTAACCCTAATCGAGTCGCTTGGTCCAAAATCCACTGGATATTTTTCACCGGATGAGCAGCCAGCCACGGCACTCCCCCTAAGGCCGATAGGTTATCGCGGATTTCACACAAGAATTTTGACCAGGCCGGATCGATTTCAGTGGGACACATTAAGACCAACTGTACGTCAATTTTATCTTTCATGGACTCTTTTGCGGCCATCATCGCACTGAATATGCCACTGAACCGAACCAAATCAGGATAATGTCAACGACCCCGCCCTAAAGGGCGAAGCTTGCAGGTATCTCTTGTAGAGACCCCGCGTGCGGCGGGTTGACAGCCGCCCTACGAGCAATGTTGCCCGCAGCGATGGTGTCGGCAGGCCCAGCGAAGCCACACGCGATACACCGAAAAGAGGCTTGGGTTGGACGATTATGGGGATCAATCAATCCACATTGGGGGCAGGTGCGGGAGGTATTGCGCGGATCGACCAACGCGACGGGAACACCCGCCAGTTTCGCCTTGTACGTACCAGACCCCCTTCTCCGTCCCACATCCCTTGGTCCCTATCTTTATCCCACAATGACGGTACGTTCCCGGGCATTTGCTGATACGGCTCAATCTGGGTAATCTGGCCTTCTTCATTCCACCGAATATTCACCAATTCTGAGGGATTATCGATCAAATGAACCCGGTATAACACGGGCATCGCTCTAGTCTCCTTGTCTTTTATGAGCATTTTATGACCATCATAGACCACTACCCTAGAAAACTGTTGGTCCATCCACCCAAAATTCCTGTTTATCCATAGAAGTGTCAACGCAGATGAATAGACACCATTGGCAATTAGTGACGACGGGAACAGAATGACATTAAGGGGATCCCCGGGTCTTGACTGCAACACTGCTTTAACCTTTACATCAAAGTCTACGAGCTTCCCCCACAATAACAAAACTTGATGCTACGGTATCGCAGCACCAAGCCTATTCAAGACTATTGTTGTATCACGCTAGGAGACTCATTCTTCCTGTTGGACAAAATCATAACCGTAGCGTCCTTTAACACACAACATCCCATGAGTCACTGGGTGGTCAAATGGCGATGTGACCTTGACGATATCATTGTCCAACACGTGTAATTCCAAATCACAGCCGACCCCACAGTAGGTACAAATCGTCTCCGTCACGTGAATTTGGGATTCATCCCATCGTCCTTCTTGGCGAAGTTGCCATTCCTTTTTGCCCATCAGGGCACCCGTAGGACAAACGGCAACGCAATTTCCACAAAAGACACAATCGGAATCGGTAAGCCATCGATCCGTGCCCGGGTCGATATGAGCATGGAGTCCTCGTCCCGCGACAGCAATGGCGAATGTATTTTGGGCATCAGTTCCACAGGTGTTAACGCAGCGGTAACATAAAATACATTTATCGAGATCTCGGATATACAAATCATTGTCATCTTTGATCCCCACATGCGCTTGCTCCGGATTGTTAAACCGGTGGATATCCGCTTGTGTTTCCACAATCAAGTTTTGTACATCCGCGGCTAACCCAATATCCACTGCCGATGCGAGTAATTCTGCCACAGTTTTGCGTGCATTTCTGACCCGTTCGGTATCCGTGTGAATCTTCATCTGATCCTCTACGGGTCGTGAACAGGAGGCTACAAGTGCCCTTGAACCTTCGACTTCCACCACACAGGCGCGGCAAGCATTGGCGGGTGTCAGATTAGGATGCCAGCACAAGGTCGGAATGGGTTTGCCAATCTGTTCACAGGCCGCACGTATGGTCGTGCCAGGTAAAACCTCTACAGGTTGTCCATCAATCACGATAGAAACGGTGTCTGCCATAAACGTTGATTCCTCCTTCCCCACCTGGATTACAGGGTTTGGGCATGAATAAGTTGGGGCCGGTCTAATAGTGATAGTAATGCCATGGGAGCCGTCTGCCCTAAACCACAAATGGACGCATCACGCATGGCCATGCCTAAAGAGCGGATGTTCTCTACCTCTTCCAAAAGTTGTGGATGACGGATAAACTCCTTGATGCGGTGTGTCCCGATCCGGCATGGCACACATTGTCCGCAGGATTCTTCAGCAAAAAAGTGCGCCAATCGCTCGACAACACCAAGAAGATCGACGGTGTCATCAAAAACCATAATCGCACCAGAGCCAATACTCGCCCCATGACGCGCTAATGAGGGATAATCCAAGGTCGTTTCCGTAATTTCATCTGGGGTCAAAAAGGTTCCCGCAGCTCCCCCAATGAGTACAGCTCCCAGCTTCCCGCTTCCACCTATCCCGCCACCGAGTTCGGACGATAATAAAATGTCAGACAAAGCTGTACCAAATGGCACTTCATAAACGCCAGGATTTTTGATATGCCCACTCAAAGCCACCAACTTGGTTCCGGGATTTTGCTTAGTTCCCACTTCACGAAACCAGTTCACATCATGAGCGAACAAAAGCGCCACATTCGCCAATGTTTCAACATTTTGAATCAGAGTGGGAGCGCCAAAGACGCCATGAACGGTAGGAAATGGAGGCTTGACCCGGGGTTCCGGCCGTTTTCCTTCAATGCTGTTGAAGAGGGCCGTTTCTTCTCCAGCCACATAAGCCCCAGCCCCCCGTCGAATTTCGATATCCACGCCACTTCCTGGGCCGATCCACCCGTATTTTTTCAGCAATTCGATAGCATCAGCTAACTGTTTTTCCTCTGCGCGGTACTCACCCCGAATATAACAATAAGCGTGAGTGGCTCCGAGTGTTTTAGCCGCCAAAACCAGTCCTACTAAGGGGCCTAGAGGATCTTGTTCAATCAGCATCCGATCTTTAAAAGTCCCGAGTTCACTTTCATCAGCATTCATAATGGCATACTTCATCGAACCAGGGGCCTCTTTGACGCTGCGCCATTTGCGGCCTGTAGGGAAAGCGGCTCCCCCTCTCCCGGTAATTCCACTGGCCTCTAATTCCGCAATAACCTGGTCAACATCGGCTTTCAATATGCGGTCATAAGCATTATCAAATCCACGTTCTCTCAGGCGCTCTATACTGACAGGAGGCGTTTTGGGATTATCCGGCAGTAACCTACGTACCGAGATCATGCTTGCCCTCCTTCCAGTTGAGACTGAATTTTGTCAACAGTAGCTTTTCGCATCACGTGATCGCCGACCAAGGCTGCAGGCGCATGATCACACTGCCCTAAACACAACGTTGATGTGACCCTTACCGTTTGTGGATCGACCCCAGCCGCCACCTTTTGACTTAAGGCCTCCGCTCCATACAATTGGCAAATCACATCGTGACAAATTTGTACCGGAACGCGAGCAGGCTGTTCCCAGGAAAACAGTGCATAAAATGATGCGACCCCATAGACTTCCGCATAAGGAATTGCCATCTGGCGTGAGAGTTCCCCTATGATGTCAGGATTTAAATAGTGAAAATGATCATAAACACGCCATAAAGCCGGCAATAGCTGGTCACGTGTTTTGGGAATGGACTCCAAGAGTTGTTCAACCTTTATTGCCACAGGTAATTCTTGGTCATTCATAACCTGCCACCTCGATTTCATCAATCCTGAATTTCTGCATTCACCATGGTTCTGGGTTCTTGTCTGGGGACATTGGCATCGATCCGTTCTACACGCACCGCACAGGCTTTAAATTCCGCGGTACCAGAACGCGGATCGGTCGCATCAATTGTTAATTGATTGGTGTCGACGAGATCGGGAAAGTGAAACGTCATAAAGACTGTTCCAGGTTGTACCGTCTCACTAATACGAATGGGTACGAGGACTTGTCCCCGCCTGGAGGTCACACGCACGGTGTCTTGATCCGTTAACCCGAGCCCTTTCGCATCATCCGGATGAATTTCCATCCATTCTCCGGGGTGAGGGTGATGATAGATCTCCGATTGCACTCCAGTATTGAAGAATCCTAAACGCCGGCCTGTGGTTAACAAAAAGGGGAAATCCTCGGTAGGCATTTCTACAGGAGGTTGCCAGTCTACGGGAGTAAATGGAGCCGGAGTTCCAATGTTCTCTTCCCACAAACGCGTGTGAAGCGTTCGGGTTCCCGGATGATTCTCGTCGGGACATGGCCACTGAATGCCTTTTTCCCGGGTGAGGCGGTCATAGGTCATACCGTGAAAATTCGGGGCCAGTTGACGCATCTCATCGAACACTTGCTCGGCACTCATCTCTGGCCAGGAATATCCCATGGCATTCGCTAAATGGGTCACAATCCACAAATCATCTTGAGCATCTCCAGGCGCCTTACGGGCACTGCGGACACGCTGTACTCGTCGTTCGCTATTGGTATACGTGCCGTCACTTTCCGCAAACGAGGCCTTGGCTGGCAACACCACATCGGCCATTTGTGCTGTCGCGGTTAAAAAGATGTCCTGAACCACCAACATGTCTAGTTGCTGAAGTAACTGGCGCACGTGATTGCCATTGGCATCAGAATCTACGGGATTTTCGCCAATGACATAAAGACCTTTGAGTTCTCCGCGGTCCATCGCTTCAAACATCTGCGTTTGATTAAATCCCGGAGTTCCAGAAATCGTGACTCCCCAGGCGCTTTCAAACCGTGCACGAATGCTATCCACGCGAATGTCTTGAAATCCCGGCAACCTATCAGGTAAGGCGCCCATGTCTCCACCCCCCTGGACGTTGTTTTGTCCGCGTAGGGGATTCAAGCCGCATCCTTCCCGCCCCACATGGCCTGTGAGTAAGGCGAGATTGATTAACGCAAACACATTGTCTACCGCATTGTGATGCTCGGTAATCCCTAATGTCCAACCGATTATCGCGCGATCCGCCTTCGCATAGGCTCTGGCAACGCGTTCAATCTCTTCGGATGCTATGCCTGTAATGAGCGATGCCCGTTCTGGCGTCCATGCGGCAACACTGGCAGCAAACTCCTCAAAGCCTGTGGTCGCCCGTTTGACAAAATTCTGATCCCATAAACCATCTCGAATAATGACATGAGCCATGGCATTAAGTAAGGCAATGTCGGATCCAATAGCAATCGCCAAGTGGGTATGGGCCTTTTGTGCCGTCAATGTACGTCTGGGATCCACGACTACCAATGTGGCACCATTGTGCACGCCTTTCATCACATGGTGAAAAATAATTGGATGGGCTTCGGCGGCATTGGAGCCCACCAACAAAATAAAGTCGGTATGATGAAATTCATCATAGGAATTGGTTCCCGCCCCACTGCCAAATACTGTCGCGAGACCCGCGACGGAGGGAGCATGTCACGTACGGTTACACGAATCCACATTGTTCGTTCCGAATACAACGCGAGCAAATTTCGATGCGAGATAGTTCAACTCATTCGTAGATTTCGAACAGCTAAACACACCAAGACCTTTGGATCCATATTGCGATTTAACTTGCTGAAACCCCTTAGCGGCGACCTTCAAAGCCTCTTCCCAGGTGGTAGGTTCGAGACGTCCGTTTACACGAATCAAAGGCGTGGTCAATCTCGTTAATGATTGCCGTGGAACACTGGCCATGTTTATCACCTTCCTCAGTATCCAAATAACAGTCTAATAACCCATTATGAATGAGTTGTCATGACACTTGCTTTTAATAATGTAATGTCATACGAAATCGCTATTAACAACATACCATTCACATAACACTCAGTATTTTCAATATTTTTATTGCGAACCGGATCCATTTTTTAACGCCACATGAATTGCAGCACTTAGGCAAGAGGATTGCCGCAATTCGCGCAAAAACGAGCCGTTTGACTTACTACCGCACCGCAGGCTGAACATGTGTTTTTGTTCTCGATTGACAATGCGTCTTCTAATGATTTTTGAGATTGTTTGAGGGTTTCTTCACACTGCGCAATGGTGGTGAACATTGATGCAACTTTATCGGTTTGTCTATTCACACTTCCCGTTTGCATCAAAAGTTCATAACATGCTATACCTAAGTCTTGATAGGCTTCCGCCAACCTATTTTGATCGGATTTTACTTGTGCTCGCAACTTGGTCAACGTCAGTTGATAATCGATTTCTTGAGCCGCATTGTTAACAGCGGATAATGCTTTATCTTTCAGAGCTTTCCAGTCGGGCACCATCGACCGCCCCTCTCATAAATCTTCAAGTTGCAGTGCATATTATTGGTACTATTGTTGATCATGATCATAGAAAAGGCGAGAGACAATGAGGTGAATTTTTCTGAAAATATTCCACTGCGCAGCAACCTATCGTCAATTGTGCAGATATAAAGCTTAAAATCTTAATTAACCCTGTACCTATCGTATTAGGTGAGAACAAACTGAAAGGGCATTGAAACCGTGAATCTATTGAACCTATTTCGGCATCCCAAGAACCTGGTAGATTTAACACCCGATGATCTGGAAGCACGTTTAGCGGATCCTGACACAATCATTATTGACGTGCGCACACCGCACGAATTTCAATCAGGCCACATTCAAGGTGCCATTCCTATTCCTCTAGGACGTGAAAGCATAATCGCCACTCGGTGGCCTCAAAACACGCCCTTGATTTTCATCTGTAAGACAGGCCACAGAAGTCAAGCGGCTGCGGCGACGGCCTTTAAACTGGGTTATACAAACATTTCTCATCTTCAAGGTGGTATGGACCGTTGGAAACGCGAAGGCAAACCTATGACCCACTAACCCGCGCACATATTCTCACGTCTTGCTACCTAATTTCCTGAAAAAAGAATGAGTTGAACAGTCTGCACCGTTGGGGAACAAATCATGATGCGGGAGGAAAACGCTAGAACCGGCCTAAATCCGGCTTCATTCCAAGGCCACAAGGGTTGTGATGAAGCCGGATTTGGGCTTCACTCTTAAACGTGATGATATTCGTAAAACTCACGAAGAAATCGGCTATATGCTAACCCGCTATCCTTGACGATGCGTTGTTGCGTAAGATAATCAACATACACAATACCGAAGCGTTTCGAATATCCCAGTGCCCATTCAAAATTATCCAAAAAAGACCACACGTAATAGCCGTGCACCGGCACACCTTGCTCAATGCTATTGGCTAGAGCATCCCAGTGCATCTCTAAATAGTGTTGCCGCAAGGCGTCATGAATCTGTCCATCTTCAACCACATCTTCGTAAGCTGCTCCATTTTCGGTGATGATAATGGGAATAGGGCCATAATCGTAATGGATTCGTATCAGAAGGTCCGTTAAACCTTTCGCGTCAACGGGCCAACCCATGCTTGTAATCGGTTCTTCGGGCAATATCACTAAAGAGGCATGAGATATTTCATCGGGATTCCAGCGAACCCGGTGCGGAGCGTAGTAATTCACGCCTAAAAAGTCTAGAGGCTGCTGAATCAGGTTTAAATCGCCCTCCGCAATAAAATCGTTGTCAAAAGGCAAGATCTCATCGAGCTCCTCAGGATAGGTTCCTGTAAAAACCGGATCCAAAAACCAGGTATTATGAAATGCATCATGCAGTTGTTGAGCGGTAAGATCCTCCTCTCGAGAGGACGCCGGGTAAACCGGATGAAGATTAAGAGTAATACCGATGCGCCCTTTACCCATATCCCGGTACGATTCGACAGCCAGTCCATGAGAGAGCAGCAGGTGATGGGCAACTTTTCGAGCCACATTCGGTTGCTTGAGGCCCGGGGCATGCCGTCCTTGAATATGACCAGCTACAGTTGTCACCCACGGTTCATTATGGGTAATCCAATTGTGCACGCGGTCACCTAATTTATCAAACACCGTCACCGCATAATCTCTAAAATAAAAAGCGGTATCCCGGTTTATCCACCCACCTTTTTCTTGAAGCGCTTGCGGTAAATCCCAGTGATATAACGTCACTAACGGCTCAATATTTTCCTGCAATAACTGGTCGGTCAATTGGTCATAAAAGTCCAAGCCCCGACTATTTTTCTGCCCGTATCCCATCGGAAAAATCCTAGGCCAACTGATGGAAAACCGGTAATTCGAAATGCCTAATTGGCTCATCAAATTGACATCCTCACGCATCCGGTGATAGTGATCACAAGCAATATCTCCGGTGTCTCCATGAAGAATTTTGCCAGGGGTGTGGGAAAATACATCCCAGATTGAGGCTCCTCGTCCGTCCTCATTCACGGCCCCTTCAATTTGATAAGAAGCTGTGGCAACACCCCAAGCAAAGTGTCGCGGAAAGCGCTTAACTAATGATGTCATAGTTCTTGATCCTTTCTATAATATTGAAAGAGTTAATGCATCAATAACACCACTCAAACAGGATTTAAGGGCAGAGACAACGCATCATGGATTAGTCTTCCATACCATTGGGCACTGTCTTTGAGCGTTCGTTCAAGTGTCGTGTAATCAACATAGACGATTCCAAATCGCTTGGAATATCCAAAAGCCCATTCGAAATTGTCTAATAATGACCACAAAAAATATCCTCTTACATCAACGCCGTGTGCCAGCGCATCAGCAATGGCTTCAATATGATCGGACAAATATTCAATTCGGTCGACATCGTGAATTCTGCCATCGACTATCTCATCAGGATAAGCCGCTCCATTTTCCGTTATGAACAAGGGTATCGGTCCATAGTCACGTTGGAGACGCATTAACAAATCGGTTAACCCCTTGGGTATGACGGGCCATCCCATTGCTGTGATACGGTCTTTTGGGGTGACATGACGCACTGGCCATGGCGACTCGTTATCCCCTGAAGGCGCTACCACTTGCGCTGAATAATAATTAACACCAAGAAAATCCAATGGTTGTTTTATAAGATCCATATCATGGGATAAAAACTGTGGTTGTTTTCCAAAGATATCGATTAGCTCTTCGGGATAATGACCTAAGAATAACGGATCTAGATACCAACGATTGTTAAACACGTCTTGTAAAGATGCTGCTCGAATACTTTCCACCGACGGTTGATCAGGATACACTTGGCTTAAATTCAAGGTTATTCCAATTTGCAAATCATTACGCGTAGAACGCATCGCCATCATTGCTTTACCATGCGATAAAAGAACATGGTGAGCCGCAGTGAGTGCCGCGTCTTTACTGGTGACTCCGGGCGCATGTTCGCCAGTTAAATGCCCCAGTACAGCAGTACACCAAGGTTCGTTATGAGTAATCCATTGTTTGACACGGTCACCTAAGACCGCCACCATAATTTGGGCATATTCCGCAAAGACATCTGAGGTCCGACTATTCAGCCAACCGCCTTGTATTTGCAATTCCGACGGCAAGTCCCAATGATATAACGTTATGGCGGGAATGATTTGATTATCTAATAAAGTATCAACAAGCCGATCATAAAACGCTAGACCTTTAGCGTTGATGTGATGTGAATCGCCGTCAGGTAAAATACGTGGCCAAGATACAGAAAAACGGTAGTGCGTTACGCCAATATGGTTCATTAACGCAATATCTTCAGGATACCTATGATAGTGATCACAAGCGATATCTCCAGTATCTCCGCTTAAGACTTTTCCTGGGGTATGACTAAACTCATCCCAAATAGAAGATCCTCGCCCGTCAATTGTTGCAGCTCCTTCTATTTGGTAAGCAGCTGTTGCTACGCCCCATGCAAATGTTGTGGGGAAATATCTCAGTTTATTGGTTAGTGCCATAAAATATCAACCGTCCTTCCCTGTATCCAATATTTGTTTAGGAATCGTGCTGTTTCGCAAAACAATTTCCGTCGGAATTGTTAAATGTTGGGACAAAGGTGCATGGCCAGACATGAGATTTAAGAGCAATTTCGCTGCGGCACGCCCTAGTTCATCCATATTTTGCCTGACTGTCGTAAGAGAAGGATAGGCAAATGTCGCAGCATCGACATCATCAAAACCCGTCACTCCGATGTCTTCTGGTATCTTCATTCCATATTCCTGAAAAATTTGCATCGCCCCAATGGCGGAGAGATCGGATGAAAATAGAATCACGTCAGGTCTTTCTGTCAATCTCAAAATCTCTCTCGCCGCTTGTTTGCCTCCATCATATGTAAAATTGCCATAGACAATCCAATCCGGATTTGGATTAATTCCCACTTCCCACAATCCGCTATGAAACCCTTGCAATCTCTCCATGGCAGGATGAAGATCTAAAGGACCATAGGCAAATCCAAATCGCCGATAACCCATGTCATATAGTGTTCTAACCATTTCTTGCACACCACGTCGGTTATCAGACATCACTGAGGAAACAGTCTTTCCGGTCAACATAAAATCGAGTCCCGTCACTGGCACTTCCGTCGCCAAAAGAGCATCCAGATCCGGCGGTCGACCAATCAAAAACACTCCATCGACATCTCGATGTTTAACGCGTTCAACAAATCCCCACGTATCAAAGGGAACCTGATTATTCGTGAACATCAATAAATCATAACCCTGCTTACCAATCTCTTGAGAAAAAGCCGTGAGCACTTTGCTAATGAATGGATGACCAAATCCTGATTGATCGTGCGTCTCGAAAACGAGACCAATCGTATGCGTGTGGTTTGTGACCAAATGTCTTGCAGATGCCTTAGGATAATAATGCATTTCCTCAACAATCCGCAGAACCTTTTTGCGTGTCTCTTCGCTAATATCGGAATAACCGTTAATTGCCCGTGATACACATGAGACTGATACTCCAGCTTTGAGCGCAATATCTTTTATCGTCGCCATCGTCAGGACAGCTCCGTTCCTTCAATTATGAGTTCGCTTATACTTGTCGTTATGCTCCAGTGTTCACCAAGTGGCAGGCAGCCCAATGCTGAGGCGAAACCTCTTGTAGGTTAGGTTCTTCTTCTCGACACGTCCCCATCACATAAGGGCAGCGAGGTGCGAAAACACAACCCCGGCGTTGTTCAGACAAATCCGGCGCGGCCATCTGAGTTTCTGGTAATGGTCCTTTAAAAGCAGATCCGGGTGTTGCTTCAAGCAGCAAATGCGTATAAGGATGAACAGGGTGAAAGACGAGTTCCTTCGCCGACGCCTTCTCAACCACCTTTCCCCCATACATTACCATGATTTGGTCCCCAATATATCGAGCAGATGCCAAATCATGCGTGATGTATAAAAACGCCAATTGTTGTTGATCCCGAAGTTTTTTCAGTAGCTCCAAAATACCTGCGCGAATGGAGACATCAAGCATTGACACGGGTTCATCAGCTACTAAAAATTCAGGTTGAGTAGCTAACGCTCTTGCAATAGCTACTCGCTGACGTTGCCCTCCAGAAAGTTCATACGGATATTTCTTACGGATATCGACAGCTGGAATAAGCCCAACAGTTTCTAACAGATGGTTGATATGGTCCATTAAGAGAGAGCCACGTTGACCAGTTTTGCGCCGGACCGGAAACAATAAATGTTGTTCAACAGTTCTCATGGGATTGAGTGAAGCAAATGGATCTTGAAAAATCATTTGTACATGATCCCGATAACGTATCAGACGCGTGCCCCTAATGTTCGTGACATTTTCGCCTTGAAAACGAATATCCCCCGAATAGGGCGTAAGAATTCTCACCAGTGTCTTGCCGATAGTGGTCTTGCCGCTTCCTGATTCCCCAACGAGACTCAACACTTTACCACGCTCAAGAGAAAAAGATACTCCATTCACGGGTCGGATCCATGTTCTTGTCCACTGCTTATTCACCGGAAAACGCACTACGATGTTTGTGGCTGAAATAAACTGCGTATTAGCCATGCTCTACCTCCGAATTCTCATCAAACAGATGACACTCTACAACATGGTGAGGCGTCACAATCGTACGTGGACGTTCCACACGACAAATAGGTTTGGCAAATTCACAACGCGGATGATAAGCACATCCAGCTGGTAAATTACGCAAATCGTGAGGATTGCCAGGAATACCTAAGATTTCAATATCCTCTGCGGTTAATCGAGGAACCGCTCGCATCAATCCCTGAGTATAGGGATGATGGTGATCTCTAGTGATTAACGTATTTTTGTCCGCAATCTCCACCAATCGCCCAGCGTACATCACACAAATTCTTGAAACCATTTCCATAACGAGACTAAAATCATGGCTAATAAACAAGACAGAAAATCCTAAGCGTTCTTTTAGTTCCATGATTTGATCCAAGATAGTCTTTTGTACAACAACATCAAGTGCCGTTGTCGGTTCATCCATTATGAGCACCTGGGGATTTAATGCCAAAGCAATAGCGATGACGACACGCTGACGCATTCCCCCTGATAATTCGTGCGGATAACTGCGCATGCGTAAGGGATCAATCCGCACCATTTTGAGCAATTCTTGACCACGATCGAACGCCTCTTTATGTGACACTGATTCATGACTGGTAATCGTGTCTACAATTTGTTCCCCGATTGTTAAGACCGGATTCAACGCGTTCATAGCGCTTTGAAATACCATGGCAATGGTTTTCCATCGGAATCTTCTCAGCTGTTCATCGTCCATCTGATAGATATCCATTCCGTTTACCCTAACTTGACCACCAGCAACATGAGCTCCATTTTTAAGCAGCCGCATAATGGCAAATGCCAAAGTTGATTTTCCCGATCCGGATTCGCCAACTAATCCAACCATTTCCCCTTTATTCAAACGTAAGGATATATCTTGAACCGCCAGGACATCTCCCTGTGAACTCGGATAGGCAACCGATAAATTGTCAATTTCGAGCACTGACTGGCTGTTAATCATAAGTAGCCTCTCCTCCAATCTAGTGCTTCCCACGAAGACGGGGATTTGTATATTGGTCTACGGCAAAATTCAAAAGGCCAAAGCTGCCACCGACTAACGCAATGGCCAGTCCCGGAGGAACAAACCACCACCACGCACCATTTAACAACGCTTGCCCCGCATCAGCCCAATAAAGCATGGTTCCCCACGTAATTTGCGATACATTGCCGAGTCCTAAAAACTCGAGACCTGTTTCGGCCAAAATGGCATATAATGAGCCATAAATGAGATTGGCAGCAACTAATGCCATCATATTTGGCAAAATTTCAACCATCACGATTCGCCAACTTGACGCCCCCGATAACCGCGCTGCCGTCACGAAATCGCGTCCACCGATGCTCATGACTTGAGACCGAAGAACCCTGGCTCCCCATGCCCATCCAGTCAAACCTATAATGAGGGCAATAGTGAAGGATCCGGCATTCTTCGCATAAGCCGTGATCACAATCAATAACGGTAATCCCGGAATAACAAGCACAATATTGGTAAATGTCGCGAGAATGTTATCGATCCATCCTCCTAAAAATCCGCCGAACATTCCTATCACAATTGCAATAAACGTCGAAACAAAACCCGCACCGATACCAATAGCCAAAGTCGCTCGCGAACCCCATACAATTTGAGAATAAACATCTTGGCCTGTTCCAGTGGTTCCTAGCCAGTGATTAGCATTGGGGGATTGCCATGGAGCGAATTGAGTGCTTTGCGGATTATATCGAATCAACCATGGTGCAAAAATGGCCATCAAAATAAAGACGGCAAATATTACACCTCCAACACGTGCTTTAGGGTCTGAAAAAAATCGGCCGAGACTGTGCGTAATCGTACTGATTTTGGAACCTCTGCGAATGCTTGGACCGTCTGGGGATGTCGTTGCAATCATGACGACACCCCCTCTCGTCGTGCTCTTGGATCCAAACGGGCATAAAGAAGTTCCACCGCGAAGTTGGCTAATAACACGGCGATCGCGATAATGAGAAAAATTCCCTGCATTAATGGATAATCTTCGTTCTCTACTGCGGTTAACAATTGAAATCCCACACCGGGATAGGAAAATACAATTTCCGTCAAAAGGGCACCACTAACAACAAATCCTAGTGCCATTGCAAATCCTGTGACATTGGGTAAAATGGCATTGCGTGCGGCATATACTAACATTAAACGCCTCTTGGAAAGTCCTTTAGCTTCCCCAAACACCACATAATCCTCTCCAAGAGTATTGATCATGTTGTTTCGCATGCCTACCAACCATCCTCCTAACGACGTTAGAACAATGGTCACTGCTGGCAATATCGAATGATAAATAACATTAGAAACAAATTCCCAGTTCCACGATGGTGTTAGTGAAAGAGAATAGGAATGTGCCAACGGAAACCATCCAAGAACGAACCCAAAAACATATAACAATAACAATGCAACCCAAAAGTATGGTATTGCTGCTAAAAACGTTGTCGCTGTAGGAAGAGCACTGGCTAGCCATGATCCTCGTTTCCATGAGGAATAAATGCCTAGCAAGGTCCCGACAACGACACTAATGATGGTCGATGTTCCGGCCAATCCAAGCGTCCAAGGAAGACTCGTTTCAATGACTTTTGTTACAGGAGTCGGGTAATAAGAAATCGAAAGGCCCATTTGTCCATGTACTAGATTAGCTAAATAACCGACATATTGAGTTAACAAAGGTTTATGACTTAGCCCAAATTGCAATTCCAAAGCATGCAGGGCTTGTGGCTGAAGCCGTCCTTGATAACGGGCAAGCAAGACTTCCGCAGGATTGCCCGGCATCAGCCGCGGTAACACAAAATTAATCGTTACCGCAGCCCATATCGATACCAATAGAAAGCCTACCCGCTGTATAAGGTGCCGCATACTATCCCTCCTAAATTCAGCCTCCTTAAGGTTTTCTTTGTTGTGCCTAACCTTTTGGTCGAAGATGCGTCAATATAATGCCCATTGAAGGATAGTAATAAGGAGCAGGTTCCACATAGGGGTTTTGTGGTGTCGGCCATCCCGTAAAATTCTTGGTGTTGTATTCATACCACGTTGCCCCCTCGACCAGAGGAATAGAAGGCAAATCCGTAGCCATGATTTTTTCTAGCGGATAAATATCCTGCTTTTGCTGATTGATTGTTTCGGCACTTTGATAAGCTTGTAACGCATTGTTAGTTTGCGTATTATTCCAACCTTCCCAATTGGCGGAAGAATTGGAGGAAAGCAACGCCGAATACAGGTAATAGGGAGTAGGGCCGGGATCAGTCCAGGAGATCCCTAACTGATAAGTTCCATTGGTAAAGGCGGAATAATAAGCACCGAATTGTTCTTGATTGACATGAATTTGAATACCGACTTTACCCAACTCTTGAGCGATAAGTGAACAATCAGTATCCCAATCCGTCCACCCCGCAACAACATTCAACGTGAACGATAAGGGTTGGCCAGCTGGAGAAACGAATATTCCTTGTGAATTTTTCTTGAATCCGGCTTGTTGGAGAATCTGAATACTCTTTTGCGGATCATACTGAAATGCCAAATCCTTTTGTGGTAAATTGGGGGCGAGCCAGGCCTGATTGTTGGGCAAAACCAAACCCGTTGGGCTCGCAGGTGGCTCATATCCATATTCTCCCACTTTATAAAGTTTCTCACGATTTATGGCATAACTGATAGCTTCTCTCACAGGCAACTGAGCAAGTAATGGATTCTTCAAATTGGTGTATAACATCACGATGTTAACGGGCGGAAACCAAAAATGATTATTGGCGGGATTACGACTTTCATAGACTTGCTTGGCATTGGGAATAAAAATTCCAGCCCAATCAATGTTTCCGGACGCTAGCGCAAGATCGGCACTATCATTACTGGTATAGGCTGGAAATTCAAGAGTATGCACTTTAGGTTCCCCACCCCAGTAATGGGGATTAGCCGTAAACGTATATTCTTGCGGACTAAACGAATGCAACAGGTATGGTCCTGTTCCGACAGGATTGGCATTAGTATAAGTAGCTGGGTTTTTTATTTGGCTCCAAATCTTTTTGGGAAGAATATAAGTTTGGCCTAAAATCCACCATTGCGATCCAATAGACGGCTTAGAAAATCGGAAAACAACTTGATATTTACCATTCGCTTGAACAGCAACTAGACTCTTCCAAATGCCGTTAGCATCTAGAGCTGGATCCTGATGAAGAAGATTAAATGTATAAACAACATCGGAAGATGTAAACGGCTGTCCGTTTGACCATTGGACTCCATGACGCAAATTTACGGTCAAAGTTGTTGCATTATTCGACCACGCATAACTCGTAGCTAACAACGGAACGGAATTTGTTCCTATTAAATTAAAATAAAACAATGTCTGATATATAGGTCCTAAAGTCCCATTCAACGCACCAGAAGAAAATGGGTTAAAATTTTCTGAATATGTTCCTTCTGGAGATTGTACGATAACGAGCGGTTGATTAGTTGCGGCTGAAACTCCACTATTTTCGGCTGCAGCACCACATCCAGCAAGTAGTGAAGGCAAGAGAACAGCAGCACTAAGAGCCGCCATTTTCTGTTTGCTAATCATCAATACCCCTCCGAAAACGTTTTTGGGGAAAGACAAAAACGTATTATTATGCGATAATTCTGTCTTATATGACTATTACCGCACACACCATTATTGGCTCATTATCGTAAATTTGGCAATAAGCTTTTGTGAAAAATAACAAATTTATTTTTCTTATATCGAAAACGATTTTGGTTGGTCATTAACAAAATAGTAGTTGCTGTTTTAAATCCCTTGAACTCTAGTACTTCCCATACAAGTCAAAGAAATATTGTTCACCCAAAATGTTTTACTAGCTTTGTGTCTACCCTATTTTTGGTAAGATGAAACTGTTAGGGGGTTTTTAATTATGTCCCATCAATTTTCGGATCCCGCATTTCTTCGGGAAGCCTATGGTACCGAAGAAGGCCTTGCGATTCGGATTGAGGCGCAAAAGCGATATAATCTCCAGCCTCGCAATATTTTTGACTTAATGACTGAACATGCCATGACACTTGTTTGTCCGCAAAGCATACTAGATATTGGCGCCGGAACCGGAGCATGGTACCCATGGATTAGGAATTATGCCGGGACTTTCTGTCAATATGAAGCCGTCGATCAAGCACCAGCTATGGTGACCTATCTTGAAACGAAATTGAAAAGCGACCCATTCAGTAAAGTGTCCACCGCAGGTGTAGCCACTCTTTCTTATGCCCCCGAATCTTTTGACTGGGTCGGAATGCATTTTATGTTGTATCATGTTCCCAATATTGCGGGTGCCCTGAAAACAGCATGGCAGCTCTTACGCCCTGGCGGTCTACTCTTAACCGCAACTAATGGAGCCAAGAGTTACCCAGAAATGATTCGATATCATGAAACCGCGGTCAAGACATTATCGCTACCCTATACCCCTGATATCCGTGGTGACCGGTTTTCGTTGCGAAATGGTGCCGACTTTTTCCCGCGGCCGCCCCAAAAAGTCGAAATGGTAGGGGGCCTTCGTTTTCCCACTCTTGCCGCTTATTTAGCATACTATGGTTCAGGATTTTGTTGGAGTGGTGTTCCCGTCCAGTATCACCGACCCGAAATTCGTAGCCAGTTGCTTGAGATTATGGCCGAATTAGTGCGAGTTCATTTCGAAAATGACGGATGTCTCACATTGTCACAAACTAGCGGATATTTTTGGATACAAAAAGATTCATAGATTGGTTGATCGGATAATTGAGTTGCCACAAATGATAGCTCGTTCTCTACCGTCTCACTGACTGATAATGCAGGTCGCTTACCAGATTTCCTTATCCAGGATCAGATGCTAATTTATAATCTCTTTGCACATAATTCTGCCTATTTTTCGGACTATTTTCATTTCAATATAATATACTTTATTGACTCATATTAATTGTTTCAATTATGATAATGATTGAAACAATCACCATATTTTTCTTGGCACTGCGCATGAGGATCCATTCGTCATTGTTTATGCATTCTTCCATCGGAGATAGAGGGTATTTTGCAAGGAGGGATATCATGACCAACACGGTTAACGTAACCTCGTCACCGGGACGCACTCGATGGCGCCGAATTATTCCTGTTGCGTTTTTAATGTATACCATCGCCTACATGGACCGCATCAATGTCGGATTTGGTTTTGACGGGATGGAAAAAGGTCTTCATATCTCCGCATCCACCGCAGGACTTGCCGGAGGTATTTTCTTTTTTGGTTATCTGTTTTTGCAGATTCCCGGTGGCTATATTGCGTCAAAATTTAGTGCCAAAAAGTTCGTGTTTGCTTCTCTGTTAGTTTGGGGTGTCTTCGCTGTCCTCACGGGTCTCGTGCAAAACAAAACCGAACTGCTTGTGGTGCGCTTTTTATTAGGGGTAGCAGAAGGTGGAGTGTGGCCCGCGACCCTTGTTCTTCTTTCGCATTGGTTTCCTCAAGACGAAAGAGCTCGAGCAAATATGTACTGGATGTTTTGTTTACCCGCTGCCGCGATTATTATGGCCCCTTTATCCGGTCTCATTGTGCAACATCTATCGTGGCGTTATCTTTTTGTTTTAGAAGGCATTCCCCCTTTTATCTGGGCTATCGTGTGGTGGATCTTTATTGATGACTCTCCCGACACTGCATCTTTTATCAGTCCGGAAGAACGCGCTTACCTCCAAAAGAAATTTCAAGAAGACCGGGCAGCAGCCCAAGATGTTTCACCCAGTTGGAAAAAAGCCTTTACCAATCCTAAAGTCTGGTTATTGGTGGGAATTTATTTCTTGGTTCAAGTCGGCTTTTATGGATTTGCTTTATGGCTACCCACAGTGATCAAGAATTTAACCAAGACAGGATTTACCGAAACAGGCCTGGTCACAGCCCTGCCTTATTTAGCCGCGTTGATTGTAATGTGGATTAATGCCAATCATTCGGATAAAACAGGCGAGCGCAAAGCACACGTTGCCTTACCACTCATTTTTGGCGGGTTAGCATTATTAGGATCGACGTTAACCACCCAAAACATTCTCGTCTCATTAATCTTCCTCATTCTGACCGAAGCATTTATGTTGCCGTATATCGGTGTGTTTTGGACCCTCCCTCCCCTGTTAGTCACAGCTGAAGGACTGGGACCTACAATGGGACTGATTAATGGCATTGGCAATCTAGGAGGGTTTTTTGGTCCCTTTATCGTAGGTGCATTAATTACGGCCACCCACTCCACATTTGCAGGACTGGTCACGTTAACTGGGGTGTTAATTGTGGCGGGACTTTTGGTCTTTTCATTACCCGTTCATACACCGCATGTAGGCAAAGTCACAACTAAACCTGTTCTCCATTAAGATATTAGGTGATTGCCTGACATCTTTGGGCAATCACCGAGTTTGAGATCAGGCTTGTGAAATTTTTATCGAATCACGCCCCATCTATCCCCAGGACATATACAGCCAAGAAGTAGTAAATCGAGAACGGGTGAGGAAAGCGATGAATCAAGACCTGAGACGGGCACGCATTGTGGACATAATCATGAAGAATTCGGCAGTCAAAGTTGAGGAACTGGCGCACGAATTACACGCTTCGTTAGCCACTATTCGCCGCGATTTGACATATCTCGAAAAGCAAGGGCAGATTCTGCGCACATTTGGAGGAGCCGTATCAGTGCCTTCATCCACGGAGTTGAGTTTGCAGAAACGAGCTTTAACTCATCTCGAGGCCAAAAACCGCATTGCCCAAGCATCCCTACCGCTATTGCTAACGTCGCAAAGTGTCATATTAGATGCAGGAACAACCACAGGATGTTTAGCGCGCTTAATTCCGAACGATGTGTCTTTGACGGTGATTACTAATGGACTCAATATCCTCATGGATTTGGCTTATCAAGACCAAATCGATTTGATTGCATTAGGAGGAAGTTTGCGCCATCTCAATCAAGCGTTTATTGGTGATAGCGCCATTATGCAGTTACAAACCTATCATGTCGATACCTGCTTTTTGGGGGCTTTTGGACTTGATCCCGGGGTCGGTCTCACCTCACCCACAGCACCCCAAGCGTATTTAAAACGAAAAATGGCGGAAGCAGCCAACAAAGTGTATATCCTCGCCGATAGCAGCAAATTTTCGGTCAGCTTTCCGCATGTGACCCCTTTACCCCATGGCGTAACCGTGATAACGGAAAAAGCCGTCGATAGCACTACCGCCAAAAAATTTCATGATAGGCACTGGAACATTGTTTCAGCCGCTGAGTTCGTCGATGCGAATCACGAAGGTTCTGCGTAACCCGGTGAATAGCATATCTTTGTGGCTCGTGCCCACAGGCTTACAACCGCCCAAACCCCCAGGACAAAAGGCGGAATGGCGAAATGAAAGAAGGAATCAAATCATGCCAGAAATCGTGGTCTTTGCCGATGACTTAACAGGGGCTAATGCCTCGGCGGGTGCACTTGCTGAGGGGCTCGGCAGACCTATTCGAGTCTATCATGATTTGCCAGCCCATCCCCACGGTCCTTTCGTGTTAAATACCCAAAGCCGCGAAACTCCTTCACAAAGTGGGCTGGTAACAAAATGGGCCCGGGAACTGTGGGAACACGGCTATCGTCATTTTGATAAACGCATTGATACCACTTTACGAGGACCATGTCCTTTAGAATTACAACTCCTCATAAAGGCACTGCCGGTACACCCCTTTGTTGCGGTTATTGCAGCATATCCAAGGGCAGGACGCACAACAAAGCAAGGTCGTCAATATCTTTATGGGCGTCCTTTACGGGAATCGCTACCTGAACTAACAACCGACGTTTTAGTGGACTATCTTTTTGAGGGAGACCATAGAGTGCATATTGTCAGTCGACAAGAACGAGAGCTAGCAAGTACAACATGGGTTAAGGAGCTTATCACATCCTATTCCACGGTCATTTTTGATGCGGAGTCTGAAGATGACCTGTACCACATTGCGTCTCTTCTCAAGCAGATGCGTGGTTATCTTTCGGCCCCTCTGGTAACTGTTAGCAGCGGAAGCATTTTTCCCTATTATATGACGAGTCCTCCAACAACCACCGCTATCATCATGGGCAGTCCCACGCCCACCAATATCCGTCAAGTCCACTACATCCAAAACCATATTCCTGTTCAGGAGATTTCTCTAGAAAGTTCCCCTTATTCTCACCAACCCCAATGTCCCATTATTGTCTTACACTCGGGTCTTGAACCGCTCAAGGACACCGAGCGCCAACCGATCAGTCAATATTTAGCGGAGCGTGCGCTGAACCACCTCACCGCGTTACAAGAAAGCGGATGGATTCCTGAACGCTTCATTGTTACTGGCGGGGAAATGGCACAAACGTTTTTGATCAAAGCCCAAGCCCTGGTCGTGCATAATCATAGGCTCCTCGCCCCCTTGGTTTCCCAAGGCATTATTGAGGGCGGGATCTTCGACCGCGTTGAACTCATCACCAAAGGCGGGCTCGTGGGAGAAGATAGTCTGTTATACCTGTTATCCATCAGTCCCACATTAACGACACAAAGATATTTGACAAGGAAAATCAGCAAAAGGAGCGTTTGAACATGGACCAGTTGACAATGCGTCCCATACGGGTCGGCATCACGATGGGCGATCCCGCAGGGATCGGGCCCGAAATTATTATTAAAGCCTTAACCGATCATTCGCATTATGATGGGATGATTCCTATAATTTATGGTGATCCCTTAGTGTTTAATGAAACCTTAGCACGGGTAAAAAGTCCCTTGCAATTACGCGTCATCGAAGATGCTGTTTCCGCCAAAGGCCATTACGGGACCTTAGAGATTGTGCCAACGTCTAATGTGGAGTCAACACCTAAGTTAGGAGAGGTTCACCCCAAAGCCGGAGATATGGCGGTTAAAGCCATTACCGCCGCCATTCAATCAGCATTACACGGGGAGATCGACGCGATCAATACGGCGCCGATTAACAAGGAGGCCGTGCGTAAAGCCGGCTACCACTATCCTGGGCACACGGAGATGCTGGCCGAACTGTTTTCTGCCCACCATGTGGTGACCATGTTTGTGGTGGGTAATCTTCGCGTGTTCTTTTTAACCCGGCATCATCCTCTTAAAGATGCGATACGGCTTTTAACCATTGAACAGGTCTACGACGGTATTCAACAAGGAATCAAATACCTGGTGGAATTGGGATTTGAACAACCCGTATTAGCCGTCGCCGCGTTAAATCCTCACGCGGGAGAAAACGGGTTAATTGGAACGGAAGAACAAGAGATCTTAATCCCCGCCATTAAAAAAGCACAACAAGATGGTCTTAGCGTTGAAGGACCCATTCCGGCCGATGCCGTCTTCTATCAGGCCCGCATGGGTCGTTACCACGGAGTGTTATCCCTTTACCATGACCAAGGCCATATTGCTACCAAAACCTTAGATTTCAACGGCACGGTTAGTGTCACATTAGGCTTGCCTGTGATACGGACGTCAGTTGACCACGGTACGGCCTTCGACATTGCGGGACAGGGCATTGCCGATGCTCATGGACAATCAGAAGCGCTTCGGGTCGCCAAAGAATTAACCCTATTAAAGCAATCCCGCAATTAATAATTTGAAATAGCCGTTATGAGACCGTTCCTCAATCGATACCGACTGGGAACGGTCTGTCTTTTTATATAGCAGAAGGATTTGAGATTGTACATTTTGCAATAGACCTATTTTACGACTTTATTCAAGGGGCCGTTGACCACAGCATCGCTAGCTTTAATCATCCTTTCTGACTGTCAGAAATCCAACAATGAACAATGGAGGATGTGCCAGGTTAGGTCCATTGATGGATTGATTCTTTGAGCCCACGTGATAGGGTAACAGCATCGGGTTAACATGCGCTTTACCGAAATCTTCTACGCAGGTGACCAATATGGCATATTTAGATGAAAAACTTCAACAACAAGTGTCACAATTTCTTCAAGACCTTAAAGACCCCGTACAACTCCTCATTTATCCTGGCCCCAAAGCGAGTATTTTCAGGTGTTTTGGGATATTTCGCAAGAAGTCGCCCAACTGACCCCGCTTTTCTCCGTGGCTACAGTGGATAAGGCTCCGGAACTGGAACCCGGACATGAGACAGGGCAGAGTATCACGGGTCCCATTGGCATATTGGCGGATAAACAGCATCAAGAAACGGGTATTCGCTATGTTGGGATTCCGAGTGGCCTAGAATTTGGCACGTTTTTAGAAGACATCAAGGCTCTTTCTACCCATCACGAAACGCTTAGCGAAAAAACTCAAGAAACGCTTAAACAACTCGGTCAACCTGTCCATATTCAGGTCTTTACCACACCAACGTGCCGGTGGTGTCCCAGGGCAGTCCGACTGGCCCATGATATGTCCCTCATTCAACCTCACATTACCGATGATCTCATCGATTCCGGCACCTTCAACGAGCTTGCAGCCCGCCACGACGTCTCCAGTGTGCCCAAATCCATTTTCAATGGTCATGTAGAAATTTTGGGAGCCGTTCCCGAAAATGAGTACCTTAAAGGGATTTTGAATGCCGCGTTGCACTAAGACGATTTCAAAATGCAAAAAATGACAGATTGCTTTGTCAGAGGGACCATCTCTTACCCGAGGTGACCCTCATTTATTTTTGGGGGACGTGACCTTTTCCCAACGGAAACCGTTAAATAGAGTAGTGTGGAGATGGCGATCCCATTTGAGGAGGGTCAGACGATGAAAAATGGCCAGGCCCTGATTCTTTTTGGTATCAGTTTCATCATGTTGGCCGCATGCGGCACAAAGCCATCGATGTCTCAACCATTATCGCTCTCGCTCAAGCCATTTCGTGTCAATCAAGAGACCGCAAGTATACGGCCAGTCCTGGCATCCGCGACACTTTCCCTCTCTTCGGTGCAGTTTTTTACGGCCCGATACGGCGACGCCACTGGGGTCATTGGCCAGTACGACGGGGTGCTTCAAACCACAAACGGGGGATATAGCTGGAAACGGCTCTATACTCGCCCCGTTATTACCCACCTGAATATGCTTAATTCCCAAGAAGGTTGGTTAACTACGTGTTCTCACACCGGATGTTCTGATGCCAATCAATTAATGAAAACGGTAAACGGTGGAAAAACCTGGCAACTCATTTATCAGGCTGGGCCTGATATCAGTTTAGGCATTCCTGATTTCGTTTCAACCACCACCGGATATATGGTTGAAACGAATCAACAGACCATGCGATCAGATTTAATGCGAACGAACAATGGAGGCCAGAGTTGGGTTGCCCTCAATTCGCCATTACACACCCCAGGAGTCGTGACAAATGCCGTGGATTTTCTGACACCTCACACGGGGTGGCTCCTGGTTGGCCAGCAAATGGGAGCTGGAGCCGAAACGAAAGCATTATATCACACCCACAATGGAGGCCAAAGCTGGCAGTTAATAGCCAGCACAGGTTCGCTATCCACACCTTCACCACATCCTCCCATTCCTTTAGGAGGCTATGTGGACAGTGAAGGGACTGGTCTTCTCTTCCTCAATGATGCGAGCGGATATTTGCCATTAGTCCGTGGGCCGATCTTGATGACGAGGGATGAAGGTCGCCAATTTACACCGGTTTGGACGAGCATATTCACACCCAGTCAGCAAACAGTTCTGTCGTTATCATTTCCCTCCCCCACAACCTGGTTCCTGCTTTCCTCTTTTCAAGGCATGAATACGCTGTGGCGCACTCGCGATAGAGGGAAAATTTGGTCCGTCATTTATCCTCCGTTAACGCCCAATGGTCCCATAGCATGGACGTCCCATCAGATAGGTGTAGGCATTAGCACCCAGGGTTATCAATCCGATCTTTTAATCACCCATAATGGCGGCATGTCATGGTCGGTTCAACACAAATTTTCTACGCTGGCGGGAACTCCATATTGGGGACCGGATCATAGTTTATGGATGACAACTGCCCAGGGTTCTTTATGGTATAGTCTCAATCACGGATACACGTTTTCACGCGTCAAGGTTTTGCCTCATGATCACATTCAGACACTCGCCGCGAATGCTCATACCATCTTAGCCGCAGTGAAGACGTCTCACGGCCTTGTTCCCATGCGTCTTGAATACCCAATGCGTCCTGGTTCCAAAATTCACTGGCAGATTTTGAACTGGCCCGTAAGTCCGCAGTGGATCGCTGAGCCTAGTGCCCATGATATTTGGGCAATAGGTACGAACAGAGCGCAGTCACAAGCATTCGCCCGGTTTCATCAGTCCCATCCGAATCCCAAAGCAATTGCCCGCTATACCATGCAGCATCCCCTCGCTTTATCTCTCTATCATAGGAATAAAAATGGCCAGTGGGTTCTTTATGAACTGCCCCCAAATATTTTTGCATTGAATCGGCCACAAGGCCTGTTTTTCCCCTCCACCCAAATGGGGTACTTTTGGACAGCCGATCAAATCTTTGTCACAGACAACGGCGGACAGAGCTGGACTCTAATTCTTTCTCCACAAGACCACCCCATATCGTTCGTCGATTTCATATCGTCTTCTGAAGCTTGGATTAACTTTGAAAACGGCTTCCATGCATGGTTTGTGATATCCCTAAAAAATCATTCCCATTAGGCCCCATGTACTCTCAGGCTTTTCATCATGCGCGTGTCAAGATGTTATATTGTGCTTTAAGATGACCAAGAAATAGGTCAGAAACCTTATTGTTCTCGGCGTCCTGTTTGTGGATCAAGTATAAATGACGCAAAATCGGTCCACCTTCCACAGACACCATTCTCACTTGGCGAGTGCTCATCATCGCTGCGATTTGCCGGGACGCAAAACCGACTCCAATCCCGGTAGCCACCGTTTCAATCAAGGCTTCGTGAGAATCCACCTCGCAGACAACGCGCCAGTTCTGTTCAAATCCTCGCTCCCGCAGCGCCTTAATGGCCGTCAGGTGTGTGCCCGAGCCTTCTTTACGCTGAACAAAAGGTAATTGTGCCAGATCTTTTAAGGGAATGGATGTTGGCCACTTCTCATATTGCGGCAAATTCGGAACGACCAGAATCACTTCGTCACGGCCGATCAATTCGGTATGCCACGATTTAGATGGCGGCTCAAGTCCGACAAAACCCATTGCAACACGATCCTCATCAATCGCGTGGAAAACGTTCTGGGAATTCATAATGGACACGTGGACATGAATGTGAGGATATTGATGAAGAAAACTTGCCACCGCCGGCAACACCAGGATTTTCGCTGGCACTGTACTGGAGGCAACCTCAATGAATCCGCTAATCGGCTTTTGTTGATGAAAAGATTGTTTTAAGGCGTCCCATTCTCCAAGAACACGTTGCGCAAACTCTAACACTTGCAATCCTTGAGGAGTCAGCTGAATAGATCCACTAGAACGATCCATTAACGTCGTACCCAATTCTCTTTCAAGATGCTGTAAATGACGAGAAATCGTAGGTTGACTCGTTTGCAAAAGCACAGCAGCGCGGGATAAATTTCCTGTCATCGCAATCGTGCGAAAAATATGCAGATCCTCATCAGTCATCGGGATCGTCCTTCCTATGCAAAAAGTGCATAGTTCTTGGACTTTATTTTACCCTAAACCAAAGAGCGAGAAAAAGTCCGGTGAATACAATCAATAACAAATTTTAAATTTGATGACTCCTGCCCCAACCCTGGCCTAGGGATTTTAACGCCGACCATGAGCTAACCGCACGGCTTCGGGGCGGCGTCTCAATCGCCCCATGGCCCAAACACCTATGGCTGGGCCCAAGGCAAGAACGGCAAGGACATAATGCCAACCAAGAATCGGCTCAAGGATGCCCACCAGTTCAATGGAGCCAATGGTAATGAGAAATCCTACCGCCATTTGCAGGGTTAAGGCACTGCCCTGCAGATCATGCGCGCTTAACTCTGTTACTGCGGCCGAAAATTGGGCAGAATCGGCAATCACACTAATTCCCCAAATGACAGCGACGAGAAATGTCCAACTCGGTGCCAGGCGAAAGGTAAATCCAATGAGAATGGCCATCGTGCCACTGAGAGTCATGGCTCCCATTGTGGCGCGGGTTCGGCCAAAACGGTCAGCTGCCCATCCGCCAGATAGAGCGCCAGCAAATCCGGCCAGTCCAATAGCAATAAAACTGGCCGTCCCAGCTAATCCAATCAGCGTATTGCCATGCCAATCACGAGACCAACTAGCCACAAAAAAAGCGGGCAACCAAGTCCACATCGCATAGAGTTCCCACATATGACCCCAATACCCCAGGTTTGCCCACATCACCGGTCTATCACGCAATACTGCACCAATCCGGTTCCACCGAAATACCGGGGCAGGAAAAGTTCCGGGATGTTCTGGAACGACCCACAAAATCAAAGCCCACGCAATCATAGCCAGTGTCGCGCTCCCGGTTAATACCGCTTGCCAGTGCCGTAATAAGGGAAACCCCACTAGCAAATGAGGCATTGCTGATCCCATTGTCAGCCCTCCAATGAGAATGCCTACAGCGAGTCCGCGTTGGCGGGGAAACCACCTAGCAATCCACTGCACTGCGGTCGGATAGACGACGGCCAAAAAGGCTCCCGTTAAGACGCGTAGGGCAAAAGGTTCCCAACCACCGTGGGGAAAGATCGCTAAGAGCGCGGTCGTCGATGCTGCCCCGAACGCCCCCCATGCCATCAAGGTGCGTAACCGAAATCGATCAGCCAAACCCAAAGTGGCACTAATTAAAGCGCCGCCGACAAAGCCAAGTTGTACCGTAGCGGTAAGCCAACTGAGCAGGGTAGCCGACAAATGCCACTCGACTTGTAATGTTTTGGTTACAGCGGATGCACTAAACCACACACTCATGGCCAGCAATTCCGCGAGTGTAATCCAAAATAAGGCTTTCCACCTGGAGTGAGGCGGTGGTTGTCCTTGGGTGCTCTTTTCTGATTCTTTAGACAGCGATTGTGTCAGCATGAGGTATCCTTCCTCAATATGGCCATGTGATTCTTTTACTATACAAGTTATAGTAATTAAAGACATTGCGCAAGGCTTTTTAGCTCGTAAGAGATTGATAATTTTTGCTAACTCTGCTGACTGATGTGGATGAACAGACCGGCCGTGTTGTTCAGTGAAAAATTCCCCACAGGAGGCATAGTGTCTATTAGCCGTCCCCGGTATCGTAAAAACGTGGAATCATCTGATAGCAAATTTCATGACTAAGGAGTTACATAATCATGGTTGTTTTAGATTTAAAAGGTTTACCAGCAAGCGAAAGGCGCCCGCGGATTGCCGAAGCGGTCAATCAACTTCAGACAGGCGAGTCAGCCATTATTGTGATTCAGCACGAAGATTTTTGGACGGCCATTCCAAAAACCATTGAAGGATTTGCAAGTCAAGTCGATTTTGAATCGATTACGTTTGAAAACAATTACCAAACCTTTAATGTCCTTATCCACAAAAAATAAGAATATGCCATTAAACGGCCAAGAGTCATTCGTCTCTTGGCCCACATATCTTCACCTTGTTAGATCCTGCCTTCAGAAGACGTCATATATAATCCCAAAAATCGTCATTAACTCGAGAAGATCGATAACAACTGTTGCCTCTTCATTGGTTTGTAATTGTTTTAGGGAATGAGATTTTCACTTATCCCCCTAAAAAACGGCTTCCAACAATCCGGAAAAGATTAGTTATTATGAACGACTCCTTAGGATGATGTTGACGCGCCAAAATCCCCGCGTCCGGAGCCATTTGCTCATCAGACATGGGCCACGTAGTCCCCGAACTCTCCCCAAGACGGCCATATTTCCTGCATTTTCCTTATTAGATAATCAAGGCGAATCCTTATGGATTCGTATAACGATTATAAGGTGGTGAATCTCATGATTAAGGCAGATGCACCGTTATGGATTGGCATCGTAATTGGGGCGATTATTGGAGGATTTGCGGAATTATGGGGCATTGCAAATCCTGAGACATTGATCCGCTTAGCACGCTGGAAAGATCCTTTATTCATAGGATGTATTGCTATTGGCTCAGCAATTGGCGCTGTCGTCTTATATGGATTATATGCAAGTGGCGTTGATATGCATTTTGGTCCCAAACCCGTATATATAATCGGAATTGTGTTAGGCGGATTATTCTTTGGCGTGGGAATGGCTATTTCCGGATATGTGCCGGGTTCTGAATGGATGGCTCTTGGAGAAGGGCGGCGTGATGTTCTTTATGCTATTCCCGGTGGAATTCTAGGCGCTGCAGCTTGGACCTTGTAATATCAAAGTGCATGGGGACAATGGTTGGTTCATACCTTAAACTTTGGCAATTTTATTATCACCGGTTCCATCAAGCATATACATCCCGGCCTGACCTTTGGTATATCTCTCATTTATGCTACCATCCTATTATTAGTGGCGTACTTTCTTCCTCGGTATCAAGGAGGACATAAAAGTTGCATTAGACAATCCTTATCGAAAACCATGGATCCTACTGATCAGGAATACCGCGCCGATACTTTGGCTTATCTTTCCGAAGGCGGTCTTTCCGTAAACACAAATAGTTGGAATCATGAGATCGTGGCCCGAGATGTTCCTAATCCTAACTTTTATTCCCCCATTATGTTATTTGTCGGTGCTGTCATTGGTGTGACGGTAGTCTTAGGAATTTTTCTCCATCAAATCTTTGGTGAATCGACAACTTTTTCGTGGTTAGCAGGTCGTTTATTTCTTCCTCACTATGCCTATAGCACCAAAGTCTTCGGAAAAATCGGGTGGGAGCCTTTATCCGATATCGGCACGTTCTTTGGTGCGTTCATAGCCGCCCTATTTATCAGTCGTCGTTTTAATGCCTTTCGGCCAGTCATCCCTCCTTCTTGGCGAAACCGATTTGGCACCAATCTTGTAACCCGGGCTATAGGCGCATTTGTGGGATCTTTTCTGGTTTTGTTTGGTGCCCGCATGGCTGATGGTTGTGCAAGCGGCCACATTTTAAGCGGAGGGGTTCAGATGGCGGTCAGTGCCTGGATTTTCACCATTGCCGTATTAATCGCCATGATCATCACGGCCAAATGGGTTTATGGCAATGCCAGTGAAAAAGTTAATCCGGCACACGAGAGCCCATCACATCCCCAAAGGAGGGTATTACCGTGAAAACATCATCTCGGTTCATGGCTACGATTGTGGGTATAGGATTCGTGTTCACGTTAATGATTGCAGCTTTAGTAACACATAATTCTTCAAGTACGCCCTTAACATTGGCTCAAGTCATGATAACCGCATTGATACCGCTGGGTTTGTTGGGATTTGCTGCGATTTACTACAGCAGTGACAATGCGTCATCGGATAAACACACATTTCATCATTCTTAACGTTTACAGCAAATCGATAGGTTCTTTTGAGGAGAACTGGCGGCAACATGCCGTTCTCCTCAAACTTTCCATCCAGCCATAACTAGACCGGGAATTCAAAATCATTCACCAAAGGAGGAAACATCATGACTCATCAAGAAATTTTTGATCTCATCGTGATTGGTGCACGGGGAGGAGGATATTCTGCCGCATTTCGTCTTGCTAACGCTGATAAACGGGTATTACTTATTGATTCCTTAGGAAATCTCGGAGGCAACTGTCTTTATGAAGGATGCGTTCCCTCTAAAGCGGTGAGGCAAGCCACTATCATGGTCTATAACAGCACACAAGCCAATTTTTTGGAATTACGGGCTCTCGTGTTGCAGGGAATTGGTCAGCCATTCGGGACTTTAAAGACGGTATCCAATCCAGGCGTTACAGCCAACATCGGCTAGAAATTACGCAGACAACATCCTTGAGTTTTATTCACGGCACAGGACGCTTATTAGATGCCCACCACGTCGAAGTCACCGACCTTGATCACAGTGATGTGTTGACTGTAGAGGGGCGTCAAATTTTAATCGCCACCGGCTCTGAGCCCCAATCCTTGCCTATCACCGGATTCGAATATACGTGGAATTCTCACGACCTATTTGCCTGGCAAAAACCCCAAGACAAATTACCCTAAGATTTGGTGATATTAGGTGGGGGTTATATTGGTGTTGAAACAGCCTCCATGTTATCGGATCTGGGGATTCATATTACCTTAATCGAAATGATGCCAACAATTTTATCCGGCATGGACCCCGACTTGATCACGGCAGTGACCGCCAACTTATCCCAACGCATTGAATTGGTCACGAATGTTCGTGTCACCGCTATCCTTCAACAAGATAACCAACAATTTCTGGTTCAAGGTCACAATCTGCACTCAGGCCAAAGACAACAATGGAAAACCTCACGGGTCCTAGCGGCAGCCGGACGTGTTCCTTATATTCCCCCAAGTCTTGGGCTCGACCATCTAGGATTAGCGTATACGTCCCACGGCATCACGGTGGATCCTCAAATGCATACAAATATTCCAAGCATCTATGCAGCGGGAGATGTGACCGGCTTGTCCATGTTATTTCACTCTGCCGTGCGTATGAGTGAGATCGCGGCAACTGCCATGTTAGATCCTCAATCTCCTGATAATGCGTTCAATCCTAGCGAAATGCCTACCACCGTGTTTTCGCGTCCCGAAGCGCTGGCTGTCGGTTTAACGAAAGAGCAGGCTCAACAACGAGGTATCAAAGTCCACGAATATGTGCGACCCATGGGACTTGAAGCGTGGGCGCAAATTGCCGGAGAAACCGAAGGATTTTTGAAGTTTATCATCAATGCCGCGGACGGAACCATAATTGGCGCCCATGGCGTAGGAGCTTGTGCAGCAGCCCTATCAGCAGCTTTGCACATGGCTGTCCGTCTTAAATTGACACCCCGTGCATTAGGACAGATGACTTTCCCCCATCCGACTCAATTCGAAATCATTGATCGACTGGCGCGCAGCATTTGATAAGATTCTTACCTGAAACCTGCCTCGATACAACCAAAGAGGCGGGTTTCTTTTAAAGCCGTCTAAATATAATCCCGATCCTTGTCTTCTTTTTGTAGAAAAAAAGAAGATGAATTATTGTCTTCATTCCCTCCGGAAAGTCTTTCTTGAACGTGGTATCAACAGTTGTCCGATAATATCATCAGATATCATCATTCACTGTTGTTGGGCTGACCTTTTTCTCACGCAAATGCGTGGAAGAGCTTGTGAGAACGGGCTCCCTTATCGGCGTGTCCACGTCTCCCACTTCGGTAAACCGTCATCCCAAGAGAAGGGTTCAGACTCCACTCGTACCACCCGTGCACTACCCGACAGTCATTGGCTGCATGATAGACCTGCTTGGATTTTGGCAGATAAAATGATGACCGGTTCGTTCACCTTGTCTATGACAATGCGAGCACTTTTGCGATGTGTAGGCGGGATTGCGTTCGACGGTTAAGATTCCTTCGCGAAACGCCAAGTCACGCACCCATTGTTTATGCGTGACTTCGACGGTCACACCGTGACTCCTTAAAAATCGCTCCAAATACCGATAGCCAAACCGTGCCAACCGGTCAGGAAATTCAATCAATACGCGTTGAATGGTGTGCTGTTCCGCGAGTCGTAACAGGTGGTGCAGTGGCTGACGGTTCTCATTGAAACCAGACGCTTGCTCTTGAAACATCCGTGACCCTTCGTACCCGTGCGCTTGTGCATATTGTTTCAAACGTTGGACTTGCCGTTCTAAGTTGCCCTCTACCTTTTGCTTGGCAGAAGACACTCGGGCGTAAATCACCACGTGTTCTTGTGTGCGCACTCCCAAAACGATGATTGCTGGTGATTACCTGAAATCCTCTTCGCAGCATGACATCCCCTTAGATGTCACAATGCCTTTGGTAAATCTTCCCTACATTATTGTGGCAAATGTCCGTTGTTTTGCCGCATTAAAACACCCATAACCCGTAACAATTAATCACAATGGTTTTCTGGCAAAACCAAAGCGTCCGACCAGCCCTGACATAGCTTCGGCGGACGCTGCGATGGCTTAACTTATTCTGAATATCCGGCACGTTCTAAGACTTCACGGCTAGGTTCAATTCCAAACACCCGTTCGGCATCCACAATACGCCGCCAAATACGCTCCTTAGCGGCAGGACCTAGTTGATCATAGACATCCATTTGAGGAAAGCGACTAGCCGCATTCCTTGCATGTTTTGGCGTATCAATCGGCAATGCATACCATGCCGGGATAGCATATTGATTCCGATCGAAAGGATATCCTTTGGGTGGAGTCCGGTGTGCCCCCGGAGGTAAATCATCCTCAATCGGCGGAATTTCTTCGGGATCGAACGATTCCCATTTCCCTTTTGCGTGCCTGTGTTCCTCGTTCATTATGACCACCTCTTTCTTTGTTTTGTAATCCATAACCTCGTCACCAGCTAAATCCTATACGGTGACCGGTTAAAAACTCTTGAGCATCTTACAACAAACCACCCAGGGACGTGATGACCTGTCCTTTAATATTCTAAATGTTCTTGCGGCGTTATGCGTTTGCGAAAGACCCAATATGTCCACACTTGATAAGCCAGGACAATGGGAACCATAGTCAATGCCACGATCGTCATGACATGCAATGTATAAGGATTGGCGGCCGCATTATAAATCGTCAAATCATCACGGGGCGATACGCTTGAAATCATTACGTGGGGAAATAGACCGACAAAAAATCCCGCTGTACTGAGCGCAATCATCAGAGATTGCAGCAAGAATCCCCATTGCTGCCGTTTGGCAATGATCCACCGGGCGGCAAAGAGGCTTATCCAGCCAAGTCCTGTTAACAGCAGGTAGATACTGCGGTGATCCACGGTCGCCAAATTTGCCGTCCATATACCAAAAGCCAAGGCAACAATCAGCACAGATGTTAACAAGCTTTTTGCTAGACGTAATGATGCGGTACGCAGTGTTCCCGTGGTCTTTAAGGTTAAAAAAGAGGCGCCTTGGGCTAAGAAGAGAAGAAGACTGAGCACACCTCCTAATATGGTGTACGGTGTGAGTAAACTCCAAAAGCCACCTACATCGTTCATTTGGGCGTTGATGGGGACTCCCTGAAGTAAGTTGGCAAATGCAACTCCCCAGAGCAACGCGGGCAAAAAGCTGCCTGTCCTCAATAAGATATCCCAGGTCCTATGCCAACGTTCTGTGGCCACTTTACTACGATATTCAATGGCAACACCGCGAAAAATCAGCCCCACCAGCATCAACACAAGGGCCAGATAGAATCCACTAAAGAGGGTGGCATACCAAAACGGAAACGCTGCAAATAGTGCACCACCCGCCGTAATCAACCACACTTCATTTCCCGACCACAAAGGTCCAATGGTGTTAATCGCCATGCGTCGTTCGTGATCATTGTGACTGACTAGGGGATATATCATGCCCACCCCGTAGTCAAATCCCTCCAGAATAAAATAGCCGATAAACAACACAGCGATTAAAATAAACCAGAACTCATTGAGCATCCTTATCGCCTCCTTGCCCCGTTATGATTTTGATCCCGCCAGTAACATGTCTTTATCCGTGAGTGATTCGGGCTGATTTGTCGTAGGGTCTAAGCCCATGAATGTGTACTTGCGAAATAGGTAAATCGCTGCGACAGCCATGGATCCATAGACTAAAGCAAATGCACTCAGAGACAATGCAATATCTGCCGCCGAAACACTTTGCGGTGAAGACACCCCGTGCGCCGTACTGAGTAAACCGTATACGACCCATGGCTGACGGCCCACTTCTGTCATAATCCATCCTGCCGAATTGGCTAAATAAGGTAAAATAAGGCTCCATTCCAATAGTCGAAGAAACCACCGTTTCTCAGCAAATCGAGCTTTCTTTAACAAATACACCGCATAGGCAACTAAAGCCAGCATCGCCGTACCGGCAAAAATCATGAGGCGAAACGCATAATACACCGGGGCTACGGGCGGCACATAATTGCCAGGACCGTATTTTTTCACATATTCTGCTTGAACCTGGTGAATACCTTGAACTGCGCCACTTAAGCGTTTATAAGCCAAAATCGACAACATGTCGGGAATTTGAATCTGCGCATAATCCTTTTGCGTTTTCCCATCCACAATAGCAAAGACACTCCATGGCGCGTGCTGTGATGTGGTGTTCCAGAGCGCTTCGGCCGCGGCCAATTTCATAGGTTGTGACGTTTCAAGGTGTGTTGCTTGCAAATCGCCTACAACAATAACCAACACGGCAGAAATTAACCCAACAATCGATGCTAACCGAAATGAAAATTTGAACAACTCTGGATAGTGATGCCGTAACAATTGATAGGAACTAATCGCCAACACGAAAAAGGATGCGGTTAAATAGGAAGCTAAAATGGTATGCGGAAATTCTACCCATAACTGAGGATTGGTCAACAGCGCCCCAAAACTCACCATTTGCGCCGTTCCGTGCACCATTTGGTAACCGACGGGCTCTTGCATAAACGAATTCGCCGTCAAAATCCAAAAACCTGAAGTCATAGTGCCTATCGCTACCAACCAAATAGCCAGCAGATGCACTTTTTTAGATAGCCGATCCCACCCAAAATTCCAAACGCCGATAAACGTTGATTCCATAAAGAAGGCTAACAACGCTTCGACAGCCAAGGGGGCGCCAAAAATATCCCCCACAAATCGGGAATAATTGGCCCAGTCCATGCCAAATTGAAACTCCTGCAATAAACCCGTGACCACCCCTACTGCGAAGTTAATCAAAAACAGTCGACCCCAAAATTGTATGAGCGGTCGATATTCTTCTTTGCCCGTTCGGACATAAATCGTTTCCATTATCGCAATGAGAAACGCCAATCCAATGGTCAGAGGAACAAATAAGAAGTGATATACTGTGGTGACTCCAAATTGTAGCCGAGCCAAACCCAATTGATCCATGTTCTCCCTCCTTACATTGGGATCTGCCTTTATAGGCAAATCCAGATATTATTAGCGTAAGAGTTCGAGAGGGCAAGAAATACGGGCACCTGGGGTGGCTTCGCGTGTCCGATTGGTCCTAGGCCGTTCCTCCAAAGGAACTAGCATAGGTTGGTTTTACACCATTTCAGTGATGTAATAATTTAGGGTATTATGAGCCTGCCACAAAGATGGAAACACAGAAGCCGCTACCGGAATTGGTAACCTGACCCTATTAATCGTTCAACGAGAAAAATATGGGTTAACCGTTGCTGCCACGGACCTTGCAATTCCTTTATAATATTTTCATAAAATTCCTGGGGGCTCGCCATTTGAATGGAGGGGTAAATATGCACTCCAACACTCGTAAAACTATTTCTGACCCAATGTTCCGGCGCAAAACTGGCATGTTAAATGGCCTTACTGCCTTAGGAGCCACTATGATAGCCGTGACACTGACCAGTCCTATTCCCTTATTCTGGAAAGGCCTCATGACAGGTTTATGGATTGCTGGCACAATAGGGCTCATTGGATGGCAAGTCACCTTTCAAAGACATTATCACTCTCATGAGATTGATTAGGATAGATAGCTGCCGCGAAAAGGAGAGTCCGTGAACTCTTTTGTAACTCCTGATTAATTCTCTAATTTATGATCAATACGGCGTATCCGCATTGCTTATTATCCGTGCGTTTAGTGCCATATTATTCTTTATGGCAAACATGTTCTAGTGTTATGGCATGTCTAATGATTTTCTTAAGCATTGATTGAGTGATTATGCATAATCTTCGTCGAATGCCATTGCCCTTCCCTTCCTTCAGATATTTTTCAAATGGAAATACTGAAATCTAAGAAAGTGCCTTCTCACTTGAATTCTGTCAAAGATTTTTCCATTTTGTTACATCACGAAAGGGATTTTGCAGTCATTTGTCGTATGTTTGTTAATAGATCAATTTATTGTCGTGATGAGGAGGTTTCATTAACGTCTCAGACACCCATTGTTAATCCAAATACCACAAAGAAAATATGGGCATTCACCCTCATTGTTTTGATAGTCTATTGGATATTAGCACTCATTCGTCTTTTTACTCAACGCGCCACGACATGGGATTTTGGTTATTACGCACAAATATTATGGTTAATTAATCATGGACATTGGATAGCAAAATCGACCCTTAATGGACATCCTGCTCTAACAGATGCCGGGTCTTGGATCTTATATCCATTGGGCTGGGCCTATTCTGGGCTTGGTTCTTCAGGCATATTATTGATTCAAGCAGCCTCATTGGCGTCAGGTATTCCTTTTCTGGCATGGTGGATGAGAAAATATTCCCTATCTCCCATGATATTTTGGGGTATTTTGTTTCTTTATGCGGTATATCCCGCCATTTTAGGTCCCGCATTATTTGATTGGCATCCTGATACGTTAGCTATTCCTGCCTTTTTCTATGCGGCTTGGGCTATCGAAACCCATCATACTCGCCAATTTTGGCTCGCCTGTTCCTTGATGATCTTGACCAAAGTCACCGCGACACTGGTTGTGATAGGACTAGCAGTTCCGTGGCTATTACGGCGACAATGGACCATGGCTATCAGCACTTTTGCAATAGGCGTGATTTTGGCCTATTTTGAAGTCAACATTCTGTTCCCCGCGGTGGCAGGGCATCAAATGGCCCAATGGACACAATATTATGGATGGTTGGGTCCTACACCGTTATCCGGTCTAGAAAATATCCTCAGCAAACCATGGATTATTATGAAAGCCCTCGGTAACAGCCGTGCCATCTATTTTGTCCTATTGGCTGCTCCTTTAGCGTTTATTCCCACACTTTGGGGCTTAGTCGAAGGCGGATGGGCCTGGCCTGCATGGATCATTTTTCTTTTTAATAGTCTATCTGCATTTCGAGGTCAAATTAACCCATTTAATCAATATTCTTTACCCATTGCGCCATTTTGGTTTATCAGCCTGATACTTTTTTGGGCACATCTACCTGCTCGCCCCATGACGCGACTCCTTCCATGGGGATTGGTCGTGCTCAGTTTCGTCTTTTGGATTCAGGCGGAAGAACCACTCGTGTGGTATGCACAAAACCCTACGAAATCTCTCACATTGTGTTTAAAGAAAATTCCTCCCCATGTACCCGTCTATGGGCAAAACAGTACATTAACAAGGGTTTCAGCGCGACCTATTGTCCGCTTTTTACCTTTGCCGCGCCATTCTCGGATTGTTCCTGATACGGTTGTTATCTTAAATCAACAAGTTAATCCCCTGAATCGTTTGACGCCGCGATCGCTAGTTTCCACAACTTTGAAACGTCTCACTACACATCCTAAGTACTGGAGATTGATCGCTCATCATGGCCCCATATGGGTCTTCCAATTTAAAGCATAATGCGAGAAAAACCATATTCCGGATTTAGACGAAGTGCCCTGGGCGAGGTGTTAAACTTCCTAATAATGCGGGCATCTTAGCTCCTGTGACTTGTGGTATATTTGTCGGTCTTCCTTCAAGAAATTGCCACGCGAAGTACGCAAAAGCCATGGCTTCTGTAGCATCCCCTGGAATCTTAAAGGCATCTGTATGCTGCCACTTTACCCCACCTAGTCTCTTAGATAATTCGGCCATTAATGTCTCGTTATGGACCCCACCGCCCGAAACGATGAGGTCATAAGGCCAAGAGACCTGTTCCTTAATAGCTTGAGCAATGCTTTCTGCGATAAATGCACACACAGTTCGTAGACTATCTTCCTGACTTAAATCATGTGCCTTCATATCCCCCATGAGTTGTGAACAATAATCCCGTCCAAATTGTTCTCTTCCCGCACTTTTGGGAGCTTTTTGTTTTAGATAGGGGTGGTTCATCCACTGCTTGACTAACGTGAGATCTGCCTGACCTAAGGCCGCATAATGTCCCTTGTCATCAAATTGATATGTTCCCTGAGAAACCAATACCATGATGCCATCGAGTAGCATGTTACCCGGACCCGTATCAAACCCCATGACATCTTGTATCTCGGCATTTGGGGGAATGACGGTGATATTGGCGATTCCGCCAATATTCAGAAGGACGCGGGAGCGTGCCGGGGAGCGAAACATGGCATAATCAAAGTAAGGAACCAAAGGTGCTCCCTGACCGCCTGCCGCTACATCGGAAGAGCGGAAATTCGAAATCACGGGGATATCAGTTAACGCCGCTAAAAGGGCAGGGTCGCCGATTTGAAGCGTAAACCCCATTTCAGGATAATGCGCAATGGTCTGCCCATGAAATCCCACAGCGCGAATATCCTGTGCCTCAAGCCCATAAGCCTCAAGAAGCCTCTGAACACTCTGGGCACATTCCCGTGCTAACCAGGTATGCACTTGTCCCAACTGCTTGAGGGACACAGTAGATTGAAACAGCGAAAAGATGTCTTGGCGTTGCACCTCAGTAAAGGGATGATAATCAAAGCCCACGAGTTGACATGTGGGCCAAAGGGTACCATTTTCTTCAATGCTCACAAGAGCTGCATCAATTCCATCTGCTGAAGTTCCAGTCATGAGTCCAATAGCCCAACTTGTTGCCACATATATTCCCCCCCATTTGATACACCGTCATGAATTTGACTTCGTCCGCCACCTTTAAATCCGTTCTCTTGATTCATGCTAGCAAAATGCCACAGAAATTTCGATTTTGGCCATTGCATGGAAAAATTCCCTAAAGCTCACACTAACACAAGGAGGTGAAAATAAGTCGGTGGATGAATTGTTTAATGCCGAAGCCCTGAAAGACGTCATCAAATTGGCAAAGCCGCTTCTACAAGAACTGGAGGGCTGGATCAAGTTATTATCCGAGCCACCTTATTCGCTGCTCCAATATTCGCCCGATTTGTCTGCCGTCTATGATCGTCTCAAATCGGGATTCGGTTCTAGTCCGGATGTGTTATTACGCTGGATCATTGTCCCATCTTGTGCTCCCCACAAAGTGCTAGTAGCCAGCATTGACGGCCTATCGGATACGCAAATGGTCGATCAAGATATTATTGCTCCCTTGTTAAAGACAACAACGTCCCCGGCTTCGTGGGGCGAAAACACCATTACACCGGGCCATATTCATTCTGAAAGCCAGTGGGATAAGATTATCGAAGCCTTAGCTGCTGGCAATACCCTCATTTTTGCGCCAGGCTTTGATAAGGTCTGGGTCGTGGATACCGTGAAATATCGCCAACGCAGTATCAGCCGACCCCAGACTGAACTTAGCGTACGAGGGCCGGAAGAAGCCTTTAACGAAGTCATTTTAACTCAGATGAACCAATTACGGCAGCGCATCTTAGATCCCCAATTACGCTTTCACAAGCTGACGGTTGGAACTCGCCAACATACGACCGTCGTGTTGGCTTATATAGAAGGCTTGGCCAATCCGTCTCTTATCCAAACCTGCCTGAACCGTTTGGAACATGTCAAAATTAGTGGACATGCCAATTCCACGTTAATTGCGGGCCTTATTCGGGATCACCCACGTTCTATTTTTCCCACCATTCGTGCCACAGAACGGGTCGATATTGCCTGTTGGAGGCTCCTTGAGGGTAAAGTCGTAATTTTGGTTGATGGCGATCCCTTTGTCCTCATTGCCCCAGCGCCTTTAGGCGATTTCTACCGCACAGCTATGGACTATTCAGGAGCATGGTATGACACCTCGTTTGTGCGGATGATCCGGTTATTAGGATGGATTTTAGGTATTTATTTTCCGGCTTTATATATTGCGCTCACCGAAGTCAATCCCAATTTAATTCCTTCTACCTTACTTGTCATTACCTTGGGGGATCATGCCGCCTTGCCTTTCTCGCCATTTGTCGAAGCCATCTTAATGGTTGTGATTGTCGAGGTCTTACGTGAAGCCGCACTACGTCTTCCTAAACCCATGAGCACCACGATTGGCACAGTGGGAGCTATTGTCGTCGGAACCGCCGTGGTGAAAGCCGGGTTCGTCAGTCCCCAAATCATTGTGGTCATCACCTTAACCGCATTAAGTTTTTACTCGGTGCCGGTTTATGAATTAACGGGAACATGGCGACTTGTCAACGTGGTTATGCTCTTAGTATCTGCTGTCATGGGCATTTTGGGAATTCTCTTGGTCACCTTACTCTTAATTGGCACGTTAAGCGCAATGACTTCCTTTGGTACCCCCTATTTTGAACCGGCTACGCCCTTTCGGCGTACAGATTGGAAAGACTACCTTATCCGACTTCCATGGACTGTACTGCGAACTCGCCTGTCAGCAGCTCGTCCGCTTGCCATTGTGACCAGTCAACATGAAAAAGTTCCTGAACCGGTACATTTGAAGCGGGGGCGAGCTAACGCGGGTGAATAAGCGTATTGTTAGCAAAGTCCTGGTTGTGGGCTTGTTAGCTCTTTCGTTGACTGGTTGCTGGGATTCCAAAGCCCTCGAACATCGGGGTATTGTCTTAGCTGTTGGAGTCGATAAGACCAAAAGCCCGGGGGAGTACAAATGGATCTTCGTTTTTCCTAACGTCACCCTATCCCCAAGCTCACTGAGCAACATCAAACCCAATCAGGAGTATTATGCTGTCAGTGTGCATGCCACCACCTTCCCCCAAGCATTGATGCGAGCCCAAGAAAAATCCAGTCGCGCGTTATATTTAGGACAGTTACAGACTCTGGTCTGGTCCTGCCATCTTTCCTGGCAACAACTGTGGCCGGTAATCAATGCCATCAATGCGGAGGGCACCGTTCCTAAAACCTATTGGACGATGGCTGCTGAAGCGCCTCTCGAGCCCATTGTGGAATACGTTTCTCCCCAGGTGGTGCCTCCGCGCACTTTTTTATCGGCCTATTTCGAATGCAAAAATTGTCAACCAATTCGCCTTCGCCAAAGCGGCTGGCAATTTTGGTCTCATGGCGTAAGTGCTGGCATCAGTCCCTTTACACCATTGGTTTCCCTCACTGGAAAAGATTTTCGGATTCGCCATATCGTTGCGTATCCATCGGGTGGCCATCCAGTTATCTTCAGCCACCAAGAGACGGAAGGATTTGGGTATTTAACCGGGCGCGTGCAAAAAACGTCATTATCCTTTGCGTGGAATCAGGATCTAGTCAATGTCACCACCATGCATGAGCACCGCGCATTAAGTATTCACCAAATTGGACATACTTTGGACGTCAAAGAAAATATTCGCTTATCTGGGTATATCGACGAAGTGGCAGGTCATCAAATTATGCAGTTGTCTAGTCAACAGGCGGTGATTACTCAAGCAGAGCATGAGATCCTTCAGGCCTGTCTCGATGCTATTCACCGGGCCAATGCTACTAAGGTCGACCCATTTGGCTATGCCGAGCAGATTTTCTGGTTTGGCACACATTCTTCAGCCTTTATGCCGATTCATGCACAAATTACAGTGACGATTTCTGTCAAAGGAGAAGGGATCTTACGGTAAGAATATCGATTGAGCCAATTGGCGCGGCAGAATATGTTCTGTACATTGCCATGTCCATTGTCACGGGCGCCATCTTCATTTGGCCGCAAGCCATTTTGTTGTTGGCAGGCGATGATACCCCTTGGGCTATATTAGCCAGCATCGCCATGGCTGTCGTGATGAGCTCCTTGGCTCTTATCTGGATGAACATCACGCCCTCTGGAATTCTGGCGGACCGCATGCGACATACCTGGCATGGCTTTGCCTGGCCTATTTTGTTCATTCATATCACCTTATGTTTGATTCTTGATGCCACCATGCTGGCATTATTTGCTCAAATGTTATCGGCAGTCTTTTATCCGCTCACGCCCCTATGGGCCATGAAATTAATGATTGCGGCCGAATCCGCATGGTTTGCGAGTCGCTCTTTTCATGTCCTCGCCCGTAATATCCAGTTTTGGTTTCCCATACTCATGCTTCTCCTTTTTCTACTAATTACGATTGAATGGACAAATGTCCACTGCTGGTGGGCCCTTAGACCTTCGACCCATATTGTCGTACATCCTCTGCTGCAAGCGATTTTAAGCACCTGGTTTTTATGGAAACAAAATGAAGTCTCCGTGACCGTTGCTCACTTCGTTCGCTCTCCCACCCAAATGCTCATTCGCAAACTCACCTTAGGGGCGATTCTCTTTCAAGGGATTGTTATTTCTTTGATTTATGTGATTACTGTAGGATCGATAGGCCCTTATGCCGTGCTCCGTTTACGCTGGCCACTGGTCTATGTTCTAAGCAATCAATCGAGTCACACATTTTATTTAAGCCGGCCGGGATTAATCATTTTATTGATATGGACTGGGGCCATCGTCTTTTATTTGGCAGCCCATTTATTTTGTATGGGCGTTAATTTGTCAAAACTATTTACAAAATCCTATAATCTTACTCCGATAGCGGTATGGGTTTTTACCATTTTGGAAATCGTAATTACCTTTTTTATTCCCACTCCGACCACGGCCACCCACTTACTATTAGATTTTTTCAATCCCGTCGACTTAAGCGTTAGTGTAATTGTCCTGGTCACTTCGATTCTCATTCGGTTAATTGCTAACGCTCTACACGCCAAACAGCATCCAGCCTAAATGGCTCGCCAAAGACATTATAGCTCGTTTTCCGCACCTAAAAACTGGTAAATATCCATTAAATACACAGAATATTCTCGCAAAGGATTTTGGCAGCGGATGGCGAATAGAGTCTGTATGAACTTTCTCATTCCCAACAGTCGGGTCGTCGGTGCGGCCCCGCTGTTTCGCCAGGTGGCCGATGACATCGGCCTCGTCGATATGGTCAATCGTTCCGTGCGGTGGGATGCCCGCCAATGCCACGTGTCGCCCGGGGAGCGGCTGTTGGTGATGGTCCTGGATCTGCTGCTCGGCAAATCCCCTCTGTATCGGATGGCCGAACGCTGGACCACCACGGATGTGGCGGTCCTGATCGGAGCCGATCGCTTGGCGGCCGACCTGTCGGATGACAGCTTGGGGCGGGCCTTGGATAAATTGGCCCGCGCGCAACCCGCCCGCATTTTTAGTGCCGTCGCCGCCCAAGCGTATATGCGCGAAGGGGTGACGTTGCACAGTGGACATTTTGACACCACCTCCCGGTCCTTGACAGGGACCTTCGATCATGGGGGATCGGCGCCCGTCCAGCCCGCCTTCGGGCATTCCAAGGATGCGCGCCCGGACCTTAAGCAAATTGTCCTCACGCTATTCGTCAATCGCGAGGGGGTCCCCCTCGCGGGAACCGTCGAGTCCGGGAATCGCTCCGACAAAACACTCAATGCGGAGATGGTCGACCGCGTAGTAGCGGCCATGGAGCCCGAGCAATTGGCGCAACTCATTTATGTCGCCGATTCCGCCTTAGTGACCGGGCCCAACTTAGCCCGGCTGGATCATCAAGGGGTCGCCTTTGTGTCCCGGTGCCCCGACACCTTCGGGATCGTGTCGACCCTGAAGCAGGCGGCTTGGGCCACCGATCAATGGATCGCCATCGGCCCGATTGGCCAACGGCGTCAGGCCGCCCACTATGGCGCGTCAGAGCAGGTGGGCGAGATTGACGGGCGGCATTACCGCTGTGTCGTGTATCGCTCATCCGTCTTAGATCCGCGCCGTGCGAAGACCTTGGATCGCGAGATCCAGCGATCACGGACGGCATTGGAGCAATCCGCCTTTTAAGCCCCTTAAGAAGACGAGACAATCGCGATCTCTCCTGGTAGGATAATTATCAGTTCAGAGGAGAGAGTGTGCACGATGAGTCAAACCTATTCACCGGAATTCAAGCAACAGATTGTTCAAGAAGCTCAAGACACGCAAAATGCGACATTAGTCGCTCGTCGTCATCAGCTGAGTCCATCCATGGTGCGTCGCTGGGTGCGTGAGGCGGTGAAGGCGGCCCACCATCCCCACGATCTCATGAGTCTGGTAGACGAAAATGAACGATTAAAGAAATTACTCGGGGAAAAAGATCTGCAGATTGCCATGCTTCAAGATCTGCTGCAAAAAAAGGGGATCCGTCCGTGACAGAATTGTGTGAACACGTGATGGACTGGCATCACCGCGCTCCCCAGGTGTCCCTTCGCCGATGGTGTGCGACGATTCGCCTTTCACGGGCCACCTTTTATGCGTGGCGTCATCGCCAACGCCATCCTGAACCAGATCGGCCCCATCAGGCGCCGGGTCGACCTCCGCGAGGATACAGCGTCACACAAAATGGCCAGAAAATCGCCGATGGCCAGATTATGGACTGGATTACCGATATTCTGACGACGGAGAACGCGGCCTATGGGTATCATAAAATCACATGGGTCTTGCGACGACGCTATCATCTACAGATTAGTTTCAAAAAGGTGTATCGCCTCCTTCGACAATGGCACTTGTTATGGCCTCAGCGAAAACGCCGCATCCGGCATCCGCGCCGGCTGGCGCGGAACCGCATCATTACGGCTCCCAATCAGCTCTGGCAAACGGACATTACCTATGTGTATATCGCGGGCGAGGATCGGTTTTTGTATCTCCAAGCCATTATCGATGTGTGTGACCGCATGATTATTGCCTACCACATGGGACTCCATTGTCAGGCGACGGATGTTGTGCGAACTCTAAAACACGCGGTACTCCAGCGTCAATCGGAATGGCAAACGCCTCCCGTTCTACGGACGGACAATGGCCCCCAGTTTATCGCCGAGGCCTTCGAAACGGCTTGTGCCGCCTATGGTCTGGAACATGAACGCATTCCGGTGGCCACGCCGAATAAAAACGCCTTTATTGAGTCGTGGCATGCTCAGTTGGAGCGCGAGTGTCTCACTCAAGAATTTGCCACATATGGCGAGGCCTATGCGGCCATAACGCGATGGATTGCCTTTTATAACCAAGATCGGCTGCATGGGAGCTGAGAATTTTGGTCCCCGGCGACGATGCGACAACGAGTCGCTGGAGGGCAAGCGACCTGGATGCCCGTCAAAGTGTAGAAAAGCTAGCGACTTTTGCACTGGGGGACAGGGGCGAGGTGACGCCCTGGCCCCTGTCCCCCAGTCCCAGCCCGTAGGGCTGATATGATGTCCCAATGCGTATCCGCGTGAAAGAGATCGCAAATGTCCAAATTTGGGGGGCGGAATCGCCGCCACGCGCCTCCATCGCCAACGCTTTGCCTGCGCGGCCGACGCAGAAGCGGCGCTGGCCCAATGGCAGACCACTTGGCATCACCCGTGGTTTGCGGTCACCACGACGATCCGGTCGGAGATTCGCCAGACCCGGCCCGGTCGGCCCCGACGCGATCCGGGTCCCGCGGATTCTCACGAAGACTGGTATATCGATGTGACGATCGGTGCCCTGGATGCAGCCCGCCGTCAGCAGGAATGGGAGCGCCGGAGTACATTTGTGTTGATCACCACCGTGCCGGAGACCCGCCTCTCGGCCGCGGAGTTATTGCGCGAGTATAAAGAGCAAACCAGTGTGGAACGGCATTTTCATTTCGTGAAAGACCCCCTCTTTGTGGATGCCCTTTTTTCCAAAAAACCCGAACGCATCGAGGCCCTCGGCTATGTCCTTCTGCTGGCGTGCCTGCTCTATAGTTTACTCGAACGGCGTCTCCGCCGCTCCGAATGTGCGATCCCCTCGCCTTCCCGGGGCGCCTTGCGGCGTCCCACCGGTCACGAAGTGGTTCGGCTCTTGGAATCCGTGCAGGTGGTGACCGATGTCGACGGGCAGCGCCATATCGCGCTCGATCCCCTGTTTCATCCCACCTTGGAGGCGATTTTAGAGGCTCTCGCTATGCCGGCCAGCGTCTTTACCACCCCGCCCTCGCGCATCGTGCCTGACAGTCCAGAAATTCAGTAATTACCAAATTTTAGGTGCGGAATACGAGTTATAGGCCGTTCATCGTTCTCAGATGCCTCAAAAGGAGAATTTATTATGCTAACCACAGTGTTCTTAGCCGTTTTGATTGTTATCATTCTTTTGTTCATTGCCGGAATCGGTCTTTTATGGTGGCTCATCCGCTGGGTGAGCCATGGCGCCGAACAGTTAGCCGGCTCCTCTCCCCGCACTCACCTGACGGAAGTATTTTTTGCTCTACAGGCTTGGTCGTGGCGAGAAATTTTCCTACTCCTGCAACGCGCCCAGAATGGCAAAGCCGCGGAACATCCCATGGGATCATTTGTTTTTCAACCCAGCCTGCTTGATCAACTCGCCTTTGATCCCGCCACATTGGAATTTAAAGAACCCCGTACCCAAGATATTTCCTTGGCAGTGACAATTGGGCCGCGCACTAAAAAACCGTTGAAACTGGAATTACCCGTGCTCATTGCGCCCATGGCTTATGGTATGGCTCTTAGCGCTGACGCCAAACTGGCCCTTGCTCAAATTTCGTCGTTGGCAGGAAGCGCCACTTCATCGGGTGAAGGCCCGTTTCTCCCCGAAGAACGGGCTTATGCCTACCGCTGGGTTCTACAATGGTCGCAAGGGCCATGGAACCATCAAAAGCCCATGATTACTCTCGCCGATATGATCGAAATTCATCTGGGTCAAGGCGCGGAAGCCGCCATTCGCATTTCCAAACATAAGCATTTGCCCCGTCGTCTCAAACGCATTGCCCATAGCCAACATATCGTGATTCGCTCGGGTACCCCACGCCTTCCCCGGGTGTTGAACCATATCAAAGCGCTCAATCCCGATGTCCCGCTCGGAGTCAAACTCCCGGCCACTAACCATATTGAACGGGATTTAGCCATTTTAACCTCGTGGCCGATCGATGTCGTGACCTTAGATGGCCAAGAAGCCGGGAGTTCAGGAAGTCCAGCGGTCATTTCTGACCACTTTGGCATTTCCACCGCCGTTGCCATCAAAAGAGCCAGGACCTGGTTAGATGACCATGATATTCATCACATCTCGCTCATTGCTTCAGGCGGCATCAAAGGTGCAGCCGATATTGCCAAATTACTCGCACTCGGGGCCGACGCTGTGGCCGTGGGTTCGGCCATTCTATTTGCTATGAGCCACATGCAGCTCTCGCCCTTTATGCCCACAACACTAGAAGGAGCCAGTGCCTTAGTTTTTGCAGGTAGTGCCCATCAAAAAAGACCCCCATTTGACGTGGGCGAAGCCGTCGAACATGGCGTGAACTGGTTTAATGCCACCGCCTCAGAACTACGCATCATGTTGGAAGCCATGGGTCTCACCCACATCAACCAGTTACGAACCGTGTCATTGATACCGAAAACCCAAGAGGCAGCCACGTTATTAAATCTGAATTTGCCCTTGGGGCACCCAAACCATAGCTTGGCTGCCCAGTTAGACCGGGTCGTGGCCGAATATCAAGTACTCAACCAACTGCTTTTACGGCAATATCGATTATTAAATGCGCCAAAAGAGATGATGTCCCATGCATAAAGTGGTTGTACTCGGTTCCCGTTTTGGCGGCTCGGCAACCGCCTATTGGTTACACAAACTCTTTGCACGCCATGAGCTCGATGTGACCATTGTTGATCAATGGCCCATGATGACCTACCGCCCTGCCATGGTGATGGCAGCTGCCGGTCATCCCCAAATTGCAGACCAGTGGCATATTAATATGGCCAAGAAATATGAACAGGCGGGCTTTCACTTTATTCGCGATACCATATTCAAAATTGATCCCGCATCGCAGCAAGTCATTTTGACCGGACATCCCCCATTAGCCTATGATACCTTATTTGTAGCCACAGGTTCAGATCCCGGCTGGGCAACCATTGAGGGATTAGGTCCCCAAAGAAGTGGAGTGTGCGAAGACTATCTAGCCCGCAATACGGGATATGCCGTGCACAATCCCATTCATCATATCGTCATCGGTATTGGCTGTTTACACCAAAGTCCTTATGATCCTATTCAACTGCAAGCATCATTAGATGTGCCGGGATTTGAAGTAGGATTTTTACTCGATGCATGGTTGAGCCAGCACAACCGGCGAAAAGGCACCTCGATTACGGTACTCACACCGGCTGGCGTACCAGGGGAGTCCTTAGGATCCATCAGTCAAGAATTTCTTCTCAAAGAATTAAAACGGCGTGATATCCATCTCATCACCCATGCCCAATACGAGCGGGTGACCCGTGAAGCGATTGTGTTGAAGAATCAAGTGACCTTGGAAGCAGACCGGATGATTTGGGTGCCTCCCTATCCCGGCTCTCAACTCCTGCGCCTTAGTGGGCTCGACGACGGCTATGGGTGGATGCCGACCGATGAATATTGTCGTCATGAACGGTGGCCCAATATTTATGCTGTGGGCGATGTTAACCGCTCGGCGCTCCCTAAACTGGGACATATCGCGATGTTACAAGCCAGGACCGCTGTCCATGCCTTCTGGGCAGAACGTAAACATAAAACCAGTCGGCCGTATCATCCGTATATTCTTCATGTGTTATGGTTAGGAAACGGGCGGGGAATTTTTACATTAAGCGATACCCTCTATGGAGGGAAACGGCAATGGGTCAATGTCGGGCGGATGGCTGCGGCCTCAAAATCGGTCTTTAATTGGAGTTACCGCATTTTTGCCGGGTGGATGCCCATTATGCCGTAATTGGGGCATAACAAACGGGCAAAATCGCCTGGACGACTTTAACCCGTTTGTTACGAAAGAACCTTATCCCGTTAAAGTTGAAAATCCTTAGCATGATATTTTTTGTAATAGTCCCGCCATATCAACCGGTGAACCCCCAAATACCTGGGAAGTCGGTTCAATACCGGAATCCACGGGGCAAACATGAGAAATAGGAAGAGAACCAAGCCTGATCCCAAAGCGAGAGCGTCGGCGGCAGATGCATTCGCAATAAAAGGAATCTGATAGATAGCGGTCACAATCGTCATCCACCAGGGCCCCGGATAGGGTGCATCTTCTTCATGAATAATGCCCCATTGATCTCCTTTGAGTTCCAATTTAGCTGCGGCGTCGTGAAGCGGTTTCCCTTGCAAAAACAGCAGCGAATTCTGATTATCAAACTGGTAGTCGGCCGGGCTCCGGTCTAATGCTCCTGTCATTAATCCACTTTGCCCGAGCTGCAAAAGATCTTGCATTAATGCCGCAACCGGACCATAGTCAGCGGGAGGCACAACAATTTTCCCCGCGACATATTTCGCTTGGGGAAGAACGCGATTGTAGGCAGCTTCCCACTGTGCTTGTTGACTGGGGCTGGCGGCTAAAAACTGCTGAAGAGGTGGGTTAAAACGAGGGTTAATGGTTGCCGCATATTGTAACGGTTTGAGGATAAAATCTTCACGGGGATAGACCGGATGCAAAATGCCGACCCACTTCTGAACAAAATCCTGGACATATCCGGTTCCGTTATTATATGGTGGCCCATAATTGGCAATTTCCCCATGACCATCTAAATCCCCCATCGCCACTCTCACGAAGCCTAAAGGATGTTGCCTGGCATACTGGTTAATTTTAATAGCAGGGCGTACCGGTTCATGAAAAATCGCCGATAACAAGATCGTCAAAATCGCTATGACAACTGTGGTGCTCAGTAGGTGTTTGGCAAAATCGGCAGGAATATATTTATAGCGGTGGGTCACATCAATGTCCGGATGGTACATGAGGCACCTCCTTTGGCGTTGGGGCTTTTATCGCACCATCCGCAATCAATTCTTCATGGGTTGGATAGGGGGGAACGACACCTTTAATGCGGACCATGGCAATATGCACCGCGATAATGTAGCCCAACACAAACGGGAACACAATCACATGTAACCCATACATCTGTCCGGCATTTAATGTATTGAACCAGGCCAATCCTAACGCATTTAAACCGTCTTTGGCCTGAACTGCATTCCATTGTGAATAAAAGTCGCCGCGCATGAGATATCCCGTGAACGCGGTGGGAATGGCAATAAGAAGGGCCAGTGTACCTAATAGCCAGGTTCGCTCCCGTCCTCCCCGCCATGCCCCCGAAAAAAATACCCGCAATAGATGCATGACCATGAAGAAAAAGAAGGCTTGCACAGACCAAAAATGTACACCGCGAACAAAAAACCCCAAATGAGAAATGGTCCACCATTGTGGCCCATTAGCCGCCATCACAATGCCTGAAATCAAGAGCATCACGAAACTCGAAGCCGTCAAGGACCCCAACGTATACATAAAGCCTGTAGCATACTCCGGCAATTCTGTGGGAAGCCAGGTATCAATCGAAAACAATTTCCCCATTTTTTGCCGTAAGATCAATGTAAGATTCACAGACTTCCCTCCTTGCGACCATTTTTTCATTCATTATCATGGCTAATCGAACTTTTTTGGGACAGTACTGCAACATGTCGCCAGAACATACCAAGGGTATAGTTATAACGTATCAAAGATTGTTAGCAAAATGATAATCTTAGCGAAATTTTTTATAACTCGAAAGGCGTGGTTCAAGAGTATTGCCCAGGAAGACTCCCAAATGGCCGATGCTACTTTCTATCATGACGGTTATGATTATTAAAAAAAACATTGTCAAAACCTAAAATCGGGTTAAAGGAGTTTTGTCAGATGATTATCCAGAAAAAAGTATCCCAATTTCCGGCCAGACAACGCCATTGGCATTTACTTGAAGCATTTGACAATCTGGCAGTGGGCGACACGCTCATTTTAGAAGCCAATCACAATCCTGCTCCCTTTATCCACGAATTTCAACAACTTCGGCGAGGGGGAATGGTTCAAATGGATGAAGAAGGGCCTAAACGCTGGATTTTTCGTCTCATAAAATTGCAAGAGGATTCCGAAAGGCCCATGCCACTTCTTTAATCTGGGACCTGACATTATTCGTATTTCAACATTCACGAATCACCATGCAACATTTGTGTGATTAGTAAGTCGATGTTTGTTCGAAAAAATGGCAATATAAAAACGATTTTGATAGACGCGGGAGAAGTGTCATGGATCAATTATCGATGCCTTGGGTTATCGTTCCTCTTTGGGCAACGTCTTTGGTTTACTTGGTATCCGGAGCCTTAATTTCCAGCTATTTAGGTAGCTTCTGGGACCGTATCGCCAAACCCGTAGTTCTCACCATGTTTATGGGCAGTATTTTTTGGGCTGTATTCGCTTTGCTTTTGATGAGTCATAACGGACAAACCGCTCGCATTTGGAGCCGATTTTTCTCCCCGCCGCCTATCTCACCGAAGTTTCTGTGATTCAAGCGCAAGTGGCACTATTACACCTGCGTAAATGGCGTTATGACTCTTTACTCTGGATTATGGGCATAGCTTTTGCTATCTTTCTAAATTTCCCGGGCTGTGCATGGAATCCTATTCTCAAACCCATTCCGGACGGGTTTTGGATTGCCATCGTTCATCCGAGTTGGGCGATTATCGCCGTCAAAGTTTTGATTTATGGTGGAGGTGCCACAGCCATTGTTGGTTTGAGTATCTATTCACTCTGGAAACGGTCGAGGAAACAAAGCGTCATCTACATGTTAGCCGGATTGTTGACCACGGCACTTTTCGTTCATGATATTTGGTGGATTCAGCATCACCGAACCTATTATCCGACGATTTGGATTGGCGGATTATTTCTCTGGGCCATTTTGTGGTTTGAATTGCGTCAACAAGTCAAACGCACCCACCAACAACTGACAGTGGATGAATTAACCGGAGCAATGACCCGCAGCTTTGGACATCTTTATGCAACGTCTCTATTACAATCCACCTCCTTAGGGCTAGTTTTTTGCGACCTCGACCAATTCAAACTGGTCAATGACCAGTTTGGACATGCAGCAGGTGATAACATTTTGCGCCAAACCGTTGACCGCTTAAAAAGTGTTTGTCGACCAGAGGATCAAATTATTCGGCTCGGGGGTGATGAGTTTGTGATGATTTTTCCCAGCACCGATCTGAACGATGGTCCCCAAATCCTCCCGCGTATCCAAGAGGCTATTGAAACGCACCCATTTACCATCTCTCCAGGACATGTGGTAAATCTCGGGATTAGTTTAGGTTGGAGTTGGGAACCCATGGGTGGTCATTTTAATGAAGCGGTGATGCGTTCAGACCATGCCATGTACCAGCAAAAAGAGTTGCACCATCAATGTTCAACAACACCGTCCTAGATCCGGACTTGCTCGGCGGGAAATTTGTTTCTTAATCCCCAAAGAGCGATGAAATCTCATTAACCCTGTTTTCTTATCAAAAGCTCAAAGCAAATGACACAACACCTTGGTTCTCACCTTGGTTCTCAATGATGAAACGGTTTATGTTGGCGTAAAGCCTGGGGAAAGGGATGATCTAACCCCTGTAAATACGCCACCGCCCGGTTTAAGTCATCCAAAAAGAGCTGTGCCATATCCATAGAAAAACTGTTGCGAACAACAATGCGCATTATGGTAACGTCTTGCATAGTTGGTGGTAACGGATAGGCTGGTACTTGCCATCCCCGTTCCCGCAATACAAAAGATAAATCCTCTAAAGACCATAAAGGATTCTCTTCCGGTCTTTTTCGCCAGGCAAATACCGGCAAATCCGATCCGTCAGTTACCAGCTCAAACGGCTCCATAGCCCCAATTTCCTGTGCCAAAAAATGAGCAACATTTTGACACGTCTTTTGGACCGTGTAATAGCCCTGACGTCCCAACCGAAGAAAATTATAGTATTGAAGGAGAACTTGGGCCCCGGGTCTGGAAAAATTGAGTCCAAACGTTGGCATACTGCCCCCTAAATATGAGACATTGAAGATTAATTCCTCTGGCAATAACGTCTTATCCCGCCATAAAACCCATCCCAGCCCCGGATAGACCAGTCCGTATTTATGGCCTGAGGTATTAATAGAGTGGACCCGCGGCAGTCTAAAATCCCATACCAAATCTGGTTGCAAGAAGGGCGCCACAAAACCGCCCGATGCCGCATCCACATGAATGGGAATGGACAGGCCCGTGCGTTTTTCTAAATCATCTAAAGCCTGTGCGATAGCTTCAACGGGTTCGTAACTGCCGGTATAGGTCACCCCTAAAATGGGGACAACTCCAATAGTATTTTCGTCCACCGCCTTGATCACACCTTCTGGCGTCAAATAAGGATGTTCGGGCGTGATGTTCACATAGCGGGGTTCGACTTCAAAATAATTCGCAAACTTTTCCCAGACGACTTGGACAGCTGAACTAAAGACAATATTGGGATGGTCGGTGGATTTTCCTTGTTGACGCCGGGATAATTGCCACCGTCTTTTTAAAGCCAGGCCTCCTAACATGCAAGCTTCCGATGAACCTGTTGTGGACACCCCAATACTATTGGCGGGATCCGGAGCATTCCATAAGTTTGCCAGGATTTTCAGACACCGTTCCTCAATAGCAGCCGTCTCAGGATATTCATCTTTATCGATGATATTTTTATTGGCCGCTTCGACATACAGTTTCTGAGCTTCTGGCTCCATCCACGTTCCCACAAAAGTCGCCAAGTTTAACCGAGCACTGCCGTCTAAAGTCAATTCATCATGAACAATTTGATAGGCTGTTTCAGGCAATAATCCTTCTTCCGAGAGACGATATCGGGGAACCGATTCTTCTCCGCGGCGGGCAAACAAGGGATTAATCGCCACTTCCTCCGATGCTTTTTTCATATGCCGATCGGGACGCCAACTCAAAACATCCTCCCCTTTCTTGGCCTTTCTCTTAGGTCAACCGCATTCCAATTCTCTTTCCTCTCTTTGTGTTCTGACTATCATTATAGCGTGCGAGCTTTTGCCATATGGTAGCAATAGAGAATAATCTGCAGGATCGAACTTCTTCTTTGCATCATGGGATAACGATCATGAAGATCGTCGCATTTGTGGGAAGCTTTCTTATCTATCCTCAAGAAAAAAAGCAAATACCGGCAGGAAAAATGAAGAGACTTTGTGTTCCCATATGTGCGTCTTGAGGAAGGACAGACAGAACTCTAGCCATATAGGGGAAAAGATCTCCGATCGCAGGCCGTGAATTTTCAATCCAAGGTGAAATGCCCCTATCCAGGATCTGAAAAATATGCCCAACGCGTTGGGGGAAACACTTCTTAGTAATCGTCATAGATCCGTTCAGACTCGCCCCTCGTATCCTTTCATAGTCAATACTCCGTAAAAGAGCAGAATCTTCACCACAATCATTACCAGAAGGTGATTAATGATGGGGCGTTCCCTAATCAAATATGGCATAAGTAGTTTGTGGATTCTTGATGGATTGTTGCAATTAAAGCCCGCAATGTTTACTAAATCGCTCATCACGCAGGTATTTTTACCTAACCTCGTTGACCAACCTCAGTGGCTGCATCCCATTTTGCACTGGGGCATTCACCAATGGGCCCAACATATGCTAATCGCCAATCTTGGTGCTGCTATTATCCAAATCGTTATAGGAATTTTCATTGCGTTGCCCGCACCCACTTGGGAAAAAACGGGGATAGGATTATCCCTCGTATGGAGTCTTATAGTGTGGATTTGGGGGGAGGGGTTGGGTATGACTTTGACCCCCTTGGCGAATGCCGTAAGTGGCAGTCCCGGGTCGGTATTTTTCTATGCCGTCTTTGCCTATTTGTTATGGCGCCCCGCCTCCGATTGGACACAGGGCCACATCCTATCCCGCATTCGCTGGATCCTCATCGGTCTATGGACATCCGCGACCATCTGGCAAATGCGCATGACATTTGACCATGTCCACCAACTGGCTTGGAGTTTGAAGATGAACCAAACCCGTTTGCCTATCCCCTTATTCAATACTGGTATTCAAAACATCATAACCTTCACAAGCCGTTATCCTCATCTGGCCAACAATCTTCTCCTGATGGCATTTACCGTCTTCACCCTCTTCTGGTTGATATTACCCTACTCTCGCATCCTGATAAATCTCTCGGTGCTATGGTGGCTTTTTTGGTGGATTGTCGGCATGGATTTTGGGATTTGGGGAGCCCTGGCTACAGATCCCAATTCGGCGCCCTTGTGGATTCTTTTAATCGTTTCGAGTAGCCTCGCTGCTAGAACTCCGTCGGCTGTCTCCCGTATTACCCTCCCCTGATACGGACGTTCTTTCACCGCACCGCGGGGCTTAGTGCACATTTCATGATAATATGATCAACGTACATTTCCCGGCTTTAATCCTGAAGATTGCTTTATTAAAAAAGTCACACTTTGTTGTATATAATCATTACAGGTGGGTCGTGGCAGTAAGGCCTCCTATCCAGAGCACACGGCCGAAAAAAAACGATTTTAGCCTAACAGCAAACGAAATATTTTCCTAATTAACTGAATTATTGATCAGAGTAATATGTTATCCATTCACATTTCCCTATCAAAGGATGTGGTTAAACGATGAAAGCCGGACGTATCCATGCCTATCATGAACCCATTACCATCGATGATATCGAAGAACCTAAGATTGACTCCGAAACAGATGTCATTGTCAAAATCGGCGGAGCAGGCGTTTGCCGCACCGACCTGCATATTGTCGATGGCATTTGGAAAGATGCATTGGGAAATCCGTCCTTACCCTACACCATTGGTCATGAAAATGCCGGATGGATTGAAGCCGTAGGCTCCGGAGTGAAAGACTTGCACAAGGGTGATCCCGTTATATTGCACCCACTCATGTCTTGTGGCATTTGCCCTGCTTGCCGGGCAGGACAGGATATGCATTGCACCCATAGCCATTTCCCCGGACTGGACGGCACAGATGGCGGCTACGCGGAATATTTGAAAACTTCGGTTCGGGCCGTTATTCCCTTAGCACCCGGAACCGATCCGGTTCCTCTCGCCCCGTTTGCCGATGCAGGCATTACGGCATATCATGCCGTAAAAAAATTGGTTCCATTAACCGTCCCCGGGACCTTCGTTGTGGTCATAGGTATTGGCGGATTAGGTCATTTTGCTGTACAAATTTTACGCGCCCTTACCCCCGCAACGATTATTGCCGTAGACACCCAAAAGCAACGCCTGCAATTTGCTGAAGAAATTGGAGCCCATTACACGGTTTTGGCTGGAGCAGACGGCGGGGTATCCGGAGTCCGATCAGTGGCCAAAGACGGTGTCAATATCGTGTTAGACTTTGTTGGAGAATACCAAACGCCTCAAGCTGCCATCGCCATGCTGGCCAAAGGGGGCACCTATTCTGTGGTAGGTTATGGAGGTTCCGTCAATGTTCCTACCCTAGAATTCGTTAACCGAGAAATTAATATTGTGGGGAATTTGGTGGGGACTTATAACGAGTTGGCGGAACTTATGGAACTGAATCGCCAAGGAAAAGTCAAAATCACGGCCACACAGTTTCCTTTGCAAGATGCTCCCCGTGTTATGCAAATGCTAGACCGCGGCGAAATCATGGGACGCGCGGTGCTCGTTCCTTAAATTGACTTATCGTTCGCTAGCTAACCCATGTCACAGTCAAATCAAAACGGTGGCATGGGTTAGCTGCTATGTGATCGTGATATTAAAATCTTTTTTTCTCTACAAATGATTGCACCGCCATGTGATGCGCTTTTGTGGCCGCGGCTAGGACTTGTAACTGCTGTTCAACTTGTAGTTGCTCAGACAAAGAATGATCGAGACTCTTATGAATGCCTTCTTTGATCAGACTTAAGGTTACTGATGGCAATTGACGCAGGCGCTCGGCCCAAGCCCAGGTCACAGTATCTAATTGCATATTGGGAACTAATTGATTCAGTAATCCCATAGAATACGCCTGCTCCCCCGTAATGATATCGCCTAGAAGAGCTAATTCCATGGCCTTAGCCATGCCAATTAACCTGGGTAAAAAATAGGTCGATCCGGAATCGGGAACGAGGCCAATTTTCACAAATGATTGCGCAAATTGCGCGTTCTCCGATCCTACTCGGATGTCACAGGCCAAAGCTAAAGACATTCCCGCCCCGGCAGCAATGCCCTGAATTTTCGCGATCGTCGGTTTCGGCATGTGATATAACGCCATAATGACAGGATCATAATAACGGGTCAAATGCTCCTGAATATTGACCTCCCCACCACGAGCAGCCAGTTCCTTTAAATCCTGACCCGAGCAAAATCCTCTCCCACTCCCCGATAGAATAACAACGTGAATATTGTCATCACTGCGAGCTTCTTCGAGCACTAAAGCTAATTCCTTGAGCATACTGTCATTGAGGGCATTGAGAAGATGCGGACGATTGAGACGAATTTCCATTATATGGTCTCGAATGTCCACAATGAGATGTTGATAGGGTGATGTCATCGGACTAAATCCTTTCGCTAGGCACAAGATTAATGATTGACAATCGTATCCGGAGGTCATTTTAGGAGGATAGCCCCCATGTTCTTTACGAATCCATTGCTATGATGATAAACAATTAACTTTCAATGACCCCAATAATCGTTCACTGACATCCGCTCAAACGGTGATTGAGAAAAACTCTTCAAACCCAGTTGATGAATCATCATATTTTGCGGTTTACTTCTTATTTTGGGGCATCTCTCTTCAACCAGATTTACTTGTCATTTCCGCCTTTTCGGACCATATGCCCTTCCGGTGATCCGACAAGGGCTGACATATAATTGATTAGTTCAGCTAAATCTTCATCTCCCACGCGGTGACGCACAGCCAGTCTCAGGAGGTCCGCCGTCATACTGGTTAAAGGAATAGCCGTCGCATGCTGGTTGGCTTGTTCTAATGCGAGATTCAAGTCCTTCAACATCAGCTTGATTGTAAACCACGGTTCATCAGGCGGATTCTGACTTAAGGGTACTCGGTATTTCAAGGCGGGAGATGCAATAACCGAATTCAGCATGAAGTGGATGACTTTCTCACGAGGAAGTCCCGCGCTTTCCGCAATCATCATCCCTTCCACAAACCCTTCTATTTGAAGAGCCAGGTTCAAATTCATCCCGAGTTTTAAGGCCAAAGCTTGACCCACTTCACCAACCCACTCAATACGCGCGGCCATATGGTCTAATGCAGGTCTGACTTGTTCCATGACATCTTGGGAGCCTCCGATAAACATGAGCAACGTCCCGGCCCTGGCAGCATCCACACTGCCCGATACGGGAGCTTCCAACCGCACAGCCCCAGTTTGAGCCACCATGTCCGACATTTTTCGGCTTAAGCGAGGGCTAATCGTGCTCGAATCAACCCAAATATGCTGAGGGCCCAAAGCTGACAAAAGGCCATGATCATCATGGCCAGTTCCGGCGATCTGCTCGATTGCCAGATCATCCGTGACGACCGAGAATATCCACTGGCTCTTTTCAGCCAGTTCACGGGGAGATGACGCCACTTGCACGTGTGCAGGATATTGTTTGGCAAACCTTTCTACCTTCGAAAGCGTTCGATTATAAACGACGAGATCGTATCCGGCTTCAACCAAGCGTGTTGCCATAGCTCTTCCCATCATTCCCAGTCCGATCATGCCATACATCATAAAATGGTCCTTTCTGTGTCAACAATCACTGGATAGTTCCTCAATATATTTGCATCTCGTAAACTCAACGTCAGAGGAATGTCGGTCGTTCTTCACACGTCATCAACATCGTTTCTTGAAGGCAACGAGGACCGTGTGATATGTACCGGAGGCCCTATGCAATCCTATATCTAGTTAACCACATTGCCTGAGTGTTGTCACAAATTTGGCTTAATCATCCATTCAGAAGCTTTTCTCCCCAACAACATCATTCCGTATACAGCTTTTCTAAAACCGGACGATGTATCGCAGGAAAAGTATACAGCCTCTCACCTTGCGTCAGTGAGAGGCTGTATGAAAATCACTGGGCCCGTATTACATCAGCCGGCTTCCTCTTCCAGCTGTAACATGCGTTCAGCATGCGCGGGATCTTTTTTGAGCTTTAGATGGACAATGCCATAACCCAAGACACCCCATACTAAGGCAATATAGGGCAAAATATTATACGGGTAGGCCGGAACCGGATACAGCGAACTATAAATAGGCCAAAACATCGCCAAGGCTCCAAGGACCGGAATAATACGGTGGCGAATCCAACTGAACTGCGTGCGAAAATAACGGATGGCCGAAATATTTATCAAGACATATCCCACGAGCAACATTAATGTGCCTAAGGTTGCGACTTCTCCATAGATATTGCTCGGGCCCACATTATACATCGCTGTGATAATCACAAAAGACACCGCACTGACGAGAAAAATCGCTTTATAAGGAGTTCGGTGCACCGGATGCGTCACACTGAAAGATGTTCCCACCGTCCCATCTCGGGTCAGAGCAAATAAAACACGTCCTGATGCATTTAATGAACCCAGTACACAGGCAAATGCTGAAATCGTCGTACCGACATCGACGGCAATGGCGGCCACATCTCCTAAATACCGGTGAGCCAAATCATTCAGTGGAGCGCCTGATGTTTGAAAGGCTTTGATATGATTTAACCCGAAGCCAATCGTCTGAGCGTAACTGCCAAACGTGAAAAATGTGCCGGCCACAATAACGGTTCCAAAAAGGGCCCACGGCACCAATTTCCGCGAATTTTTAGCTTCTTCGCCAAGCGTCGCTCCGCCTTCAAATCCTGCAAAGGACAAAAGGCCGAACACTGTCGCAAATCCGACTCCCGACCATCCTTTCAAGCTGGGTTCAAAAGGCTTAAAGGAATTGCCACCAGCTCCCCCATGGACCACGATAATGAGTGACAAAACCGTGATGATAAGCACCGAAAGTCCTTCCATGATCAAAGCAAAACGTGCCGATAAGCGGATATCTTTATAGGCGAGATAGGTAGACAGCGCAAGAGCCCCTAGAGTCATCAAATACCACGACGGTTTAATGCCGAAATTTTGTAAAAGCACTTGCGCAATATAGCCAAACATCGCCGCCGTACTTGCGGTAAAGGTCACATAGGTTCCCAATAAAAGCCATCCCGATAAAAAGCCTGCCTTTAACCCCAAGCCTAGGGAATTATACGCATAGAGAGATCCGGCATGGGGGCGCACTTTGGAAAACTCAAAGAACGATACAGCCACTAAGGCAATCCCGACAAAAGCCGCAAGAAACGCCAGAGGCACCGCCGCCCCATCGGCTTGGGCCGCATACGGCGTGTTAAAGGAAATGGCCATTGTCGGAGCTATCATAGCCAATGAGAGCGCAGCGACCTCAAAATAACCAAGATAATTCGATTTTAATGTCGAAGACAATGACTTCATGAATCTCCCTCTTTCGTGTTGTCTAAAAATCACTGTCCTTGGAATTCACAATGATGTTATTTTTTTATCATAAATCGCTTAGTTTTGTAATATATTTTCGGAATATCTGTAATAACTGACAACAACATCATGTAACATGCTATCAATTAAAGGGAATTTCTAACACAATACATGCCCGTTAATCAAGGTAGACGGTACTCCGAAGAAACTGTTGCTCACTAGCAGAATGGAGCTGGAGATTTACGAACCCGGCAATAACTCGCTTAATGAATGTCTAGGCACAACTCTTACCATTTTTTATAGGGCAAAAATTTTCCATTCATCGTTATGATGACACGATCTCCGGCGGGATCAGGTTTCCGATCGATATCCATCATGAAATCGATAGCGCTCATAATGCCATCGCCAAATTTTTCATGGATCAATTCTTTGATCGTATCGCCATAGACTAACAAAATTTCATAGAGCCGGTAAATGGTGGGATCTTGAGGAATTTTTGGGGTATCTCCCCGGTGCGGTACTATACTAAGAGTCTCCAACTCTTCTGGTGCCAAGTCCAAGACAGTGGCTAATTTCGTTATTTCATCATAGGAACACGTCGCCTGCCCCAGACACGCAGCCGTTGTCCAAACTTCTGATCGTCCGACTGCGTGCGCTATGTCAGCCCATGTGAGCTTTAATCGAAATTTCGCATCTAAAATTTTTTGCGTCACTACATGTCGATCCATAGGTTCTCCTCTTTCTTACCGGGAATGCCGGATTCTGATAGCCTATAGTTACACGCCTACAATGGCTTCACGCAATCGTTCAATTGTTGACAATATAATCATCCTATCGCTGTCTTCCACACTAAATTGTTCCAACGAATCGGATAAGTGCTTGCTCACCGCATCAAAGTGATGATCAGTTATCTTCAATTTTCGGTGCGCAGCTTCCATATTTTTGCCGTTATAGTTATTCGGCCCTCCTAAGGCATAAGTAATAAAAGCGGACATGTGTTTTTTCTGGCGATCCATGTTGACTCCTAAAAAAAAGGGCTGTAAATCCTTATCATCAAGAACCTTTTGATAAAACAGAGAAACCACCCTGTCTATGGCCGCACCATATTTTTCATAGAGAGTTGGTGTACTTTCGTAACTCATGGTAAATCCCCCTTGATAAAATTGCGAAAATTATACTTATACACGAAGCATCTTTTCAAGGTAGATGTCAGAAAAAATTCAAGTGATGTTATATATTGGTCAGTTATCACAATTTTCTAGTTGCCTATATACCCTAGATTTCCAAGATATTTAGGTTATCAATATACTTCCACACCTTAAATAAAACTCACATAATAATACGGATTACTGACATAATATTATTAACTTTATGTTAGACATCGCTCAATGACTATGATATTATACGCCTATATCTAACACCCCCATTGCATAAGAACACACCAAGCGCTCTTACCGAGGTCTAAGCATCATTTAGAGGGAGGAGATTATGTCGATCGTTTATACCCCCTGCCCGTTTTGCGCTCTGCAATGCGGGGTAACAATTAAGCAAACCACCAAGGGACAGCGTATTGTGGGTAAGCCTCACGACCCTATTAGCGAAGGGCATCTTTGCCGAAAGGGATTGGCTAGCCTCGAGGTTCTCAACCACACCCAGCGAATCGAAGCCCCACTACTTCGTTCCACTCGTACACAACCTCTTACGGCAACCAGCTGGACGACGGCCCTCGACGCCGTGGCTGAACGTCTACGATCGATCAAAAAAAATTGGGGTCCGGACAGCATTGCTGTTTACGGTAGTGGAGCTCTGACTAATGAGACAGCTTACATCTTGGGAAAATTTGCCCGTTTGGCCCTGGGTACTCGCGAAATCGATTATAATGGGCGTTTTTGCATGTCGTCAGCCGCAAAAGCTTATGTCACCATGTTAGGTCTCGACCGTCCTACCAGCACTTTTGAGGATATTCGCCAGGCAGAAACACTTTTGATCGTTGGCAGCAATCTCAGTGATGCTCATCCTATGGCTATGCGTGCTATTCAACACGCCAAAACCCATGGTGCAACCATTATAGTCATTGATCCACGGCGAACACGATTAGCCAAATCAGCCGATTATCATCTGGCTATCCGTCCTGGGACCGACGGATTCCTTGCGTGGGCGATGATTCATAGCATCATCCAACAGAACTTAGTCAATCATGATTTCGTCACCAATCGCACACTAGGGTTTGAAGAAATGGCCAAGCAAGCCCGGCATTATTCCCCACATGTCGTATCTTTATTGACCGGAATTTCCCCAAAAATCATTGAAACCATTTCTCGTCTCTTTGCAGTGTCTACCCGATCAATGTTGCTTCATGGCCGTGGAATGGAACAGTATCAGCACGGAGTAGAAGCCGTATCGGCATTTTTAAATGTTGTCTTGGTCACAGGGCAAATTGGCCGACCAGGGACTGGCGCGGTAATGTTAACGGGACAGGCTAATGGACAGGGTGGACGGGAACTCGGACAGAAATCTGACCAGCTACCAGGTTCCCGACCCATAACTGATCCGATTCATAGACAAGCCATCGCCCGTGTTTGGGGGGTTGATCCGCAAACAATTCCTCCTGCTGGACGTTTCACAGCCAGCGAATTTTTTCCTGCTATTGATCGAGGGGACATTAAAGCTCTTATGGTTGTCGGAGCTAATCCATTACTATCGGCTCCCGATACTTCTGCAGTCCGTCATGCAGTGAAAAACCTTGAGTTTTTAGTCGTCATCGACCCCATTCTTACCGAAACCGCACAGGAAGCAGACGTTGTCATTCCTGCCGGAGGATTTGGCGTTGCTGAAGGCACGATTACCAATGTCGAAGCTCGGATCGTTCCAGTACTCCCACTTTCTTCTCATCTACGGCCAGTGAACGCATGGCAAGATTGGCAAGTATTTCAAGAGCTTGCTAAAAGACTGGACAGTGCACAATATTTTCCCTACCAAACTACACGAGAGATTTTCGAAGAAATGCAAAAAGCTACGGAAGGTGCCCCTTCAGATTACTCCGGGACGTCTTGGGAAAGCATTATGTCTGGCCAAATTGCCCATTGGCCCATAACCAAGGATTCTCCTTTGGGAACACCGCGTCTCTATGAAACTGCCTTTGCATTTTCTGATGGTAGAGCGCGATTCAGTACCCTTGTGCCTGGTCCAGCCACGGAACTTACAAATTCTGAATATCCTTTTCATCTGATTACGGGCCGTTTAGGTGCCCACTACAATAGCGGCGCGCAAACTCGGTTCATGCCAACTCTCAAAAAGACACCCACTAGCACACTATTCATCCATCCAAAAACAGCTCGACAATTAGCAATTTCTGACGGGTCACCAGTGAGGGTCACGAACTCCCATGGCACAAGTCTGACATTGACTGCCCACATTACACAAGACATACGCCAAGACACGGTGTTTGTCAGTATGCATAACGAGTTGGACAAAGCTATAAATCATCTCATTCCCCTCGGCCCTTTAAGCTTATCCGGTATGCCGGAATTCAAGCACACGGTTGTATCATTAAGCCCCTTGCAATCCCTCTATGAAGAAGTCACAGTCGTTGAAGAAGTCGATCTGGGGATCACTCTATAAGTTTAAGGAGGTGGTAACATGGCATTATTTCCAGTCATGTTGGAAATGAATCGACTGCCTGTCCTTATCGTCGGCGGAGAACAACAAGCCGAGTGGAAAATCAAAGTTCTTCTGGCTTCGGATGCAAATATCACCGTCATAAGCCCTATAGTAACTGTGCCTATTGAACAATGGGCTAAAATCGGAAAAATTACGTGGATTCCTCGACACGTTATGCATTCTGATTTTCAGTCTTTCCGGGTTGTTTTTATCGCAACCTCTGACCCCATAGAAGCAGAACAGTCATGGCAATGGGCCAAACAATATCGCAACTTAGTCAACGTGGTTGATCATCCCACTATGTGTGATTTTTACTCAACAAGCCACTTTCGTCGGCAAGACTTGGTCATCAGCATTTCAACATCCGGTAAGGCTCCTGCCCTTGCACAAGCCTTACGGCAACAGCTAGAAGACATAATTGGACCTGAATGGGTAGAGTTCCTTCAGGAAATTTCTCATCTACGCAGCGCCGGCTATCCGATCTCAGCGATAAAACACCGAGCAGAAGAGTTATCGGAAATCATTGAGCAATACCCCTCTAAAAATATTTCTATGTAATACTTTAAGGGTTCCGACAATCTTTAGAGGCAAAACTTCCATCTGTTCTGTTGAAAACGAACAGTGTCTTGACTTTTTCATTTTTAAGGAGGAAGGTTCATGATAAACCAAAATTCGTATGCGAAAACTTTAGCGTGGCCTACTTTAGGATTTTTCATAGGATTTGCCGGGCTGTCCATCTATGGCCCTCTTGTTCCCAAGTTTATTCACCTCATGCATCTTACTCCACTAGATGCGGGACTTTTGGCGGCTATTGCGAATCTATCAGGTTCCCTCCTTCGTCTACCTTTTGGGGCATGGGCTGATCGGCGCGGCTTTAAACTGCCCTTCTTAACATTGCTGACTGCGGCAGTTCTCGGATTATTAGGTATTGTTTGGGTAATGGCCACCCACTATCCGCATCATATGAACGGTCTCTTTCCGTTATTATTAATTTTAGGATTTCTTGTTGGCGCTGGCATTGCAACATTTCCCGTAGGTATTGCCCAAGTATCACAAGCGGCACCACACACGCGTCAAGGAACTGCTCTTGCGTTATATGCTGGCCTCGGTAATCTCGCTCCCGGCATTTTCGCCCTGTTATTACCGTTTGCTTTTGCCCATATAGGACTCATTCCCGCTTATAGTCTTTGGGCACTATTGATGCTTATAGGCATAGGGATTTATGCGCGTGAATCCCCATCTGTCGCGTTGCTTAAGCCCAACAAAACCGATAGTCCTTTCTTAACAGCATTACGTACAGCCGCAACATGGCCTCTAACATTTCTTTATTTCATAAGTTTTGGTGGATTTTTAGCTCTCGTCGCCTGGTTACCCTCCTTCTGGGTCGGCACATTTCATGTTCCACTAGTCAAAGCTGGTCTGTTTACTTTACTTTTTACTTTAACTACATCCCTCATTCGGATTGTCGGAGGGTGGCTTGCTGATAGAATCTCTCCCACTCTCGTCATTGCTGGCTCGTTATTGGCTGTTGCATTTGGTGCCGCATTTGTCACTCAAAGTGGCACCGTAACGGATGCAATGATAAGTGTTCTGCTTATTGCTGTTGGAATGGGAATTCAAAACGGGGCTGTTTTCAAAATTGTCCCCTTCAGAATTCCTCATGCCGTGGGCGGAGCCGCCGGTATCATTGGTGGACTCGGTGCGCTGGGCGGATTTATTATCCCGCCAGTGATGGCGATGGTCGGCGGTGTGCATCATGCTCCGACCAGTTTTATCATTCTTACAATTTTAGCTCTGATGGGTCTCGGGGCCTTAGTCTACCTAAACCGGCCATCTCTAAACCCACAATCCTTGTTGAAATCCGAAACCGCATTGGATCTCGATTTAGAATCGTAATATTCGCTCATAGCGACATTAATTAAGGATTTGTGCATTAACTTTTAAAGGTTATTACTCCCAGAAATGAGGAACGATTGAAACAGTGGAATTACAATTTTCTGACTTGCTTAAAGAAGTCGCGCGTGGACGGAAAGGCTCCCGTGACCTCACCATAGAAGAAGCCCAGTTGGCTGCACGATTTATCATTGAGAACAAAGCTACTCCGGCCCAAATTGGTGCGTTTTTGGCTAGCGAACGCATAAAGACTGAATCGTCTGAGGAACTGTTCGCCTTTTCTGATACATTGCGTTTACATCTTGTCCCACCCATCCCGATTCCTTGGCGAATTGATCCCGGCCTCGATACGGTTGGCCCGTTCGACGGTAGGCAAAATAGTTTTTTTGCAACGATCCCCGCAACTCTCATTGTTCGTGCTGCGGGCGTTCCCATATTACTTCACGGCGTCAAAAGCCCTCTGCCTCCTAAAAAAGGCACAGGGCTTTTTGATGTCTTATCGGCTCTTCATTTGCCTTTGGGTTCCAGTGCAAACGATATACAGTGCACTTATCAACAACTTGGCATCTCATTTCTCGATGTAGAAATCGTATGCCCTCCTCTCCAACGACTCCGGCCAATCCGCGAAGAACTTTACTTTCGGACATTATTCAATACCGTTGAAAAGACGTTGAATCCGGCAAATAATGCGCGTCTTATCATGGGAATCTTTCATCTCACACAGCGTCGAGCCATTTTGGGTCTGTTATCCCGCCTCAATTATCAAGAAATTTTGATAGTACAAGGAGTAGAAGGGTCCGAAGATCTCTATGTTCACCGTCCCAGTGTTCTATGGAAAGTCACAAGAGACCATACGGAAGAGATAACCATCAATCCCGTGGAGATAGGCTTAATGCCGACCATTAACCGAATGAGCCTGTCCCCATCCGAACAAGCTCAGGCGATACTCCATATATTAGCCGGAGACCCTCATCCCTTACGCGATCTGGTACTATACAATGCCGGTGTGCGATTATGGTTTTCCCGCTGTACATCCAATTGGCAAGAAGGAGTTGAGTTAGCACGCCACCTCTTAGACACAGGGCAAGCCAAAAAGATATTTCAGCAGTGGCAAGCATGGAGACATTATTCAGATTGAGACAATACCGTTTGCGAGACACCAGTGCACATAGCCAATGCCATATCGTCCAATTCGATGTAAATATTATCCTCAACAACTTTTACTGGAAATACGCTGGTCTCCCCCTGATCCGGAGCTTCAGCACAACCGTTATCTAAATTAATTTTCCAGTCATGGAGCGGACAATACACGTGGTGTCCGCTAACAATCCCATCAGCCAGTGATCCTTGCCGATGGGGGCACTGATTAGCGATTGCTCTAAGGGTACCGTCCCGTAATCGGAATACAGCGAGATGGCAATTTCCTACAATCACCTTGCGGCCCGTTTGCGGTGCCACATCAGAAAACCGTAAGACCTTAATCCATGCCATTATGCAAAACATCTCCTTTGCGAAGAGGTTTTAATTATGATCTTCTTTAAGACGGTTGAACGTGGAACGTCTCGAAATAACGACGCTCTTCATCCGTATTAACAATTCTTTGCCACGGATCACGCCATCGTGATAGCGTATCTCGCAACCGCTGGGCATAAGCAAGGCGTTGTTCAGCGTTTTCTAAAGTCTTACGAATGGCTTGAATTCCTACTCGTTCAACCCATGTTGCCGTTCGTTCCATATAGCGGGCATTTTCGCGGTAATACTGCAAAAAGGCTAATGCCCATTCTTCGACTTCGTCTTCTGTACGTACACGTATGAGAAAATCACCTGCACGTACCTTCGCCCCGCCGTTCCCTCCTACAAAAAGATCAAATCCTCCTTCGACTCCTATGACGCCGACATCTTTGACAGTCGACTCCGCACAATTTCGTGGGCAACCAGATACAGCCATTTTGACCTTATGAGGCGTATCTAAACCTTCTAATGCATGTTCGAGACGAATTCCAGCACCAATGGCATCTTGTGTGCCAAAACGGCAAAATTCGGTCCCCACACAAGTTTTCACTGTTCGCATGGCTTTGCCATACGCGTAGCCAGAGGTCATGCCGAGATCTTCCCAGACAGCAGGTAAATCTTCCTTGCGAACACCCAGAAGATCAATACGTTGACCACCCGTAATCTTAATCATGGGTACCTGATACTTATCGGCTACATCAGCAATTTTCCTCAATTGTTCAGAATTGGTTACCCCGCCATAAATTCTGGGAACAACCGAAAACGTTCCATCTCGTTGAATATTTGCGTGAAGGCGTTCATTAACGAGGCGGGACTGGGGATCATCATCCGCCTGCACGGGCCACACCATGCGCACATAATAATTCAAAGCCGGCCGACATTTTGAACATCCTTCGGGGTTTTTCCACTTCAATTGTTTCATGACATCATGAACTTGATAAAGATGGTGCACACGTATCGCCTCGACAACCATCTCATGACTTAAATCTGTACAGGCACATAGCCGATTAGAATCTTCAACTTGGTTTCCAGTCACATATGTCAATAATTGACCGACTAGAGAACGACAACTTCCACATGACCGGGACGCTCCGGTCTCGAGCCGAATATCGTCAACAGAACTTAAGCCTTTTGCCTTGATCGCATTCATTATGGTACCTTTATTGACACCCATACACCCACAAACAATATCGTCATTGTCCCATGTCTCTACAGATGATATGGATTTAGATTCCGCGTTATCTCCCCAAAGACCAGCCTTTTCGAGATCTTCCCACGTTGCCCCTTGGCGTATTAATGAAGAATATTTAGCACTATGCGTCGTATCGCCATAGAGTATGACTCCTGTTAGTTGATTCTGGCGGAACACGGCTTTTTTGTAGCGATTCTTTAAACCATCCATCATCACTAACGTGTTAGAGTGGTCATCATCTTGAAAGTCGCCAGCAGAAAATACTTCGACGCCCGATACCTTTAATTTAGTGACTGGAACGGATCCTTTATAGGACTCCGCTGGCATTTGCGCTAGTTTTTTAGCCAACACTTCGACCTGTTCATAGAGCGGTGCCACAATCCCGTAAACAACGCCTGCATGCTCAGCACATTCTCCGACCGCCCACACATGGGCCTCAGACGTTCGCATGAAATCATCGACCACAATTCCACGATTCACGGTGATCCCTGATGCCTTAGCCAAATCCACGTTGGGTTTAATTCCCACCGCCATCACAACTAAATCCGCACTAATCCTACGGCCGTCCGATAACTCCACGAACTCAACATGATGGTCACCATGAATGGCAATCGTCTTTGCATCCATTGCCAGTTCAATGCCTTGATGGCGCAATTCACGTTCTAGTAGTTTGCCTGCGTGCCAGTCCAACTGGCGCTCCATGAGTGTGGAGACGGCGTGTACCACCGTAACGTTCATCCCTAAAGCATTCAGACCATGAGCAGCTTCCAAACCTAATAATCCTCCACCAATCACAACGGCATTTCTGTGTACTCGCGCCATTTGAATCATCGTTTCGCAATCATCAAAAGAACGAAAAGTAACCACTCCGGGAAGATGAGCACCTGGAACCGGAATCCGCAAAGCCGATGATCCTGTTGCTAGTACTAACTCGTCATATGTAAATGTTAAATCCTGCTCTGTTCGTATGATTTTGTCTTTAGGCTGAAGTTCGATAACTTTGTCTCCCGTTTTCACGGTAATGCCGTGATCGTAGTACCATTTTTCGTCTTTGAGCAATAAACCGCTAGGATCTACATTTCCAGCAAGTACATGGGACAACTGGATCCGGTCATATCCGGGAAATTGCTCTTCACCAATAATGGTCAGTTCATACATATTGGGGGCAATGTTCACAATTCGTTCAGCAAGGCGGGTTGCTGCCATACCATGTCCAATAATTACTAAACGGTTCATCACTCAATCCCCCAATATTTGTTTTTATAACTCATTATAACTAGCGCTATTTCCTAAATTTTTGTGCATCTTTACAAATCATTTCCATTATTAATTTTAGGTTTGTAAACTATCGCAGCCGAGAACAAAAGTTCACGACTTCATTTTGATGCCGATAATCATCTGCATTAATTGGCAACTAATTTAATACACGCTCAACTTTGTATCCGATGAAAATCAAATTCAGTCTTTCTTCAGGACTAACTTGTAGTTTTTCAGATTCGATGACAGTACCCTTATGAATAGGGTTCCACATTCTTCAATCCACCGGTCACAGGGTCAAGTTATATAGACCGTGTGATGACCCATTATAGGACCTAAGGGGAATTTGATCATGATCCATCACAATATGCCTACATCATCTATTAAACAGCGCATGCTTTCATACCGGCGTGTCGTGATACTAGCTGGGGGCACCCTGTTGGTCCTGTCGGCTCTCACTTACATTGTCATCCGGTCGACTCGTCCGCCATTGCCCGCCAAATATCTCACTGCCATCGTTCAACAAGGCAACTTGTCACAAATCGACTCAGCCACAGGAGAAATCATTCCGGTTGAGACGTATACCGTATCCGTACCCGCTAATGCATCTTTAAGCCAGCTGAACGTCAGCTTAGGACAAACTGTGAACACAGGGCAAATGCTGGCAACCTTTAGCGATCCCACTTTGGCCAGTGAGGTGGCCGCACAAAATGCCGCGGTCTTAAGTGAGCAAAACCAAGTGAATCTGCTATTATCATCCGAGTACCGGGCATCCCAACAAGCCAGTATCGTTCAAGCCGAAGACAACCTGCAACAAGCTGAAGACCAATTAGCCCAGGCCCAGTCCCAAGGTGTTGTCACCTCTTCTGTCGAGGGCCCCCTCACTCAAGTCGCCTCCGTGGGGGAATACGTTTCTTCGGGACAACCCCTGGCAACAGTAGGGGGTAAGACAATCACTGCCCCGTGTCAAGGAACTGTTCAACATGTAAACGTGACCATAGGCCAACAAATCACTCCAGGCACACCCATCCTTACACTGACGTCCCCCAGTTTAACAAGCAAAATTTTGGGTGACGAAAGTCAAGTGGCTGGGTTACAAGCTGCATTAGATAAGGTGATGTCACAGGACAGCCAAACCCAACTAACGGCCAGTTTGGATCAAGCCAAAGCTCAACTTGAGCGTGACCAACAAACATTGGTGCAAGAACAGCAGGCATTGGCCAATCTCGTTGTCCAGGCCCCTTTCTCTGGCGAAGTCACGATGTTAAACTCGTCCGCACCACCTGGGGCAAAATTATTGACCTTAGATAGCCAGGCCAAGATGGTCACAGTGCCGATTCCAGAAACCCAGATTAATTTGATTCATACGGGCCAAAGCGTATCCGTGAGTTTACCCGCGCTTCCCGGAAAAGTGGTATCGGGCACGGTTCAAAGCATTGCTCCCGTCGGCAACTACAGCAATGGCGTCGCGAATTTTCCCGTGAATGTGACACTGAATAATGTGAGCGGCATCCGCTACGGCATGAGTGCCGACGTCTCGATCGTGGTAAAAACAATTCATGGCGCTCTATTAGTTCCCCTAGCCAGTCTTCATAGCCGTGGTTCCCACGATTTTGTCGAAGTATTGGCTTCAAATAACCAACTAACACGTATCCCGGTGCATGTGCTTTTAGAAAATGCCACCACGGCGGCCGTGAAATCCAAACGATTAGCGGTTGATGACCGGGTCATTACCGCCGTACTCACCTCCCCCAGTGGGAAACTCCATCTCAAAGCCAAGGGGAGAACCCTTCATAAAGGAAAAACCGCGGGAAAGAAGGGCCATACCAAATGATTCGACTGGTGTCGGTCTATAAAGATTACCATCTTGGTCTAGATGTCTATCCCGTCCTGAAAGACATCACTTTTGAAATTCCCATTGGAATGCTCGCGGCCATTGTAGGACCATCTGGTTCGGGAAAAACCACCCTGCTCAATATTTTAGGCGGACTCGACACTCCCAGTCGCGGAGAATATTGGTTAGGGGGAGAAGATGTTAGTCATTTTAGCCGCGAACAATGGGCTCACAAGCGCAATCACACCATTGGCTTTGTCTTTCAATCGTTTCAGTTGATTCCTGGATTAACCGCTCTCGATAACGTCGCATTGCCCCTCGTATACCGGGGTGTACCTTCGCACAAACGCCGGGAACAAGCCAAAACAGCCTTAGAACAAGTGGGCTTAGGTCATAGGCTCTATCACCGCCCTTCACAATTATCCGGGGGCCAACAGCAGCGAGTCGCCATTGCTCGAGCCCTCATCGGGGATCCTCCGTTGATTTTGGCCGATGAACCCACCGGCAACTTAGATCATGCAACGGGTGTGGAAATCATGGACTTGCTAACAAGCTTAAATCGGCAAGGAAAAACCGTCGTCATTGTGACGCACAGCCAGGAAATAGCCGTATCCTGCCATCAAATCATCCAGATTGAAGATGGGCATGTGATTTTAAATACACGCGAGGTGGAAAAAACACCATGACATGGCGAGATGGGCTTGTTCTAGCCTTTTTGGGATTAATGAGCAACAAACTGCGGGCCATCCTCACAATGTTAGGCGTCATTATCGGAGTGGCGGCCGTAATCGTCTTAGTGGCCATTGGTCAAGGCGCTTCGTCTTTAGTCACATCCCGGATTGAAACGCTTGGTACCAATGTATTGTTTGTCTCCCCCGCTTCTGGTACGCCGTTCCCAGTGAGTGAAACCACTCTGATTCACAGAGTCTTGCCCTTTTCGGATGTGGTCGTTCCCGAGATGACCCAAGGCGCTAAGATATCAACGCTCAACCCGCCGAATCAAGAAAGTGGTCCAGTCGACGGCACCACAGCGGCCTATTTAGAGTTGGGTTCAGTCTCTGTAGCAGCCGGTCACTTTTTGACACCATTAGAAGTGAGCCAGGATCAACATGTGGCCGTTTTAGGGGCGAACCAAGCCACCAACTTGTTTAATGGAGAGAATCCCATCGGATCATCCATTATGATCTTGGGACAGCAATTTCATGTCGTGGGCGTTCTTAATCCGGTGGGTCAAGGGCCTGGAGCCAGTCAAGACAATACCCTATTTATTCCGATTACCGTGAGTGAATCCTTGTTAGGAACCAATCAATTGAGCCAGATCATCGTGAAAGCGCAAAACCCGAATCAAGCCAATTTGGCCGCCAATTACCTCACGAATCTCTATACCAATCAATTCGGATCAACGAGTGCCGTTAGTGTCGCCTCAGAAGATCAGGTCCTTCAAACCTTGCAAGCCACCCGGGCCACTTTCACTGACTTGTTAGCTGGTACCGCTGGCGTGGCCTTGGTTGTTGGAGGGATAGGCATCATGAATATCATGTTAGTCTCCGTTACAGAACGGACGAGAGAGATCGGTATTCGCCAGGCGCTAGGTGCTACCCGCGAAGATATTCTTCTTCAGTTTCTTTTGGAATCCATGGCCATGAGCTTGGTAGGCGGGGTAATTGGCATTCTTTTGGGACTCGGTGTGATGCATATTATCCCAGCAATTTTGAAAACCCCTGCCATCTTCTCGCCCGTCGCCTTAATGCTTGGCTTTGTGTTTAGTACGGCAGTCGGTCTGATCTTTGGCCTCTATCCGGCCATAAAAGCTTCGGCCTTAGATCCCATTCATGCCCTCCGGTATGACGGATAGTTCGAGAAATAAAATAGTCTTCCAAGCTTCAATGGCCTGGTTACGGAACCAAGAAAAAATCCGCATGCCGCACGGATTTGTGAAGGAAACCGACACGCTTTAGAAAAAGATTACAGGTTTTACTAATCTCAGCCTTGCTGTGCTTCTTCACGCCATCAAGGCCGAGGGCATGGGAACGGTAGGATTTTGGCAACAAATAATCGTTTTTTAAACTGGTACAGAAAGGTTGATATTTCATGAGTCTTCGTCGTTTTTTGATGCCTTATCTTTTTATCCCGCTTTTGTCCTTAAGCCTGGTTGGGTGCGGATCGACCAAGGTGAGTTCACCCGCGCCTTCTGTTCATTCCTCTTCAACCCACAGGACTTCGCACAGTAAAGAACACCACCATGCGCATGTGATTCACGTCAAAGGAAGGGTTTCGGTGATCTCTTCGACACAGCTCGTGGTAAAAACAGCTCGTGGTAAAATCTGGACATTTCTCATTAACTCTCACACCAAATATCGTGCGAAAAAGACTCAGATAAACCTAAGTCAAATAAAAGTGGGCTCAACGGTGCAGGTTCGCGCGGTGCACAAAAAGACCAAGACATTCGCCCGGATCGTGCACCTGTTGTAACGTGCACCCTGTCAAGGAAAACCGTGTAGGGATTTAGGGAGTCAAGAACTATTGTCTTGATGAGGAGGCCTTCATCATTTGAGCTTCCGGCTCAAAAATAAACAAGGTTTGAGACTGCGCTTGTTTCCTTTGCACCATCACAAATATGATACCCGCTAACATGAGAATTCCCACGACCTCATCAATCCCTTTGCCGATGACTTGGCCTCCATAAACCAAGAAAAATCCCGTCATCGTCAGTAACCATAAAGAAGTCAACCACGAAATAAGTTGAAGAAAGCGGTGCTGATGCCCATCTAAACCATGGGGCAAGGCTGAGTCATGTTGCCGGCTTAAAAACACTGACGCCGTAATACTGTCAAAAAGAAATTCCAAGACTAAGAAAAATCCCGCTGAACTTAACACCAAATTGAACCAGCTGGTCATCGAGGTCCAAAACAAATTGACACAGACAATGACAAACGCTGCCAAAGACGGTATGATGATAGCCCAAATGGGGGCATTGAAGCGATTGAACCGCGTCAATATGGGGGGTAAGATGTGATCTCGCCCCATCGCGAATAAAGCCCGGGATAAAATAAACGTCGTTAACCACAATGATCCTGCAGTGGATGCCAAAATGGGGATTAAAGCCCACCTATGCACCGAAGGAATCACCATGTGAGCCCACGTCATTAACACATCCGGATGGCGCCGCAAGATGGAGAGGGGTACATTATGCAACATGACGGACCACGACAATCCATAATAGGCTAATACCATCAAGGCACCAATAATGCCCCCGGTCCCGGGCGCACTCCGGGGTTTTGTCGCCTCTTCTGCTGCGTAACTATCGATCTCCCAGCCATCGACAATCGTTGCCGCCACCACCATGGCGATGACGATTCGCTGCCATCTGACGTTGATATCAGCCGTATTTTCGCTAGGAGCCAGGATCACATGGTGCCAATGCCCAAACCCTATCACCATCATCGCCATCACAGCCAAAACTTCCGCCAACAAAAAAATTTGTGTGACGCGTGCTGTCATTCGGCTGCCCAACAGCAGGACACTGGCTGCAAAAATAATCCATAAAAGACTAAAACCCACCACATCCCAAGCGTCAGGCCTCGCTATTCCCAATAAACTAAGGCTTTGATCGGCGGCTGGAATAATAATAGGCGGAATGGACCAAAAGTAGGCCATTATCAAAATCCATGACTGAAACTGGGAAACCTGTGTCCCTAAGACCCGCCGTGACCAGTGATACGATGCCCCAGCATTCGGAAAATGGTGATTCAACAGGCGAAAAATCCAAGAGCTAAAGACAAAGGGAATTGCGACCGCTAAAATGGCCCAGAGCACATCGGCACCAGCGAGTTGCACCAGCAACTGACCAGCTGCCGCCATACTAAATAGCGGAGCCACACTCGATATTGACAAACTTGATAAGTCAGGAAGAGTCAACCCCAACATGAAACGCTTTGAATGGCTCTCTAACCCTGTTCTAGTCGTCATCTCCCGCTCCCGACGCTCCTTTGCTATTCCCTTGTCTTTACGTTTTCATCGAACACGAGCTATTAACTTTCACTCGCGGCGACTTCATGTTCTGACGTACCAGAATCAGCCGTTTGTTGTGACTTTGGTGGCAACGTTAAAATATTTGGCAGATGGCGTAAAAACGCCATACCCACTTTTATGCCGTCTTGAATGGCCGGATCTTTCAAAGCCCCGACCAACCGCATCGCCCCATATTTGGTTGTATCCCGGCGCGCTTCGGCTAGACTAACATCGATAGCTAGTAACATATTTTGGGTCAATTCCGGTAACCCACTGTTCAAGGCCCAATCAGCAAACTCGATGCCCTTATTCGTGATGGCCGGCAATTTTGCTAACGTGTCAACATTCACGTCATCACCTGAAAACGCATCCATAACCCGTTCTAACACTTGTAAACCCCCGCGTTCTTCAAATCGGGTGAGATGGTTCAGTAATTGATTGGCGGTATCGATATGATTTTCCAAGGTTTCGAGCAGGCTTAACAGTTTAGGATTTTTCATGGCCCGTTGGCTAAACTCTACCACCCGGGCGAATTCTGGCTGCGATAACAGTTCGGTTAGCTGTAAAAGCGCCGGGGTGGCCTGTTTGACGTGTTCGGCTAGAGCCATCACTTCTTGGCTCAGAACAAGCTGCATCAAGGACTCGGCCCGGGCTAAGAGCAGAACAGCATTCATCACACTGTCACTTTGCGTCCATTGCACAATCTGATCAACCATCTTATCTTGCCATGGGCTCACCTGTCTGGACAAATCATGAAGGAAGTTGGCAACCTGCTGATTGTCTGCCATTTTAGCAATTTGGGCCAACAGATCAGAGGATAATTGGCCGGAAGCAATGAGATTTAAAATATCCTGGAATCCTTGAGAACCCAGTAGCCTCTTCGCCCAATCTTCCAAACGCGGTGATAGGCTTTGCCACATTTCCCCAATTAAGGTTGTAGTTCCCGCTAAGGGAAAATTTCCTTGGGTCATTTGTTGTTCCAACACCCCGGCAAATTCCTTCACGTTTTGCGCGAGCTGATGCCCTCCTAAGTCATCGATGGCATTGACCAAACTCTCAAAGATGTTTTGGGCCATATCCACTAACTCAGCCTTTTCTACAGTGGCTACATCCTGCCAAGTCGATGCGGATTCTTTCATCATTAATTCCTCCTCTAAATCTTTTTTATGAATTATCAAAAATCACCAGATTCACGTTTCGCTATACCCTTCTCGTAGGTCCTATTCGTTTTGTGCCAATTGATAACCCAGATTGATAACCAAGTCGCAGGCCTGCTCGATTGCCGCCTCAACAGGGGCACTAAGCTCCATCGACCCTTCTTCAGGGCCAAATGTCAGAGGTTGACATCCCACGAGATAGACGGGGGGAAGGGTTCGCGCCTGCTGCTTTGCCATGGAGAGAACGATTAAGGGATTTAGGCTATGACCATCCATCACGGGGGCAGACGTGGGAATATCATCTGGGGTGATGTGAAGGACTTGCAAATGTCCCGGCGTCTCTCCATGCGCATAAGCATCCACTAAAATCACGGCTTTCCACGGCGTATGCAAGGCATAGACGAGATCGACGCTGCGGATGCCAAAATCCTGAAACACCATCATACTCACGGGTAAAGATCGTGCGCTCAAACGCCGGATGACTTCAACGCCAAATCCATCATCTCCTAAAAAAATGTTTCCAATCCCTGCAACGAGAATGGTTGAATCCAAAGAAGGGGTCATGGCCATGCCACCTCGTCTAAATCAAAGAAGAAACGATGCCCCACCAATTGTTCTTGACCCAAATCACGACCAGGATCCTCATCGATGGTCACCACAACATAAATACGCCCTTCCAAGTCTTCTTGGATAGACTCGACAGTCGCGAGCTTTCCTGCCAGCACCGCATCAAAAATATCTTGATGCTTCTTGGGATGAAGCAAAACCTGCGCTCCGGCATTGAGCGGTCGCCCGTCTAAAAACGCTTGAATAGGAGTTTCTTTGGCATCTTGCCAAAAATCAAATGGGTTCCACGCTTCCTCTCTTTCATTCATAATGGCTATCCTCCTTGTCATGGGTGCCGTCTTCTTCCTTGTGGGGTAGAGTAGAAGAATGCGGTGATACGCGGTAGGCCATGCCATGTAATTGGTAGAGATCATCACGGGAGAGATTTTGTGTGCGTTCCAATAATGCCTGAACCTTGGGATCGGCACGCATCGCCTCCTCTTTTTCTGCGTCAGTTAGGGTCAGAATGCGCAGTGTTAGCATTTCATCAATTTCCGCGCCATCAAAGAAATCGCCGGGACTGTTGTCGGCTACAGTGGGATAGTCATACAAAATAATTGGTGAAACCAAACAAATTTTTCCATCTTGCTCATCGCCAGCCAAGACTGGCCACACCCCATCTTGCGTCAATGTTGCCACTTGGTCTTCAAAAGAACGCGGAGGATCCAGTAATGAGACCCATTTTCCCGTTTCCGTCGATAACAGCCAATGGGTCGCAATAAGGGAGTGCCTTAAGGCTGACGCTTCATCAAATCCCGAAATATCCGGCGTCACATTTTTAATCGTTGTCGTCAACAGCCATACGGGCTCTGGTTCACTGATAAACAGATTGCCATGCATTTCCACGTGAAAAACGATATTCTTGACCGCTCCGGCATCCTCAAGGTGAGCGGGAATCTCAATCGTTTTATCCCATGGCAACGAAGTAATGGTCCAACTAAAATCTCGGGGCAAGGCTTGTTGCCAGGACAAGGACGGGGAATCTGGCGAAAGGGGCGGCTCAGCGATTTGTAAAAAGCGTAAACGTAAAGTGATGGCTAAAGAGGATGCCTGTAATAAAGTTTGGGCCCGGCGAAACCAGGGATCCGTCGATTGGGTTTTTTGGTGATAAATTTCAGGAACAATGCGTCCGAAAGTCCACCGCTGTTGATTTTTAATCGCGCTGGGCCGATAGGGATACAGGGCATATCCTTCATAAAGAACGGCGTCAGCAATTTTTTCGGTATTTTGCCATGAGTTCATGAACTTAAGATCTCCTTTCCGTTTCTTGGTCAAGCAGTAATCTTAAGGCATCATCCCATGTCGACACTTCATGTTGGCTGCGGAAAAGATTGAGCCGATCAAAAAGATCCTGATCGATCCGAATCCATGCCTGGTGGGGATAATAAGCGGCCATGAGTTGCCGCCAAATGTTTACAGGCAATTGGAACGGGGCTTCACAATTCCAAGAAATGGGTTGGACTTGCACCCCGCGCTGAGCATCGTGATAAAACAGCGTTCCGCTAAACAAAAATTCCATGGGAATCATGCCCGCGTCCAAGGACTGTAAGTATTTCACCGCTAACACATCAAAATCATACGTACAGACAATCGGCAACTGAGTGGTCGTTTCGTGTTCAAAGCGCGGAACCGATAAAGAGGTTTGAGCCCACAAAAAATTGTGCATGGTTTCATGCCATCTCTGTGGACTACCAAAGACATCAAGCAAACGGTTTTGCACAAATTCGGAATAGGATCGCCCGCGTGGGGCGATTTGCACCTGGACGTGCAAGACCATCGCGTGCACACGCTCAAAAGGCGGAGTGGTTCGAATATGAATCAGAAATTGTAGTGTGGGCATCGCAGCATTGCGGACCAAAGACACGCCATCTATCGCAAATTGAACCGGTTCGGTCATGCTAGACCTCCTCGAGACGGGGCTTGCCTGGCCAATTGATCAAAAAACTGACGAATACGGCGGCTGACCTCATTTCCCCCAGAAAGCCCTTGCCAATTCAGTCGTAGCAGCCCAATCAGTTCGTAAAACCGATCTAGGGGAATAAGAAAACCTTCAGTCATGCCAGAAAGATCGGCAAAAAGCAGCACTTCGACCTCATCACTCATCGTGTCCAAGGCCTCTTGCAAGGGGAGGGTTAAAAACTCCCGGGATATTGGCCCGCCACTTACGGCGCCTGCGGGACTGGGATAAAAAATCTCCGCTTGCCCACCACGTCGTTTAACAATCCCTACCAGATGCACGGGGGACGAAATCATATCCCAAAATTCCATGCCCAGCATCGCTCTACCCAGGGAAATGATGCGTGTGGGGATACTTTGATATTGACTTTGTGCCGGAGCATCAAAGAGAAGTGCACAATGTTGACATGCACAAACCACCTGGCCGGTTTGTAAACGCAGTAAATGACGGTGACCTGTTTGAGGAATCAGGCGATTGCACACTTCACAGACGTCTTCTTCTGTTCGCGTAGAATCTTCCCGCACCCAATTTTTCACACGCAAAATCGATCGTGGCATACATGTTCCTCCCTATTCAGCGACAGGCATCGCAATGCGGGCCTCATGTCCCTCAATCAAAAGCGGTAACGGCTCAAGATGATACGATGTATGATCTATGGAGCGCCCTGCCCGTCTCGCATCATACAGTGCGTGGCAAGATTGACATTCGATTGCACTGTCTTTGACCCGAAGGGTCAATTGGTTGACATGCCGGCACTGGGGACAGTAATCGTGATAGGCAAAGAATTCGTCACCAAGGCGGGCAATAATAACCGGATGATCCTCCACCCTGGTCTTTTGTGCGGATCCTGGGGATAATGTGGTGATGTTATCGAGCGCAAACCATCCCGTGGTCCGCCTGCTCTTGACCGTCACTCCTTGTACCGCGCTTAACGGTATCACCACACGCGAACTATCATCAGCACTCATGGCCTCTAAATGGTCTTCACCTTCGACAATTAAATCCAACATGTCAGGTGCCAAGCGCATCAGTTCTTGTTCAATGGCCGTTTTGACCGTGATTCTCGAAGATGGGCAGCCTTGACAATGTCCTTCCAAGGCCAGCGTCACAATCCCTTGTTCGACGGAAATTAATCGCACATTGCCGTCATGGGTCTTTAAATAGGGCCGTACGTTTTCTAAGGCCTTGTTGACCCGTTCCTCAAAAGATAGGGGATGCATATTATGGATCATCAACAAGGGGCCTAATACCGGATCTTCGGCTAATTTTTGTGGAAGACCGGGATAAGAATGGGCATAATGCATCACTTGCTCGAATCCCATCCGGTACATTTCGAGTAAATCATTAACCAATTCACCCACCTGTTGACGAAATCCAGGAACTGATGTCTTTTCGATCGACTCGAGCTTCTGGTCTACCGCTTCAACCAGCGCTTCAAACTGTGTGGTCATGGCGTCCATGTTGTCGCCTCCTCATATTGAAATGGATCGAGTTTTAAGCCGTGGCCTTCTCGCCCAAAGATTTTGATCCCTCAATGACTGGGCGAGGACAAGGGATGAGTCAAGCGGGTGCGCTCTTTTTGCCAGATAAGCCACTGTATCCACTCGTCGATTCCCTGCCCCGTTTTCACAGATACCGGAAGAATCTTGGCTCCTGGATTAACCTCGTTAATCACGTGATAAAGATTGTCCCACGATATATCCAAATACGGCAGCAAATCGACTTTGGTGACGAGGATCAGATCAGCCGTAACAAACATGTCGGCATATTTCACTGGCTTGTCTTCACCTTCCGTCACACTCAAGAGCACAACGCGGGCGTCTTCTCCCAAATCAAAGAGAGCGGGACAGATGAGGTTACCAACATTTTCGATAAAAAGAATATCGGGCCAAGAACTGAGGTGATCAGCTGCATGCGCCACCATATGGGCATCCAAATGGCAAACACTGCCAGTCGTGATCTGCTTGGCTTCACAGCCTGCTTGCCGCAAGCGTTCAGCATCCCGGTCCGTGCGTTGGTCGCCTACTAAGACCCCCATGGTGATCTGATCTTTCTGCAAACGGGCGACCGTATGCTCTAATAAAGTGGTTTTTCCTGATCCGGGCGAGCTCAGGACTTGGATCGCCGTAATCCCATGCGCGTGAAAAGCCTGACGGTTTTTCTGGGCATTTTGGTTATTGACCGATAATATATCAATTTCCAGGGTTTTATGGTCTTGCATTTCCCCTTTTTGATCTGTCGGATGAGGGGTCCCCTCTTCCCAAAAAGCATGGTGGTGATGGGCAGTCAGTTCCTGGCCCTCTATACCCACATGTTCCACATCATTACCACAACCACACGTTGCACACATCGTTAATGCCCTCCTTGTTTTTCCTTCTTAGCCAACTTAACCAACTTAACTAGCTTAACTAGCTATCCCTGTAAGGGATTGTTACTCGCCATGGGGGTAGAGGGTTTCTCACCCTGGGAGGTATCACGACGAGGCGAAAAGCGAAGACCTGTCAGGCGAATTTGGGTACCCGATAAAATCTTCGCGCCCATTTGGCCACAACCTGGGCAAACATCTAATACGTCCTTCATAGGAAAACGGGTGTTACAAAAACGACATTGCCCTTCGCCGTCTTGCCATTCATAGGTAATACGGGCTTCTTCGGCACAAGTGCCTTGCAGCACCACTTGCAGAGCCAAATCCAGGGCGTCTGGCACAATTCCGCTGAGCATCCCCACATCAAGAACAATTTCCTCGACGTTTCGCCCTTGTGATTCCTGCAAGACATATTCCGAAATGGGAATGGCCAATGACAATTCGTGCATAACAGCCTCCTAGCAAATCCGGGGTAAAGGATCACCGACGAGCATATCTAGCACACGCATTCCCCCAATGTCGGTATGCATAAATACCATTCCTTCGGGTTCTGGTAACACCTCTCCAATAATCTGGGCATGATATCCTTGTTCATGGGAACGGATAATGGCTAACGCCTCATCTGCCACTTGTGCGTCGACAATAGCAATCAGCTTTCCCTCATTGGCAATCGTTAAAGGATCAAGACCTAATAATTCACAGGTGCCTTTTACCACGTCTTTGATAGGAATCGCCCGTTCTTGAAGTCCTATGGCTAAACGGCTGGATTGTGTCAGTTCGTTTAATGTGGTAGCCACCCCACCTCTGGTGGGATCCTTAAGACAATGAATCGCAGGCCCTAATTGTGTGATAAGGTCATAAACGATCTCGTGAAGGGGGGCACTGTCACTTTTCACGTCGGCATCGATATCGAGACTCTCACGCGCTAACATGACGGCTATTCCGTGGTCTCCCAGATCCCCACTCACAATCACCTTATCTCCGACCCGAATCTTGTCATATCCCAAACTCGCCCCGGGTAATAACCGCCCTATTCCGGCTGTATTAATGTAAATCCCGTCCCCTTTGCCGCGCGGCACCACTTTGGTGTCCCCCGTGACAATCGGTACGTGGGCCCGGGCCGAAGCCTCTGCCATCGACGTCACAATGTGCCGTAAGTCTTCAATGGGAAATCCTTCTTCGAGAATAAAGCCCACAGATAAACCAAGAGCCATCGCCCCAGCCATGGCTAAGTCATTGATGGTCCCATGTACCGCTAAGGAACCAATATCCCCGCCAGGAAATGTAACCGGGCTAACAACATAGGTATCGGTCGTTAACGCCACTTTCGAGGACGCATCCCAGGACATCACCGCACTGTCCTCCATGCGGTCTAAATAGGGATTGCTCAAAGCTTGCGCAAAGACCGCATCGATCAAATTGTGGGTCGCTTTGCCTCCGCTGCCATGACTCATAGTAATATGACTTTCGCGTAATACGGCTCGTTTGCGCCGCGCTTCTTGGGCTTTCTCAATTTTTGCCACGACTTCTGACGCTTTGGCCACGTTTCTCCCTCCTCACACTCACACGGTATTACCACGATAAATTCTTGCGTTCTTGGGCCATAGAAAACCGGCCATAATTGTAATAGGCTGCACACGCCCCTTCGGGAGAGACCATACAGGTGCCGATCGGGGTTTCGGGAGTACACGCGGTGCCGAACACTTTACACTGCCATGGTTTAATGACCCCTTTAAGGACTTCACCGCACTGGCAGGCCTTAGGATCGGCAACGCGGACACCGGGAACTTGAAACTTGATTTCCGCATCCCAGTCACGAAATGCATCCCGCAAGCGAAATGCACTGTAGTTAATGAACCCAAGACCTCGCCATTCAAAAAACGGTCGAAGTTCCATGGTCTCGGCCATCGCTTTTTGGGCCATGACATTGCCTTCTTTACGCACCACCCGCGTATACTGGTTTTCTACTTCAGCCCGTCCTTCGGCGATTTGTTTGACCACCATATAAATCGATTGGATAATATCTAATGGTTCAAAGCCGGCGATGACCACGGGCTTGTGGTAATCCCGCGCCACAAATTCATACGGGCGCATGCCCACCACCATGCTGACATGTCCTGGACCTAGGAATCCATCAAGGCGGAGATCAGGGGAATCGAGCAGGGATTTTAACGCCGGGATAATCAAAACATGATTACAAAATACCGAAAAGTTCTTAATGCCTTCAGCTTTGGCGCGTAATAACGTGGCTGCCGTCGAGGGTGCCGTTGTTTCCATGCCCACGGCAAAGAAGACAACCTCTTTGTCAGGATTCTGTTGAGCGACTTTCAGCGCATCCAGAGGCGAGTAGACAAAACGGACATCTGCACCATCCGCCTTGATATCAAGAAGACTGCCATTGGAGCCCGGAACCCGCATCATATCGCCAAACGTGGTAAAAATAACGCCGGGTTGGCGAGCAATGGCGATGGCATCATCGACCCGACCCATCGGTAGAACACAAACCGGGCATCCTGGGCCATGCACTAAGTCGACGTTGGATGGCAACAAATCTTCAATGCCGTGTTTAAAAATAGTGTGTGTATGGCCGCCACAAACTTCCATAATCTTGATATCCCGACCGTGGGCCAAGCGGGCAATTTCACTGGCGGTTTTTTTCGATAATTCTTCGTCTCGATATTCATCAATAAATTGCATCAGACCACTCCCTTCTTCATTCGCTGTTACCTGGATGTTAAGAGGGCTTCCACCAGCCGGACGAGAACATGGGCAATCGTCGCTTGTCCCTCTTGGATACGCGGTGTGTGTTCGTTATGGGCGATAAAGCAGTAGTCGATATCCGCATTCTTGGCAAGTTTTCCGCCATCATACCCCGAAATTCCAATGGTTAAGAGGCCTTGCCGTTTGGCTTGGTTGAGACCTAAAATGACATTTTCGGAGTTCCCACTGGTGGAAAACCCTATGGCGATATCCCCGGCTTTCCCCAACGCAATCACTTGGCGGACAAAGACATTATCAAAGCCCACGTCGTTGGCAATGGCGGTAACGGCGGCAACGTCATGGGTCAATGCCAATACCGGCACAGAGAGATTTAGATCCATAAAATCGGCCACCAGATCTTGACAATCCGTACTGCTTCCTCCATTGCCCATGGCGAGCAACATGCCTCCTTGAGCAAAACAGGCTGCCATGTCTTTAGCGGCCGCAACCAGTTGAGCGTGGGCACTTTGATAAATTTGACGACGTAAAGCTATGGTCTCCTGGCACTTTTTTTGGGTAGATACCGTGACTTGGTGCAACACATCGTCTAAATTCGCCGGGGCCTTGGGACTCGCAAATAATCCGGGATAAAACAACTGGTCAAATTCCGAACCGGCCTCTGGCTGGGTCATGAGATGTCCTCGCTTTCTGTCACTTTGGCCAGCGCGGTGCCCCCGTGGCATAAGATGTCATCTCCGACCGCAAGGTCGGGAACAAACGTGATATCGACCCAGGTTTCTTCGGTATCGCCCCTAACCTGGGCCATCAATTGAAGGGAATCGATAGCCAGCACGTGAAATTTTTGCAATTCATCAGAACAGGTCACACAATGGGCCTCATATTGTGGCAGTCCTTGTAATGACAAGAACAGAGAAGAGGACTTCATAACAACACCTCCTGCTCCAAAAAGACATGAACCAACTCGTACAACACATGACTCACCAGTTCGTGGGTCTCTTGAATCAGCAGCGGATCTGTACTGTCCACCGTGAAAATAAAGTCGGCCACCGTTTCGTCAAATCCTGGGGGCCCTGACAATCCCAAGCTCAACATCCCCAGCTCACGCGCTTCCCTCAGTGCATTGACAATAGACGGGGTTTGCCCATCTGTGGAAAAACCTAGCGCCATATCCCACGGTTTTGCTAACCGTTTCAATCCCCAAGCGTACTTCCACTCGGGATCGAACCCAGTAATTAAGGCATTGTTATTGCTAAGGGAAATGCCGGGCAACGCCTTATTCCCTACGATAGCGGGATGCACAAATTCGACTGCAACGTGCTGAGCGTCAGTCGTCCAAAAGCCCTCACCAAATGTCCAAATTCTCCCCTGTTGATGAAAACGCCGGGCCATTTGATAACATGCCTGGGCTATATGCTCGGATTCCTTGTCAAAAAAGGCTTGGGCAATCCTCTCAGACTCATCAAAGTACCTAGCCACCACCATGTCTAATTCCTGATCGGTTATCATCAGCTCACCTCACGCTGTAGGTCTAGATAGCTATTCGATCTGAGAGGTATCCCACAAATCAAATTCATCATCGAGCGACGTGCCCAGTTCTTGAAGCATGGCTAATGTTTCTTGAGCCTCTTGCTCATCGATTTTGCTCATGGCAAATCCCACGTGAACCAGAACCCAGTCTCCCGGTTCAATCCCTAAAGACTTTAACAGCGTAATACTGACATTACGTTTAATCCCCGTCACATCTACTTTGGCAATGTCACGTTCTCGGTCCACAATCTCGGTAACCCGCCCGGGAATTGCTAAACACATCACCCATTCCTCCTCTGTACATCGCGCAATTCATTACTTTTTAATCCTTGAGCCATGTTGCACCCAATGCCAATTTGTCCTAATGCCAATCCGCCGTCATTGGGCGGAACCACGTGATTGAGGAAAGTTCTCAATCCCTTGGAATGTAATTGGTCTAAGGTTAAGCGGGTTAAGAGCTGATTTTGCCATACACCACCCGATAGCACGACGTGATCGATGCCATAATGGCGGTAGACGAGAGAGGCCATAGAGGCTGTCATCTCAGCAATCGTATGATGAAAACGCAAGGCCATGACAGAAGGAGATTCCCCGCGAAAAATATCGGCTAGGAGATCTTTAATCAGAGGTGTTGGATCCATCTGCCAATATCCAGATCTTTCTTCTCGGATTTCATAGGGATACGGGGACGCCTTACCTTCGCCCGCCAACATTTCACACATAATCGCGGCTTCCCCTTCATAGCTGGCAAAAGGGGTTAATCCAATCAGCGCGGCCACGGCATCAAACAGACGCCCCATGCTCGATGTTAAGATAGAGATTGAGGAGTCAACTTTTCTGGCCAACGCATCAATGTGCCACCACGGCGCTCCAATCTTCTGAATTAAAGGGAGGTCTTCTGGATAGTTATCCCGGGAAAAGATTTGGGCGAGCAGTGCTGACGCCATGCGCCACGGTTCTTTAATCGCCCGGTCCCCACCAATCATAGGAACGGGCTTTAAGGAAGCCACGCGCTCAAACCCGGATAAGGTGGCGAGTAGTACTTCACCGCCCCAAATGGTTTTGTCCGGGCCATATCCCGTACCATCAAAAGCAAGACCGATGACTGGCCCCTCTAAGTGATGCTCCATCATTACACTGGCAACATGCGCATGATGATGTTGCACAGCCAAAGTCGGTAACCCTATTTGTTCGGCAAAGGTCGTCGACAAATAGCCGGGATGCATATCATGCACAACGAATTCAGCTTTCAGATGATAAAGGCGTTCGAAATGGGCAATGCCTTCTTGGAAGGCCTGATAAGCCTTCATATTCTCGAGATCACCCAAATGATGACTCAGATAGACTTTCCCCTGTTGATAAAAGGCAAAGGTATTTTTGAGTTCCCCGCCTACGGCTAGAAGTGGAGGACCTTCCAGCGCCGTTTCAATAATGTCCGGCACATATCCGCGTGAACGCCGTAAGAGTTGCGGCTGATTATCTGCAGCTATTTTGACAATCGAATCGTCACAGCGGATGTAAATTGGGCGATTATGATGGACAAAGGCATCAGCCACCGATTTTAGCATGTCTTTGGCTTCATCATTATCGGTGACAATAGGCTCATCACTCAGATTGCCACTTGTCATCACGACCACGGGTAAAGGCAACGCGTCTTGTAAAGCTTCTAACAACAAGACATGCAGGGGGGTGTAAGGAAGCATAACCCCTAAAGTGCGGTACAAGCCAGCCACCTGTGAGCTTAAAATCCCGGAACGCAAGCGGGTCAATAAGACAATAGGTCGTTCGGTGGACTCTAATAACGCTTTTTCTTTACCGCTCACATAGCATAACTGCTGAACCGCTTCAAGATCTTTGGACATCACGGCGAAGGGTTTCCCAGAACGCCGCTTTAGCTGGCGTAAACGCTTTACCGCCTGATCATCAAAAGGATTACAGGCTAAGTGGTAGCCTCCTAATCCCTTAACCGCAACAATTTGGCCAGACAAAATGGCCTCGGTCCATAAGTGAAACGGATTTTGAGAGATTTCATTTCCTCTTTCAAAGTACACTTGGGGACCACACTGTGGACAGGCATTGGGTTGGGCATGAAAGCGACGATCCAAGGGATCGTCATATTCACGTTGGCAATCCGGACACATCACAAAACGGGCCATTGTGGTCATTGCCCGGTCATACGGAACGCCTTGAATAATGGTGTAGCGAGGTCCGCAATTCGTGCAGTTGATAAAAGGATAGCGGTAACGACGATCTTTCGGATTATGCATCTCCTCAAGACACTCTTCACACACACAGGCATCAGGTCGCACCAGTGCGGCAGGGTCTTTGCCTTGCAGGCTCTTCTGGATGACAAAATCTTTTTCGTCAACCAAAATCGCGACACGCTCTTCCTCAATCTGGTCAATACGGGCTAAAGGCGGAGTCTTGGAAAGCAAGTGGTCGTGGAAACGCTCGAGTGCCCATAAGGGCCCCTGAACTTCAATACTTACCCCTTGATGATCATTGTAAATCCAGCCGGTAAGTCCCAAGTGTTGAGCTTCCCGGTAGACAAACGGCCGAAATCCGACGCCTTGAACAAATCCTTTAATGCGTAGATGCCGCCTTTCAATGCAGCGATCTTCGGGATATGCTTCCATTGCCCCGCCTCCGTAACTCCGCCTTTGACAACCCTCACAACCTTACATATTCCTCATTCGCACATAACGCTGCATATCCGGCAACGACTGCAAAATGAGTTTTCCCAGCCATATCACGAGCGCTAAAAATGCGAGCGTGAACATCATTTGGATCATGTGCGCACCTCCTTCTGCGTGATATGTCCCTAGGGTTTCTCCTCACCATTTGGGCTCACCGTTAAAATCCCTCTGGGATTTTATTCTCCCGGGGCACAACCCACTCCATAGGTAGGCGAATGATTCACTTCAACGGTTTTACCGTTGCCGACATACATATGCACCCCACAGGGCAAACAGGGATCAAAACTCCGCACAGCACGCATAATATCAATCCCTTTAAACGAGTCCGGACCATTTTCTTCGAAAATTGGCGTTCCTTGGACAGCATCTTCATACGGTCCCGGAGTGCCATAAATGTCCCGAGGATTCGCATTCCACGGAGTGGGGGGGTAAGGATGGTAGTTCGCAATTTTTCCATCGCGGATGACGACATGGTGCGACAAGACACCGCGCACGGCTTCATGGAACCCACACCCAATAGCCTCTTCCGGTACTTTGAAGGGTTCCCATACTGTAGTGTGACCAGCCCGGACTTCGGCGATGGCTTGGTCTAAGAAGTATAGTGCAGCCGCTGCCGCATAGGCCTGGAAATACGTGCGGGCCCGGTCACGCTCAATCGCATTGCTCCACTGTGGAATCTTCCATTCGAGCTGCATTTCACCAAACGACGCGGTTTTGGGGAAATTAATCTGCACCGAGTGACCGGTCGCCTTCACCGTGCCCATGTCAACCAATCCCGCCAAGGCTGTGGCCCATAAGCGAGCAATGGCGCCGCCTCCTGTGTCTAATGCCAGATGATCTCCCGAAGATTTGTCATACCACCGGGGGGACATCACCCAGCTGTAGTTCTTGTTAAAGTCGCGTTTTTGCGGCTTGGGAATCGTCGTTTGGTTCCACGGGTGATTTTTATCGACAGGATTTCCTAACGGATCATGGGTCACAAAGCGCTCTTCGTTTTCCCAGCTGCCATAATAGGAAGAGCCCAACAAAATGCGCATCCCCAGATTAATTTCGACCAAATCTGTGGTAATCAACTTGCCGTCGACCACAATTCCGGGCGTCACAAACATCTTGCGGCCCCAGTCGGTCATGTGCTTATAATCGTAATCGCAGGCATTGGGATCTTGGAAGGAGCCCCAACAGCCTAGCAAAATCCGGCGTTGACCGACTGCCTCATAGCCGGGCAATGCCTCGTAGAAAAAGTCAAAGAGATCGTCGTGCAGAGGAACCATTTTCTTCATGAAATCGATGTATTTCATGAGTCTCGTCATGTAGTCGGTAAATAACTGGATGGTCGGCACAGTCCCCACACCACCGGGATACAACGTGGACGGATGGACATGCCGACCTTCCATTAAGATAAACATCTCCCGAGTATACCGACTTACCTGAAGTGCCTCGCGGTATAACTCACCGGTAAAGGGATTAAGAGCCGTCATAATGTCGGCAATAGTTTTGTATCCGTGAATGTCCGCGTGCGGAGCGGATGTTTTTTGGGCTTTTGCCCAAACGCTCGGATTGGTTTCCCGCACCATTTGCTCGCAAAAATCGACACCCACCAAGTTTTCTTGGAAGATATTGTGGTCAAACATGTATTCTGCCGCTTCACCGAGATTGATAATCCACTCAGCAAGCGATGGGGGTTTGACACCGAAAGCCATATTTTGCGCATAGACGGCGCAAGTGGCATGGTTGTCCCCACAAATACCACAAATACGGCTGGTGATAAAATGCGCATCGCGGGGATCCTTGCCTTTCATGAAAATGCTATAACCCCGAAAAATCGACGAGGTACTATGACATTCCACCACTTCACGATTCTCAAAGTCGATTTTGGTATAAATCCCTAAGCTGCCCACAATTCGCGTAATCGGATCCCATGCCATTTCGACAAGTTTCGAGTTATTTGTGGCCTGCTGACTGCTTACTTTGTCTTCCGTTGTAGCCAAAACATTGTCCTCCCTTCAATTACCATACTTTTTGATATCCCGTCGTCAGTTCAGCCCGAGCATGTCGCCAAGACGGTTCATGATTTAAAGTGTCATTGGTGACAGAACGCAAATTGCGGAATAATTTCCCGTAGAGGGAGATGACCGATGACGACATCTTGCCTCCGGGCGGTTCATCCATGAAGGGCATAAACTTATCCGGGAAACCCGGCATGGTACAACCGATGCAGATTCCTCCGACATTGGGACAACCTCCAATGCCCGCCATCCATCCGCGTTTAGGCACGTTGCAATTGACAACGGGTCCCCAACATCCGAGTTTGACAATGCATTTGGGGGAACCGTATTCGGCCGCAAAGTCAGCTTGCTCATAATAGCCCGCGCGGTCACAGCCTTGATGGACCGTTCGTCCAAACAGCCATTGTGGCCGTAATTGATCATCGAGGGGAATCATTGGAGCAGATCCTGCGGCTTGATAGAGGAGGTAGAGAATCGTTTCCGAGAGGTTATCAGGTTGGATGGGGCAGCCTGGCACACACACAATGGGAACGCCAGCCTTAGAGCGCCAATTCCATCCCAAATAATCCGCAATTCCCATCGCACCGGTCGGATTGCCTTGCATAGCATGGATGCCGCCATAACTGGCACAGGTTCCCGCGGCCAAAACCGCCCAGGCTTTGGGTGCCAACTTGTCAATCCATTCATTCGTCGTCATCGGTTGACCCGTTTCGGGATTATTCCCCATGGCCGCCCAATATCCTTCGGCATGAATCTTCTCATTGGGAATGGAGCCTTCAACCACTAACACAAAGGGATCGAGCTCACCGTTCGCGGCTTTCCACCACCACGCCATGAGTTCATCCCCATTGTCATAATCGACTAAGGGCCAGTGAAAGCGAACATTGGGCACACCCGGCAAATATCCCAGTGCTAAATCTTCCACGCTGGGCTGAGTGGCCGCGGTTAAACCCACGGAATCACCATCACAGCTCAGTCCTGCATTAATCCATATCACATGGACTATCGGATCGGGCACAAAAAGTCCCCCCTTGTTTTGTTAAAGTCAACGAAAACGGGATTAAGCGAAGTGATTGTATTTACATAACCGGATCCTTAATTCATGCTAGTTAAACTTATCTAGCAGATCCGTTAAAACTAATATAAACTTATACACGACGTAATATCAACTGTTTGATATAATTTTCTATATTTTTTATGTTTCATCTCAATTTCTATGAATTAGTTATCTCGAATTATATGTCGCTTGTCTTGCTCCTTGATCAGTCCAGTAAAAACGACAACCGTCGCCTTTTTCATCACACCATTATTTTTCTTAATCCTCCACAATTTCAAAGTCTGACAACTTGCTCATGTGCCTTAAGCCGGCCCGTGATCCTTTCCCTTCCCTGTACATAGCTCTTTTTTATCTCTCCAAAAGCGGTTGTCGTTTTATACCAAATTTCCACGCTTCTTTAAAAACTTTCGCACTGTTCTTGGTTTTGTTTGTCGTTCTGGCTGCACCATGCCCCATCATCGTCCCCACCGGGATCTCCCAAAGCGCTCTCATCAGCACCAACAGACGATTTTGCGCCCACATCATCCTTTTATCCTAATCCTAATTGAATTTATGTGTTTCACTACTGTTCATCATTTTAAACATTTAAATACTTATGAGATATTGTCTAGATACTATAGTCGATCAACACTGTACTCGGGTTTAGACCCAACTTCACAAAATACGGAGGGAGAACGCCAAATGCCAAAACCTTATATTGCGATTAACAGTGCGAAAGTTGCGAATCACCCTGATTCTTTTCGGCTATTTGAATCAGTAGGTCCCAAGGTTTGTATGGTCACGGCCAACCATTCCGGATTTGTAGGATTCCAAAACCATGTGCAAATCGGGGTTTTCCCAATGGGTGGACGGTACGGCGGTGCCGAAATGGACATGCGTCAAACCCTCAATCCCTTAGGCATTCGCCAGTACACCATGTGGAAGCGGTGGGAAGATCATGAAGAGATGCACGTACAGCAGTTTGATTCGATTTTCCGGCTGTGTTCCAGTTGTTTGGGCATGGTCATTGAGGGTCCATGGGAACCAATCTATGAAATCGTTAGCAGTGATTTACCAGACAATATGGCGTTAACAGATGTGCCCGCGACATTAGGCAGCCAATTTATGGCCGGACAACCTGTCCCGCCAGTATCTATGCCCTATGGCCAACGTGTCATTGCCGCATCTGAGCACACCATTATTCCTGGCATGGAGAATGCCTTCGAATCCGCCATTGAAGATCTCATGCAAATGTTTAAGAAGGCCCCAGGATTCCTTGGCTATATGGTTTTGAAACAAATTGGCGCATCCGCCATCGGCAGTTTGCAGCTCACACCCGAAGGGATTCATCAAGCCTTGCAAACCCTAGGTGATTACCCGCCGCGTGCGCAATCAGGAAACTTTGAAACATTACAAGCAGCCCCGACACCCAAGGAATACGTCGTTCACATGGAGTGGCAAGATCTCGCCACGGCTCAATTCGGCATTTCCCGGGTTGTGGTGAATACGCGCTACCGAGCCCAGCATGACAAGGTATTAAAGACATTAATCAGAGGACCTTATGTCACCTTGTGGAGCCCGATGATGGAAGACACGTCATGGCGGGAGTATTTGCACTCGTAATATCTTCATATCTTTATCATTGGAAATTGCCCCGGTTCCGAAAAGAACCGGGGCAATCTCTTATCAAGCCACAATGCTAACAAATCACATAGGTAAGCGCTTTAATCCGGGCAGTTTTTCACCGCATGGACCGGAAAAGTGCGCGTGGGCCAATTGACCAAGATAATCCCGCCAATAATCAATAGACCTCCAACCATCACGGTCTGTGTGATTATCTCATGTAGCAGGAGCCATCCGAATAGCACACCGAAAAATGGGGCCAAAAACAAAAACGCGCTCACTTTTCCGGGATCGTTATGATGAAGTAAATAAAACCAAATCCCAAATTGGACAACGGAAGCCATAAGGGCTAACCACAATACGATGACAATGGATTCCATGTTTACCACAAAGCGCGGAGTCTCCAAATTGACAGCGGCAATCATCAAGATCAATCCGCCAATCATCATCTGATAGGCCGTTAAAATCCAAATGTCAAAGCGTGCTCCCCAGCGCTTTATCAAAAGAGTGGCAATCGCCCACGACAAAGCTCCAGTAAAACCATAGACCACGCCCATATGAATAGAGAAATTTCCTCCCAAGGTCACCACGACCCCGAAAAATCCTAAAAGGACCCCCAGGTATTGCCGTAATGTGTAGCGGGCTTTGGTAAAAATCGTCGCTAAGATGACCACTAACAGCGGGTTAACGAACGTGAGAATCGACGACTCGCCTGCGGAGATTGTCTCTAAACTTAAAAAAATCATTCCCATCACGCCAGCCGTTTGAAATAGGCCAATAATCCCCACGCGCACCCAGTCTCCTATGTGCTGTGGCAATGGGCGATGGCGCACGATTATTGCCATGACAATGCCGGCGATCAAAAAACGTACCGCTACCAATAAAAAAGGAGAAATGAACTGCAACCCTATTTTCCCAATGGCAAACGAGGACCCCATCAGGGCGGTTGTCGCAATGACCAATCCCGCAAATTTCAAAGTATCTTTAGTTAACACGCCGCTATAGCCTCCCAAACCCGCCTAAAAAATCACCACCGAAACCGAAACGCCCGTGTATGAAAAAGTTCAGATAACAGACTTTCATTTCCCAATAAAACTTTCTGGTCAAAGAAAAAGTCAGCGCATTGAAGAAAACTGTTAGGTAGTATATCACTTCGAGAATAATAATCAATCTTAGAGGGCACATGAGAATAAGCCAGTTAGCCACAGTACTTGGTATCCCAGGCTGTGATTAACCGGCAGCTTCCTTTGACTCCTATTGACGGCTTTTGGCCAGAACAGCTTCAATTTTGCCAATTAGGCGGGGAAGATCTACCGGTTTGGTATCAAAATCTTCACATCCCTCATCGAAGGCCCGTTGACGATCAGCGGCTAAAGCATGGGCGGTCAATGCGATAATAGGAATATTTTGAGTCAGGGGGTCATGTTTTAAGAGAGCAATTGCTTGCCAGCCATCTAATACCGGCAAACTAATATCCATAAGAACCACATCGGGATGCTCGCTTCGGCAACGCTCAACGCCCTCTTGCCCATCTGTCGCTAAAATGACCTCATAATGCCGTCTCGTCAGTCGACGAGATAGCATATCCCGGTTCATTTCGTTATCTTCAACTAATAAGATCTTACTCATCTATGATCGCTCCTTTCGTCACAGCATTTCTGATCTGTCAAACACGCCAGATGGAGCATTCAAGTCTTCTAAACTGCGTTGCCGTGTCTCCGTGCCAAATATCCATGTCAGAAGACTCCCGCCCAGCATAATGAGGGCCGCGACTCCGGCCACAGGACTTAATCCTCCTTGCTGATTAATTAGTCCAAAGAGTAAGGCGCCCGCAATAGCGCCCAGTCGACTAACCGCGGTAGCCACACCGAGAGCGGTAGCACGCCGATGGGTTGGAAACAGTTCGGCTGGATAAATGCCTGTCACCGTACCTGGGCCATACATGCTCATGGTCTCCCCTACAGTCAACAGCAGAATAATAACGAAAGGAGCTACGTGCGATGCCGCAGTGAGCGCGGCCACTAATCCCAACATGAGGCTCGCAATCCCAAATCCCACGATTTGCAGAGACTTGCGCCCAATCCGGTCGAGATGCCACATGGCCACGAACGATCCCACGATTCCCCCGACATTCACCAAAGCGGTTCCCCAAATCGCGCCCATTTGTCCTGTTAATCCCGAACGCGTTAACATCACCGGAAGAATGAGACCCATGCCATAACTGGCCATCGTTAAGAAAAACCAGGTGCCGAGAATCAGAATCCACCGATTCGCAAAACTCTGGCGAAAAGAGGTGGTATGAGGGTCTGGGTAAGAATAATTCACAGGTTCCAACTGATAGGTGTCAATGAGCTGATGTCCTTGATCTTCTTGTCCCATAGCAATCAACCAACGCGGAGATTCTGGCAGGGACTTTCGCAACCAAATTCCCACGACCGCGGGCAAAGCTGCCAAGGCAAAGACAATGCGCCAGGCGATTAAGGGCGGGACGACAGAAAAAATAATGCCAGAAAGGACGAAACTTAAAGTGGTGCCAATGGGCCACATAAGCCAGATAAACCCCAGCTGAAACCCACGGTTTTTGCTCGGAGAAAATTCTGCCACATAAGCCGGTGCAATGGCATAGTCAGCGCCGATAGCAAAACCAAGAAAAATCCGACTGACGAGCAAAATTCCAAAAGACGGGGAAAGAGCCGATGTGAGGCTGAAGAGGACAAAAAACCATAAATCATAGGTAAAGACTTTTAGTCGGCCCACATGATCGGTCAAAGTTCCCGCCAAAATACCACCCAGAAGGGAACCAAATAAGGTTCCTAGAGCGAGTTCAATGGTGGCGAAATCACTCAAATGAAATTGCCGGGTCAAGGCAATTAAACTCGCGGTCACCACAGTCAAATTATAGCCATCCAGTCCCACAGCAATTCCTGTAGCCCACCGAAGTCTTGGCGTTAGGCTATCACGCATAATCCTTCTCCTGCACATTGTGATGCGGCAAATGGATCATAAACACCACCCGCAACCCTCCTCCGTCTTCGGTTCCACACCATAAATCTCCCGCCAAAACGTGAAAGGCGGCACGTTCTAAACTGACAGTGAGCAACTCCAGGGCGTTCAGTTTGAGCGGATATTGCATGGCACGTTCCATGCGAATTCTTACGCCGTCCTTCTCATTAACGATGCGAACCCGGGGCAATTCATGCGGGCAACCCCGGTTCATGATGTCAAGGCCCGTCTTCCATGCCATTTCGAGCCACAGGGGATCGGTGCGCACCACCAGAGATGAAGACGGCTTTTCATCGAGCTGAATCTTTTCACCGACCCCGTCCCGACTTAAGAGAAACTCTGTCACATTTATTTCCATACACTGGAACTCCCAAGTCCCCTCGACGACTTTCGCCAAATCTATCAGTTGCCCCACCATGCCCAATACCGATTGAGCTGATTGATAGATTTTGCCTAAGTCTGCCGCCCGGGCAATATCCTCATTGTCGACCGCATCTTCCGCTAAAAGCTCACTATACCCTAATATGGCATTTAGATAATTTTTAACATCGTGCCCGACCGCAATTAAAAGGCTGGCAAGAAAATTGTCTTGGGCAAAAGGTATCTTGGACGTCGACATCATTTTCTCTACTCCTTTAAGTTTAAAAATGTGTGGTCTGTTCCTTGAGTTTGGAGAATTTTCATAAGGCTTCTTGTTTATGCTATCCCGCGCGCTTGCTGACGGTTTGGATCATCCTTTGCAATTCCCGCATCAGTTCGTCTTTGGTGTAACTGCCTTTCAAAATCACCCGCTCGACACTTCCTGTTAAACGTTGATAATCATCGGTCGTCATATCCTTAGCTGTGAGCACGATGATAGGAATTCGTTGCCAGGCTGGATTGCGTCGTAATATCGCAATCAGTTCAAATCCATCCATTTCCGGCATTAACAAATCACAAACAATCACTGCGGGAATAAAGGATTTCAACTGTTCAAGTGCTTGAGTCCCATTTTCTGCTTCCTCACACATCCACTCAGCCAATTCCAATTGCTGGCGGATTAGATGGCGGGTATCTTCGTGATCTTCAACAATCAATACAGAACGCCGCGAACCTGTTACCGATTTTTGTAGTGCGCTGAATAACCGGTCCCGATTAATGGGTTTAGCCAAAACATCGACAGCTCCCAAGGCATATCCTCGTTGGGCATCTGGGGCCATCGATAACAGGATGACCGGAATATCCATCAGCAACGGTTCTCGTTTAATGCGGGTGAGAATGCTCCAGCCATCAACCATAGGCAATAAAATATCGAGGATAATCACATCCGGCATGCCTTGCAGGGCAAGCTTAAGCCCCTCAAGACCTGTCAGGGCGGTGATTACGCGGTAACCCATAGGAGTTAACATACGCTGCATAAGGTCTAAGACCGTCGGATCGTCATCAATCACTAAAACGGTATACTGGTTGTTGCTGCTTTCCTCTACCCCCGGGGATTGTTGAACCAAACCCGGCAATTTCACGGTAAAGGTCGAGCCTTGGCCTTCAACACTTTCAACAGTAATGTCTCCCCCCATCATCTGGCAAAAATGACGGCTAATTGCCAATCCTAGGCCTGTTCCCCCATATTTTCTGGTTGTCGAGGCATCGGCTTGACTAAAGGCCTGAAATAGGCGGGATTGCTGTTCGGGACTTAACCCGATTCCGGTATCGCGCACCACAAACTCCACAAAAACATCATGACCCTGCCTTATCCGGTTGACACGTAATTCTACAGTTCCTTGTGTGGTAAATTTGGCCGCGTTGCTTAATAAATTAAACAGCGTTTGCCGGACTTTGGTTAAATCCGCATGAAGATATCCCAGCCAGGGTTCTTGATGCACAATAAATTCATTGTGGTTCGCTTGCATTAAAGGCCCAATGGTTTCACTGACATCGCGAATTAAATCGTCAACGGCAAAGGTTTCGAGAAACAAATCCATTTTGCCCGATTCAATTTTGGAAATATCCAAAATGTCGTTAATCAATGCTAATAAGTGTTTACCTGCCCGGTGAATTTTTTCTAAATCCTGAGCAAATCCCTCATCTTCCAGATCTTCCGCACTTTCCGATAGCATTTCGCTATACCCGATAATCGCATTAAGAGGTGTCCGCAGTTCATGACTCATATTGGCTAAAAACGTGCTTTTCGCCTGGTTGGCCGCTTCCGCCGCTTTGGTACTAGCTTGTAAATCTTCAATGGTTAACCGTCCTAGGCGAACGACCATAAATACAAAGATGGCACCCAATAAGAACACCATGCCGGGAATAATAAGGGAAAACGACGATCGCGCTTCCGCAATTAAAAGGCCTAACGTTAAAAGATAGCCTATGGTGAAAACACAAATAAAACCAAAGACCAACTGCCATGTCTTACGGTAGCGATTACTCGACAAAATTTGAATCACTTTCCATGTGCCTTGACCGGCAAAGCACATTACCAGAGCCCCCAAACCAATCAATATATCCACTATCGTCATCACCAATCATTCCCCCCTTCCCCTTTTTCCCTTGTTTTGGTATGTAGCTGTTTGACCCTGACGGCTTTTCTACCACCGTGTTAACAGCCGCAGAATTTCTTGTTTAGCAGCTTCTAACTCTTTTGTGCGTTCCCGAACTTTTTGCTCTAAGACGGCATTTTGGGCACTCAAATCCAAATAGAGCATCCGAGTCTCAAGCAAATTTTTCACGCGTAAGGCGACTTCAATGGGATCAAAGGGTTTAACCAAAAAATCTCGTGCTCCCTCGGCCAATGCTCGTTGCTTGGATTCTGAGCGCATATCCGCTGTCAGCACTAAAATCGGCAAAAACGTGGTTGGTGGAATAACAGGACGCAGTGCGGCCATGACTTCAAATCCATCCATCTCTGGCATGTGCAAATCCAACAAAATGATATCGGGTGCCAAGGTTTTGACCATGGGCACAACCCGGGTAGGATCTTGGGTTTGATAGATATGGCAATAGCCGCGCCGTTTCAGAATGCGTGATAATAAGTCTAAATTGGTTTCCTGATCATCCACTAACAGGCATTTAGCCTCTTGCAAGAACTGCTCTAAATTTGTCATAACTCCTGGCTTCCTTCCAGCTGGCTCATCTTATGGGAGGGGAACAATGTCTCTTGACGCAATGAGCGTTCCCAGTTCACCATACTCACCACCGCGACCAGTAAAAATAGACCCATAATCACAAATAACCCCTGCGTTAACGACAGACCTAGCAGGGGACGACCAAGTGTCATGATAATCATGGCGCCAAAAGCCAGCAGTTGGGCAAACCCATGAAGATTGTTAAAGATGGTTAATAACCAGGTTCGTTCGGTCAAGGCCACCCGCCGGCTCGCAAATTCCCGTGCCATCAACCGGAATATGCCAAAACTTGATCCGATCAGAGCACCCAATAGCAATAAATAGGGCAAATGCGTCGACAATTTGACAAAGAACAAGACAAAAGCTATGAGAATGCCAGCCAGGCTCCATCGCTGCGGCCCACGTTGATATCCCCTATCATGGATGGGTTGAGAAGGGGTATGCTGATTCCACCCGAGATATCCCATCACCATCAAAATTCCAACCAGATTGCTAATGGCCAAGAGATATCCTGCCACTTTGGTCGCTTGGTCCGATTGCAAGACGTAAAAATGCCCTAACAAATACAACACATTGGCAGTCAAGACCATTAAAGCGCCATAAATCATCAGAGCATAGAGCACAAACCACCGTTCTAGTGTCACTAAAGGTGCCATCGGCAGCTGGGCAGCATAATAGATGTTCTCAGAAACCTGGCTCTTTACTGTAATGAATGCACTGACATTGACAACGGTTCCGAGCACCACCGCAAGAGCTGCTCCCCATATTCCCCATCCCCATGTAAAGAACAAGGGTGCCAGAATATTTCCCAAGGACTGAAATAAAATCGCGCGGGTGACAAAAGTGCGAATTTGAGTAATGGGCAGAATTTGTAGCCAGACGTTATCCCAAGTGCTAAACCAATAAGCTTGAAAGAGTTCCACGACAGCATACAAGATGACATACACCACAACAGACGAACACCAAAATAAGGTCAAGAAAAGTCCCATATTGATTAGGTATCCTCCCACCACAAGACTGGGTCCAGGCGCTTTTTTGATCCATGTGACCAACGAATAATGGCGGGACAAATGCGCACCCAAAACAATCCCGAGCGCCCCAGCTAAGAGGCAAATCCCCAGCCACACCTTTTCATCCAACCCATAATGAGAGAGAAAATAGATCTGAGGAATAACTGTTTGCATCCCGGTTACTAGAAAGGAATCAAAAAAATAGAATCCGACTACTCTCGCTACCACGTATCTCCCCCTCATAGTGCACGCAATATCCGGATTCTAAAGGTCTTGCGTTCAAACCACATAGTTCCTTCCCGGATAAGATGCATAAAGCCCGCATCGTTCCGTAAACAGTCCACGCGGTCCTCATAACTCGCTAAGGACTCAAAGGGAATCATCAGATAAATCAGGTTTACTGGTCCGAATTCGTCGGCATACAGGGTACTGCCCGGATAATACGCTTGCAGAGTATGGATGAATTCAATCGCTTCATCGTAGTACCCCTCTTTGATCCGACAGGAGACCAAATATTGAATCATGATGCCCCTCCTTTTAAAGAGGTCTAGGGGTCTCCTTGTCATCATAGAAAGAGAGGTTGGCACCTGGCTATTCAGGAAATTCCCCATTTTAGCAGGGAATATTTAGGAAAATTCCTCAAAAGAACTTCTGATTACCAAACCGAAGGAATGTTCAAAGATCGTGGTGGGCCACTGGAAGACAATAAAAGACAGGTTACAGCCATCCTTCTTGCAGCGCACGTGTTGCCAAGGCTGTCCGGCTAGAAACTCCTAATTTACGAAAAATGTTGCGCAGATGACGATCAACGGTCTTAGGAGAAATCACCAGATCTTGGGCAATCTCGCGGTCGGTCAGACCTTGAACCACACGCTCAAGAATTTCCGTTTCCCGTGCGGTCAGTCCGACGGCGTTCGTGCGCCCATCATGTCGCTCATAAACTTGGCGGGCGCGGTTCAATAATCTTACAGCTCCAATGTCTTGAAAAATACGACAACTCATATGAAGATCTTTAATCTGGGTTGAGGAATGAGGGCCAAAGATAGCGCGTTCATAATGAATCATTCCTTCTATTCCACGAAAGTGTGCACGGCGCGCCATGGTTAAAGCTGTATCCCAGTACCGATAGGCTTCTTCCACGTGTTGATCACGCATGACGATCCGTGCCATTAACCGTAAGAGAGCAATTTCATACCATAACACTGGAACCTGGTGCACATATTCTATGGCCTCGTGCGCATAATTAAATGCCTCTTGGTCTTGGTGATTGAGCATGGCAAAATAGGCCTGGACGAACAAGAGATAGCCTTTCATCAACGGCAATTGGGCCGTCGGTTGTCTTAATCCCGCCTGCAACCATTTTTCCGCCTCGGTCATATTGCCAAGACGAAGCCACACCATGGCTTTGATGCCATGTGCTAAAGCTTGGATACTGCCAAAAGGAGGAATCTCTTCACTGTCGCGTGGCCGAATCATGGACGCAATGGCACGAGCCAGAGCCAATTCTTCTTCTTCGAGCAACAAGTCCACCGCCAAAAGCAAAATAGGGTCGGGAGCCTGTTCTTTTTCGGTCAGAGCACATTCTACCAAATTGGTTCGGGCCTCGGGCCACATCCCGCGAAAATATTGATAAGGACCCAAGCCCGAATAGCCGGTAACAAAGGTGGATCCTGCCTGCTCTCGGGCTTCCTCTTCCCATATGTGAAGTTCCTCGGCCAAACGGTCGGCCTGTTCGATTTCATACGGTTCTAAAACGACTGTAAATAACAATTCTTCTGTTTTGAACCAGGTCGCATCGCGATATTGCCGCATCTGGTGGGCTTTGGTGGCCGCGCGGGATGCCGATCGTAATACCGCCTGATAATGACCTGATAAAAAACCCAGCACAAAATCCGCATAATCCAAATCGTATCCATGATATTGCACAGCCAAGGGACGAATTTGAGAAATTCGTTCATATGCCTGTTCCATGTTTCCCTGAATGGCCATACTGGCGGCATATGGAATGGTAATACGTGGCCAAGGCACCGTCGATCGAAACAATGCCTTTTCTAACCGCGCGTATTCCCCATCCCCCATAAGTGCCTGCTGAAGCAACTCAACCTGACCAATGAGGTGAAACAACTGGGGATCACTGTGTTGCTGAGCACTTAACGCCAAAAAATACAGAGCCCATGCCTTAACCGCATCTTGACGATAGACATCCGCCAATTGCATGGCCTCAACCAGATATTGTTCACGGCGTTCATCATGAGGATCCAGGCAAAAAGCCAGTTTTAAACAGATCTCGGCGCGTAAAATATGTGTAGTCCCTGCCATCTCGAGCGCACGCTGAAAATGGTTTTGAGCCTGCGTAACCGCCCCCAATGCCAAAGCATGATTCCCGGCCTCACATAACGCCTGGATAGCCAGAATATCTCCCGATTCCGCTAAATGATAAGCTAGGGCATCATAATCGGGAGAATCACTATCCATCAATGCTTGTGCCACTTGCCGGTGATAGCGTTTTCGCTCCGATGGCGAAATTTTGGCCAAAATCACATCACGGACCAGTCCGTGATCAAACTGATACCAGGTTTGAGCGATTTTAGGGGACTCGTCACGGCGTATAATCCGGTATGTTATGGCTTCTGTAAGCGCTTGCTGCAAATCATCGGCAAAAACATCCACGCTATGCTCCCAGATGTCATAAGCAAACCGTTCCCCGATTATGGCCGCCACTTCCATGAGGGATAAGGTTTTTTCAGACAAGCGTAATAGCCGGTATTCAATGGCTTCCAAAACGGTATCAGGCAAGGCATCCAGTATCATACCATGACCTTCTTGGTACCACTGCAAAAGTTCTTGCGCAAACAAGCTGACGCCACGCGTGCGGCGGAATATATGAGACGAAATGGTTAGAGGATCATCCACAGGAGGATAGGCTTCCTTCACAAGCTGGTGAATGTCTTGAGGAGACAAACGAGGCAAAATCATCCGTTCCGCGCCCTGCCGGCGCCATTCGGGCAAAAGCCCCCACAACGGATGATGATGGGTCAATTCATCAGAACGGTAAGTACAGCACAAAAATACGGACAATCGTCTGATGCGAGGAACGAGAAATCGCAGCACATCGAGCGATGAGGAGTCCGCCCACTGCAAGTCTTCAATAAGAATCACACTAGGCCACTTGGGGTCGGCCATCTCGTTCATCAAGTCTGTAACTAACTGATCAATGCCTTGTAAGGACGAAGGCAGGGAATCTGACGGCCTATCCGCATGTAACAGTCTCAAAATCTCTTCCCACGGCCCAAAAGGGCGATGGATATCCGCTATTCCACAATATCCCGTCAAGATACGCCACTGTTGGGGAAGGGAGCCGAGCACTTCATTGACCAGCCGAGTTTTGCCGATGCCGGCTTCTCCTCCGAGAAATAAGGCACAGCCCTTCCCCTCTTCGACTTCAGAAACCAGAGCCCTTAGCCGCGCTTTTTCATTGTCCCGACCGACAAAAGGCATCACGAGTGCTCGTTCCTTTCTACACAAAAAGCACGAAAATCCCTTCGACCATGTCTAAGATCCTCACCACCTAGAGGCTTCACAAAACCAAAGCATTTCCCTTGGGGATCAACGAATTTTCAACTGCTCTCATTGGACAGCAGCTCGTTTTTTTCACGCGATTGCCATATTCGCAAACAGATTATTCGCGAATACCAAAATATTCACCGGAGATCACAGGCCATCGATTTAAGCAAAAACGTGGTATTTCATTCATGACAAGAGATTGTCAATGACCTTTTCATAGGTCAGTTACATTATCAACATGGGTTATTCCCTGGGATTATGCAAAGAAATGCCAGTCATGCACATCTCTTGTCATTCCAATCTTTATCATCATAAACCCAGCATTTGACTTCCTACAACATTTTCCAGTTACGTTGATGATGTTTTCATCGATTTTCTTGCGGATTTTTGTCGTCCACATAATCGTTTGAAGACGACATGACTCCATCTCCTAACCACTGCCAGTGTATAACATGATGCGCATCACGGGCAGCGCTGTATAGCCATCCTTGAGCCCATTGACATCCTAGGGACCTTAGCGTCTGGTGTTGCGCCAAGGTTTCCACTCCTTCAGCAATGGTGCGAAATCCAAAGGGCTGACTCATTCCCACGATAGCTTGAATGAGTCCGCGCCCTGAGGTCGAGTGCCAATCCTGAACAAAACTGCGGTCAATTTTTAAGACATCGATCGGAATCTTTTGCAAATGACTGAGAGAACTGTACCCGGTACCAAAATCATCCAGAGCAATGTGATATCCCTGTTCACGTAAGGTCCCTAAAATGCTAGCAATCTGTTCAGGATAGACCAAGACCGCCGATTCCAGCACCTCAAAGCCAATATTCTGCGGCAAAACCTGGGGATAGCGGGCATGCAAATCCTGAAGCCTCTGCAAAAACTCTGGATGCAATAAATCGGTACTGGTCACATTCACGGAAACCGTTGCTTGGTATCCTTGGATGGTCCACATGGTCAAGTCGCGAAAAACCTGTTCTAAAACCGTTCCATCTAACATTTGCAAGACATGGTGATTTTGAAGAGCAGGGAGAAATTCACCGGGATAATGCAAATGGCCGGCAGAGTCTCGGTAACGGACTAAGGCTTCCCATTCCCGCACCTGTCCACTATTTAAATCGATAATCGGCTGGTAATGCACCACAATGTCCGATGTTCCCAGTGCCTTGTGAATGCGAAAGGCCCACTGCGCTGCCCCCGTCATCGTCTTGGCTGGATAGGCCACCCAGCGTTGCCGGGTTCGCTTGGCTTCATAGAGTTGTTGGTCAGCTCGTTGGATTACAGCCCCTACACTAAGCCCATCCGCGGGAAATGAGGCCACGCCGAACGCTGCCGACACCGTCACGGGGGGATGGCCAGTAATCTGAATCGGTACGGTCAAGGCCTGTAATAATTTGTCGATAATGTGCGATGCCGTCGGAGCGGTGGTTCCTCCCGGCAATGCGAGTAAGAATTCATCACCGCCCCAACGTCCCAAACAATCGCTAGAGCGCAAGACCGCGCGCCAGCGCCGTGCCACTTCTTGTAAAACATGGTCTCCTGCGTCATGACCGTAAGTGTCATTGACCATTTTAAACCCATTAAGATCTGCAAACAGGACCATCACACTTGGGCATTGCCGCATCAAAACTTGCACTTGTTGCTCTGTAGCCCAGCGATTGGGCAAGTGAGTTAATGGGTCATGGACGGCATAATATCCAGATTGTGTACTACTCATAACCAGAAGATCCCAAGCCATACGCTTAGCTGCACTTTCTGCCAGTTGCCAGCGTACCGGATCGGGACTCAAAGTAGACACGGATTGGATAACGTCATGGAATAACGACCAATAAGCGGCCAAAAAGGCCAACGAGCTTAACCCCATTTGGACATGCAGCGTGCCAATCCTTTGCGCAATCTGAATGGCCAACCGGGTTGTAGGGGGTCTGGATAAACTTTTTAAATAGCGAGTCGCCAACTGGTTTAATTCTTGATAGGATCCATGCGTGATCACTAAGCGGTCAAATACCGGATGCGCGGCAATCGTTTGAACAAACATTGGGACCACACGCGCCGCAACAGAAGCCCAAGGAACCGCCGCAATATGTTCTGTATCCTCTGTCGTCCACCCAATGAGCGTTAATCCGTCCGCAAGATTTTGATCATTAAGAGAAATCTCGGCATTTTCCCAAAAATTACTAGACATCACAGTCTCCTTATCACGGTTGGCTAAACATCATGGCAGAATAAAATAATAGAACCATATCAAATGCAGTCGAATTAACTCCATTTTTGGCGTAGGCTAAACTTCTTGTCAACAATTTGGTACCAATAAATTACGTTGAGTTCATTTTTTTTAGTTATTTTTAAGGAATTATGGAGACCTTGATAAACTCAAGTTCTTTTTACCCGTGTCGATTGCACAATGTGTCAGGATGCAGTGTATTTTTCTTGTCATGATTTGCGGTCGTGAGCTTATGCTCAACACGAAACAAGAGAACAGACACAAAGAGGAGAAGAGTATCCATTTTGGTGGATTACTCATCAATCAAGCGGACTTTTTATCTTATTCTTTACTCTCAGCAAATAGCGCCAAGAGTTCATGAGCCACTTGCCGATGATTGCCATCACAACTGATAAAGCGCTGGACATCAAAATAGTCGAGCAACGCCCCCCGGTGGACGTAGATGTTCTCCGTAAAATCTGTGGCATGATTAGAAATCAGAACCGGGATTCCTTGTTTGGCCAGATTCTCCGCCCACATGGCCAAATCTTTCTGATCTCGCCAATCAAAACCTCCCGCCGAATAGCCTGTGAAATTGGCCGTGGACGATAAGGGGACATACGGAGGATCGCAATAAATCACATCACCGGCTTTCGCTGAAGACATGACCGCACGAAAATCCTCCCAAACAAATTCCGCCGTCTTGGCTTTTTCCGCAAAATAATACATTTCTTCTTCTGGAAAATAAGGCTGACGATAACGGCCAAAGGGCACATTGAAAGCGCCTGTCCCGTTATAACGGCACAAACCGTTGTACCCGTGACGGTTCAAGTACAAAAATAAAGCAGATTTTTCCCATGGATCTTCTGTGCTATTAAAGCGTTGCCGTAACGCGTAATAGCGTTCGGCCACATTATTTTCGGGAACAAAATAGCTTCGACAATACTCTATGAATGCTGCCCCATATTTTTGTAGGGTCTGATAAAGTTGAATCAAGTCCCGGTTATTATCAGCGAGCAGTGCACGCGGATAATCGGTATTAAGCCAAACCGCAGCCGAACCCACAAAAGGTTCAATAAGTCTTGTTCCCCGTGGAAGTCTTTCGCGTATGCGGTTCAGTAAACGATATTTTCCTCCAGCCCATTTCAAAAAGGGCTTCATAAGACACCTCGCAGAGATTTCCTGTCGTAGCCCTACTCACCAAAAAACCCTGGCCTTTTTAGCTTTCGTTATCATACCAAAATTTCCTCCATCACGATGGCATAAAGGTCTTTGGGCCCATGAACGCCCGTAATGAGTTGCCCTTCGATATCCCCCGTCATGCTGGGTCCCGCAATCATCTTGATGAGCGGCGGCAAAGAGGGTCGTAGTGCATTGTGAGGTCCTGGCGACTGTAAATGGGCCAAACCCTCCGCAAAGGTCGGGAATATCTGCGAGGTCGATAAGATGACGACATGAACCGGCGGCAAGAGACTCGGCAGCAGGCTCTGGTCGCCATGACCATAAAGGGTCACACTCCCCGCATCGGCTGCCGCCCACGCACACCCTGTGATACCAATACCCGCTTGGGCACAGCGCTGGCGAAATTCTTCGGCATTCCCTCCTCCTTTCCATACATAGAGTTGCTCCGGGGGAAAGACGCGGCGGATCAGATGTTCCCAGGCGCCGGACAGTCCCGCGGCCACGACGGTGTGGGTCCCCTCATTCCCCGCATGACGCTGGGAAATCCGTGTCAACGCCTCTGGCAATTCCGTCGCATGAGCCACATGATAAATTTTTGCCCCGTTCTTCTGCCATTGTTGATCAAATTGTTGTATCACACGCATCACCGCATCCTCCTCCCCTCATTGATCGGTTGATGTGGGTTGATGCCGCTTTGGCCACCATTCATGAAAGGTTTGATCGGCCACGGCGGGCATATCGCGGGTTTCAAACCATCCCGCAAAGACTCCCGGTGCCGCATGCAGCGATTGGTGTTGGCCGGATAAGCGGGTGGCCAGGCGGGCAATACGAACCGAACGCCGATATCCGCCGGGAGTCGACCAAAAACGGGCCCAGGTTTTCATCGTCCAATCCCACAGGCCCGGCGTCATTTTACGTTGGACCTTGATACGGCGCAAATCAACAATATGTTGGGGTAAGTTAATCTCCATGGGGCACGCTTCTTGGCACGCATGGCAGAGCGTGCACAACGAAGAAGGCAACTCCGGCAACATCGCGAAATCTGTTAACAACGGGGTTTCGACGATGCCAATGGGACCCGGATAAACACTGCCGTAGGCATGGCCCCCCACTTCGCGAAAGACGGGGCAGACATTTAAACACGCGCCACACCGGATACAGCTCAACACATCCTCAAAGGCCGTATTCCGCAAAGCCATGCGCCCGTTGTCGACCAATATCACGTGCCACTGCATCGGGCCATCGGCCGATCCCGCCTGTTTGGGCCCCTGAATGAGGGTCGTATACGACGAAAGATGACGGCCAATCCCACTCATCGCCGGTTGTTGAACCAGGTGAATTAAAGAGGCCCAGTCGCGGATCACTTTCTCGACCCCCACAATCGACACGAGAATCCGCGGCAGGGTGGTCACCATATCGGCATTCCCTTCATTGGTAATGAGGACGAGCGTCCCGGTTTCTGCCACGAGGAAATTCCCTCCCGTAACACCCATATCGGCAGCCAGAAACTCCTGACGTAATCGCTCGCGGGCATAGGCTGTCAAATCGGCAATGTCATCGCTTCGGGGGGGCATCACCCCTTGCTGGGCCGCATCGTGTGCGAATAATTCATCGATTTGCTGACGGTTCCGATGCGCGGCCGGTGCGAGGATATGAGAGGGTTTCTCGTGGGCTAATTGGATGATGTATTCCCCGAGATCGGTTTCCCGGACCACCATGCCTGCTTGCTCCAAGGCGCGGTTTAATTCAATTTCTTCGGTCACCATCGATTTACTCTTGATCACCAAACGGACCTGCTCATGGTGGGCAATGTTCAGAACACGATGAACGGCGTCGGCAGCATTCGCCGCAAGATAGGTTTGTCCGCCATGCTCTTCAATACGCGCTCGCAGTGTTGCGAGGAGTTCCGGGAGGTCGCGAATGGCTTGGCGCTTTTCTTGAACCGCCACAAGGCGAGCAGTTTCCAGCTCGGGATGTTGGCGGTACGCTTCCCGTTTGGCGACGGTAAAGCGCCGTGTCACAAAACCGATCGTGTTGCGCATCGTGTGATCGTGCAGAGCGAGCGTGCGCCTAAGCGCCCAGGGGCGATGATCAGAAGGGAGTTGTCCCGCCATTTATTGGCCTCCCTTCAGGCCGGCCGCCTGAATCTGTTCCACGGACAGACGCTTTTGATCCGCCAAATCCACCAACTCCGCCACATGGCACGCGGGAAATTGTGAGCCTTGCCGGATGAGGCGGCCTTTCAGATGGAGAAGACATCCGAGATCCGCACTGGTCAAGCACAGGGCCCCCGTGCTCTCCCGTAAATGGTCGATGTGTTGCAATTTATCATCCGCTAACGTGGTCGAGATCACGGGTTCTGTCACACTGTACGTCCCACCAAACCCACAACATTGCTCCGCATCGTCGGGTTCTAAGGCTTCGATGCCGTAATGTCCTAAAATTTGTGCCGCATCCGGCGCACCCGGCAACAAACGGCGCATATGACAGCCCAAATGATAGGCGACAGGGATTTTCGGTGTGGTCGCGGGTTCCGACGAACAATGCTGGTTCAGCCACATCGACCATTCATGGAGACGTTCTCCTAATTGCACGGCCCGTTGTTTCCAGTGTTCGGCCACGTCTTCGGATGCGCCTTGTGCTAAGGCATCTTCATATAATAATTGCGGATAGGTCTGGATAACCATCGCGGCACACGACCCCGATAAAGACACAATGTCCGGGGATTCACCGTGACTGCTGGCTTCAAAAACCGTGAGGAAATGTCTCGCCAAGATGGCGGCCTCGTGGTGATAGCCCGCATTGTAGCTAAATTGACCACAACACGTTTGATTCTCGGGAAATTCGACGGAGACGTGTCGCCGTTCCAGCACATGCACCGCGGCAATCGCCGCTTGAGGGTGCACGAGATCCGCTAAGCATGTCACAAACAATTGCACACGTTTCACGAACATATCATCCTTCTTTCCCTATCCCGCCTGAATGCGATACGAATCTCTCCTAACTATTATCCAATAACCAGTGTAAGATTTTCATAGTTAGGAGTTTTAATTTTTCAATTCTTTTCAAACTACTTGATGTTGGCCATACCATTGGGATTGGCAGTGTCAATTACTCCTCTTCCTATCTCAATATCCTGGCCTATAATTCTTGGCAAAGCTTCATTTTTCTTTTTTGAGTGATTTTTCCTTCATAAATCGCAAAAATGTTAGATGCATATCAAATACAAAAGAGCTCTCTGACGTTCTTGACACGGAACAACCATGATTCAGTCCTGAAAACTTTACAAAAACCACCTCTAGAATACATAACATCCGACAACTCAGAAAAAGATAATCTAATCACAAGTTATTGACTTTTCGCTGAAAAATAGCGAGTATGGAAACGTATCCACAACAAGAAAGGGGATAATTATGAACATTGAAAAAAAAGGTGTCCTTGGATTAGCGGCAATTTTGGCCTCGACTTTTATTGCGGGGTGCGGGAATTCGCCAACCAACACAAGCCAACCTGCTAACAACAAATCATTGGTCTATTTTATTTTTACTGGATACGCTGCACCTTATTTTGCTCCAATGGCCCAAGCCGTGCAGCAAGCAGCCAAATATTATCCCAATTTAACCATCAAAATCGTTGATGCCAACGGCTCAGCATCGCAAGAAATCACTGATATAAAAGAAGCAGTTGCCAACAACGCTAAAGGAATCATATTGAATCCCGTCAACGGGTCCGTCACAGCCGCCGCACAACAGGCAATGAAACAAGGGGTACCTGTCGTTGCCATTGACCGAGATGTCAACAGCACTACCGCTCGTGATGTGTTTATTGGAGATAATGACAAGGAGTTAGGCTATCTTCAAACTCATTATGCTCTGCAATATCTTACAAACCATAATATTCCCACACCATGGCATGTCGCCATTTTACAAGGAACTTTAGGTTCAAGTACGGCCATTGATCGTCTTGCCGGCGCCATGAAAGCCCTTCAGCCATATATCACAAATGGTAAAGTTAAAATCGTGCTTAATCAAAGCGCCAATTTCGAAACAAGTACAGCTCAAACTATCATGTCAGAATTTTTAGCTAAAGATAGTAATGTGCAACTCGTTATTGCATCGAACGACGCGATGGCATTGGGAGCATTAACTGCTCTGAAGAACGCCGGTATTCAAGCGGGTAAAACAACTTACGTTGTCGGTGCAGATGCCCAGCCACAAAGTTTGACCGCAGTCGCCAACGGCACACAACTCGACACAGTAACCCATTCTCCGTTCGTTGAGGCCTATTGGGCTGTGGAAGCAATGGATAACATTTTGCAATATCATACTCTCCCTCCGAAGAATTTTGACCATGGTGATGTGATAATTCCGATGACTCTTGTGACCAAAGCGAACGTGTCGAAAATCGCAGGATGGGGTACGCCACAAACTGTTCCTCCGTTACCATATGGGCATGCAACATCGCACGCCGTGGCTTCATCGTGATACAAGATGACTTACTTTTTTCACGTACCTTAATTACCTTTCGCACTATTTTACGAGGAGTTAGCATTCCATGAGCACACCTAATCAGTCTCGCACTGAAACACCTTTATTATCATTAAGACATTTGAAAAAGTCTTTTGGTCCGGTCCACGCTGTTAATGATGTTAGCCTAGACATTTATTCGGGTGAAGTCATAGGCTTAGTTGGCGACAATGCCGCTGGGAAGTCCACTTTTCTCAGCCTTCTCACTGGCTATAACTTGATGGATTCCGGCGAGATTTACTATAAGGGGCGACCGGTCACTGTCAAGTCGCCCCGCTCCTCTCGACAAGAATTAAAGATTGAGATGATTTATCAGAATTTGTCATTAGCCCCTGATCTACCCATTTGGCAAAATCTCTTTCTTGGTGAAGAAATAACTTTTGCCGGCATTTTTAATAACCGACGACGCATGATAAACGAATCTCAACGCGTTGTCAGGGAATTAAACGCGAAAGCGAATCCTACAGATTTGGTCGGGACTTTGTCAGGAGGCGAACAGCAACTCGTCGCAATTGCCCGTGCCTTACTGTTCTCTCGGGAATTAATTATTATGGATGAACCAACGGCAGCGATTTCTGTAGCCAAGATCGACGAAGTCCTAAAACTTATTCGTCATTTAAAAGCTCAGGGAAAGTCGGTCCTTCTCGTAAGTCATCGCTTAGAAGATATACTGACCGTAGCTGACCGCATCGTGGTCTTTGCCCATGGCAAAATCAAGCAAATCATGGAAAACCGAAATATTAGCCTGGAGGATTTGGTGCATGCTATGTTTGACCGTACTCCAGAAGAGGAGGTCAAGGATGTCCATTAACCAACAGTTGTTCGGAGAACCAGGAAGCGTCAAACGCCCTATCGTTTTCCTAATTATTGCACTGATTATTTCGACACTAATTGCCCCCTCTTTTCTCTCAGGCCGTAATATTGATGCCCTATTAGTCAGCAGCAGCTTTCTGATCGTCCTTACAGTAGGTGAATCACTGGTCATCATGACAGGTATGATCGACCTAGGTGTTCAAAGTATTATGGCTTCAGCAGGAATGTTTGTGGCATTTTTAACCGTGTTACATGGCTTTCCGGCCATAACAGCATTACCACTAACTATCATAGCCGGAGCCGTCGTTGGATGGATTGTGGGTTTATTGGTCACCAAAGGGCGCATTCCGTCATTTATCGTGACGTTAGGAACGTACTGGGGACTAAAAGGCGTCGCTCTTTTATTCAATGGAGGAAATTATATTAGTCCTAACAATGGCTTATTCAACTTTTCAAGTTTGGCAAATAATACGTTAGGAATTTCTAATTTACTTCTTATCACCTTTTTTATCATTATCATTGGTCAAATCATGCTCTCAGCTACTCCACTCGGGATTTGGCTAAAAAGTTTAGGTTCGAATGAAGCAGCAGCCAAAACTGTGGGCCTTCGTATAGATTCTTTAAAAATCTTGGTATTTATCATTTCAGGCATACTTGCGGCATTGGCTGGAATCATGATCGCAGCTTGGCAAGGTTCCATTTATCCCACTACTGGAAGTGGCTATTCTCTCCAAGCTATTGCCGCAGTTATTTTAGGCGGGATTCCCTTTTCCGGTGGGCGTGGATCAGTAATTGGCGCGGCGATTGGTGCATTGATTATCGGATTAATCGATGATTTAATCGTTCTGTTAGGATTGCCATCACTCTATGAATACATTTTTGTTGCTGTAATTTTAGTCATTGCTGGATTCCAAGCTCGTTCTCGAGGTGTGGTGAAATAAGTGGCGACCATTAAAGATGTAGCACGGCGTGCTGGTGTTGGTGTTGCCACGGTTTCACGCGCACTCAACCGCACTGGTTACGTTAAATCAGAAACATTACACAAAATTGAACAAGCTATGGCTGAATTAGGTTATATTCCTAATCGACAAGCACGTGCCATGGTTGGCGGCTCGACCATGACGATTGGAGTCCTGGTGCCCGACATGGATAATTCGCTATTCATGCGCATAGTCCAAGCTATCAACGATGCCGCTTATCGATATGATTATACGTTGCTGGTTATGGATTCACGTGGTGAAGCAGAACGAGAAGCCAAAATTGTCCGAGCCATGCAAGAACTCCGTGTCGATGGTCTCATCTTATTTGGCACGCCGGGAACTCACGAGGTACTTAATCACTTATCGCCTACGGGCCCCCTTGTAATCTTAGACCGACTCATACCAAGCTTTCCTGGTCCCCAAGTGTCTGTAAATCACTACGAAGGGGCCAAAATAGCCGTAAACTTGCTCTTACAATATTGTCATTTTCCTCCAGCTTTCATTGCTGGTCCATATCATGTTTCAAGTGCTCAAGAGCGCTATAAAGGCTATCAAGACGTCTTGTACGATCATCAAATTAGTATCGATCAAAATCGTATTGAACCCGCCGATTTCACGTATCAGGCCGGTTATGAAGCTATGCAACGATTAATTGCCCGCGTATCAGACCTTGACGGAGTCTTCGCCGTAAACGATCTGGCAGCCCTAGGGGCCATGAAAGCCATTTATGAACATGGGTTACGTTGCCCTGATGATATTCGTTTAGTTGGATTCGACGACATCCATGCTGCGCGGTACGTAACACCATCTCTTACAACAATTCGTCAACCCATGGAAGCTATAGGAGAAAGTGCCGTGAACATCGTACTAAAACAAATCCACGGTGAACTGGTCGATACGAAACCCATTGTACTCCCTGGAAAACTCATTCGCCGTGAATCGTGTTAATGGCAACCTCTAATAATCAAAGCCTGTTTGCATCTTAAATAAATTTCTTGCTGTTAGTGGAATGCCGCTATACAGACCCACGCAAAACCTTATCTACTGTTACCAAAAATTCCGCAGCGTCTACTCCATCTAATACTCGGTGATCGAAGGTGAGGGAGACGGGAAACGTGTCGCTATTTCCCATGCCAATACCTAAAATAGCAACAGTCGGTACCATAAGACGCGGGGTAAAATATTCAATACCCCAAGGTCCCAAATTAGAAATAATGAAAGATGGTTGGGAAAAATCGAACCGATTCCACACGCCTTTGTTAACTGCTTGACGTAATTCTTCTAATTTTGTCTTCCAACCCTCTAGGTCATAAGACCCCCTAATAACCGGTACTATTAGTCCTTGAGACGTCGCAGTAGCAATACCTAATTTCAGTTCAGTAGCACGAACAAATCCGTCCGCAGTCGCCCAACCATGAATTTCTGGATGGGTTTTCAAAGCTTGATCCACTGCCCACGCAATGCGAACTAATGGAGACCATTGTGCATTTCCTGCAATAATTCTTCGTTGTAAAGTAGTCGGCAAGGCACCTGGATCCGTTAAGTTCTGAATTAAACGTTGCCGAAACGGCGAATACTCTGTCACGTCCTGGGATTCTTGACGTTCCAGCCATGCATCAATATCTTCGATAGTTAAAGGTCGATGGGCAGTGACTTCAGCAACATCCTTTAGGTTAATTCCCTTTTCTTTGGCATACTTTCGCACACGCGGAGACGCTGGCACAAAGTCGTTAGGTGATGTAAGAGCCGTAGAATTCGTGTCTTTTACGATATTAGTCGCCTCTCGGCGGGGAGGCTCGGTTGAAATTTCAGCAATAGGTTGTCCTGAAATGAATGTTTCGTTTTCTTGAATAATCGGTCTTAAATAACCGTCCCGAGGCGCTTCAATGGTTAAACTCACTTTATCAACCATTGCTTCGGCGATGATTTCTCCTTGATGGACCATTGCTCCCGGATCATAAATCCAATGAATCAATACGGCTTCAGCATCTGAACTGTCACTGTAATCGATTTTCAAAACAAACTCTTCTGCCATAACAATCTCCTTACCTCAATGATTGTCGTATTGCTTCTGCAATTTTTTCTACTGAGGGAATCACCGCGTGTTCTAATACACGACTATAAGGGATAGGAACGTCAGGGACTCCTAAACGGAGAATAGGAGCTTCAAGATAATCTAATGCTTCTTCTGCAATGATGGCCGCGATTTCTCCCGTCATACCGAAAGATCGATAGTCTTCATCGACAATAATGGCATGATGAGTCTTCTTAACGCTATTGATAATAGTCTCATGGTCTAAGGGAACTAAAGTTCGCAGATCAATAATCTCTGCAGAAACGCCCTCGTCCTTCATTTTCTGTCGAGCTCGCAAAGCTTTGGGAACCATAGCGCCAATAGTAATGATGCTCACGTCAGTTCCTTCCGCAACAACATTTGCTTGTCCCAAAGGCACCGTGTATGAATCTTCAGGAACGTGAACTTCTGCTAAATCATCTGATGGCATCCATCCTAATCCCAATAGACCCTTGTGAAAAAAATACATAACGGGATTGTCATCGCGAATGGCGGAAATCATCAACCCTTTCGCGTCATATGCATTCGAAGGTATAACAATTTTTAAACCCGGAACATGGGCAAACAATCCATATAAAGTTTGACTATGTTGAGCTGCATCACTATATCCTCCACCAATAGCCGTCATAATCACAACGGGATGGCGAAAACTCCCACCTGACATATAATGATTTTTCGCTAAATGATTATAAATCTGATCCATCGCAACTCCAAAGAAATCCACAAACATAAGTTCTACAATAGGTCTAATTCCCTCTGTACTGGCGCCAATAGCGGCACCAATAAACGCACTTTCGGAGATCGGCGTGTCCATTACTCGCTCGGGTCCATATCGTTGGAACAAACCTTGGGTCGCGCCAAAAATTCCTCCATAAATTCCAACGTCTTCTCCCCATACCATCACACTAGGATCACGTTCCATTTCTTGAGCAATGCCTTCGCTGATTGCTCTAGCCATCGTCAGTTTCCGAATGGGCGTGCTTATCATCGTTTTCATCTCCTCTCCATTCATTAAACTTCCATGAAAACATCTCTTAATGCCTCTTCGGGAGCGGGTTCTGGTGATTCCCGTGCAAAATTCACAGCATCCTCAACTAATTGACTCACTTCTGCTTGAATACGCTCATCCTCTTGCTCTGTTAAAAATTGATGTTCTATGAGATAATCACGGAACCTCTTAATGGGATCCAATTGCCGCCAAGAATCCTTTTCTCCTGCGTGAAGATAAGCTTCAGCATCACCTTGAAAATGACCGTAAAGTCGTGTTGTCTCAATTTCCAATAATGTAGGACCGCGACCTTCTCGAGCTCGGGAAATGGCCTCCTCGGCTGCTTCTGATATGGCGATAACATCATTTCCGGAAATATAAATACCTGGAATTCCATATGCATGAGCTCGATCACTATTGTGTGCTATAGACGTTGATTGATCCTTTGGAACCGAAATAGCATAGTGATTATCCTCTATCACAAATACAACGGGAACTTTCCACACAGAAGCTAAGTTGAGACTCTCATGAAAGGTGCCTTGATTGGCGGCTCCTTCACCTGCAAACGCCACAGCTACATTGTCTCGCCCTTGTCGGGAAAAGGCTAAGGCAGCCCCTACAGCTGGAGGGAATCCTGCGCCGACGATACCAGAACAACTAAAGTGGACATTGGGATCAAATAGATGCATATGACCACCTTTACCGCGTGATAATCCCGTTCGCCGTCCAAAAATTTCTGCCGTCATCTGGCGCAAATTTACTCCTTTAGCAATCGCAAAATGATGAGGTCGATGTGGAGCAGTAACAACATCGTCCTGGCGTAAATGTTGGATTACGCCTACCGCTACTGGTTCTTGTCCAGCCGCCAAATGCATTTCTCCTGGAATAGTTCCCGCAGCAATACTAAAGAGTGGACTTTTTCCTTCTGTATAAATGTCAGCCAATCGATCTTCATACCGGCGAATTAGGCACATTGTACGATACATCGAGTAGAGTCCGATATTGTGTGTAAAAGGGGCTTAAAAATTTCAAAGCCATTGCGTTTCCTTGGTAGATTTGAAAGCGACACAACTCGACAAATCTTAGGAGGATCACGCAATGGCTCATTATCAGATTACACTGGATGATCAAACAATCCAAGCCCTGGTCGGACAAAAGGATCAGGCCTTCGCGCTCTTGTTGCAACAGGTCTTAAATCAGGTGTTAGAAGCCGAAGTGACGGAACATCTTCAAGCCGACCGGTACGAGCGGACCGAAGACCGGCGCGGATATCGCAACGGCTCACGGAGCCGGCAGCTCACGACGCGCGTCGGCACGTTGACGCTGGAGGTCCCGCGGACGCGGGACGGGGAGTTCAGTCCCACACTCTTTGAGCGGTACCAGCGGCATGAAAAAGCTCTCGTCCTCACTCTGATGGAAATGGTGGTGAATGGGGTGTCAACCCGCAAAATCCGGCGCGTGACCGAAGAGCTCTGTGGCACCGAATTTTCGAAGTCTACGGTGTCGGACCTGGCGAAAGGCTTAGAGGCGGCCGTCCAGCAATGGCGAACCCGATCCCTCGCGGAGACGCAGTACCCGTTCCTGATTGTGGATGCCTTGGTCTTGAAAATCCGTGAGAACGGGGCCGTGCGGCCCCGGAGCGGGTGTGTGGTGACCGGCATTAATGCGGCGGGGTACCGAGAAATTCTCGGGTTTTGGATCGGGGATAGCGAATCGAAGCAGACGTGGACGGCCGTGTTTACCGACCTCAAGGATCGAGGCTTAACGGGCGTCGACCTGGTGGTGTCGGATGACCACCGCGGGCTGCGGCAGGCTATCGAACAGCAATTCCAAGGGGCGAGTTGGCAGCGCTGCCAAACGCACCTCACGCGGAATATCCTCGATGCCGCGCCCAAAGCGGTGCAGGAGGAGCTGCACGGCCGCCTCCGCGCGCTCTTCGAAGCCCCCGACCGGGCCACCGTCGACACCTTGTGGACCAAACTGCTCGAGGACTTTGCCGAGCGGGCTCCCCGAGCCGTGGCGATTGGGGAGAACGGGCTCGAGGACGCGCTGGCGGTGTTGCAACTCCCCGAGTCGCTGCGCCAGCGATTACGCACCACGAATGGCGTCGAGCGGCTCAATGCCGAGATCCGGCGCCGAGAACGGGTGATTCGGATTTTTCCGAACCGGGAGTCGGCGATCCGCCTGGTGGGCGCGCTGTTGCTCGAGCAGCATGAGGTGTGGACCACGGGTAAGCGGTATCTGAATCTCGAGCCTTACTGGCAAGCGAAACGATCTCAAGCGGCGGCGGACGAGCCGCCTCATGCGGGACCAGTGTTCGTCGCCTAACGACACGCAAACCAAGGGAACGCTTTTACACACAAATTAGGACTTGACCAGAGACAGCCAACGCGCCCCATACGCAACTGGTATAATTAAAGAGAGGTACGCCTATACAGCAAATACCTTCTTCCCATTCTTCTTCGTCCAGACTATACCCTCGTTCTCTTGTTACTAGTCGTTCATGCTGTATTTCATCCCATTGAATGCGGGAATATGGAGTTCGGCGTTGCGGAGGATGATGAATATAATATGCATGAAAATCTTTGGGTGAAATGTGAGCCAAAATTACTTTCCCCAATGCATGAACAAAAGCATGTTCTTGATAACCTACATATAACGACCGCACCTTTATAGCCTGGTCACCTTCGGCAATATATTGGATAATTACTTCATTTGACTCCCATTTAGCCACATAACTCGTTTCCCGTAATTCCTGGCTAACCTTCTGTGCTACCATTCGCAATTCGTCAGGCACCATATGACTCATCTGAACTTGATTATGCAAATAGGAAATTTTATAAGATAACGTATAAACTTGACGGGTTCGATCTCTTTGAACATAACCACTATCCACTAAAGTGTTCATCAAATGGTAACATGTGCTCAACGGTATCTTTGAGACAGCACTTAGCCATTTGATAGTAACTCCAGTGGGTTGTTCTGCCATTAAATCCAATAACTGCAAACCACGGGAAAGGCTTTTAATCGTCCACGATTCAGCCATTACCACGCCTCCAAGGGGTCTCTGATTTAGCCTTTGTATCAGATTATACGATTAAATATTTACCGCTCAATACACACAATTTCAAATAATGATAATTATCCATCGTTAGGTATAAACATAGGTCTCATCTTTAAGCAATCTGTTCTTGAAATTCATTAGAAGAATAATTAGCGCATTACATAAATATTTGCCAGAGGACAAGAGCCTATCCTCTGGCATGCCATAATTTGTATACTAATACTACTTGATTGCTGATAGGAACAATCTTAATGACTAAAATCTCAAAGAAGACACCAGTCTCATGATATATCGCTAGTTCGATACGACATTACTAACTATAAAGGAACATAATCAAAATCATAGCGAAACCCACGTGGGCCCCAGATCTTTAGCGCCTCTGGTGTCTTCATGATCGAAGGCGCAGGAATCACAATTACGGCCACTCGCTGGCCATATCGCAAACGCTCCGTTGTAATCGCCTGTCCCGTTGTACTATCAAGAACAGTGATAAGGTCCGGAACAGTCGCGACATGTTTACCCTCGTCATCGCGGGCAATAAGATTCTCGTTTTGAAAATCAATTATTAGCGATCTATTCTTGAATTCCTCCATACCCTCGATGCGCATGGTTCCCCTAGCAAAGCCCTCAATCGTCCGTCGATTAACTTCAGCAATTTTACCCCGAAAAATGATACGACCCTCACCATAATCTGCATACGCCGTCACGCTAGCAATCGCTGATATTGGGTCAAGGTGATTTTCTTGAGCATTGATAACAGCTTGCCCGATGCGCCATGCCAAACTCAATGTTCCACGAATCGCATTGTTCCGTAATTGGTCTCCCAACATCGGAAATTGCGCCACAAAGGCATGGCCCCCCATGCGAATAGTAACACCGCGAGCAATCCATTCAAACGCCAAATTATCATGGAGGTGGTCTAAAATCACATAATCACCAAATTCATTAGCAATACAAGCAGGTGTCCCATTTAAACCCCCAACGTGAAAGGTCACCATATATAGTTCAGGGAAGGCGCGGCCCATCCCATCTGCGTCGACAATGGGTCTATTCAGTTGTGCCGCAACCACAATAGGGATCAGGCTATTAATGCCACCCGCCTCGATAGGACAAGGAATGGCATTGGATATCCCCAAATGCTTCTCTAAGCGAAGAAATGCTTTCACAGGTTCGTCGCCATGAGGCGGTTTTTCAAAAAGGACAGTGGGGGCTCCCATCCCCGCGATAGCAATAACCCAGTCATCACCCGCAATATCATCGGCTTCTAAAACTTTGACCGGTCCGTATTGTTCCAATGCCCTCTGAGCCATCAATTGCCCGATGTACGGATCCCCTCCTCCACCTGTTCCCAAAATACTGGCCCCAATTGCAATGGGTGTCAGATCTTTAACATCAAGCATCCAGCTCATCTGATTTTTGCCCTCCTAACCGTCCAGCCACAACAACACGCACCCGAGAAGCATTAGATGGCAGATAAGCCAAGGGGATTTCTTCAACTTCGACTAATTCAAGGGAACCGGGATCCGCGCCTGCCCGTACGGCTTCAGCACGCGCCTGCGCTTCCGCTTCCGCCAAAACATCTTCTCGTTTCCTACCTGCCATGCTATAAATGCGATCAACTCGTCCTGACACTTGCGCAATTGCTGCCCCAATAGCATTAGCAACGTCATAATTAGCTGGACGAATGACTTCAGATACTCCTTCTAATCTATCAGGCAACAGCGCACTGCCTCCTCCTACTGCAATCAGGGGAATAGGTGCGGAGTTAGTTTTAATTCGGTCAATTCCTTCCTCAATCATGTGAATAGCAATCTCATATGCTTTGTGACTTAGAGCAGGAGAAATATTAGGGAACTGCGTTCCGACGTGAGCTTTCCCTTCAAATACTGCAACATCAGTCAACGTTGGAATATCTCCCCCAAACACAAGGCCTTCTTCAATAATGCGGTAACCTACGCTATCCGGTCCGACGCGAACAGCGCCATCAGGTAATTGACGGATGCGGGATCCCCCACCCAATCCAAGCGCAATCAAATCAGGCATCCGAAAATTGGTGCGTACGCCCCCAACTTCTACCGCCATAGCGGATTGCCTCGGAAATCCTCCTTGAATGACACCAATATCCGACGAAGTCCCTCCAACATCAATAATGACAGCATCATTAACATGGGACAAATACGCGGCTCCCCGCATGGAATTCGTTGGACCACAGGCGACGGTCAATATGGGAAACCGAAGAGCATAATCCATAGCCATTAATGTTCCATCATTTTGTGCCAAGAATAATTCGGCAGAAATACCCAAAGTTGCAAGAGCTTGCGCAAATGCTGAAGCGGCGTGACGGGCCACCTCAGTCACTGCAGCATTCAACACAGTGGCATTTTCTCGTTCTAACAATCCAATGGAACCGATTTCATGAGATAGTGATGTTGATAAATGAGGATAATCCCGGGCGATGAGTTCGTAAACCCATTGCTCATGATCAGCATTCACTGGAGAAAAAACCGATGTCACTGCTACAGCCGAAATTTTGTAGGCATATTGATCAAGAAATTTTCTAATGCCATCCTTATCCAACGTTGAAATTAATCGCCCGTCGAATTCGTGCCCTCCCTTAACTAAGGTTGTAGCACTCTGAACAACATCCTTAAGATCTTCTGGCCATCCCGTAAGAGGAGGAATTGCTTGAGTAGCAGGCGCGCCAATACGGATCAATCCCACTTTATTGAGACGCCGTCTTTCAATTATTGCATTAGTAACTTGGGTTGTCCCGAGCATAGCATGAGTGATAAGCGTGGGTTGAATTTTCGACTGATTCAATATGTCTTCTACAGCGCATTTAATCGATGACACAACATCGTCTGTCACGGGTCGTTTCGCCTTTGCGATAATTTTATCGTTCTCATCAAGAATAACGGCGTCGGTATTGGTTCCTCCAACGTCAATGCCTAAGCGAAATTTCATAATGACCTCCTAAAGGGAATATAATCAAAATCATATCCAAAGTAGCGTGGACCGACGGTTTCCAACCCTTTTGATGTATGCCAGACCGATTCCGCTGGCATCCCCAACACTCTGATACGTTGACCATAAGTCAACATTTCTGTTGTAATGGGTCTTAATGTTTCACTATCCAAAACACAGATCAAATCGGGTACAGTTGTCACCACAACGCCATTTTGCATGGCTAATAAATTTTCGTTTTGAAATTCTATCCGAAGAATATCTCCTTCGTATTGATGCATTCCCGTGGCTGTCATTGTCCCACGCGCAAAGCCATCTGCGCTCCGTCGCAATACATCAACCACTTTTCCTTGGAAAAATTCATGAGCCTCGTAAGAGGCCGCAAGAATTCTGAGCTTTTGATCGATATCTAATGTAGAATCTTGAAGCAAATGGCCAATACGAGTGGCTTTAGAGATAGTATTGCGAACCAATGCCTGTCTGGCTTGGTTCACCGTCACGGGATAAAGTGCAATGATGGCCGAACCTCCCATCGCAATGGTGGTACTCCGGGCCAACCGTTCAGTCCATGGGTTATCTATTGCGTCTATGACGAGATTATTGCCTTTTTCATCGACGATGACCATCGGAGTCGCCGAAACTTCATGGATATGCAAAGAGGTCATTTGCAATTCGGGAAAAGCTCGCCCCATGCTGTCTCCGTCAATAATAGGCAGTGCCATTTCAGCAGCTACGGCTAAAGGAATCATAGAATTAATACCGCCGGCTTCAATCGTCATAATTGCGACAGCTTTGCGACCTAAAATGGTTTCTAAGCGGTTTACAGCAGTTTTTACTTCTTTTCCACTAGGAATTTTCTCCACCATCACCGTAGGAGCTCCCATCATGGCGGCAGGAACTACTAGTCCATCTTCGGGAAGTTCATCAATATCTACCAATTGAACATCTCCAAATCGTCGGATGGCCGCTTCAGCCATCAACCGCCCAATATATGGATCTCCTCCGCCTCCTGTTCCCAAAAACGTTGCTCCTAATGCTAAGGCGTCTAAATCACTTCCCGTTAGCCATTTCAAAGACTCTCACCTGCCAAAGTCGGATTTTTGATTGAACGTGGACTTATTTTCACAAGCAATGCATATAAGACAATCGCTGAAATCAATGCATTAATGGAACCAATGCCCCACGGTACAAAATATCCGATAAGTGATGCTGCAATCCATGACACCACCATAGGCCAATTTCCGCCTTCCACACTTCGAGGCAAGGCACCTTGAGCCCGTGTTACATCGAGAATGTGCCGATGACGTTTTAGAATCCAGTAATCACTAAGCATGATTCCAGATATTGGAGGAATAGTTACACCCAAAACGGTTAAAAACCCTATGAAGTGTTGCAGGATACCTATAGCTGCCAAAAAGGTTCCCAGTCCGCCTATGATCCACGTAGTGGAAATTCGCGATATCTTGAAACCGAATACCGTATCCATTAAGTTCACGATGCCAAGACTGGACGAGTATAGGTTCCAATCATTGATTTTTAACGTGGCGGTAATCAAAATAATGGTTCCCAGTAAACCTGACGTCGAGTAGATTATATGCACGACATTCTCACTACGCACAGCATGAGCTAGCAAAACACCGACCAAGCCTATTACATACTCGCCTAACGTAATCCCAACAATCGTTTGCTTGATGACATCTTGCGGATTTCGATTAAATCGAGTCATATCCGGAGTAATCACCGCGCCAATAATAAAACCGCCAGCAACCAATGTAGTCCCTTGTGCTAAAGACAATAGATGGCCAGGCGGAGCCATAGTGATAAGATGATGTAAATGGTGATGGCTAAGGCCCGAAATTGTCGACCATGCCGCCAATAGCAAAAAAAGAGGAACAGCAATATATGCGGTCCATCCCATGGATAAGAATCCATATGTCACAATAATAATAACAGCAACTCCTGCAATTATTGACCAGAGCCATTCTGGTAAGATACCAATGAGTTGAACTAATCCTTGTGCGAAAACGGCATTTTGGATACCAAACCAACCAACAAGTCCGACTGCAATAACTAAACCGACGACAGCAGAACCATAACGACCAAATCCAGACCATCGTGCTAGTAAAGATGTCGACAAGCCCTCCCGCTGTCCAGCAATTCCTACTACAATCGACACAATTTCAAGCACAACAGCACCCAGCGTTAAGGCCCAAAAAGCGGACCAAAACGACATGCCATATCCTAAGGTTGCTCCCAACAAAAACTGTGATAATGCAGATAGTTGACCAAACCGCATTACGGCAACAGAAACCCATCCGTACCGTGCATTCTGCGGAACCCGCGAAAGTGGAAAATCTTCTCCTTGTGCCATATAAATCCCTCCCGATCTCGAATGATTACAATTTGTGAGACAACCATGAATTCGAGAAAAAACAGGAGGATTCATTCGACAAACTGCACGAACAACATTTTTATTTTTTGTGCAGTTTGTTTTCCATATTTAACGCTTTCAAAGCGAGCTGAAGAACGAGTTGGGTAGTTGAATCATCCACGTCGACATGGAGTAGATGACTTATACGATCCAGGCGATAGCGGAGAGAATTCCTGTGGATTTTTAATTGAGCAGCAGCAACCGATAAACGACCTCGACTTTCCATATATATTTCCAAGGTTTCTAGTAATTCTTGAGCATTTGGTTCATTCAATAATGGTTTCAGGAAATCTTCAGATAATGATTTAGATCGGGGAGAATCTATCCAACCATATAAAAACCGTTCGATTCCAATATCTTTGAAATGAGTAATGGATCCAAATCCGTGACGTGACCGCCCGACTACCAATGCTTCATGAGCCTCTTCGAAACTTTTGCGCATTCCTTGAACTCCATTATAGGAAAAGCCAACGCCAGCTGTTATTCCAGGGACATGAAATCGATGTAAAATCGGTCTCAATGCTTCATGTACATAAGACATTCCTTGCATAACATTCAGTGCATTTAACGCTTCTGGCGATTCAACAATCAAGACAAACTCATCAGAATGGGGAAGCACCAGTCCATGACCAAAAATCAGACGAGCCTCCCTTTCGATTTGTTGAAAAAGTTGTGATTTTAATCGTAGCACAGACGATTCTGGGATACCTTGTTTAATAAAGTCTCGAAACGAATCGAGATCCCATAATACAACGGTGTGATAACGACCTAAATCCAACTGAAATTGTTTAGCAGCATGAATCAATGAGCCCGTCGGTATTCGCGGATCAACAAGGAGCTCTAATAAAAATTCCGATCGATGACGCAGCTCCGATTCTATCTCACCAGCTTCACGATCTAAAAGAATACCAGCTAATAACCGAATATGTTGAAGAACCGACAAAGAAATGCCGGGTGCTGTCTGAATTTGTACACCACGTCCTCGTCCCCATGTTATGGACATGGTCATCTCATCCTTGAAATCCGACAAAAGGTTCTTCGACTCACCGGAATTATTTATTCGAACAAAAATTCCTAGACGAGAGAGTTCTTTGATGAAATCATTGGTTGTTTTCGCCATTTCCCATAGGGAGGTAATCTCCTTAATTTTTTCAAGATCACAATGTAATCGGAGCATCTCTTTTTGAGCAAGCCGGGACCAAATAAAATGGACAACATAATCCATCTTTGATAAAGGCACCGTAAATATCGGAATAGAAAGCCGTTCAGCCAATAGAATAGTCGCTTCGGAAATCTGACCTGGAGGGATTATCATCCCTGCTCCATTATTACTGGCAATCTGTAATAACAAACTATCCCAGAGAACCGTCGACTTCATCACGCTAGGTACAATCCATAAAATATGCGCCTCGTGTATATTCTGTATGGAGAAATCCAATAATAGGCGAACATCGGAGACAGGCCGGATTAAATTGACTGGTTTTCGGGTTAGTAATTGAATATCTTGATCGTGGCCGTTTTCTAACAAATCTTTCAAATTCATAGTGGTCGCCACAGTGTTATTCCTCCAGATGGTAATGCACAGATACAACGAAATAGGAAGGTTACATTTATCCTAACCGTTATGTTCATAAAAAGTTTTCCCAAAATTATCAAATTATCGTAGCAATCGAAACAAAGATATTCGTTATTTTAGTCCTTCTTCCCCCATCCTCCCCCGCCGGGCGTCCGAATCTCCAACACGTCTCCTGTGTGTACTGTTCCGTGCCATTTTCCTGGCAGTTTAGTAGAGGTCTTGCTATGAATTGTGGTCAACCATGCTTCTCCGGGTTTGCCCGCTTCTCCACCCGCTAATCCGTATGGTCCTTGCTCCCTGCGTTCACTCAGTAACGTTACAGTCATTGGGCAGAGAAATTCGTAGGTGCGAATGATCCCGTCTCCACCCTTGAATTTTCCTACGCCTCCACTCTTCCGCGAAATTTGATACCGCCGTACACGCAAGGGGAGTTCCCGTTCTAATGCTTCGATCGGTGTATTCATCGTATTACTCATATGAACATGGACACCACTGACCCCGTCCCAAGTAGGACCTGCACCGGCACCACCACCAATGGTTTCATAATAGGCAACAGCACGGGGATGACTGATATCGCGTTGATCCACACCTCCTAAAGTCAGATTATTCATAGTGCCTTGTCCCGCGGCCGGAATCTTTCGGGGTAGGGCTTGAGCTAAAGCTCCCAATACGACGTCAACAATACGCTGACTGGTTTCAACATTGCCACCAGCCACAGCGGCAGGCATGGTGGCATCAACAATCGTTCCTGGCCTCGTAATAATGGTGAGAGGGCGAAAGCCTCCTTCATTGCTTGGAATCTCTTCGTCCACAACCGCCCGGAACGCATAAAACGTAGCACTAACCGTAATAGCTCGAACTGCGTTTACACTGCCAGCCACCTGACCCGCGCTATCGGAAAAATCGACTGTCGCATGGTCTTTATTAATCTCGATGGTTACACGGATCGGAATATGGTGAGTGCCTTGACCGTCATCGTCTAAAAAATCTTCATAACGGTAAGTTCCATCAGGAATATCCTCAATAAGACTTCGCGTGACGCGTTCTGCATAGTCTTGAAGTCCTCGAGCGTACGCTGTAACTGTCTGTAATCCATGATCACGAACATAAGACAACAACCGCCTAATCCCCACACGGTTAGCTGCCAATTGTGCCGATAAATCGCTCAATCTCTCTTCCGGTGTGCGAACATTACGCAAGATAAGTTGAAGCACACCATCATTCATTACACCTTGTTGTTTTAACAAAATTGGCGGAATAATAAGCCCTTCTTGGAACATTTCGGTCGCAATGGGAAGGCTTCCTGGACTTATTCCGCCCACATCCGCATGGTGGGCGCGGTTGGCCACATAGAAGACAGCATCCTCATGTCCATCAACAAAAACGCCTTCAACTACGGTAATATCAGGTAAATGTGTTCCGCCATGATAAGGGTCATTTAAAATGACCGCATCACCGGGCTGCAATGTAAACTGCTTTAAGGCTTCTGCCACACTTTGCGGCATGGACCCTAAATGCACAGGCATGTGTTCAGCTTGCGCAATGGTCTTTCCATCAGCGTCAAAAATTGCACACGAATAATCACGTCGTTCCTTAATATTCGGGCTATGAGACGTTCGTCTTAAGGTTTCTCCCATTTCTTCAGCTACCGCTTGAAATAAATGTTTAAAGACTTCCAGCTTTACCGCATTCACAGTGATCATCCCTCATTGCGTTATATGAATAATGCCGTAATGGTCCACTGTCGCTTGATAATGGGGAGGAATGAGAATCGTCGACGCAGGCTCAATAACGAGAGCTGGCCCGAAAATACGTTGGTCCGCCGATAATTCCTCCCGACGATAACAAGGAGTCGACAGGGATTCCCCCTTAAATACCATGGGGCGATGGGCAAACGGCTTAGCAGCGGCGGAATTCTGCCATAAAGGAAGGGGAATCGTGCGCATTTCGGCAATCGACCGCACATAAAGGTTCACACATTCTACAGGTGTCAACAATTCTTTATGCAAATAATACTGCTCATGTAATTGGTGAAACATATCGACCGTGTCTTTCAATGTTCCTTGCCACGGGGTTAAAATCTCATAAGATTCGCCCTGGTAGCGTAAATCAAGATGATAGAAAGACGTAATGCTCTCAGCCCGGTGTCCATCATCTGCCAATTGCTTCACCGTTTTATCCGCGAGTTTTTCTAGAAGATCTTGAATATATTCCAAAGTGAGGTCATGAGTGGGTTTCAAAACGCTCGCCAGCGCATCCGCATACGCCTGAGAACGGGCTAAACCTTGAGCACTAAAGGTTCCTGCGTCAGGAGGAATTAATACTTCTTGGATTCCCAGCATGGCTGCGAGATCTGCAGCATGAAGCCCCCCAGCTCCTCCAAAACTTAATAGTACAAATTGTGCAGGATCGACACCCTTCATAGCAGTCACCCGCCGTATAGCCCGGGCCATAGCCGCGTTCACAACTTCTATAATCCCTTCGGCCAATGCAACATCGGTCATTTCTACTCCATGTTTTAGACCTTGATCTATCAATGTTTGAAAGGCCTGGTGCGTAGCGTTTCGATCCAGTATCATCTTGCCGCCGAGAAAATTGTCTTGATCTAATCGTCCTAAAAGAAAATTGGCATCCGTAACCGTTACCGTCATTCCGCCTTGGCCATAGCACGCAGGCCCCGGAAAAGACCCTGCCGACTGCGGTCCTACTCGAAGATTGCCCCCGCGATCAAACGAGGCCATAGATCCCCCTCCAGCCCCTACCGTGTGAATGTCCACCATAGGCGAGCGCAAGGGAAGGTGATCAAATTCCATATCCCGCGTTATCGGAATGCGCCCCTGAATCATGGCCACATCCGTACTGGTCCCTCCCATATCGAAAGTGACAATGCGCTCATATCCAAGAGCCCGTGCCAGTTCAAAACTTGCCACGACACCTCCTGCGGGGCCCGATAGCATCATTGCAGCGGGTTGTTCTATGATGCGTTTAGCCGACATATATCCTCCGGCCGAAGACATAACACGCAATGATGAGCCCAAGGTCTCGGACAACTGTTCTAAATAACGGGAAACGACCGGAGCGACGTAGGCTGAAATGACAGTTGTACTGGTTCGTTCATACTCCCGGTGCTCAGGATTCACATGCGAAGAGGCAAACACATAAGGATACTGTTGCCGTAACGACGTCACGACGTGCTCTTCGTGAACCCCATTGACATAGCTATGAAGAAATACGATGGCAATGGCTTCAGGATTATAGCTCTGAAGCCTCTTCCCTAATTTCTCTATCTCTTCCTGTGTTAAAGGAACAAGAGGTTGACCTTGCCAGTCCATGCGCTCCGTTACACCAAAACGGCCTTCTTGAGGCACGAGCACATCAGGTTTTTTTACGTGTAGATCATAAATGCCAATGCGATTTTGTCGGCCGATCTCTAACACATCTTCAAATCCTCGGGTCGTCACTAAAGCCACTTTGGCACCTTTACGCTCCAAAAAGGCATTGGTAGCAATGGTCGACCCATGAATAATAAGGGCTAGCTGTAAAATCTCAAGTTCTTTTAGACCTTGCAAAACGGCCTTCTCGGGGTTACCAGGGGTTGACAAAACTTTATGCTGCCTAATTTTCTGCCCATCAAAAACCCAAAAATCGGTAAAAGTGCCTCCTATATCAATCCCTACGGTGACAATCGTTTCTGCCATCTGTTATCATCCTTCACGCTTTAGCCTTCGGCTTAATGAAACAGGGATCTCCTATCACGAATTTGATCATCTCGCAAATCCGTAATAAACATATGACCCGGGGCGTGGGTAATGGCGATATCTGGCGCCATCTCTTGAATAACGGCTTGCGGAGTCACTCCGCAAGCCCAAAACACCGGTACCTCGTTATCTTGTAATTCGATCGCATCTCCGTAATCAGGATGACAAATGTCAGCAATCCCGAGAACAGCCGGATCCCCAATGTGAATCGGTCCGCCATGTGCTAAAGGATAGTGACTCGTGATTTCCTCGGCGAGGGAGACTTGAGTGCGCTCAATGGGCCGCATGGAAACGACTAACGGTCCATGAAACGATTGGGAGGCATGGCACGGCATAGCGGTCTTAAACATGGGAACGTTACGTCCTTGTTCCAAGTGACGCAAACGCACACCATGTTCAAGGAGCTGATGTTCTGTGGTAAAACTGCACCCCAATACAAATGCTACAAAATCATCTTCCCACAACGCCCGAAGATCAGTCGGTTCATCCACTAAAACTCCCTGCCGGTAAACGCGGTAACGAGGCAGGTCTGTTCGTAAATCCGCGTCTTTCGCCACATTCCGCGGGATAGGATCGCCAGGCTCAGTCATGTCTAGTAAAGGCATGGGCCTTGGATTCAATTGGCAAAACGTGTAAAAGTCCCTAGCGATGTCCTTGCGCAAGATGACCAAATTTGCTTGCACATAGCCTAATGCGATGCCCGAGGTTGGTCCAACCCACTGACCTTCCCGAATAAGTCCCCTGGCTTCTTGAGAAGTAAGAGCACCCAAATGCGTCATCGTCACTTGCCTCTCCTTTCGCCAATGTCATGATGAAAACGCACTAGCTTGAAGGTTGCTCTACGGTCAGCGTCTGTACCATCACACCTTCGGTTTTGCAGACATCATGGCACTGAGCATTAGACCCACAGCATACCGAACATAAAGCGCCCTCGTGAAACGGACAAATGACCATGTCAACGGTCTCAAATTCTTCGTGGCACAAAATACATTCCAGCGTTGGCTGGCTCGTAACCGGCACCTGTGCGGTCGATGAGATCCGGTAGGGGCGACCTTTCAAGGCTAGAGCAATCACTGGAGGGAATATGAGTCCCAATGCCGCCGAAACAAAAGGCGCCAAATTTTCTCCAAGTGGTCCCGCAACCCCAAAAGCCAAAGGAGCCGCGATTACCAGCGCCAAGATCAAAGTCCCTACGCCGACAGGGTTGAAATGCGGTAAAAAGGCCCGTTTATATTCATAGGGTCGGGTATTAATCTTAAGAAGCCACTTATTAAAAAGGGTGTCGGATACAACGCTCATAGCCCAAGCAATAATAAATACGCCCTCGAACGTTAGGACTTGTAACATATGCGCGAAAATATTGCCCATCATAAGCAAAGTGCCTAAGACCGCTGTTAAAATTCCCCACCATTGCCGTCCCGGAGTAAAATGAAACACACGCGAAAAGAAGTTAGAATACGCTAAAGACCCAGAGTAGACATTAATCGTATTAATCCGTAGCTGCGTAATAATAACGGTCAGCATGCCGCCAATCCCCAAGACACTGCTAAAATATGTCCCGGGATTGGTTTGATGAAATTCCAATCCGAAGTACGATCCTAATAGCACAACGCCTAAAAATGTCACAATCATCACAACATAACCGTTAAAAATAGATCCCACTAACTGATCTTTTTTGCGTACAAACCGGCCTAAATCCGCGCCTTGTGTAGCCATGCTAATCAGTGCAAAAACCGTTGCTCCCAGTTGTAGAAACACCGGGCCTGCCACCGTCGAAGGAGCTTTTGCTGGCTTGTAGGATAACCAGGCAATGGGATGGCTAACATGTGCTGCATGATAAAATACTAACGAGACCGCCACAATATAAATCGGCAAGGTAATCCACATCAGCCAACTTAGAAAACTCATTCCCCAAATAGCCAATACCAAAAACGTTACGCCAATCAAGAGCTCCCAGATAATAACGGGGACATGAGGAGCACTTGCTTGAAGGGCTGCAACAAGTATGGAACCTTCAAAGGCAAAGAACATTAAATAATTAAAGCTATACACTAATGACGCAATGGCTGATCCCATAAATCCATAACCACTGCCCCGGGTGATTAAATCACTATCAAGACCTGTCCGACTGCCAACCCAACTAAAGAAAAACCCAACAGAGCCAATTAACACCACTCCAAAGACCATACCCCAAATTGTTGGCCAAGTGCCGTATTCTAAGGTTAACTGTCCACCCCACGCAAGAAAAAACATGGCCGTAGATACCCCGATAAAGACACTAAAAATACTCGACCAATGCCATAAGCGAAAACTCTCCGGAACATATCGTAATGCATAATCTTCGCGGCGATCTTTTGCTGAAACAGATTTTTGAGCCACAATAATCTCCTCCGATGCGAATGATGATTTATGTCAGATCTGGGAAGACGCCATTCACAACCTAAACGATATTCTATTTCACCGTATACTTATGGAATCAATAGAATCAAGAGGAATGAATGAAATTTGGGACATCTTCACAATCATTATAAAGCATAATGAAATTTGCTGTCATCTTAACAAAGAATGACCCATAGGAAAATGGTCACCTGAATAATTTGTGCATTTTTATTCATTAAACAAAAAGCTTGGCACCTAGGTCCAACTCAGCTAGAGAAATCTATGGTGAGCTTTGGGAATATCATCTTGCTAATCCATCCCCGAATTTTTCTTACATTGTAATAACGTGTTCTTTCCCATCAACACAATTTCTCAGTCATCAGGCTATACTTCAACCGCGAATCCATTACGGAACGCCAGACCGTTATCACAGATCTTAGGCGGAAACGTGGGGGTCAGCGATACAGGCGGGCAAAGTGAGCGCAGATATTTCCCACCGCCACCAGGATCCGAAACCACTGGCTGATGACTTTTTCGTTCAGTCCGTAATGCGGTTTGGTAATATGCTGGCAATGCTCACCGGGTTCGCATTGCTTGCGCGCTAGGCGGGAAGAGCACTATCACTATAATAATCTGACAGAGATCTATTATCGTCAAACCTTTTCAGCACATCCGGCTCATGAGTGTCTCTCGGCGCCCGTAATGCGTTATCGGCGGTTGCACCTTATAAGCTCAAGGAACACATACCGCCTGCAATAGTGGTCAGAGTAAAGCTTAGCCAGCGGATCTGCACCGAGTCTTGATCCGACCACGCAGCGCAGACAGGGAGGGCGTAGGCCGAAATCGTGTGAATGCATAAGATTCTTCATGAGCCCAAGGCTTCTCATCAATCAACTCTTGCAAGGCCACAATTCTCACTTTTGCATAGCCGGGAATTATCGGAGCCAAAAGCAACTCTACCATGTGGTCGTGCGTTACTGGTACCGTATGGTCCGTCGGCGCAGTCAAAAGAGTCAGGTGAAGTAGGAAGCGCTCCTAAGCATCCTACGACGGTTCCCGTTGAAACGGCCCAAGCTATCAATTCCTTACACTGCCTTGCCCAAGTACATCATTTTGTAAATCTCTGGTCGAAGAGCCAAGTGCGGCAAATCCGCACGCTGAGTTCTACAGGAGTTGCGGTGCATAAGAGGGCACCCTTCTACCCGGACGTAGCGCATTAAGGTAGAGACCCCGATTAACAGAAATAGGTTCTTTATCCCTCAAGGTGATCTTGTGGTTGATCAATCAAGAAATACGAATAGCCTGAGTAGGCTCCAGTTAGTTCGCGATAATATCCAATCGCCAATGGCTGATCTAGCAAGTTTTTTCATACACATTGCATCAATCAGACCGGGTTTATTCGACATCATGATGAATGGTAGGATTTTTCTTCTATGACGAGGCTGATTGATTGGACCAATGATCTATGACCCATTTCAAAATGTTTATATCTTGTCCCCACCAAGAAGCAGAAAAATTAAAGTAAAGAGCGGCTTCTTCTCGGCTTCCTATCGTCATAAATTCGGTATCGACGTTCTCGTACGGTTCCATCACTATTGCCAAGAAATGGGGATTAGCCCGCTTAGCACGCTGCAGGTATTCTTCGGCATCCACGCGTTGTCTACGGATCGCAAGCCACAACCGTTCATATTCTAAGAAAGTTCCTGTGTCGTCTTCAAATTGAACAAATAAAGCTGAAAGCTCATCCAGATCATCTTGCTCATGCAAGACACGGATTAAATCGTACCGCACACCCAAATGATCTTCAGGATCCCACTTAAGGATTTCAAGAAATATCGCACGTGCTTCGTCCAACAACCCACCATCACTCAAGATTCGCCCCATGGCCAGCTTGGCGCGAAACCACGGCCGTACTTCTACAATGCCGTATAAAGAATTAGGAGATTCATCTTGTTTTGCTAGCTCTTGATATTCATAAATGAGATTCTCTGAAGCAACGACAGCTTGTTCAAAATATCTTTTCTGCTTACGCCATGTATTGGTAGTTTCCGCTAAAATTAAATAGGCATCACTACAATGAGGATTCATGGATAAAGCCTGTTTTGCCAATTCATATCGTCTCGGTTTTTGGCTTTCCCACGCCAGCATCACCAGTTCTCGAGCTTTTTCCTTAGGCTCGTCCGTTTCCATTTCTGAAAGCATTTTTTGTGCTTCCGCTGACAATAAAAATTTGTTCAGATCCTCCAATGACGCAGAGTTAAAATTTTCTTGTTGCAGAAGTCTCCCGATTTTGCTCATTAATAATTCGGTCGCCATGGGAGGTGGAGCCACAGATAACGAATAAGGGATAGAACCCTGAAATGATTTGTTGGTCGACATCATAGCATCACTCCATCTTTTTCAACCCTAGAAAATAAACATTAATGTATCCAACCGTTTAGCCAACCATGAGAATCTCTTAAACCGTAGACTCTTTTCGTGCTTAAGAATCAGTCAGCTTGGTGTGTGTCAGAACACTAGATGAAACACTTCGTCGCGAGGACGATAAATACCTCCGAACACAAATTCATCATGACGCAAGAAACATGATAAAGAGCATAACAACTTACATATTCCTGATCTTCACGTTATTCCTCACGCGGATAAAAACCCCACTTTTGAAAAAATCGCTCGCGATTTTGCTTGAAATAACTCCGATTCATTCGCCGAATAGCTCGAAACTCATTTATCGTTGAACTCACCCAGTGATGGAATACCGCTTCACTGTCAAACCATGTTCTCCAGCGATTCGTATTACGAATACGTTGTAACATATCATCGTCCTCGAAATAAGCCGGCCAAAACGATTCGTCAAATTCGCCAACTTCATCAAAAAGTCGGTGGTCACACAAAAAGGCACTCATGGCAAGTCGTCTAGTGGGTGGACTCACTTCGACGTGATCCGGTCTTCCACTAGCCAAGATCACGTTATCACGTTGCAAATCTTCCACCAATCGATCGATGAAGCCTGGTGCCAATCGTACGTCATCGTTAAGCACTAACACATACTGTGCCCCATCCTTCAATGCTTGACGAATTCCCCAATTCCAGCTTTTCGCCACACCCCAATTATCTTCACGATTATCTCGAAGATAAAGAGGCAGTCCCGGAGGTAAACTAGCCAACGTATCCACTAAGTGAGTCGCACCCATCGTCGGAATTGTCACAGCGACTTTACCGTTACCCATATTCCACCCCTCGTTAACTTTCGATTGCCTAGTGACTTTCCAGTTTCACAGTGGATTTGCGTAATTCTTTAGGAATCGGGGGAGGTTTTAAGATTCCTAACCAGTGGTAATAAAACTCTACCGGGACTAAAAATAGCGTTAAAATCCATGCTGTAAGGTAATCACGTGCGTTATATTTACGGCCATCTAACCAATCAGCTAATCTTTTGGGTAAGCCAATTAGCAAGGACAAAAGGCCGACGCTCAAAGACCATAATCCTAACCACAGGCTTAACAACGACAATAACTCGCCTAAAACAATAAATAATTCCGTGGGTTGAAACCGAGGAATATACCGAGGGGCAATGTCAGGATGATTGCGAAAGAGAAATCCTTCGTAACGTTTTCGGTGGGCCTTGGAAAAATAAAACCACCAGGTTTCCTGCCTCGGTGGATGAAAAACAACAGCATCGCGCACAAAGACAATTCGGTAACCGGCACCTAAAACCGAAAAAGCTAAATCAGAATCTTCTCGGTACGGCGATTTAAAGCCGCCAACCGCTTCAATAACAGAACGGCGGTAAAACATATTAGCGGTCATAAATTGCCGACCAAAGCGATTATGAACTTGATGGGTAAAAATCGTCGCATTGCCGCCACTTTCCACAGCACCTTCAACACCACCGACCTGTGGATCAGTAAATCCTTTCAGTCCCTGCTCTAACCAATCCCGCGCGGGCACGGCATCCGCATCGGTAAAGGCAACAATGGTTCCCTGGGCCGCTTTCCACCCAGCTTCCCGTGCCCGTCCTGGTCCTCCGTGGGGAACTTTCAATAATCGGATAGTAAAAGGACTATTCGTCTGAAATGACTGAATGGCTTCTTGTACATCGTCTGTCGATCCGTCATCAACAATGATGATTTCATCTGGTTGCCTGGTATTAGCCGCTAATGATTCAATCGTGCGCGCCACGAGATGTGCCTGATTGTAAATAGGAATAACTACACTTACGGAGTCCACAGTCCATTCTCCCCGATGTTCCTGATTCACTGCATTAATGACATAATACCTCAGTCATGATTTATATTCTTGATGCCCAAATTACAATAAGTACCTTAGCATCTTGACGTTAAAGTCTACCCATCAAAACGTTTACGGAAACCAATCACGTCTGTACTCAATAATACACTACGCCACAATGCAGAATCCAACAAAATTCGCCACATACATGATGACATTCAATCGCTGACCGAAATTCGGGAGAACGATCGTGATGTCGTCCACCAACTTCTCAAACATCGCATCATCAATCGTGTTCAAAAGATCCGGTACGGTTCAAGAGGCTCAGGCGCAGCAATTAACTGCTCAAGATCCCTTATCGTGGGGACGCCCCTATCTAACACCCAAAGAGAACGCCCATTTGTGGCTATGGCTGAATCCCGCTGGGTCGCCTCATTCGCGATGACGGCGAACACATGGTACGCTCCCTTGCCGGACGCGGTATATGGAAACGATATCGTGCACCTGCTCGCAGGACCGGGATTAGATCCACAAGGCGCAGCCCTACGCACTCCAGACCTGATAAAAGATTGGTGAGCCGTGGACTGGAACCGGGATCAAGAACTTACGGATTGCGGCAATGTCTTTCAACTGTGGGTCGATCGGCGCACCGGGTTTTGTCGACGGATGACGAGCGAAGGGTCTAACGGGCGTCAATGGGATATTATTGTCGATTCACTGGAGATCAATGCGCACCCCATCCCTGATGACGTATTTTGTGGGCATGTTCCAGATTGATCAGAAAAAATTTGGAAAAGCTTTGCAGGACTTTACGATCCGGATGCCGAAGCTGACAAAGCTTAAAAATGAGCAATATACGCCATTACGAGAAGATGTTTATGAAAGTCCCAACCTACCTGCTCATTCAAACAACTATTTGTGGGAATGATCATTTCCAGCATTTTAGGCATTGGAGCTACTTCTTCTAGCCCTGTTATGCTTGCGTTTAGTATTCATCTCCTATCGTTCCTGCTGTTGTGCCTCAAGCCTCAAGTGTCCCATTCATATCGCTAATCCCCACATCCGCAACGGAACCACTGATATTGTAGATGCCAAGGGCTCTGTATCGTATAACCTATCAGCGCAATTGCAAGCGCGAGCATATCTTTGGTATGAGGAAGCAATTGGTGGAATACTTATTTGGGTCAAGCCACGCCGCCTCCCATAGGGATCAACCATGGGAAAAATCATTTGTTACGCAACACTCAGAAGTAAGCTGTAGCATAACAAACTTAAATGCAGACTACTATGAAGCCCAAGCCATGATGTGGGTTAATGGCGGACCCGCACAGGATTCTTCGATTCGAACTATCGGTTAAAGTCTACCTAACCGTAATGCGTAGCTCTTATTCCGCTATCCTTACTGTTTTGGCATGTGATGTATTGCTTGTGGCATTGTCTATTCTTGGACCCGTGAACCATTTTTCGGCCTTCCTTAGCCGCAAAATAAAAAACCGCAATTCATTGCGGTATCTGAATTTCATCTGGTGGGCGCGCACGGGCTCGAACCGTGGACCCGCTGATTAAGAGTCAGCTGCTCTACCAACTGAGCTACGCGCCCGCATATTTATGGTAGCGGCGGGTGGATTCGAACCACCGACATCACGGGTATGAACCGTGTGCTCTAACCAACTGAGCTACGCCGCCATGGTTGCGGGGACAGGATTTGAACCTGTGACCTCCGGGTTATGAGCCCGACGAGCTACCTGGCTGCTCTACCCCGCGGCAGATATGTCTTCAATGCACAACGATCATTATAGGTACCCAGTCGCAAAATGTCAACAACTCTAGGTATCAAAATCATCTCACACGATTTAGTATCTTCTATGCTACACTAAATATTATCAACAGTCGACCTCATGAACCCAAAGATAAAAGGAGGGAATTTTATGATCCGCAAGACGCGTCTTGCTGGCTATGACTTTAGTATAGAAAAAAATCCTGAAGGTATTCATGTCTCAGTCAAGCCTACTGAGGGGCATGCCGAAGCCCGGACGGAAGTGTTTCAGATGTTTGATCAATTTCGAAAGACAGCACGTCAAAATGGTGTAGGTCCTACCGAGATTTTAGCTTACTGGCTTAAACAACAATTAGGCATGAAATAAAATAGCAATTTATTCCAAATATACCACGATCTTGTTTATTACACAGATCGTGGTATACTCTTGTCAGTCAACAATGCGAAAGGAGAGACAAGCCGTGAATCAACTACGGAACGCCAGCGATTATCGTCGTGCCATTGAGCATATCCGTTTACTCCAAGGCGTGTTAAGCACCTTGGCCAAAATTAAAGGCAATTTAGATCCTGATGTATTGGCTGTAAGCCAAGAAATCGACGAATATGTTGTGTCTGTTCAACAATATTGGCAAAAACAGGGTCAAGAAGCCCTCTTGGGGTAACCATTCCCCAAATGAAGAGTCACTAGTCACCGGCCATCCGTTCTGCTTGTTCAGAAACTAACGGCTGCCGACGTAAATACCGTACTAATAATTGATCGACTTCATGACTTACAGCCATCAAATCGCGATTATAAATATCCAAAGTGCTCGCATAGATTCGGTCTAGTTCTCGTTTAAGTTTTGAGATACGGTCTAGAATTATCTGTTCGGCTTCCTCTCTCATAGGAATATACCCTCTTTATATGTCGTAGTGTTGTTCATTAACCTTTAGAATTCGCGATTTTTTGACAGATTTCCTTCAAAAATCTGCCATTCATCAACTTTTTTTTGCCCCAAATTCCTCGCTAAATTTCGACTCTCCCAGGCGTTACCCGTAAAATAAATTTATGCAGGCCAAAAGACTCTCGACAGGTTCACGAATTAATGAACCTCATATGGCAGATAAGACGGTCTCGAGACAAATGGCGTCCCGTGACGTCTCAAACGTCTGGACAAGACTCGATGCCCAAGAAAAGCAAGTTATCGCTCAATTAAGTCTCGAGAGTGTGAACCGATATGTGAAGACGGTGAAAGAGCTTTTGGAAGAAGCATTAAAGGCGCATCAGGTTAAAGCTGGGGGATATTTTTCTCCATTAGGGCATTTTCGCTACCTGGTGCGTGTCCAAGCCGTCAATAAGGAATTAGAGCGCTTGCGTCAAGCCTTAATGACCCCGTCACCCCTACACATTGTGATGAAACGGCTTGAGCTGATTCGCGGATTGTTATGTGACATTTTGATGTGATTATCAAAGGCAGGAGAGCCATGAACGAATTTGATGCCTTAATGCACCATCTCATGACTTTAGAAACGTTAACAGAACAAAAAATTGACGCGGCAACAAGTCGTGACACAAGTCGCCTGGTCCAACTGTTACAAGAGGAATTGGATCCGCTCAATTACATCAACCAACATTTGTTAGATCTCGCCACTTTAAGTCAGGCACAGCGGAAAATTATTGGTCAACATGCCATGCGGTGGCAGGAGCGTACACAATTTTTGCATGACGTTTTACAAACACAATTAGGATATTGTGACTTTGTACGGATGCTTATGGGTGATACCCGCGCCCAAGCGCTCAATATGGATCTGTAAAAGGAGAAGACCACGACATGTCCTTTACCATTTTAAATATCGCCAGTCGCAGTTTGGCTGCTGAACAATTGGCCATGGAGGTCACTGGTAACAACATGGCCAATGCTACTACTCCTGGTTACCGCAGGGAAACCGCTAACCTGGTTGAAACACCCCCTATTCCTGCAGCCAATCTAAACGGCACCTTACAAGGTCAAGGAGTCAGCGTCGACGCCATTTTACGAGCCCAAGATGCTTTTTTATCACGGAGTGTACGAACCCAATTCGGTTCTATGGGTTATTGGAAAAGTCTTAATACCGCGCTGTCCCAAATTCAAAATGTCTTTCAAGAGCCTTCCGCCAGCGGATTATCTGAGGCCATGACAAATTTTTTTAATGCTTGGCTCACCTTATCGCAAACGCCCACCAGCCTCGCTGCGCGACAAGCGGTTCTCGAACAAGGAAAATCTTTAGCCAGTACCTTTAACACCATGAGCAATGAGCTGAATCAAGAAATCCAAAATCTCAATAATTCCGTGACTAGCATGGTGGGAAAAATTAACACTATTACGAGTCAAATCGCAAAACTCAATACAGAAATCGCCAATGTCAGTGGTTCGGGTGGAACCGCTAATGCGTTATTAGACCAGCGCGGACTCTTAATGGACCAATTGAGTCAATTGGTCAATATATCTTACACCGTAAATCCTGATCAAACTGTAAACATCTATTTAGGAAGCAATGCCCTGGTGGTCAATCAAAAGGCCTATTCCCTCATAACAGGTCCCAGTGCTTCTTCCTCTGGTGTTGATCAAGTCTATTTGAATGACAATCCTAATCAGCCGCTAAATAGTTCAACAGGACTCACCAATGGTGAGTTAGCAGGGCTCATCAAAGCCGGAAGTATCGACATCCCAAACTATTTATCGCAACTGAACACACTGGCCGAATCCGTAGCTAATGCCGTCAACAGCCAACAAACCCAGGGCTATCAGCTTAACAGTAGTCAAAAAGGTGGCGATTTCTTTGTGGTTCCCACTTCCGGAGCCATTACCGCCAGTACTATTCAAGTCAATCCCCAACTGACCATTCAAGGGATTGCCGCAGCGTCAAATCCTAATTCTCCGAATGATGGAAGCAATGCCCAAATTATTGCCAATTTGGTCTATGACACACAATCGACATTGGGTAATTACACTTTTAGCCAGTACTATACGAATCTTGTCGGACAAGTAGGCAATGACGGCCAGCATGCTCAGAATCAATATAACAGTGCTAATTCCACATTACAGGCATTAAGAAATGCTAGGCAATCTGCAACCGGAGTCGATCTTAACCAGTCATCGGCGCATCTCATTCAAGAACAACAAAGTTACCAAGCCGCAGCACAACTGGTCAGTGTCGAACAAACAATCATGACCAGCTTATTACAAGCGGTTGGATAAAACATGTACCCGTCCTCGTGATAAAACTATTCTGATAGGAGCTATGTAACATGGAAATTACTCCAATCGTCTTGATGAACACCTTACTACAAAACGTCCAAACTCAATATCAACGCATTGGCCAATTACAAGAAGAAGCGTCAACGGGTCAAAGATTTCAAGTCCCGTCAGACAGTCCAAGCCGGGTAACGGCAACCATGAATTTGAATACCGCTTTAGCCCAAACCAAAGCCTATGAAACGGCGGCGACGCAGGCTCAAAATTGGCTTAACACCACCAGTGGCGCATTACAAAATATGCAGCAAATTTGGCAAAATGTCTTAAATATTGCCGTGGAAGCCTCTAATAATACGCTGACAGCCACAGACCGGGAAGCGTTGGCGATTCAAGTTCAGCAAGCTCAAAAAGCACTCGGTCAGCTTCTCAATACGCGTTATGAAGGAACATACATTTTTAACGGATACAACAGCCAAACAGCCCCGATTTCTTCTTCAGGAACAACCAATTTTCCTACCAGCCAGCAACTTCAAACATTTCAAATTGGTGAAAGTAGTTCAGTCACGGTGAATCTAACGGGGAATGAAAACGTCGGTCAACCCAGTGGTTCCAATTATTTCGCGACTATCTACAACGACCTCAGCGGGCTACAATTGGCTATTACCCAGGGAGCTTCCGCCTCTCAAACTTATATCAGCACGCTTAAAACTGATCAGAGCTATCTTTCCACCGCTCAAAGTATTGTTGGCGGGCGACTCGAACGGGTTAACCAAACTAAAACCCAGCTGCAAAGTTTGAGCTTCAATCTCAATCAAACCATTGCGCAAATTTCTGGGGCTAATATGGCTTCCGTCACTGTACAGTTGGCTCAAGAGGAACAAGCCTATCAAGCGGCCTTACAAAGTGGTGCGCAAATTTTGCCCTTGTCTCTGCTCAATTTCATTCACCCCTAAAATCCAGGGGGTGTAAAAAAGGGAGTCTTACAGCATGATTACAAAAGAGACCATTCAAACCCGGTTTCATGGTGAAATTACCATATCTGCATCGGATATTTTGGTGATGGACCAAGAAATACTAGGCTTTGCCAAGCACCGGCAATTTGTTTTGTTGCCCCATCACCCCGAGAGTCCCTTTCTTTACTTGCAATCGGTGACCGATCCTCAACTAGCCTTTATTGTGATTGATCCGCTCACGTTTAAACCGGATTATGTGGTACCAGAGGAAGAAGTTCCCGGATTGGGCAATCCCGAATTTTGGGCTATTCTATGTATATGTACGGTAGGTCAATCCGCAAATGGGCAAGGACTTTATGCCACCGCTAATCTCAAAAGCCCCTTGATCTTTAACCGGCAGACGCGGCATGGCGGCCAATTTGTGTTATCCTTACCGTATCCGTTTGAATATCCCTTGTTTGGGGAGGCCCAAAACAATGCTGGTGCTCAGCCGTAAAATTGATGAAGCGCTCATAATAGGCAATGCTGAAATTCGCATTGTCGTCCTAGGAATTCAAGGCGATCAAGTGAAATTAGGTATTGAAGCTCCCCGCCACATCACCGTGATGCGCGAGGAGCTCTTTCAAGCCCAGCAACATAACCAAATGGCGTCGTTATCCGTTCCTCCCGAAACCCTAACCGATTTAACGGCCTCTAATCCGAAGACTCCTCTTCGTCCCCAGGAAAAGAAGCCAAAATCTCCGTAACCTTTACACCAAATTGTTCGCCGATAATGACCACTTCACCCTTGGCGACAATGCGGCCATTTAAATAGACATCAACAGGTTCCCCGTAAGTCCGCTCTAACTCGATGACGGATCCCGGTCCAATTTCCAATACGTCTTGCACAGATAAATCGGTACTGCCCAAAACCACCTCAACATCCATAGGCACATCCCAAAGAAAATCAACGGGCGAAACAGGCCGGTCCGGTTTAGGAGGCACGTCTAAATCCGCAAATTCTACCGGGCGGGCCTCAAGCCCCGGATGATCTGCCAATCCCTCAGTTAATGCCTGCAATTCTTCTTTGGTTAACCGTCCTTTATTCTCACTCATATGAGATAATCTCCTTTATTCGTTTGCATCCCTATAGCGTCATCATTCTTGATCATCTGGATTAACCCGTCCTGTCACTCGGACAGCTAAATGGCCGCCGACTTTACCCGCCACGACATGGAATTTTTCCTGATTGGCCAAAGACAATGTTAAAGGCTTGTCATAACGATTTTTTAAGATGATGATATCACCGGGTTTCAATTGGCGAAATTCTCCTAGGGAAATCGTGGTACGCCCCAAAACCACATCAGCGCGAACCGAACTGCGGCTTAAAAGCTTGAGCATTTCTTGGGTTTTCGGTTTCACATCTTGATCGTCTTCACGTCCTAAGGCATGACGTCCAAGCATAAGAGCAAAAGGCTCAATAGCGGGATATGGCCACACCCATGACAATATCCCTTTGTGGCTGTCAATGGAAATTTGTTGTTGCTGCACGACCACTAAATCCCCTTCAGAGGATATTTGGGTGAATGCCGGATTATATTCGATCGTGTCGATGCGGGCTTCAAACGGCATCAGCGATGACCAACTTTGACCCAGTAAGCTCAATAAGCGTTCCATAATCCGGCGATAAATAGTCTGTTCAATCTCGGTTAACTCGCGGCTGGGAAAATGACCGAAACCTGGGCCACCTAAAGCGCGGTCAATAATCGCTAAGGTCACTTCCGGTGAACTCTCGAGGAGTCCAGAACCCGATTGATTGATGGTAAATAAGGCGAGCACGCTCGGAATGGTTACCCCTTCCACATACTGCTCATAGGGCATTTGTTCTGTGCTAATATGTTGGATCTGCACAGGTGTTCTCAAATACGTTGAGAGGAAGTTCGAAGCCATCCGTAAATACGATTCCATCATCAAGGTAATGGCGTCAAGTTGTAAACGGCTTAGCTGGTGTGGCCTTTGAAAATCATAGGGACGTACTTCCTTCAGATCTTTGACCAGTCCCATCAATCTCATTCCCTTCTGCTGCAGAATTCCTCAGGGTTTTCAATGCCTCGTGTTTTCCTACATGATTCTGGTAAATATTAAATTGATGTTATTGCGTCATGAGTGATGAAAAGTAAATCGGGCCAATGGTTCCCGGACCAAAAATGGATTCCAAAACCTCTCGTACCTGATCCTTGAAGGTCGAAATCCCGCCGGATTGCGTAAATTCTTGATACGAAGTACTCCGAGCCAGGGTAATTAGATCGTTACGAATCTTTGCATCCAGTTCGGGAGAACCGGTTCCCGTTCCCCCTGTGGCTGCCGTTGGTGATCCTCCTTGAGCCGTTAAAGCCTGTTTGGTCACATTGAATTCCAAATTAAAACTCACATAATGCCCTGAACTGCCGAGGTTACTTTCAATTCCGGTCTCGGTCACAGAAATTGCCGTGAGAGGATTGTAGGGCAGGGACGCCACGACGGGCTTCGGAGTGTGGCTTAACAATGAGGGATCTCCAAAAATCAGAGCGGCAGCACCCGAACCGGCACCCAAAAGAAAAATTAGAAAATAGCTCAATATTTTTTTCACAATGAAATCCTCCTTGAAAAATCCATCTAAAATTTACAGGTTCCGTCATGACTCCCTGTACACTGAAACCAAGGAGGAGTAGACGTATTATGGAACCATTATTGTTTTGGGCCTTGGAAACATTATTGTTTAATGACTTTCAGCCATCCTCATCCAATTCCCCATTCCAAAACATGCTAACCGATGTAACCAATCAGCTATTGCCCGGGTCTTCCCAAGAGGCTCCGTCTGGCCCTAGCAACATTGCCGGGATTGACCAAGCCATCCAACAAGCTGCCTTGAGTACTGGACTATCCCCCGCCCTGCTAAAAGCCGTCGCGACGGTGGAATCGTCACTGAATCCGGCAGCGGTAAGCTCAGCTGGCGCCATTGGGGTGATGCAGCTCATGCCGCAAACCGCAGAGTCTTTAGGAGTCAATCCCTACAATGCGGAACAAAACATTTTAGGTGGTGCCGAGTATCTCAAGAGCCTTTTAGACAATTTCCATGGCAATTTGACCCTCGCTCTTGCCGCCTATAACGCGGGGCCTGGAGCGGTTGACCACTTTGGAGGCATTCCGCCTTACCAACAGACCCAAGATTATGTCCAAAAGGTCTTGTCCACTTATCAAGCCTTGGCCTCATCACCAGAGAGCACCTAAGTGATAATTTGGGTCAACCCCTTGTCTAAACTTTGAGAGATAGCGAGAATTTTGGCATTCATTTGATAGGCCCCCTGCGCTTGGATCAAATCCGTTAACTCCGAAGCCATATTCACCCCACTGGCATTAAGTGAGGATGTTTGCAACAGACCAGCGCCTCTCTGGCCTGGTTTTACCAGCACGGGTGTACCACTCGCCACGCTTAAACCATAGAGATTGTAGCCTGAGCTAATTAATCCGGCAGGATTGGGAATCAAAGCGATTTGCAGCTGGCCAACCGGTTTAAACGATTGACCCGGTAGGCCGGCCATCACCGTGCCGTCTTGGGTCACATACCAGCTCGAACCCGCAGGGATGGTAATCGGCGGATACATCACATTGCCATTAGGTAATTCTAAATGGCCTTGGCTATCCGTTTGAAGCGTTCCTGACCGCGTATAGGCTAAGCTGCCATCTGCCGTTTTTACGACAAAAAACCCGTTACCATCAATGGCCACATCATGGGGATTTGATGTCGCCATCATCTGATTTGAAAATACTGGCACATTTTCTGCCAAATGGGCCCCGGAAGTCAGGGACAATGACGGCTCGATGATTTGCTTGCCCACAGCGCGAAGCGCAGGCCTGAGTCTTTCGCCCGAACTCGATGCAAGAACGCTGACGCGCTCGCCAAACCCCGGCGTCTGGTTATTCGCGATATTGGTCGCAATTGCATTTAGCCATAAATTTTGGCTTTCTAGACCACTCGTCCCCGCACTCATCACACTAAACACGTTCCATTCCTCCTTCAACTCGCCAGTAGCCTCTAGCCATTAACAACAACAGGGGCTTAAAATCTCATCTCAGCGTTTTCCCTCTCAACTCATCTCATCTCAACTAGGCAATAATGCTGAGAGACGCTGCCGTCTTTAAGCGACTGCTTTCTTCATTAATGAGAGTGGTTAAAGATTGGTACGTCTGTTCAGCTTCCATCATCGTCATAGTTTCTTGCGTCATATTGCCATTGGATGTATTAACCGCTCCTTGCATCACTTGACCGGTAAAGGGCAGACGTCTAGGCGCCTGGTACAAGCTATTTCCGAGCGCCTTAATCCCTTGGTTAGGTAAATCAACCAGCCCTAGGGTGGCCACCACCTGACCATTTTGCGTAATTTGTCCTCCGGGGCTCACATGAAACGGAGCAAGGCCGACGTCAATAGGTTGTCCGCTAGAAGACAGGACGAAATCGCCCGTAGCGGTAACGAGCTGTCCTTGGGCATTGACCGAGAACCGCCCGTCTTGTGTATAAGCCAATCCTTTCGGGGTTTTTACCACAAAGAAGCCTTGGCCCATGATTGCCAAATCCGTATAATGGCCTGTGGTTCGTACCTGACCCGGGGTCAAATTCACTCCAGAAAGGACGGCCTGCTCGGTAATCACCTGACCAATCGGAACCATACCGGACGGACCTTGCCCCATCACCGTTTCCGGTAATAGACCGACCACTTGACTATGCTGGGCTAAATATCCCAAAGAATTTTGATTGGCCAGATTGCCTGCCACCGTTTCGAGCACTTGATGCTGAGTTAATAAGCCCGCGGCACCGGTATAGAGTGCATTCATCATCCTCACAACCTTTCGTGTCCGTCTCGTTTTCCTGATTGCCCTCGTTGTCGCTCTTTTGATTTCTCATAACAAGATCCATTCGCCCGTTATCCGAATTCCTTCCCGTTATCCGAATTCCTTCGGTAAGGAAGACAGAAGCGAACTCATGCGATGAACAAACTGTCCCCACCGTCCCCGTTTGGGAGGTTTAACGCGGTGAATCATCTGGTCAGCTAAATCCCCAATATCTTGCGCAGCCATAGAACTGGGGTACAACAGAATCAAGGGCTCTTGGCGAGACACGGCTTGTTGAGCATGCAGATCTTCGCGAACTACGCCAAAAAATCCGACAGGTTGATTTAACATGCGCTCCGCCAAGTTAATCACCCGCATTCCCATTTCTTCCCCATGCTTTAGGGACTTGCTACGGTTCATCACGAGTTGCAAGCGAACATTCCCTTGCGCTTCCCAAATGGATTTAATCAAACCATACGCATCGGCCAAAGCCGGGGGTTCAGGATTGGTCACTACTAACGCTTCATCGGCAGCTAACACAAATGACAGCACATTCGCAGCAATGCCAGCCCCTGTGTCCACCAATAACCAATCACATTCGCCCTCTAGGTCCTGAAATCCTTCTATGATGCCGGAGATTTCGACATCATCCAAAGACGCCAATTGACTAATCCCTGACGCACCAGGAATAATGCGCAATCCAAGGGGTCCTTGTTGGAGCACATCTTTCATGCTCACGCGTTTTTGCACCACATCCCATAGGGTAAAGCTAGGTTCATAGCCCAAGAGAATATTGATATTGGCAAGGCCCAAGTCGGCATCTAATATCACCACCCGCTGCCCTCTTTGTTGTAAGGCGATGGCCAAATTCAAGGTGAGTTGGCTTTTGCCCACTCCTCCCTTCCCCGAGGTCACAGCCACGATCCGGCTGCCTTGATTCCGTCTTTCGAAGATCTCTTCTTGCACTTTGGCGCTTTGGCGTTTAATCCAGGCGCGCAACTGGTCGGCCTGCTCAGCCATGGTAAGCTCCTCCTTTAACCAGCCACTGCAGTAAATGACCTTCCCGGGCACTTTCGATGTCATGGGGCACTTGTTGCCCGGTGGTGACATACATTACTGGATTTTTCAACTCTAACAAGGCGGACAGAACGGGTCCCGGGCACAACGCCTCGTCCACCTTGGTCAAACACAAGGTGACCGCGATATCCTGAGACAGTTTTTTCGCCGTATCTACAAACAATGAACGGGAATAGGTTGCGGGCATGCACAAGAGAACATCGGTGGCTTTGGCATGCTTCACCACACTGAGTCCAGAGCGTATCCCCATCGGCTCACTGATGCTATGTCCAGGGGTGTCAATCAAGACAACATCGGCGGGATAATCTTGAATATACTTGGGTACATCCTGCGGACGTTTGGCAATCACGACAGGCACATCCAAAATACTGCCGAAGGTCTGCAGTTGTTCGGAGGCTGCGACACGAAAGGTGTCCGTCGTAATGAGAAGAACGCGCTTGCCCTCTTCTAAACCCAATTTGCTGGCAAGTTTAGCAATCGTCGTGGTTTTTCCAGCCCCGGTCGGTCCAATAAACACTACAACATGAGGGGTATCACCACTCAAGGGCGGAGACAGCACAATACGCTCTCCCAAGAGTTCTTGCAACATGTCGAGCTGCGTATCCTTCTCGCCCTTAGGGAGGGCCCCGGTTAATTCTCGCGCCCACTTTTCATCCACTTCGAGCGACAATAAATGGGCAAGAATCGGACTATCTTTGGCTTTGCGGGGAGCACTGACCTGCGATATTTTTTTATCCATCTGCATTAACAGGGACATCATTTCTTCTAACCGCTCATCACGGCTCTCCCGTTCCGCAGAGGTACTGGTTACGGCAATTTCCGGGCGGGAACTCTCACTTTCGCGAGCCCGTTCAGAAACAGGGGCTGAGGACGGAAGAGGATAGTCAGTAGCGGCTAACACCTGATAGCCGCGCTCCCAAAACTTCCACCAGCGGTCTTTGGCGGGACCGGATGACAAGAGCACAGCCTCATCGCCCAATTCCCATTTCGCCCGGATTAAGGCTTCTTCGACACTTTGGCCCGTAAAGCGTTTAACAATCATATCTCTACCACTCCCATTGTTTTAATTCCGATATCACTTTGAATTTCGGCATAGGACAAAACGGTCAAATCTTTAAACAGCCGTTCCGTCAAACGCTTAAAATACAAGCGCACATAGGGGGATGAAATAACCACTTTGGGGACGCCTTGCGGCAACTTCAAAAGCTGGGTATTGAGGGCATTCACGACTTTTTGGGCAATCGTGGGATCGAGGTTTAAATAGGTCCCCCGGTCCGTTTGCTCTAAGGCGTCTTTCATTTCCTGCTCTATCGCAGGCGATAAGACGACTGCATGCAAAAATCCTTGTTTAATCAACGGCTCCGTGATATGACGCGACAATTGTTGGCGGACCTGTTCGGTTAACAAATCGATGTCGCGACTTGTCCTGGCCCCATCCGCCAAGGCCTCCAAAATGGTCGGCATATCGCGGATCGACACTTTTTCCCTGAGTAAATTGGCTAAGACGCGCTCGACTTCACCGAGAGTCAAGAGATCGGGAATCAGTTCAGAGACCACCACGGGGTGAGTTAACTTGACATAATCTACGAGTTTCTTGACTTCTTCACGATCGAGAATTTCATGCGCATGGTGACGAATCACTTCAGCTAAATGGGTCACCAAAATTGAGCCGGCATCAATCACCGTGGCACCGGCCAATTCCGCCCGGTCACGGGCATCTTCACGGATCCAATAGGCAGGCAGTCCAAAGACCGGATCCTTGGTTAAAATCGCGCCATCGATTCCCAGTTCCTGCCCACCCATTGCCAAAAATCTGTCGGGACGGACTTCAGAGGTCGCCACACTCGCGCCGCGAATACGGATGCGGTATTGATTAAGGGTCAATTCCAAACTGTCGCGCACCCTCACCGGGGGCACAACCAGTCCTAGTTCAGCGGTTATTTGACGTCTCAGTGCCATAATACGATCTCTTAAGTCTTGTCCGGCTTGTCCACCGACCAGGGGCACCAAACCCACTCCCACCTCTAACTCAATCACATCAAACCCAATCAACTGCATGACCGCTTCCGGTTTTTTGGCCAATTCTTGATTTTGTTGGTTTTGTCGCGCAATTTCTTGCGCTTTTTGTGCCTTCTGTCGTTGTTCGATTTGCCATCCCCCATAAAAGGCTATAGCTCCCAACAAAAGAGGCACAAAAGGAGGCAATCCGAGGGCGGCCATCAAAAACAGCACAATGGCGACAATGTATAACACCCGCGGCAATTGTGTCAGTTGGTTTAAGACATCTTTGTTGAGAGTCCCTTGCGATCCCGAACGGGTGACGAGAATTCCGGTTGCAGTGGATAATAAGAGGGCAGGAATTTGGGTGGTAATGCCTTCCCCAATGGTCAATATCGTATAGGTATTTAACGCGGTCGTGATCGCCAAGTGCCTTTCGGATAGCCCAATAATCAGACCACCGATAATATTGATAAAGACGATGATAATACCGGCAATCGCATCTCCACGAACAAATTTGGACGCCCCATCCATGGCCCCATAAAAATCGGCCTCCCGCTCAATATCCTGACGTCGTTTTTTGGCCTCTTGCTCGCGAATTAAACCCGCATTCAGCTCCGCATCAACAGCCATTTGTTTACCAGGCATGGCATCGAGCGTAAACCGAGCGGCCACTTCACTCACCCTTTCGGCCCCTCGGGTGATCACCATAAATTGAATCACGATCAGAATGATGAAAATGATAATACCCACCACGACGTTATTGCCGACCACGAGCCGTCCAAAGGTCTGGATGACAGAGCCCGGATCTCCTGATAGCAAAATAAGCCGGGTCGCCGTGACCTCGAGTGCCAGGCGGAATAAGGTGGTCAGCAATAAAAGGGAAGGAAACACCGACAAGTCTAACACTTCATTAATAAACATGGTTGACACAAGCACAGCAATAGATAAGGCAATATTGATAATGAGAAAGAAATCCAGAGCCCATGGTGGAATGGGAATCACCAGCATTAAGATTGCAATAACCGCAGCGACAGGCACAAAGGCTTCTTTTAACAACGCTCGGCTTTTGGCCATCAATTAATGCCTCCTCTCCATTCGGTGTGCATGACGTTTGCGAATCAAAAACGCCAAGATATCCGCCACCGCCTGATAATGTTCTTCTAAAATCACATGGCCAATCGGCACTTCGTAAAGCGACCGGGCTAAAGGGGGATTTTCCACTAGGGGTACCCCATGGCGGACGGCGATTTCCCGGATGTTATAAGCCATTTCATCCGCACCTTTGGCAATCACAACGGGGGCCGGCATGGTCTTCTCATCCCATTTCAGAGCCACTGCATAGTGCGTTGGGTTGGTAATCACCACTTGCGCATTTTTCACTTGCCGCACCCCTGAACGCCAAATGCGACGCGCCATTTCCCGCCGTTTACCTTTTATTTGGGGATTGCCCTCCGTCTCTTTCAATTCGTCCCGCACCTCTTGCGTAGTCATACGAATTTTCAATTGAAAGGCATAGGCTTGATAAGCCATGTCTAAGACACCAATGATAAAAAAGGCGACGGACATCACCAAAAGTACCTGGCTCAACATATTGAGCGACGTGCTTAAAGCTTGGCCGAGGGATTCCACCATGAGCCCAGCGTAATTAGCCAATTGCTGATGAATAACCCATGCGGCTAAGGCTCCCATGATCCCGACTTTTAATAAGCCCTTAAAAAGCTGCCAGACACTATCTCGGGAAAACATGCGTTTGAGACCTTCAACCGGATTCAAACGGGTCATATCCGCCTTAAGGGCGCTGAATGATAGCCGAAAGCCCTTTTCTAGACTGCTCGCAAATAGTCCCGCCACCAGTAAAGGGAGCGTCAAAGGTAAGAGAATGCGGATCATCACCGAAAAGGCTAAAAGCCATGCCGACGCCATCGTTCCTTGCGGATTTTCGGCTAGTTGCAGGACAGCCGATTCCATCTCGCCTAATTGGGTTCCAGCCCACGGCAAATAATGGCGAATCACGACAAAACCCACCGCTAAGGCGAGGGCAGCCTGAAAATCCGGACTTTTCCAGTGTTGTCCCTGTTTTTGTAATTGCTGCTTTTTATGGGGAGTCGCTTGTTGACTTTTTTCGCCAGCGGAAGCGAAATACATACGAGGCAGGCTGAGGCTCAAGTGACTCATGATTTTCCCTCCAAAATCGCCAAAAGCCGACTCACATCCACAAAAGCGTGATTCCAAAACTCGGGTAAGATCCCGACTAATATCGGAATCATGGCCGCAAACACCAAAAGACTGACCCCGAAATTAACGGGCAATGACAGAAAATAGGCATTCATTTGAGGAAAAGCCCGGGATAAAATCCCCACTGCCATGTTCACCACTAAGCCGGCTAACATGAGGGGAAAAGCCACTAGTAACGTCATTGTCAAGGCGCTTGACATCAGACCTATCACAAACGACAGGGCTGAGGTTGGAAAGCTCACCACATTAAGGCCAATAGCCTGAAATGAAGCATGCAGCGCAATGACCGATAATTCCAAGCCGCCGGAACCCACAAATACAAATAAGGCCAAGAGTGTTTGCCATTCAGATAAGAATGACCCACTATTATCTAAGGCGGGATTCGAGGTAATGGCTAGACCTAAGCCCAGTTCATAGGTGACCACCTGGCCCGCCATATCAAAAACGGAAAGAAAAAGCGATAAAATCAACCCCATTAAAACGCCAATCGCAAACTGAATCACAAGTCCCAAGGTCCACAACAATGAGGGCATGGCAGCGATTTTTAGGGTCGGCGCTAGCACAGCGGCGAGCATAATAATGATGACGACTTTGAGCATTCGCGGCAGGTAAGATGAACTCAGCACAGGGGCACTAAACACTAACCCGCTAATCCGCGCCGCAATCAAAAAATATTCTTGTGTTAAGGTTTGCGCACTCACCGTCATTGTCATTGTGCTCTCACGGATCTTGTTATGACCCCTTTGTCCTCGTGTGTTTGTGTTTTAGGGCAGATACGCCACGTGCCAAAATGTTGATAAATCATTTTGGGTAAAGGTCACCAAAAGCCTTAGAAACCATGGACCCGCCAAATACAGCATGATGCCCACGACAATCAATTTGGGCATAAATGATAGCGTGAGTTCTTGAATCTGTGTTGTCGCTTGAAATATTCCGACTAAAAGTCCGACAACTAACGCGGCAATTAAAATCGGGCCCAAAATAATTCCCGTCGTCATCATAGCCGACCGACTTAAGGCAATCGCATGATCAAACATTTCCCTCACCCCTATCTCACCCCATGAAAGGACATCACCAAAGACTGCACCACTAAATTCCAACCATTAGCTAATACGAACAACAACAGCTTTAAGGGCAAAGAAATCAATGTCGGGGGAACCATCATCATTCCTAATGACATCAATACCGTCGACACGACGAGGTCCACAATCATAAAAGGAATAAAAATATACACACCAATTTCAAAGGCCGTTTTCAATTCGGAAATAATAAAGGCTGGAATCAGAGCCACCGTGGGAACCTGGCTGAGATTCTTTGGTGGCGGCACATGATCCAAATGCAAAAACAATGCCAAATCACTAGGACGAGTTTGCTGATACATAAACACTCGCAAAGGGTCTAAAGCCCTGACCGAAGCGCGTTCTAATCCGATTTGTCCATGTAAGTAAGGGATTAAGGCTTGATGATCAATTTGACCAAACGTGGGCGCCATAATGAAAAAAGTGAGAAAAAGGGCCAAGCCAATTAACACTTGGTTAGGGGGAGTTTGCTGCAAGCCTAAAGCACTTCGTACAAACGCCAACACGGTAATCACACGCGTAAACGCCGTCATCGTCAGTAAGATGGCTGGCAAAAATGACAACAGGGTCAAGAGCGCTAAAATACTGATCACTTGGGATGGTGAGCTGCTTCCATGAGTACTCACCGAGATTTGCGGAATCGATGGACCTTGAGCAAAAGCCAAAGGTCCTGTGATGACCGTTCCGATCACCGTAGCCAGCACCCACAGCGTTCTCTTAACTCGTAATTTCATGACTTTCCCTCGTTACGCCGAATCTTATGCCACAAGTCCTCCGCAAATTGCGATAAGGTCGTTTCTTGCATGGCAATGATTGCTGGTGCTTGCCGGGCAATTACCTCTTCATCCACTTCCATTAGTAAGGAAATGTTTTGCTCGGTAATACCTAAAGCTACTGTCTTGTCCGCAATTTGGACAAGTGCAATTCCCCGTTTGGGACCCAGTGGCAAATAATCGATCTGTTGAAGATAATGGGCCTGACTGACCCGCCCCCACCCAATCTTTTTTAATAAGCGGGCGGCAAAGTACGCTAAACCCACCACTAAAGCCATAGCCCATAGAAAATTTAAAAAGACCGCAACAGAATTCAAAGCCCTAATCCCCCTAACTTCATGGGGTATTATATAAATTTCCATGGTTCGACAGGAAATAACAAGCAGTATTTATTGCAAAAAAGTTCACAGGAATTGTGTAGAATTTTACAGTCAGGAATTTGCGCCGTTTGCCAAATCTGAATCCATTCATTTCCGATTCCCAAGCCGTGGGCAATAAGTTCACCATTGCTGAAGCGCCGTTACCGGGGAATGTCAAACAAGCCACTTCACTTTTTGGTGGGTATTTGGGAATGTTTTCGAAAGCGAGCCGTGCCCAGCAGCAAGCCGGCTTTGCCTTTATCAAATATCTCACATCAAAAGCAGGACAGACGTATTGGATGGAACACAGCGAAGGCTATCTTCCCGTCCGCAGTGATGTCGCGGCAGAAGCCACTCAGTTCCTAAGCACCCATCCTGCTCAGCAGGTTTCATTAAGCGTCCTCAACACAGCAATTGCCGAGCCCAAAGTCGCTTGGTGGGATCAATTCTCCCACGAGGTTCTGCTCAATGCCATAATTGCCGTCTTGCTTAACAAGGAAACGCCGGTTCAAGCCATGCACAGTGCCTATCAACAGACCGTATCTCTCGCACAAAAAGACGGAACCTATCAGTAATAACGAAACAAGATAGCAAGCAGCAAGATAATAGCAACAATCTAAGGTCCTAAACGACGAAGCCCCTTTGGCAGACAACAGAAATTCCTTGTCCATAGGGGCTTCGTGTTATGGATTTAATGATCCGAAGTGTCGCTGCTTGAAGATGGGAGTTCTTGATCGCAATCTTGAAAACATGCCTCAACACTCTCACGCGACAAATTCTCACCCTTGACGTGAATACGCACTTCTCCATTATGCTCGACAACTTTGATGTCTTCCACCTGCACCCAAGCGTCCGAATCATGACAGCCGCATTGTCCCTCTTGACATGCCTGCACAGCTTCTTGAATGACGTTTAACGAAAAGTCCTTAGGGAAAACAATCTGAACTTCTCCGGCTTCTTCAACAACCTTACACGCTTGCTTAATTTGACTCACCTTGATTCCTCCTTATATCGATATCTATCGATTTATCAATCAAAAAAACCTAAATCCGTCCCTGTGGTGGGCATAAAGGAGTTCCGCAGCTGAGATTAAGACGGTTTAAGTAATCACGAAAAGCATTCCAAGTCGCGAGATTGACACGATAATAATGGTACGTGCCGTAGTTTTCTTGTTCCACTAATTCGGCCTCGACTAATATTTTTAAATGATGCGAAATGGTGGATTGGGACAATGGATATTTTTCCATCAAATCCATCACACAACAGGCTGGCACATTATCTTTGATCTCACACGCGGAAGATGATGTCCCAAAAAGATCACAGAATAACCGATATCGCGTTTCATGACCGAGCGCTTTAAAAATCATGACCGGATTCATAAATCGCCTCTTTCATCGATATCTATCGATATAATAACAAATGATATTGGGATTGTCTCGATTTTTATTTCTGGAGTTTTTTCCGCTGTAGCCGATTTCAGTCAATCTGCGGCGACTCCACAGCCGTTTGTCACGCAGATCCCAGAGGGTGAATGGGCCTCAATTATGGCGGAACAGGATGAATCGACGCCGAAGCAGCGGCCCGACGGGCCGTTCCGGGATTTCGATGAATGGGGGTGGGGTTCACGACCCCACGAGGCGGCGCATCCGCTCCGGTTGCCGTTGCCGTATCCGCCCGAGCGCCATCGCCAACATCACGATGAGGGCCAACCCGCAGCGGAGTTGCATTTTCTTTAGCCCCCGAATGGTATGGAGTTCCAACCCGAACGACACATCCAACCGACTGTTCACCCGTTCCACCGCCGTGCGATGGGCATACTCGCGCTTCCATTGATAACTGGCCCGGTCCATGGGCGTAAAAATCCGCCGATCGGTCTGTAAGGGAATGCGCAGGCCCTGGACGACGGGGCAGGTGTCTTGACCCCGGCAGGACACGCCCGCAAAGCGGGCGGGGCACCGCTTTTTGAGACGTTGGCGCCTGACTTCGAATCCGCCGTTACTCATGGTGTGAACCTGACCCGTGACCGGATCCTGACAAAAGACGTCGCCACGATAATTGTAGGTCACCGTCGAATGGCCCGGTAGCACTCGCGTGGCATCCGGGTCCCGCCACATATTCCGGATATCGATCACCGGCTTAATCTGGTAGCTATCCCAGCAGGCGGCGATCAATTTGGTATCATCATAGCCCCGGTCGGCCGTTAAAAGGACGGCACGGGACAGCAGCACCCCGTGGCGATGGTGCAGATGATCCAACATGGGCATCGCCCGGGTCACATCGGACACCGACGCTTTCGTCACCTCCCACGCCACCGGCAATTCGTACGTCGAATCCACCACCAGGTGCAGCTTATACCCGAACCACTTGACCACTTTGGTCCAGGTAGTCCCGTCCTCATGCACACCGCGGTATTCCTTCCGTCCAAAATCGGCATCGACGTCCCGGCGCCCATCGGCGGTGGGGTTTTTGGCGGGCCGCACGGCCCGCGACGAGATACCCTTGCTGTCCATGGCCAAGCGCTGACCGAAATTCGGGAGCACGGCGGCGAGGTCATCCACCAGCTGCTCAAACATCCCGTCCACGGTATCCTGTTCGGCCATCAGACGATGCAGAAATCGGGTGTAGGCCGACGCGGGCGGGACGGCCGCGTTGCGGAACCCGCACAGCATGCGCAGTTGCGCATTGCGGGCCAGTTCTCGGCGAAGGCTCTCGATGCTGGGGTGTTGGAAAACCACCCCGGCCAACACCGAATTCCACATCGCCCGGACCGGGTACGCATTCCGCCCATGCCCACGGGCGGCTTCCAGGTGGGCCATGAGGGTTTCATCCGGGACCGTCTCGAGGACGAGCACGAGGCGTTCGAGGTCGCCTAATTCTTCGAGATCTTGCCACGAAAAGAGAGAAAGTTGTGGTATGATAGCCATACGGGAGAGCTCCTTTCGGAAAATTGTGGTTGGTACTTCAATTTTACCAGAGCTCGGCCCGTTTTTCTTAGGGTTTTGCGGGTTTCGGGGATCGCGGCACGGTGTGCCGCGGGTGGGGTCAAATCGGCCGCCGGCGGCCGACCGGGAACCGAAAAGCCGCATTCCTCCGTCCATGAATGGGGGAAATTCTTTATGAGCCTCTGCGAATCCCGCGCCCCTCTACGGTTTCAAGACAGCGCAAATGCCTCTTCTGGGAAATCGGAAGCTCCGCTTAAGAGGCTCTTAAGCGGAGCAGACCTAACGATCAAAGAATTATGGGGCAATGCTATTTACCAGGGTGGTATCTAACGCTTGGTCTACCGAAATTACTTTAGCATTGGCTTGATATCCCTGCTGCGCCATAATCATACTCACAAACTGATTGGCCAAAGACACATTGGATTCTTCAAGAGAACCCGATGCGATAGAACCAAATCCACCGGAAGCCGGTTGTCCTATCTTCGCCGTTCCCGAATTGGCCGATTGCTGCCACAGGCTATTCCCGATATTCACCAGCCCGGCATCGTTATTGAAGTTCGCTAAAGCCACTTGGGCAATCGGTTGCGTTTGCCCATTGGAAAATGTCCCGGTAATGACGCCATTGGACCCGATCGTATAATTGGCCAAGGTTCCTTGGGGATATCCGTTGGCAGTACCTGATAGTGAAGTAGACGCCACATCAGAGGTTAACCCCTGTAGATTCAGAGTGATTTGTTGAGGTGACGTGGACCCATCCGTTGTCGTCAGTTGCACAGTCACCGTGCTGCCACTAGCAATACTACCATTACTATTAAAGGTAACCGTTCCGGATCCTAATGAGGTGGTAGATGGCGGGTCGGTAACATTGACGGTCCACGACACTCCGTTGTTGGTTGTTGCTTGAGGATCCGAAAAGTTAACATCCAAAGTAACCGGATTTCCTAAGGAATCGTAAACTGTGACCGGAACCGTTCGCGTAGTTGTATTGGAGGTTCCTGCGGGAGTTGCCAGAGATGCATTGAGATTACCTGTGACGGTCATCGTGGTCGTTGCTGATGGCGGCATCGTCATGTCTGGTTGAATCGTAATGGGGGCAATGTTACCAGCCGTTTCACCCGTCAACTGGCCATTTTGTGCTGTCCACCCCATGACGAAATATCCTTGCGGATTAACCAGTTGTCCTTGCGCATCTAGAGTAAAATCACCACTGCGACTATAAGCGTAGCCAGTCGGCGTTTTAATCACAAAGAATCCATGCCCTGAAATCGCCATGTTCGTCTTGATCCCAGTGGTCTGAAGACTACCTTGGCTCATGTTAACATCGACCGCGCCGATGCCAACAGCCGCACCTGATGAGACTTGTTCGGGATTGGTGCCTCCTAGGGTTGCCGTGGGACTTGTGCCCCCCGATAACGTTTGCTCCATGGTTTGGGCAAAACTCATATTGCTACTTTTGTAGCCCGTTGTGTTCACGTTCGCGATATTTTGGGAGACGACACCCAAAAGCGCTTGTTCGGCATTGAGTCCTGATATCGCCGCATACAATGTTCCAGACATAAAACCTTCCTCCTAATTTCTAAAATTTGATCAGGTCATAATGCAAAAGCGCGTTTTGATCTTAAGCCGCCGTGATTATCCGTCGGCGTTTGGCATAGCCAACAAGCTCCAGTGCGGAACGGAGGGAGTACTCGCAGTCTGTCGAGTGCTCGAAGCTTCCTCTGAACCATTTTCTTTGTTTGAGGTCCGGCTTACATAAACCACCGCATCCACTTGAGTAATGACTTTCATCCCATCCGCCGGGGATTCAAGACTCGTAATGACAGTTCTTGTTGGCGGAGCCACAATAAAAATATCGGAACCCATGATAATCGCGGCTTGTCGTGATCCTTTTCTGTGCACCTCATCAATCGCTTTGCTGAGTTGATTTGCTTCCATCTGGGTTAGATGAATACCCCGGGTCTGCATGCGTTCTTGGGCATGCTGGCTAAAGACCAGTTTCTCCTGCAAAAGACTCTCAAAGCGACTGCCTTGCCCGACCACAGCAGAAGCTGAGGAATTCTCCCTGACTTGTGGTGTTCCGTGAGATGAACCAACTGGATGAGAATAGCCTGACATTACGCTTGCACCTGAGTAATGTCATTGACTGGCACGCTTCCGATTCCCTTAACATCAACAAGCAAATTTTGACCTTGTTGCAACACCGCTGTTACGATACCGCTTCCTTGGGCCGTACTGACCGTCTTTCCAATCAGTTGCGATAATTGAACCACAGGATTTTGTTGTTGTAGGGTTGAGAGAATATCATTCAATGTCGTCGATTGCTTGGTCACCGCCGCCAGGCTGGAAAACTGGGCTAACTGTGCCACAAATTGCGTATTGTCCATGGGTTGCAACGGATTTTGATATTGTAATTCCGCCGCTAACAAGGTCAGAAAGGCGGACTCACCTAAGTTCCCACCAGGCCCCTGCGACGCCGTGGATGTGGGGGAGTTGGCCGAACTCGTGCCGAGGTTTAAGAGATTGTTGATAGGCATACTCAATGTTTGTTATCCATCCTTTCGTTCAATGGTTATTGATTTGGCGTCGTTCTCATTTCCCCACGCCATGGGTGATCTCCGGTCTTCTTATGCTTGGTAATCCACTGCCGTCTGCGACTTAAGAGAGGGATGTCTAACGCTCGTAGCGGTTCCATGCCTGGCACGCCACGGCATCGGCTGCATGGGTGGCTCGTAAAGAGCCCCAAAGTATCCCCCGCCCTGCGAAGAATTACCTTGTCCCATCGCATTTTGTCCCATGCCTAAAAAGACCGAGACTTGGGATACAGGAAGGGATGCTGCAGTTATATTTTGAACTTGTCCCAAATTCTCGGCCAAGGCTCCTGCTAATCCTGCTGAATTCACCTCGAAATTGACCTTCCAGCTGTTTTGCATGTGAAGAAGTGTCATAATTAAGGGCCCTGATTGTTTGGGCATCGTTAAAATCCACTTGCTACCAGGCGTCCCGTTCGGAGCTTTCCAGTGTACCGGTTTGATCACCCAGCCTCCAACATGCCGCTGCAAAATACCTTTGTGAATTGCTTGGCCTAATATAGCATGTACAGGCACACCATTACTGGGAGACATGACCGACGCCTTCAAAGCTATGGGTGATGGGTTAGGTTCTATGGAACTTATCCCGCCCAGTCCCCCTGAAGTAATCTCACCAGAATCTTTGCGGCGTTTAGGAAGTAGCTTTGTGTTTCCCGAAGACTGTAAAGTCTTCTTCCCGGAAAGGGACACGGATCGCCTAATCGTGGGCATAGTAAATTTACGGATAAAGACAAGCTTTGGGGTGGTCCCTGTTTCCGTGGTGCTGGGATTACGGTGACTGTTGCCCAAGCTTTCCGAATTTGTTAACAAATTTGGGGGTTGAGGCGCCTTCCTCAATGTTATCTGACTTTGACTTGCCAATCCAGATTTTAAGGACCCCGAATTCGCTTTGTGCAAAGACACCTGGCGCATGACATGCCCCACCAAAGTTGTTTCCAACTCATGGCCAGTATGCATGGAACCCAGTAACAGTCCTGGAACAACCGTTCCCAACACAGCTTCACGGGGCAACTGGTGCTTTTTATGACTGTGAGAATGTTTACGAGCAATCAGTTGGTGTTGGGTGTGAAGGCGGTAGGGGTGATGGGATGTAGGGCTCGGTCGAGATAACGTCTTCTTCACTTGGACTTTTTTAACCTTCACCCATTTGGAGCTTAGGCGTAGTGTTGTAGGTGACTTTAATACGGAATTTTCGTGTGCCCGATGAGAAACACGGGATTTTCTCCCACCCAGCTTATGCGCGACAACTCGCGAAAATTTGGCTTCGTTGTGACCATGCTTCTCCCTGATCCCTTGAGTAGCCAGTTTCCCGCTATCTGAAAGTGTCGTTCGTGTCATGAAATGGACTGCTGGCATATACGATTCACCTCCTTTAATCCCGATGATCAACCATCATAAAAATCAGTCCCTCCGAGTTTGTTGCCGGTGATACTGTCCTCTGACAAACCGTTCGATAAGAGTCCGGTCTTGTGGCTTAATCTGGATAAAGGTCACTGCACTTTCCCATGTTTTTTTACCACGGATTTCCCGAGGTTTGGTGGCAACCCGCGTCACTTGTGATAAGAGAATGACTTCATCTGTTCCTAGCCGCAAGCGCATTTTCAAGTGCAATCCGCGCCACAGTTCAACGGCACTAGGAAACCTGAGGCCTGTTGCCGAGAGGTCAAATGTTGTGGTCATTAGGAGCTCCGAATCGGGTCGAATTAGGCCGTATTCCAACGGCACTTGCACTTTGACCCGCAAACTGCCCCGTTGTTCGATAACCTTAGACTGTCCTTGGAGTTTAACGACAATGATCGGAATCGGATCTAAAACTTCCGTGATTACCCCTTGTTGTTCATACAATAAATCGTCAAAAGGCCAGCGTATGGTAATTGTCGTTCCCGGTAAGGGCGTCAATTCCATATCATGGTCTTTGAGGGCATCCAAATAAACTTCTTGGCGTACCCGTCTAATGACTCGAGTGCTGACCAATTTTCCGGGCCGTACCACGAGATATACGGATTGATGTGACTCCAAAAGGGACACGGAACAAAGAGGCCTCCCTGATCATAAGCTTACGGGAGAGTCCTAACGCCAAGAACCCTTCAGCCTGCAGGCGATTTTGTCGGTCGTTCTTTCGTGCTTGCCGACGTGCCATCAGGCGCTGTACCTGTTTGAGCGACTGGCGTAAGGAAACTATTTCCTCCCGACATTTTTCAATTCGCCGTGATATGACCAATTCCTCTTTTTCTAACTGGGCAATTTTCCGGAGGTGGAATTGGTAATTCTCATAATATGCCAATAACTCTGTCGAGCCGATTACATCAGGACCGATATTCTGGGACACATGAGCCAGCGTGCTACGCGCCCTTTGCAAATCTTCTAAAGCATGTTCCCAGCTGTCCATCTCATGAACCTTTGTTTGCATGGTTTTCATGAGATAACTTACATACATGTGTAAACCTTTTTGACTAGCCATCGTTCTCCTTCTCATGTGCGTGATCGTCGCGCCTTAGGTGCGTGATTGTGTCAAAGATTCCTTCCATTTGACTAAGAAGCTCTTGGGGTTGACACCGCTCGCCACGTTTTTGATCTAAAAATGCTTGAATGGTGGGATAAATATTGAGTGCCTGATCCAGCAACTCATCCCGGCCCGGGGTGTAAGCACCGACCTCCAATAAGTCTTCCGCCTCTTTAACCCGCGCCACAATTTCTTTGAATGATCGAGCCATTTGCAGATGCTTTTCAGAAACAATGTCGGGCATCAGACGCGATAAACTCCCCACCACATCAATGGCTGGAAAATGGCCACGATGAGCTAATTGCCGGGACAAAATAATATGGCCATCCAGTAATCCCCGAAGGATATCAGATAGCGGATCCTCATAAGGATCATCACCATCAACCAATACCGTATAAATTCCTGTAATCGAACCTTTCTCCGTCGCACCGGCCCGTTCCAGTAACCGGGGCAATAAATGCAAAACCGAAGGAGTATATCCTCGAGCCGAGGGGAGTTCTCCCGTTTCCATGCCAATTTCTCGTTGGGCTAAAGCCACCCGAGTCAAAGAATCCATGACCAGCAATACCTGATGTCCCTGATCACGGAAATCTTCCGCGATTAAGGTCGCTGCCCATGCCGCTTTTAATCGCATAATGGCTGGCATATCTGACGTTGCGGCGATGATCACGGTACGCTTTTTCGCCTCAGGTCCGAGCTGGCGAAAGAATTCCGCGACTTCCCTGCCCCGTTCGCCAATTAAGCCGACGACAACGATATCCGCTTCGGTACCATTTAAAATCTCTTGTAATAAAGTGGTCTTGCCAAACCCTGCCCCCGCAAACACGCCAACACGTTGTCCCTGGCCCACTGTTAAAAGCCCATCAATCGCTCGAATACCGGTCCATAAAATATTGTCAACGGCTTGACGGCTTAATGGGGACATTGGCACCGTGGTCAAAAAACGTCTTGGCCCAATAGGCATCGGTCCCCTATCTAAAGGCTTGCCAATGCCATCAAGAAGACGTCCCAACACTTCTTTTCCGCTCACCATGCTAAAAGGCCGTCCCTTAGCGATGACGGCAAGGCCTGGCCTTATCCCCATGACATCATGATAGGGGGTCAACAATACCCGGTGATCTTCGAGGAATCCGACGCATTCCACCTCAACTTCCTGGGTTTCAGACAGCTGGATTTTCCCAACTTCTCCTACCGCCATTCGAACTCCCGAAGCAATAAGACTTTGTCCCCGCACTGCCGTGATATGTCCGATAGGCACAAGCAGGCGTGATACCGGGAATTGTTTAATCTTTTCACACACTTCCATAGAGCACCTCATCGAGCATCTTGCTCAGTGCTTGGATGGGCCCTACTAAAAATTCCTCGCCATCCGCTGTCTCTATGCGCATCGCAAGATTCTCCAAGGACCGGTCAACCGCTACTTTGACCTGGGACCACAAATCTCCCCAGTTTTTTGTCAAGTGTTCTAAGGTGTTGTGAAATTCGGGTGATAAGAATAGGGTCACTTGATGGGCTTCCAAACTCCCTATAATATCCGTCAAATACGTCCGCAGGGAATCCGGATGGTGCATCGCTTCGTTTTCTATAAATTTTCCTGCTAACGCCGCAGCTTGAGCCAACACCAATTCCGGCTCTAAAAGCTTGGTGAATGCCCCCAGTTGTTCAATTTTATTCAATACATGTTGAACCTGCTGGGCCATCTCTGACCACTGGTTCATAACTTGCTGCTTGGCCTCCAACACGCCTTGTTGATGTCCTTGTTCATATCCTTGAGCCTGTGCTTGCTGGCGAATCTGATTGGCCTCGCCTTCCGCTTCTTCGATGATGGCACGAGCCTCTTCCTTGGCCCGGGTAACAATGTTCATGGCTGCTTCTTTCGCGTCCGTTAACGCGACTTGCACTTGTCCCTTGCCATCATCTTGGGGATCAAGCCGGATCGGCTTCATCCCATTTTTCACGGCCCATGCCTTGAGCACATTAGACGACAAAGTCATCACGCTCCCCCCGAGAAATGACCAATTCTCCCTGATCCTCTAGCTGACGAATGACATTGACAATTTCCCGCTGGGCTTGTTCCACATCACGAATCCGCACGGGTCCTAAGACATCAATGTCTTCCTTTAATAACTCGGCGGCCTTTTGTGACAGGTTTCGCATAACCTTTTGCGAAACATCAGGCGGTGTTCCCTTTAAGGCCAGTGCCAAGGTCTTATTATCGACACGCCGCAGCACTTTTTGCATGGCTCGGTCATCGATTTGCACAATATTTTCAAATACAAACATCCTGTTTCGAATTTCATCAGCGAGTTCTGGGTCAAATTCCTCAAGGCGCTGTAAAATCAGGCGCTCGGAAGTCCGGTCCGTGTTATTCAAAATGGGGACAATCGCATTAATGCCCCCGGCCCCCGATATTTCCTCAGCAGCCAGATTGGTCAGTTTCTTCTCCATCAATTGTTCAATCTCTTTGATCACTTCAGGGGCAGCCCGGCCCATGACCGCAATGCGCCGGGCGACATCGCTTTGTAGTTCGGGATCCAAAGACGACAACACCTGGGATGCTTGCGTCGGGTCCATATAGGCTAATACCACGGCAATGGTCTGCGGATGTTCATTCATCATTAAAGTCATCACCTGACTCGGATCGGCCTTGCGCAAGACTTCAAAAGGGCGCCGCTGCAAAAATCCGGTTAACCGCTGCAGAATTTCTTGGGCCCTGGGGCCATCAAACGCCCGCTCTAGCATATCCCGAGCCATATCAATCCCGCCCTCGGCAAGTTGCTTCTCGGCCTTGGACATCTCATAGAATTCGGTCACGACCTCATCAACCACTTGTGAATCGACCCGCTTAAGATTGGCGATTTCCATCGTGATCGCTTCCACTTCCGAGCGCCTAAGATAGCGAAGAAGCGTCGCGGCCTGTTCGGTTCCCATCGACATCAACAATACCGCCGCTTTGCGAGCACCTGACATCCGCAATTTATTCATCCTCCTGAATCCAAGCCCGGATTAAGCGTGCCGCCCCTTCGGGATCTTTTTGTAACATGTCCTGCAAGTAACTCTTGGCTGTTTCCGCCAGGGTCGGTTCTTTAGCCTGGCGAATTTCATTCAGCAAATCGGTAACGGATAACGATTGCCCTCCTGGGCTCGCCAAGGCGGGTTCGAAAGTGGGGGCCGGCGCTTGCCGCCGCATCTTAGCTAACCCTCGCCACACAATAATCGCAAGCACAATCCCTAACAAAGCTAAAAGCCCTTCCATAATATCGCGACGAATTTGCTGGGCCTTTTGCGCCTGGGCCATTTGCTTTAAGGCTTGATTGACCGAAGAACGGTTGAATGGTTGGCCCAAAATCGTCACCACATCACCCCGGGCCGGATTAATACCAGCCGCCGATGCCACCAAATTTTTCAGCGCCGTGCGCTGGCTCGCACTGAGTGGCTTGTCGACCGCAACCGCCACGGTCATCCGGCTAATACTGCCCGACGGAATCACTTGATGGGTGCTAGTGGTATCGACTAACCAATGTGACGTCGTGGAATTGCTTTGCGATTTGGACGGCCCTAAAGCGCCGGTTGTGACGGGATAGGTGGGCGTATTGCCTCCAGCACCGGCTGGGGTGGCGGTACCCGCCGCTTGCGAGCTGGTTTGGGTCGTGACCGACTGCGAAGATAAGACGGACTTCCCATATTGGGTCGAGTTCACAGTTGACTGGTCAAAATTCAGTGTAGCATTGACCCGGACGACCGCTGCTCCCGGTCCTAAGACTTGGTCCAGCATCGACGTCACATTTTGTGCAATCTGGTTGTCGACCTGATCCTCGGCTTGCAGTTCTGCTTGATTGGTCCCCGTGATTTGCGATCCCGGTTGATTATTCAGAGCCGTTTGCGACAGCAAAGTCCCTTGTTGATCGACGACCGTCACTTGGTTAGGCGACAAGCCTGCCACAGAGTGTGCCACCAAATTCATAATCCCCCGCACTTGCGAAGGACTTAATGAGGCACCCGGGTTTAAATCTAAAAAGACCGACGCCGTGGGACTCGCTGTGCTTTCACCAAACAGAGCCGGAGGTGGTTCATTGATAAGAACCCGGGAATCATGTACGCCATTAATCGAATTAATGGTTTGCGCCAGTGTGGCTTCTAAATCCGCCAATTGGGTTAGCGTAATCTCTTGATTGGTCTCTCCCAAACTAAAATTTAACGGCTGCGGTAATCCCACTGTGCTAGAGGGGATATTCAAATCGGCTAAATCCACCCGCACCTGGTCGACATCTTTCTTCGGTACCAGGACGGTCCGCCCTTGATCCGCGAGCTCATAAGGGATTTTCATCTGCGTTAATTGCGTGGTGATTTGTCCCGCACTCCGAGGGCTTAAGTTGGTATAAAGGGGCTGCCAATCGGGACTGGTTACCCAATGAACAGCCACTAACAGCACACTCAAGACCAGCGCCACAACCACACCAAGGCGCAGGCGCTGGGTCAGGGTCTGCTGTTTCCACCACTGAAGAACCTGTTGACTATACTGTTTGACTCGTTGATTCATTGTCCGCCCCTAATCTTTTATCCCACAGACATGTTCATAATGGTTTGATAGGCCTGCACCACGTTATTCCGAATCGCTGTCGCCACATCTAATGTGCTTTGCGCTTCGGCAATCGCCACCATGGCCCCAGTAATGGTCACTTGGCCGGTCATAGCCCCTGTAATTTGCTGATTGGCATGGGCTTGACTAGACTCGAGTTGGCTAATCGCGCCTTTTAATAACGCCCCAAACGTGCTGGCACCCGCACCATGGCCGCCTACAGATGATCCCACGGTATTTAAATTAGCAGGGTTCGTTAAAGTGAGTCCCACAGGATTCATATGAATTCTACGCTCCCAACGTCAAAGCTTTTAAGATCATGTTTTTATCGGCCGAAAAGGCATTCGCATTCGCTTGATAGGCCTGGGATGCCTCGGCCATATCCACCATTTGAGTCGATAAATTGACATTCGATTCCAAAACATAACCTTGCGCATTCGCCAGGGGACTGGTGGGATCATAAACCTTGGGAAAAGGGGCTTGGCTGTCTAAAATGGCCTTGACCACCACGCCTTGCCCAATGCCGCGGTATGGTCCGTTTGATGGTGCCGGTGCTTCAGCTAAGATGGCCGATTCACTTTGATAAGGGAAACCCGTCACCGTTTTAGTGGTCGTCGCATTCGCTAAATTATTGGCAACCAGATCTAATCGCAAAGACTCGGCACTTAAAGCCGAAGCGGTAATATTCAGGGCATCAAACATGAATTACAAGGCCCTCCCTTCACTCACGATTTTTATTTCCGTGGTTTTATAATTAAATGCTTGCACGGCGGTTTGGTACAACAGTTGAGTCTTGGCCAAATCCGTCGTTTGTTGCGTCATGGAAACACTGTTTAAATCAGGCTGTAAGGACATCGTGTTGACCATCACTTGACCTTTGACCTGGGCAATGGCTTTGGGACCTTTGGCGATAGCCGCCGCTAACTCATGCTGAAAAGACAAGCTCTCACTTTTATATCCGGGGGTATCATAATTCGCCAAGTTATTGGCAATGATGGTTTCCGCTTTTTGAGACAAATTCAAGGTGGTGATGATACTTTGTGATGCCGTCGTGTCAAATAATCCCATGATGTCATCTCCTTACCTCTAATAACCACAACCGGTTTACAATATCACAATCTTTTTGTGTGTCATGCTCTTCATAAAGACTGAAAGGCTTTGACTCGTTTACATTTAGGGTCCGTTACCAATGGCCACTTGGGCCACCGATGAACGGAGAATTAAGATATTCACCCGCCTATTGAGCTGGCGTCCCTGGGGTGTTTGATTGCTCGCAATAGGATGGTAATGGCCAAAGGCGGCGATAGAGAGACGGCTCGGATGAATGCCTGGTACATGGGCCAAAATATAGACCACATTTGCTGCGCGCGCTGCCGACAATTGCCAGTTACTGGGATACTTGGCCGTACGGATCGGAGTCGAGTCCGTATAGCCCGCGACTTCAATATCATTCGGCACAGTTTTTAAGATATTGCCTAACTGTGATAATAACGACGCGGCTTGGGGCGAGACTTTCGCCGATCCCGAGGCAAAGAGCAGCGAGGCATTCAAACTCACTTCTACGCCCCGTTCATTACTTGTCACGGATACCGCTTGACTCAAGTGAGCTTGATTAATCTTTTGCTGCAATTCATCTTCTAACCGGTTTAAACTCGCCAATTCCGCATGTGTCCCGGATAATCCATTTATAATCGAGGGCCCAGGTGACTTTCCGATAATGCTTTTTGAGTCAAACTGGTTAGCTAATGCCTGAGATACCAAGGAAAACTTGACCTGTTCGGTCCGGTTCATGGCATAAAGCACAATGAAAAAGGCCAGCAATAAGGTAATTAAGTCGGCATAGGTTATGAGCCAACGCATCATTCCGGCATTTTCATTGCCACCGTCTTCGTTTTCTGTCTCCTTTTCCCAGATCTCGTTCATGATGCCTCCTGTGCTCCAGATTTCGCCTCACTATCTCCCTCCGCATGGGAAGTAGTATCCTGCGCTGCAGGCGATCCGGAGGGACGAATAATCGTCATGAGCTTGTCTTTTAACAAACTAGGAGCCATACCTTGGCTAATCGCTAACAGGCCTTCAAGACTAATTTGGCGCATCAACAGATCATGTTTTGCCTTATTTTTGAGATTGGTGGCCATAGGAAGCCATAATAAATTGGCACTAGAGACTCCATAGAGCGTAGCAATAAAGGCCAGACCAATGGCTGAAGCCAAGTCGTTGGGATTACCCGATAATTCTCCCAAAACGTGAACTAATCCCATAATCGTTCCCACAATGCCCATCGTGGGAGCATATCCCCCGGCCTGCTCAAAAATACTGGCTCCCATTTTCTGTTGAGAATAGCGCGCGTAAATATCGGATTCCAACATTTGTCGCATTAAGGTGGGATCCGCATTATCCACAATGAGTTGCAACCCTTTACTCAAAAACTCATCATGGGTTAATTCAATCTCCGGCTCTAATGCCAAAGGTTGTTGACGCCTGGCAATGTCTGCATACCTGGCCAATTGATCAATGAGGACAATGGGATCAAATTTTTTCCGTGTCAGTCCCATCCGAAACAATGTCGGGACTTTCTTCAATTCATCGACGGAAAAGGACACGGCAGTGGCACCGATTGTGCCTCCAAACACAATGAGTGCTGCGGTCCCTTGGAGCAAAGCCCCAGCGCGCCCGCCTTCCAAGACAAATCCGGTAACGAGCGCCAGCACTCCGAAAATAATGCCGCCTATGGCCGTGACATCTAAACGCATAGCTCCTCCTTGGGTTCATCCGTGGTCTATTCCACCATGTTTTACATCCAAATACCGCGTTGAGCCTTCGCGATCGCCATGCGCCTTATCGAAGCATAGGGACTGGCAAACCAGTCATATTCGTCGGCGGTAACAAATTTCCGGCGAATAATCTCGCGCCGTAAACAAACCGGATCCAGCTCAATACCATTCAAATTATCGACCCCGATAAAATTCCCGGGAGACACCGTAATCTGTGGAAGCCATGTGCGTTCCTCGGGGACATATTCAGCATGAATGTCGAACATCCGTCGGTTGCCAATAACTTCCCAGACCCCGGTCCATGACGGCGGCCCCAGCACGACGTGATACATACTTTCCCGATTCCGTTCCCGGTTAGGTTTAATAATGTGCTTGCAAAAAATGGGTTCCCCTAACACCGGATCAATTTGGTAGAGGACATGGTTAAGAATATATTGAATCAATTCTTCACGGGTTGGAATTAATTCACCACTGGGAAAATAACGGTCTTGTTCACGTCTTCGTCCGCGGCGCCTCGTCTTAGGCCCTTGAAAAATGGGTGTGGTCAACGGAACGACTTGACCATTTTGGAAAAAGGCCAGCGTTTTATTAACCAATGTCACCCCCCCTTCCATTCTCTTTGTCATGCACGTTTCGACAGTGTCTTTCCAATTCCTTCTTTTGTTGACAACAATTTACGAGCGGGACATTTTTTCAGCGGAACAGCCATTGTTGAAAAGCTTGCTCTGGGCCTTCGGTCTGGCCGATTCGCTCAAACACTTCGCGGACCGTTTGAGGAGACACAATTTGCGTCACCAGCTCATACAATTCCTCGGGTTTGGCATCTCCAAGTAATGCAAAGAAAAATTTCCAACCCTCGTGAAAAAACGGAAAATCTTCTAACAGACGGGTCACCATCACAAAACTATCTTTAGGACGATTGGCAAGATGTAGTGATTTGGCCGCCCATAACAAGGCCCGGTAACCATCAGCCCCAGGTTCCTGGGATTCTCGTAACCCGTAAGCGCCCGTGCCCGCTTGAAAAAAATAGGTCGACGCTTCTTCAAACCGGTCTAGCGCATACAGCGCGTGACCCATGAGATAAGCTCGGTCCGCGTTAGGAAAACGCGCTATTAAAGGCGCTAACATTTGTAATGCGTCATGCGGTTTTTTCAAGCCCATAAGAGCCTCGGCCATCATCGTGCGCACATCAAGACTCTTCTCATTGCTAAAAAGACTTTTCGTGCCCTCCTTTTTCAATAATCGTAAAGCCGCCGAGAATTCCCTGGTGTCAAGAAGCCACCGGGCTCTGACCAACAAGTCCATATGTTTGGCTTCGCGAATAATCCCTTCCAGCTTAGAAACGGGCTTCACACTATCCCCCGTACGCAAGATGCTTATCTCGCCCTCGAGAATGGGTTCACTGAATGCGGTGAGTTCGGGATAGGGGTCGGCTTTGTAAACGCCGTGAAACCCATGCCAACGCGATAGCCTGAGAATGCGAAGTTCCTTTTTTGATTCATCGCCTCCTGAACGCAGGACCGGCAGCCGGTAAGCCGCCACATGCCGGCTGGTGTAGTGATTCAAGTCATGAAGATCCATGCGACGAATGATTTCATTTCCGTCGAGGAAGAGGATCATATCCGTGTCCAAATCCTGTTCCTTGCGCAAAATTTGGTCATATTGCAATCGAAACGATCCTGGCCAGTCCCGCTGAATTTCAATTCCTGGTGGCCAAAGTGAATCATCCAGTTGACGATGCCATGGTCCTAATTCCACAAACACAATCCGATTCGCCCAACCAATAAAGGGGGCACTCGTCTCTTCGATTTGGGTCTCGTCATAAGCCCATGTATTGACGATAACCGTCCATTGATTCTCGTCCATAAAATCTCCGCCTTTTAGTGAGTCAGGCGCCCCCATTTCGTCACTTGGACGCCAAACTTATTACCCACCAGCACAACCCGTCCATAGCCGACGGTTTTGCCGTTCAGTTTTAACACTAGGGGCTCCACCCACCGTGTCTTAAGCGGTAACCGGGAGCCAATGCCAATCTGCATCACCTCCCCTACCTTTAAGGGGGCTGTCCCGATTTCGGCTGTAAACCGTAACTGCAAGGATCCAAGTGGCGCCCATTTCTCGAGAATCTGGGGTGGCACCTTTGGCGTATTGATGCTGTCATGATTGGTTGCACTGTTAGCCTCAATGTCCGCAGCTTCCTCAGCAGTTTTCGGTTCCGCAGCTAGATGGTCTTCTGATTCTGATTCTTTAGACTCTGTTTCCGGCGATTTTTCATTTTCTTTAGACAGCACAGCCTGAAGCAACTTGTCAATTTCTTCTTGTGACAACGGTTCATCACTCATCATCATCCCTCCTTTTCTATAGGGCCCATAAAGGTCCATAAGGTTCTAGGAACAACTTTCATATCTTGAGTGCATTCGTCTTTCTCAATCTTGGGACCGTACTCTACGCCTATGCAGCGTCCCATAACGCGCCCTATGCATTTGCTTTCTCTCTAATTCGACAAAATTCCTCTTTTTACCTCAGGGAATTTATTCATTTTTGCCTTACCGAAACGCTTTGGGTACAATAGAACTAGTGAAGATTTGTGGACGGAATCGGTGTCAAGAGGGATATTAAGAGAAAACCCGGTCAAAGACCGGGTTCATCCTGGATGGCATCACAACGACTTGAGGGGTGTAAAAAGATAATGCCAACACCAAATGATGGTGCCATGGGTCACAGTCAAGCGAACAAAAAACTCACACAATGGATCGCTATTGCGGGATCGCTCTTGGCGCTCTCGGCAGGATTGTGGTGGGGGATGAGAGGGACAACCTCTCACCCTGTTAAACCCGCGAATGTCCAATTGACGGCATTGAAACCCTCTGAGAAGGCCAAACAAGCCGCGGATGCAGGGATCCTGACACCATTACAAGGGAAAATGGCTCCCAATTTTGCACTCCCCGATCAAAACGGACACCTTATTCGTTTAAGCCAATTTCGGGGGAAAGTTGTGGTCCTCACGCCGATGGACCCCACCTGTACCACGGTCTGTCCCGTTTTAGCGGGAGAAATTGTGGCGGCTAATCATGAATTGGGTCCTATCGCAAAAAATGTAGTGTTTGTAGGGTTCAACGTCGATCCTTATTGGGAATCTATCCAGTCGTTGCAAAAATTTGACCAGGAACATGGTCTGACCACCATGAAAAATTGGTACTTTGTGACCGGAACAACCAGGCAGTTAGAAGCTGTGTGGCGCAAGTATTATATTTGGGTCCAGCGGTTGCCCAAACAAAAAAGCGTGAATCACGCCAGCTATATCTATTTTATCGGCCCTCATGGGCATGAACGGTGGTTAGTAGGTGGCTCAGCGGATAAGTCCTTAAGTACGTCATATACCGCGTTAATTGTGCAATATGCAAAAGCCTTGGCTCAACATTGATTTCAGAACCTGAGAGAATGTGGATCCCTAAATTTCAATCGTCGAAGAGTGTAGGAGGATCATCATGACAATGCCTTTTGACCGCAGACGGGCGTTAACTTATGGATTAGGGCTTCTATGGATTTTTGATGCATTATTAAAAATCCAGCCTGATATGTTTCACGCGCTGCTCATAGCTAACGTACTGGCTCCTGCCGCCACAGATTCCCAGCCTCCGTGGCTTTTTCACATTATGACTCAAGGAGCTCGCCTTTGGATTTCACTAGGCATGTTATCCAATATCTTACTATTCATCATTGAAGCCCTTATTGGTCTTCTTATTCTCAAAGGACCAGATAGCCGGGCAGGAAGATTGGGACTCTGGCTGTCCTTGTTTTGGGGAGCCGTCGTTTGGATTTTCGCCGAGGGCTTAGGAGGGTTAGTGTCCGGTTCGCCAAGTTTCATTCAAGGATCTCCCGGTTCAATTCCTTTTTATGCCATGGCCGCGATGTTATTGTTGCAACGTAAGGATTGGTGGACCGAAGAACGCATTTATAACGTGGCCCGTTATGGCCTCGCTATTTTCTGGGTCATCACTTTTCTTTGGGAGGTGCTTCCTTCATCGGGATTTTGGACCCCGCAAGGACTTGCGGCCCAATTTGGTGATATCACCATGAACGGGAATGAGCCGACTCTTCTACAAATGGCTATTAATGCGATGGTCATCACCAGTCAATTACATCCGGTATTGGAAAATGCGATTTATAGCGCTATCTTGTTAATCTTGGCACTCTTAAGTTTATTCCGGCCTAAATCCCGCTGGACATGGCTTTTAACCGGCGCTTGGCTCTTCTTTATTTGGGCTATTCCCCAAGCTTTTGGTACGCTATTTAGCGGGACGGGTACCGACCCGGGAATGATTTTGCCATTTGCCCTGCTCATTTGGACCTTATTAGGCTCACAATTCCCTTTTATGCGGCACAATCTGACTCACTCCAAGCAAGCCTCTTAACGCCAGAGCCGTTCCAGAAAGCGGTTGGACACCCAGCGGGCGATGAGCCTGGCAGCTCCCAAACGAACTTTCGGAATCATAAATAATAAGCCAATAATGCCGGTTAAGGGGCCTGGCGTAATCATAAAGGCCATAGAAATGAGCAGTAATGCCCCCTCACCTAACCTGTGAACGGGGAAACCCTCAGACGCCCATTCCCGTTTGACGGTTTCCCACCACTGCTTACCGCTGATTTTGGCCAAGTACGCGCCTAATAGTGATGACACCAAGGTAATGCCAATAGTCCATCCCCATCCCAAATAATGGGCAATGAGAAATAACAAGAATAACTCCACTAACGGCACAACTAAGAAGAGAGCTAAAAGTCGCTTTAGCATTTTATACCTCTCCTTTCCCCGCATGAAAGCGTTCAACGCCTAAGTGTGGTGGTCTCTTCTTCTAGTGTACCACGCTTAAGACTCCATCACAGGAGGCGGGGGTAAAGGACGCCCAGGTAATCCATTAACAAGCCACCAGGCAATTAACCCGGTTAAAAAAGTGGCCAAGATTAATGGTGCATAGGGCCAGTGCGTATAAAGAAGGCCGCCTGGTAAAGGAGCCAACGCACCTGCACTTTCTGTGACCAAGTTAAATAATCCATAAGCAGTTCCCGCTTCTTCACGCCGAACCACTCTGCCCACGGCCACCCCTTGTAGCCCCCTGGCGGATTCGCCTGTTCCTCGAAAAACTCCGGAGATCAAGGCCCATGTCACGCTCGTTGGTGCCCATAAAATCGCTAACCAGCCGAGAGTTACCAGGCCCAGTCCCCATCCAATGGTATTGGTAATCCCATATTTCTCACCGACTTTGCCCCAGACAGGTCCACTTAAAGTGCCGCACAAAATGCCCAGGCTACCTAAATAGCCAATCGTTTGTAGGGAAAAGTGACTGACTGATTTCCAAAACGGAACCACATAGGGAAAAGCCATGCCTTGCACAATGGCTAGGCCCGCGGCAAACATCATCCATTGAAAAAGTCTGGGCCGCCCCTTAGGAGTCCATCTCGGTCGTTTGGGCTTGATGGATTGTTGGGGTGGATGACTCTTAACCGGCACAATCGCCAAAGTGGAAAGCAAATATAAGAAACCGCTAAGAATAAAAACCGTCTGATATGACCAATGCGTGGCTAAATATGCCCCAATAGGCGGGCCGACAACCATCCCCGCGCCAAAAACACTCATCACGATATTGTAAGCTGTCGATAGGTGATTCGATTGGGCTTCTTCCACAACAACGGCCTGCAAAGCGGGTGTAGAAAACGCCGATCCAAAATACAATAAAACCCCGGGTATAAGCCATTGCCAGGATGGGGCCCATGCAAATAAAAAGGGTACCGGCACCCCCAAAATCCAGCCCCACAAGACAATTGTCCGGCGGTCTATGCGGTCGGCCAAATATCCTCCCGGAAATACGACAAGTGCTGTGGCAATGCCCGCTATCGTCGACATGATGCCAACAGAAACGGCATTGCCCCCTAATTTTTCGATGTATAGCGGCCATAAAATCCCATATAGGCCAAAGCCTAATCCCCACAATCCCATGGAGAGAGTTAACCACCACAGGTCATGGGTCATCCCGAGCTTTTTTCCCATGTCTGTCCCTCCCCGGCATTGACACCCGTTAGGACAACGTCGTGTCCTTACACGTCTACGCGGGGACAAAGGAGGCTAGACCATTCGATAATGCTTAGCGGTCCTTTTGAGAAAAATTTTCTCCAAAAGCCGATTGCAACATTTTTACAGGAACCCGAGCCATGCCTTCTAGAGCCCACGTCAATTCATCGAGACTTTTTGCCCAGGGTGAGGATCCTGTTCCCATTGTGCGCCGAACAGCCCGAAAAGGGGTTGCAATCACGATGTCTAAATAACCCAATTCTTTGCGTATCGCTTCATTGAGCGAATTCACCGATTCGGTAGCATATCGGTCATGAGTTTGTGAGGGCTGATGAGAAGATTCTCCGTGCGTTCGAGTTTTCTCCTCATTTCTTTGTCCTTGGTGCTCATTTTCATGCTCCGAGTTATATGCCTTATCTTGTTCCATCGCCTTCCCTCCCTATTGCCGTTAGTATGATCAGGCTCAAGGAGTACCATACACCAATCCGTGCTCATCAGGATTTCCCTGGGTAAAAATCCTCCAAGCGGGATAACATAAGGGATGACTCCACAGCACCTACCTGTCGATCCTTCCTGAGATGACGAAAAAACACTGAAATAGCCAAAACAGAAGGAGGTATTGTCCAATGGCAATTGCTGAAATCAAGGTCTGGCCGGTTGGGACTGACGATGCCAGTGTCTCTTCTTATATTCGCCAATGCTTTCGTGTCGCTGAAAATAATGAAGATGTGGAAGCGGTATTAACCCCGACTTCAACAATTTTAGAAGGTCCTCTCCCCTCAATAATGTCGGTGGCCCGGGCTATGCATGATGCTCCTTTTGACCTCGGATGCGAACGTGTGGTCACAACGATCACTATTGATGAACGTCAAGACCGTGAAGAACATATGGAAGACATGGTCGATAGCGTCATCAATAATTTGGAAGCCTAATAAGCCTTAAGTATTCTCTTGCCGTTCCGAGTATTCGTGGTCGGAACGGTCATTTTTTACTGATTACCTTGTTATACTTTTTAACTTTTCTGAACTCTTTTATCCAACACCTGTAGCTCCATTTCACCATGTCATTGGGACGATGGCTATGCTACTCTAGCCATAAATCATTAAGGCGAATGTGAATTACCGTATGATTCATAACATGTTGTCGTACACCGAATTCAGATCATTAAGTCAAATCGCGGAGGCGTTTCCAATATGGGATCCTTTCTGCCACCGAGCCATGAACAACAGCTGTTTTATGGACTTTTTTTCTTGATTGCCACCATTGTTCTCATCACTTTGGTTGTAAGATGGCTCTCACGAAAAGGACAACACCTTCCTCCAGTTCCTTACCCACATTCTTTTTTGCATGCCTATGAATGGTTAGCACGAGCATTAGGCTCATTATGGCTGTTGGATGGCTTTTTACAGGCACAACCGTCGATGATCACGCGCTTTATTGGTGGCGTGTTAGCCCCTTTAATTAGCGGACAGCCATGGCCGCTTAACATTATCATCAAGTGGTCTATGACCTTGTGGTCGTTGAATCCCGTCTTGTGGAATGAATTCGCGACGTGGATACAAATCGGCATTGGTCTAACTATTCTCCTTGGTGGCCACAGCAAATATCGGCGACTGGGTTTATGGATCTCGGTGTTTTGGGGACTTGCCGTGTGGATTGGCGGCGAGGCATTAGGCGGCATTTTTGTGGGGGGAAGCGTCTTGGAAGGCGCACCCGGATCGGTATTACTCTATGTACTCGCCGCCATCTTTTTGTTGGTTCCGGAACAATTTTGGCATTCCCCGCGTCCCATTAAGATGCTACAACGATTCATGGCAGGCCTATGGTTTTTTGTCGCCCTGTTACAAGCGCTTCCTTCCTCTGGCTGGTGGAATCGCGGGGGGTTATCGAGCTATATTCTCAGCATGGCCGAAATGCCCCAACCCCATATCTTTTCCTTGCCCCTGTATGCATGGGCTCATTCGTTAGGCCAATACCCCTTGTTGTGGAATACAGCGCTCGTCCTGACATTTTTTCTTCTTGGCTTCCTGTGGACATTTTCACCACGCTCACCGTTAACATGGTGGCTAAGTCTCACCGTGACATTTAGCACCTGGTGGTTCGGTCAAGATTTTGGCATCTTAGGCGGCATGGGCACAGATCCCAATAGCGGCGCCATTATTTTGGTTGCCTTAATCACTTATGCGCAACTACTCAAGTTACCTTTATGGCACCGCATAGTCGAGCGCGACACTCACGTCACAAAATCCGCAGGATAGAATCACTGAACTTTTTGCCTCAACGATCTGACCCTTTTGTTCCCCATTCCCGGAGTTCGGGGATTATCTTACCGCGCCCTTATAAGCCCTGACGATATTCGGAAAGGAAAAGTGTTCATGCGAAAACGTCTACAAGCCATGGATGAGATGCGAGCGACTTTTACAGCCACGTTTAAACGATTTGGGCAGAAGCCTGCCTTTCGGGGAAATCCCATCACCACTCTACTATTTGTCGATGTTTTGGATGACCAGGGGCAACTCGTGACAGATCATATTTGGTTCTCCTTGACCAAAGGATTTCAACAAGTCCATTTGGAACCCGGAGACCGTATCCAGTTTGAGGCACGGGTTAAAGAGTATCTGAAAGGCTACCGCGGTTACCGTGAAGAGGTCAGACTCGAACATCCTTTGGTCCCGGACTATAAACTCAGCTATCCCACTAAAATCCGGAAAATACCTCCTAATTCAACCTCTGGTAAAGAATAGCAAAATACGCTGGCTTTAATCACATAGACAGCTCGACCCAAAAAAGTCCCTTGAACCGGAAAGAAGTGTAAGGGCTAATCCGACATCAAAACGCCGCCAACATGTGACATCTCCTATTTAACAGGCCTTTCGTTAGGGCGATGAATGGTGGATTGGTCTTGGCCGTATTACCGGCTAATGCCCTGTTTGTATACGATAGACGAGACAGAGCGTGTTTGTCTCCAAACAAATAGGACAAATCCTGATGTCAGCAATAGATTGCGTGCCGCAAAGATGTAAATGACCCATGGAAACATTCCCCGAATCGCATAGCCTACCGGATATCCCAAAGAGGTGAGCAGGTAAGCTAAGATAAAAGATAGATTCCCGCGCTTCAGCGCTAATATTGGAGCTAACCAAATGAGGTATTGGGCCGAAAACACCTTGGTCGTGAGTAACAAGATACCCAAAGTTAAGATGGCTGCCTCGATGATATCTAACGATCCTCGCCATTGCGCCCAAAAGACCGCCAGCCAACTGATGATGCCAACAAGGGTTAAACTGTCTCCTATGAAATGTGCTAAACCATGAGCTGTTACATCAACCGATCCAAAGGCATAAAACAAATGGGGGTGCGATAGCAAAGCGGTTAAGCTCGCCGCTAAGGAACCGATTTCAATAGGACGATTTAACAAATACCGGTAGGATGTAAAGGCTTGATGGGAAGCCAACAAGGCTTGAAATCCAACCATAGCAAGACCCGCTAAAAGGCTTAAAGCCAACCTGTCCCACCGAATTCGGTGGGTTTCTCGCCATTCTGCAATAAGAAATACCGGCCAAAAAACAGCGGGAAACAATTTCAACAAAAACCCAATAACCGAAAACGTCCACGCCCAAGACCAGTGTTTTTGGAGCGCTTGGTCAATGGCTAAAAATCCAAAGAGCGCCGCAAAAATATCATAGCGTTCCGAAAAGAGCCCAATGGTACCCACGCTAAGATAACCTAACACTTTGATGCCCCACTGCGTGCCATGATGTTTCATTCCTTCACTCAGCAATACAGCGAGCGCCACCAAAGTCAAAACCGCAAAACTGAAGCGATAGGAAAATGGTAAAAGCAATGGCAATAAAAAAATAAATTGGGACATGGCCGGATACTCTTTGGGCCAGTGATGCAACCAAGGTGGTGTTAAGGCGAGAAGAGCATAGCGGTGATATTCGCCTACGTCATTTTCCCGAAAATGGACCGCCAGCCACAATTCCACCAGGCTAAACATACCAAAGGCGATCCAGACGGCAGCAGGTTTTTTAAGTACCCTCATGCCCCAGCCCTGTCCGCGCCAATGAGTTTAATGGCTCGCCAATCTTGATCTAGCGATAATTTGGAGAATTCGGGACCGACAGGCCCGGTATATTTCCCACCTTGTTGAGCATAGGCGATATGGCTTCCCTCCACCTGATGAAACACCAGTTGTGCCACCCGAGTCCCCGGATATAAATAAACCGGGGTGTCAGCCAAATTAGCTAATTCCAGAGTTAAACTCCCGCGGTATCCCGGCGAAACCATCACCGCGGTGGCCACCATCAATCCCAACCGTCCCCATGATGAGCGGCCAATCACGTAAGCCATCAAATCCGGGGGCACTTGAATAAACTCTAAAGTCACGCCCAAGACTAATTGGTTGGGATGTAAAATCATTTTGTCCCCAACATCCACATGAACCCGTTCCTGATAATCCACCGAAGACCCCGTATCCATATTCATGGGATCAATAGGGCCTCGTGCCGACCGTTTCATCAAAATAAATTCCGTCCCTAAACGCACGTCAACCGATCCCCCCTTGATCTGCTCAGGACTCAAAAGGGGTGTAACAATAAGACGTTCTGGCAAAGATTTTTCCATGCGCTCTTTTAATACTTGTTCCCCAATTACCATAAGTCCACCCCATCTCGTTTTTCCATTAGCGCGGCTTTTTGCCATTGATCGGTTAAAATCCGTCCCTCAATGGCCTTAAAGGCTAAAAGCGCCGCTCCTTTACGCATAGGGGCCGGGACGTAATGGAGAGCCACCAGAACAGCTGGGATGTCTTTGGGACTCTCACCGGATGTTTCATGCGGCACGACGCCATAGTTCAGCTCTTCTAAATACATTGCATACCCGGGCATCGGTGCCAACGCAATATTGGTGACGGGCACGTCCGCACCGCTCGCCTGTGAAAAAAATTGTCGCACCTCAGAACGGATTCCATCAAGTCCAAAATTCTGGATGTAATTATGCCACAATACGCCAAAAAGACTCTCCAAAGACGACGGCAATTGTCCCTCATAGCAGGCATATAAGGCAGCGGGTCCAAGTTTCTTGACGATAACCTCCATCCGTTCAACATCCGACGCCGCCCATAATAAGCCGATAGCCGCCATTGCTAAGGGATCTTCCCCCAGATATTCGGGGTAAGCCATAAAAATCATATGACGGGTTTCTACAATATCCCACTGTAATCCCGGGGCAATCACCCACGGTTTGTCACCGGTTTTCAGATATTGCGCCATAATCTTCGCACAGGGACTAATACTTTGCCTCAGGCGCGCTATCCACATGGCCCGGGATGGTCCATCCATTTCCTCGAGCGCTTGACGAATATCTTCGGACAACCCGCTCGTCATTTCATCCTGCCATTTTTGCCATGCAATTTCATGCCATGATTCCACACTGATCCTCCTCACCCCTGCTAATTCGCCATCTCACGGCGAGAATCCTTTGCCTTAGAATGTCACATCCTGGCAGGATATCCCGAAATTTGTGTCATCCGCCCTGCCCCTGTCATTTGGCCGAGCGATCAAGCTGTGCTACCATTACCCTATACAATCTAAAATTGTAGAAAGGATCCAACATGTATCAATTCACAGGATTTACTCAAGATGATTTTAATATTTTTCTCATTCCCGAATTTCACGACCGTATGAGCGCTGTTCGAACCCGCATCCGTCCTAAACTCGCCATGATTGGGGACGATTTAGCGCCCAAATTGTCAGAACTCCTGCATCATCCGATTTATCCTCATACAGCGTCTCATGCTAGAAGACGCGTAAATCCCCCAGATGATACCTGGGTTTCATTTTCGCGCAACGAACGCGGTTATAAACGGTTTGCCCATTTTGAAGTCGGCATTACCTTAGATTATGTGTTTGTCCGCTTTGTCGTCAAGCGTGAAGGCGAAGACGATAAACCGATTCTTTTGCAATATCTCAAAAGCCGTGGTCAAGATGCCTTTCAACTCTCCGATCCCTCCACAATTTATTGGTACAAAGATGATCACGGCGTCGACCCATTTCCTATAGAACATATCACCTCAGAAAAAATGCAAGAGATCATCCGCCATACCGAAGTCAAAAGTCATGGGTTTACTGTCGGTGTCATCTTCGAACGAACCAACCCCATCGTCGGTAAGGCCGAATTAATTACCCGAGCATATAATGCTATTGTCCATCTATCCCCATTATACTTGGGCTCCGTGCCCAGCGAGGCGTTAAGCAAATGACCTGTTCATTAGATAACATTCCCGATCAATTAATTTATGACTTAACAGCTCGGGTGACAGATGACATGACAGCCCAAGCCGTGGGAAATCCTACGCCGGTCCCAGTTTTGGCAACCCCGGTGCTTTTAGGACTGTGTGAAAAGGCCGCTGCTGAAGCATTGCTCCCGTTCTTAGATGATCAATGCCTCATTGTCGGCGTCAATGTGTCCTTAACTCATCACAGTCCGACTCCCGTGGGCTCTACCGTCACAATTCATGTGACACTCGCCGCCCGCGATGGCAATAAATTCACTTGGGACATTACCGGGCATGATGATTTTGGCGATATTGTTGAGGTCCGTTTAACCTCAGCCGTCATTTCGCAAAAAGCATTGGAACGGCGCCTTCAAGCGACAATGCACAGCTAATCTTTTACGGCTTACGCTCTTTGGATTCCTTTTGATGTGGGTTCCAAGGCAAAGCGGCTTCATAAGCCCGCGTTTCCCAATACCATGGAGGCCATAACCGCGGTTCTACCTGATAATGATCGAAAAAGGTCGTCAACAAAGCCATCAATCCCCCGCTCCGAGGGGGATCTTTGGCGAGGATCAACGACGTTGTGCGGGCCAACGGCGGCAAATTCTTCACCCGGATGGTCTCCAAGCTGCCATTGGCCAGATCCTCGGCGACTACTGATTCCGGTACAAACGCCACTCCAAGGCCCACTTTGACCATGCTTTTCACCAAATCGTGACTATTAAATTCCATCAGGACATGAGGAATAATCCCATGTTGTTCGAGGACCCCGTCCATGAAGGCCCGAAATCGCGATGGGGTTTGATAGGAAATAAACTCCATATGAGACAACTCTTCTAAATCAAGTTCACGGGGCAGTTTTTTCGCTTTCTCAGGACTCACAACCAGACGCACCGGATCTTGAAACAGCGGGACCGAATCCACCTGGGGATGGACAATTGGCACCGTCACAAGACCGACGGCAACATCCTGACGAATGACTTTGTCTAAGGTATCTTGAATTTCCCCGATGTGTACGCGTACCCTAAGACTCGGAAAATTCCGTGTAAAAATGGCCAGCACTTTCGGCAATGAAAACACCGCAATGGTCGAGACGGCCCCTAGATCAATTTCTCCCTGGCCTGGTCGTTCAATTTCAGCAATGGCTTCATACGTTTGGTCAACCAAGGCTAAAATCCGCTTGGCATAATGATATAATACCTCACCACTTGGGGTCAGACGCAGTCTACGACCTTGCCGGATGACGAGGCGGGTTTGAAAGCTCTCTTCCAATGCAGCTAATTGCTTGGTCACTGCAGGCTGGGTTAACGATAATTGTTCAGCAGCCCGGGTTAAGCTTCCTGCATCAATAATCCGCACAAATGTTTTGAGATGGGACAAAATCATGCGCGACGCCTCTCTTTATTTATCCTCGTCATTGTACTCCAAGCGATTTTGATATTCCATTGGGTTATGTCTAGGATAAATATTTTTCATTTTCAAACTTTTTGCATCAGGTCTACAGTAAAGACAGCGCCAAATTCGTTCGACGCACTTATGCGAGGAGGCATTTATTATGTTGGCTTGGAAGATCGGTGGAGATCAAGGCGAAGGCATTGATTCCACGGGAGACATCGTCATCCACGTCGCTAATCACTTGGGCTATTATGTCTACGGCTATAAATCTTTTTCATCCCGGATCAAAGGCGGTCACACTAATTACAAAGTGCGCATTGCCAATCAACCTATCCATGCAACTACTAAGAGAACGGATATCTTAATTGCCTTAAATCAAGAAACCATCAATCTCAATCACCATGAGCTGGACGGGGGGATTATCCTGGCTGACAGCGCGTTTTCTCCCTATTTACCCGACGACTCCAAGGCGTTTTTAGTCCCATTAGCCATGAGTCAAATGGCAAAGGATCAGGGCTCATTATTAATGCGGAATATGATTGCTGTTGGCGCTTCAGCAGCCCTTCTGGGACTTCCTTTAGATGCATTTGGCCAATATATCGTAAAGCGTTTTGCGAAAAAGGGAGAAAGTATCATAAACGCTAACAAGCGGGCGCTATCGATGGGCTATGAGGCTATTATGGCACAATTTGACCAAATTCCCGCGCCTCCCGCTTTAGGCATTCCCGTGCCGGGTGACCGTATTGTCCTCACGGGCAATGATGCCACGGCTCTTGGAGCACTGGCTGCTGGATGCCGGATTATGTGCGGTTACCCGATCACTCCGGCAACCGATATTATGGAAGCACTCGCTAAATATTTTCCGATGGTCGGCGGCGTGGTCATGCAGATGGAAGACGAGCTCGCTTCGATCACAGCGGCCATTGGGGCTGGATTTGCTGGAGCCCGGGCCATGACGGCCACTTCAGGACCAGGCTTATCGTTAATGCAAGAAGCTATTGGGCTTGCCGCCATGACCGAGACTCCCGTCGTGATTGTGGATACCCAAAGAGCCGGTCCCAGCACCGGAATGCCCACCAAACAAGAACAGTCTGACTTGTTGGCTTTGATTTATGGGGGGCATGGGGAAGCTCCACGGATTGTCATTACCCCATCGTCGGTTGAAGAAGCCTTTGAAGATGCCTATGAGGCCTTCAATCTCGCCGATCACTTTCAAACCCCTGTCATCATTGCCACGGATCTCTCTTTAGCCTTGTGGCAACAAACAGTAGAACGTCAAGCCGTCGACGGGTCTCATGTCCCCATTGACCGAGGCGCCATTTATTCCGCCCAAGACCTAAGTACCGTGGCGAATTCCTTTAGGCGCTATGCCTTTACCCTCGACGATATTTCTCCCAGAACCCTGCCTGGGATGTCTCACGGACAATACTTAGCGACAGGCGTGGAACATGGACAAAACGGAAAAGTATCGGAGGATCCTATTAATCGCCAACACATGATGGACAAACGACTCAACAAAGTTCTCCAAATTCATCAGCTCAGAACGCCTGTGCGTTATGACGGTCCAGAAGATGCCGATGTCGTCTTACTAGCCATTGGATCAACCGTCGGCATCAATAAAGAGGCGAAAGAGATATTGGCAAAATCCGGGGTGCGTGCGGCAGTCGCGTGGTTACGAACCCTTTCACCCTTTCCCAAAGATCAGTGCCAAAGATTCTTCGCCAAAGCGCGCCACATTCTGGTGGTCGAACAAAATGCCACCGGCCAAGTGGCCCATCTCCTCAAGGGCGCGGGTTTATTTGATGGTCGCTACCACTCACTGTTGAAATATGATGGTGTGCCTTTCTTACCGGAAGAAGTTGCACAAGAAACCCAAAACTTATTAGCCCAACTCGAGGTGAATCATTAATGGCCACATTACAGGATTTTAAGACGCAGGAAAAATCATGGTGGTGTCCAGGCTGTGGCGATTTCGGCGTACTGGCTGCATTGGAAAAAGCCTTAGTAGAGGTGGGCGCTGATCCTTCGACAACAGCCATTATTGCGGGCATTGGATGTTCCGGTAAAATCGGCAATTATATCAATTCCTACAATCTGCACGTGACGCATGGACGCACCCTGCCCTCTGCTATGGGGGTCAAATTGGCCAATCGCGACTTAACGGTCTTGGCCGTCGGCGGCGATGGCGATGCTTATGCTATCGGGATGGGACATTTTATGCATGCCTTAAGGCGCAATGTCAATATCACCTACATCGTGATGGATAATCACGTCTATGGTTTGACCAAAGGACAAACGTCGCCGACATCCGAAATAGGGTTTCACACCAAAACCTCGCCCGATGGAAGCATTGATACGCCGGTACACCCTCTAATGTTGGCTGTCGCTGGTGGTGCTACCTATGTTGCGCAGGGATTTTCCAGCTGGCAACCCCAGTTAACGCATTTAATTGTCGAAGGCATTAAACATCCGGGTTTTGCGATGATTAATGTCATCTCGCCCTGTGTGACCTATAACCGGGTGAATACTTATGAGTGGTATAAGAAAACTTTAGTCAACTTAGATGAGGATCCCAGTTATCGTCCCACATCTCGGGCGATCGCCTTAGCCCGTCTTGAAGAGACAGATGAACTGGTTACCGGTCTCATCTATCAAGAACCTTCTGTGCCCTATGAAGACCAGATTCCGGGTTTTTCAAAACAACCCATTGTGAATCAAAATTGGCATGTCGATGCGGCATTATGGAATCAAATCCTTGAGCATTTCGAGTAAAGCAGTTAGGACCATTTGGTCACCATCAGGAGATCCTAATGGTCCTAACTCCCTCCCGGCTTTCCCGTCATAATACAATTAGACCGCCAGGGGAGGGAACACATCATGAATTTCAATGAAGCACCACACATCATTACCTGGGAATTAACCCGGGCTTGCCAATTACATTGCCGTCACTGCCGGGCCCGAGCAATTCCACGCCGTGACTTTCGCGAGTTGACGTTGCCCCAAATTGAGAATGTTTTAGATGATATCGCCAGTATGCGTCCTAAGCCCATGATTATTTTCACGGGAGGAGACCCGCTCGAACGTGACGATTTATCCGATATTATAAAAGCTGCTGTTAGCCGCAAAATCCGCACGGCGATCGCCCCCAGTGTGACGCCTTCGTTAACCCCACAAATTATCAAAATTTGGAAAACCCTTGGAGTCCAAGCAGTTTCCATTAGTCTAGATGGCGCCACCCAAGCAGTACATGACCGCTTTAGAGGCGTGTTAGGGACCTTTGCACGGAGTGTAGAAATCGCCGAAGCCGTCGTCAATCAAGGTATGGATCTTCAAATCAACACCTCAGTTTCACCCTTTACGCTACAAGATCTGCCCAAAATGGGTCGCCTGGTGCAAATCCTGAAAGCCAAAAGCTGGGAAGTCTTTTTTGTCATTCCTACCGGACGAGCCCGCTTATCAGAAAGTCTGGATGCTAAGCACATTGAATCCTCACTGGAATGGCTAAGAGATTATGCAAAAGACGTGTCATTTCGGGTAACAGCCGTCGGAGCGCCGCAATTTTCTCGGGTCATGGCTAGACCTTTAAATCAAAGTCCCACCATTCGCGAAGCGCAAGGATTTGCCTTTATCAGTCATTATGGAGATGTGTTCCCATCCGGTTACTTACCCGTATCGGCTGGCAATGTTAAGCGTCAGCGTTTTAGTGAAATCTACCGGGAATCCCCTTTGTTCTGTGATTTGCGCAATCCCGACAAATTAGAAGGGCGTTGTGGTCAATGTGCTTATCGTGCTATTTGTGGCGGTTCCCGGGCAAGAGCCTACGCCGTAACGGGAAATTATTTAGCTGAAGATCCCGGTTGCCCCGGAACAGAACTCGCACAGTCGATGCAAACCGTATAATAAGAGATAAACGGAAAAACAAGGAGCGAGAGTTATGCAACTCAGACCAACATTGATATGGGATTTAACGCAGGTAGAGATGAAGACCCCATGGCAACTTGCCGATGCCTTCCATATCATTTCCGAGTTGCGACGCATTGATCACGCTCTTTTGTGGGTCATCGTCAAAGACCCTTGTCCCATGTATCATGAATTAGGCACTGTGCTTGATTATGCTTTGAGCCACGGTTCTGATGAATCGCCGCTAGAAATCATATTGCAATGGCGGGAATCACCTGGCGAAGATAGCCACTGGATGCACTTTATATCGAAGCCGGTCACGATCCTGGTTGATGAAGAGCTGCCTCTAAAAGGTCATGCTCAGGTGTTGCATGCGGTTCCCAGTCAATTGGCCTGTGAACAGGAAGTGAACACATTCTGGGTGCAAAACGCCAAGAGTGACGAAAAGAATGAGATTCTTTGTCATTTTGCGGAAAACAAGGTAGTCCGTATCGATTTAGCGCACACCCCCGTTGTCGAAGCGAATGGTATCGTGCATCCGGCATTACAGGCAATGGATATTCGGATGGGAGATATTCGTCTGCGCTCACTGACCGATATCTTATCCCGTCCTAGTGAGTCCGCGGCCTGGAATTATTTGCCCGCTCAGCTTGCGTTGCCGCGCACCCCATGTCATATTTTGAAAATGCCTTTTAACGCGACCAGGGGAAATCATGCCTGGATTCATGAGGCCATTTATCCGTTAGTACAAGTCAACTATGAAAGATTATTAGAGCAATCGGCGCTTACCGTTCGTTTATTATATGCGCTACAATGTTCTGATGATGTGATTGCGCAAATTTTCGAACCGGAAATACCCGATTTAGAACATATTCTCCGGTTGATTGCGGATAAAGGGTCTCGGAGTACACGGTTACTACGCTTTGCCGAGGACAGTGCAGATTGGGAGCAAAATTATAATCTGGGGGCATTTCTTCTCTTCATTACTGGTCAAGAACCCTTTGTACCCCGGTGGATTTATGATCCTGAATCTCATGGCGGAATCATTCAAGCTCAGTGGTTGCACCAATTAGTCAAACCGTGGAACGATGGGACAGCATTAATGACCGATGAAGGTGTCAGCCGCTACCTTGAACAAATTAATCACTGGCTGGAACAACAACATCTCGATGCGTTTGGCATTTGGACTTTACCGTTATGGTTATCCATCATGGACGCGAGCGGACATGTTCACCCTGCTGAAACCATTGAAGAGCATTTTGCGTCAATCCTTAATATTGTATGGCCCTATGATCTCATCGTGTCTCAAGAATAGCTTAAACAAGACATCTTCGGTAGTCGACATCTTTTGGTGCTTGACTTTGAGAGGTGGATGACTTCTTGTCCGTCATGGATTTACACCTTGACAACTGCCATGTTCAGTATGCCTAATACGGCCGCTACGCTTAAAACCAGAAATCCCCAAGCGGGCTGGTGTAACGTCCACAGAGCGCCTATCACGAGAGTTCCTACAAGTTGACTCAGTCCTTTAAGCCCGGCAATTTGTCCAAGCCCCATCCCGCGTACATGAGGCGATAAAATAGCCACTGTCAGGGTCTTCTGTCCGGTTTCAATAAGGCCTGTGGCTAGACCGGAAAAGATAAACAAGACAGGCCAGAACAGTAGAGGCAAAAGGTGAAAATCTGCAAATCCTAAAAGACTCAGGGTCCACAAAATATAACCCGTAACCGTAGCCAATTTTGGATGCCCGTGATCAGCCATTAATCCGGCTGGATAGGACGAAGCGGCATAAAAAATATTATGAATCGTGTAAAGAGCAAACCCTATTACATCGGTAGAAAAAGGCAGACCGTGAGGATGGGCCAGTAGTACACGCAAGATAAAGAAGGTTGGCGCCGCTTGGCTAAACCAAAACACAATGACTGCGCGGCGGAAAATCCGGTACTGTTCGGGCCATGAAATCGCTTCGCCCGGTTTTGAAGGAGATGATTCCAAGGACGTTTCCTTGGTGAATTCTACTCGTTTAGGCTCCCGAATAAATAACATGATCACGAGGATTGTCAGTACCGCTGGAATCGCACTCAAGGCAATGAGCGTTCGCGAAGAAATCATCGCGATAAGCAGGGTTGCCGCTAAAGGACCTAAGATCGCACCCAGTGTATCAAATGTTTCACGAAAACCATAGGCCTTGCCGCGGTCACTAGACGGCACTTCATCGGCAATCATAGTATCTCGAATCGGACCTCTGGCTCCCCGACCAATCCACGCCAACGTTCTCAGCAGCACAATCCATGGCCAATAACTGACCAACGCAATTAACGCTTTAATTCCAGTTAGAATATAGCCAACGACGACAATGGACCGTCTTGACTCCGTATTATTCGCCCATTTTCCTCCTAACAAAGAGAGGCATTTGCGCTGTCTTGAAACCGTAGAGGGGCGCGGGATTCGCAGAGGCTCATAAAGAATTTCCCCCATTCATGGACGGAGGAATGCGGCTTTTCGGTTCCCGGTCGGCCGCCGGCGGCCGATTTGACCCCACCCGCGGCACACCGTGCCGCGATCCCCGAAACCCGCAAAACCCTAAGAAAAACGGGCCGAGCTCTGGTAAAATTGAAGTACCAACCACAATTTTCCGAAAGGAGCTCTCCCGTATGGCTATCATACCACAACTTTCTCTCTTTTCGTGGCAAGATCTCGAAGAATTAGGCGACCTCGAACGCCTCGTGCTCGTCCTCGAGACGGTCCCGGATGAAACCCTCATGGCCCACCTGGAAGCCGCCCGTGGGCATGGGCGGAATGCGTACCCGGTCCGGGCGATGTGGAATTCGGTGTTGGCCGGGGTGGTTTTCCGAGAATGCCCCATTTTTCGTGGAAATTGAAACTAGCGATCCTGATGGCTCTCTGGTTTACTAGAGAGGTCTGAACCCATCTTGAGGAGGAATCGCTAGTGACTACCAGTATAAAGAAAAAATCGCTTCCCGAACAGTCGGTGACGGTGCCGTGGGTGGACATCCTCCAGGATGCCGAAGACGGGTTATTGGCGCTGTCGATCCGGGTCGGATTGCAGGTTTTGCAACAGATGATGGCGGCCGAGGTGGAGCAGTTGGCAGGGCCTAAAGGCCGTCATGATCCGCAACGCCAAGCGGTCCGACACGGGACCGAAGTCGGCAGCGTCTTTTTGGGGGATCGCAAAATCTCCGTTCCGCACCCCCGGGTGCGGGCCGCTGATGGCTCGGAGGAAATTCCGTTAGACACCTACCATCAGTTTCAGGACCCGACGCTGGCGACACAAGCCGTACTGGAACGCATGCTGTATGGCTTAGCGAGCCGCCAACAGCGCCATGCCGATGCAGCCTTTGAAGCCGCGATGGAGCAGCCAGGCCCCAGCAAAAGCACGGTGAGCCGCCGCTTTATCCAAGCCACCCAACAGGCCCTTGACCGCTTTCTCCAGCGCCGGTTGGATGACCGGACGTGGGTGGTGGTGATGATCGATGGTTTGCGTGTAGCGGACCATCTGGTGGTGGGCGCCTTAGGGATTGATGCGGACGGTCACAAGCGTGTCTTGGGATTGGTCGAAGGGGCGACAGAAAATCATACCGTAGTCATGGCCTTATTGCAGGATCTCATCACTCGCGGCCTGACGGCCGCGCAGGGATTACTCGTGGTCATCGATGGGGCCAAGGCCTTAGCCAAAGCCGTGCACGACGTCTGGGGAGACCAAGTCCTCATCCAACGCTGCCAAATCCACAAGCAACGGAATGTGCTCGACCACCTGCCGAAATCGGCCGAAAATCGGGTCCGCCAGCGCTTACGGAAAGCGTATCAAGAACCGGATGCGGACAGGGCCGCGCAGGCATTAGAAGCGCTCGCGAAAGAGCTCGAATGGGATCATCCCGGCGCCGCTGGGAGTCTCCGGGAAGGACTGGCGGAAACGTTAACCGTCCATCGATTGGGCCTGCCGGGCCTCTTACGCCAAACGTTGGCGAACACCAATGCCATGGAATCCATCAACAGTCAATTTCGGACCCATGCGCAAAATGTCAAACATTGGACCAATGGGCAACAAGTCTTACGCTGGTTGGCGTCGGCGAGCTTTTTTATCGAAGACACGTTGACGCGGATCCCCGGCTATCGCGAGATTCCCGTGTTGCAAACGGCCTTAAAAGCCACGTGTTCCAAAACGCCGGAACAAAAAACCGAGACAAATCGGTTAAATCACGAGAAAGGATGCGCTAGCGAAATTCCACGAAGCTTGGGACAACCTCTGGTTTTCCAACACCCCAGCATCGAGAGCCTTCGCCGAGAACTGGCCCGCAATGCGCAACTGCGCATGCTGTGCGGGTTCCGCAACGCGGCCGTCCCGCCCGCGTCGGCCTACACCCGATTTCTGCATCGTCTGATGGCCGAACAGGATACCGTGGACGGGATGTTTGAGCAGCTGGTGGATGACCTCGCCGCCGTGCTCCCGAATTTCGGTCAGCGCTTGGCCATGGACAGCAAGGGTATCTCGTCGCGGGCCGTGCGGCCCGCCAAAAACCCCACCGCCGATGGGCGCCGGGACGTCGATGCCGATTTGGACGGAAGGAATACCGCGGTGTGCATGAGGACGGGACTACCTGGACCAAAGTGGTCAAGTGGTTCGGGTATAAGCTGCACCTGGTGGTGGATTCGACGTACGAATTGCCGGTGGCGTGGGAGGTGACGAAAGCGTCGGTGTCCGATGTGACCCGGGCGATGCCCATGTTGGATCATCTGCACCATCGCCACGGGGTGCTGCTGTCCCGTGCCGTCCTTTTAACGGCCGACCGGGGCTATGATGATACCAAATTGATCGCCGCCTGCTGGGATAGCTACCAGATTAAGCCGGTGATCGATATCCGGAATATGTGGCGGGACCCGGATGCCACGCGAGTGCTACCGGGCCATTCGACGGTGACCTACAATTATCGTGGCGACGTCTTTTGTCAGGATCCGGTCACGGGTCAGGTTCACACCATGAGTAACGGCGGATTCGAAGTCAGGCGCCAACGTCTCAAAAAGCGGTGCCCCGCCCGCTTTGCGGGCGTGTCCTGCCGGGGTCAAGACACCTGCCCCGTCGTCCAGGGCCTGCGCATTCCCTTACAGACCGATCGGCGGATTTTTACGCCCATGGACCGGGCCAGTTATCAATGGAAGCGCGAGTATGCCCATCGCACGGCGGTGGAACGGGTGAACAGTCGGTTGGATGTGTCGTTCGGGTTGGAACTCCATACCATTCGGGGGCTAAAGAAAATGCAACTCCGCTGCGGGTTGGCCCTCATCGTGATGTTGGCGATGGCGCTCGGGCGGATACGGCAACGGCAACCGGAGCGGATGCGCCGCCTCGTGGGGTCGTGAACCCCACCCCCATTCATCGAAATCCCGGAACGGCCCGTCGGGCCGCTGCTTCGGCGTCGATTCATCCTGTTCCGCCATAATTGAGGCCCATTCACCCTCTGGGATCTGCGTGACAAACGGCTGTGGAGTCGCCGCAGATTGACTGAAATCGGCTACAGCGGAAAAAACTCAAAGAGGATAGGGATTGACTAAAATTAGAGATCCCTTCAATCACTGCAAGAGCAAAAACGGGTGCTCCGATTGTCAACAAAAACGCCGGCAACACCGTCGTGACTAATTCATGTCCCATATCCGAAAACAAAGAAGCTAGGGAAAATCCCCAAACATTACGGGTACGCCAGGATGCTAATGCCAATCCTTCTTTTGCAAATCCTTCTTTGTCAGCATCGTGATGTTCCATTCATCATCCCTCCGCATTGCTGTCTTCTCGCCACTTTCTTAGCTCCATCTAGAAAACTGGTCGTTCTTACCACCACCATGACTCTATGATGTGTGAGGGCGTTCACGTAAAGAATCAAGGGCGGGCGGTGCGCTTGATGATTCCTGGGACACGGCAGAATCTGACCAATAGGCTAAAACCTGACGCCAGACTAATAATGTGTCGCGGTCCTGAGGGTGCAAATAATCTGCTTGGGCCGCCTTGTGAACTGGGTCTAACCAAGCCTTCCATCGTTCTTGTTCCAAAGTCCATAATTTTTGCCGCACATCACGAGAAATATCCGACCTGATCACCAGATGCTTAAAATGCGACCAACATAACGCAATGTGTTCATCTCCTGTTCTGACCCGTTGTATAACTAATGGTGTATAACGCTGGATGACTTCATCTTCTACAACACATGCTGGGCACTTTTCAGGTTTCGCGTACGGGAATGACATGTCACAAAGATGACTTAAGACGTCGTAAACAATAATCGATCCGCCTAAGGGATCACCATAAGTCGCCAGTTGCGTCACATGGCGTGGACAAAATCCCCACGCTTGGCGAATTATCTGTCGCAGCTCAAAATCATTCACCATTTCATAAAACAGCATATCAAAATATTTATCTAAGGCATGCACCTGGGCCTGACAAATCACACACTGTTGGGAAGAAAACGCTTCGACGGTAGACGCCTCATTATCCTCAGGCGATAACCCCGTGACTTCCTCAGGTCTTTGAGATTTGCGGTGAAATTGATTCCACTGGGCTTTTATCCACTGCACAAGTGTCATTTTGGATATAGACTCTCATCCTCCGGGCCTAAACCCACGATGAGGACAAGGTCTCGCTCCCTTCCCACACAGATTGGAATGATGACGAAAAAAATAACACCAACACATAAGTACATTACTTATGTTGAAGGTGTTATTAGCGAAGTAGCGTCCGCGATTTGGGCCTTAAAGCCACGGTCAACACCATGACCTGTTAACCACATTGTGCCATGATATGACCCAGATGGTCAATCTGTAGTGATCAGTTAGAAAAAATGCGTGACTCTGTTATTTTGAAGACAAGCTGCCGTACAAACCAAAAAGCCGTTGGTTCTAGGATATGGGAAGACTACCGTTTTTATTCCCTTGTCAAATTTTTTAATGGTCTAAGGCAACAAGTCTTCACCTTAACAACTTCAAAAGACATTTTCGAAGGGAAGTTGGTCCTAAGAAATTCTGGAAAAAGATGTGCGGACAACAAGGGAATTCGAATCGAGAAAAAAAGACATTTGGAATAAAGGTTTAGACCTCCTCCCGTTTCAAGCTTTTTGGGGGGAGGAGGTCTAAACTCTTTACGTCAAATTTATTTCACGGGTACCGTCGTTTGCCACTTCAATCCACTTACATCTTCCACGGTCACAACGGCCTGACTTTGGCCTTGCAATTTAGCTTGGGCCGACGGACTCAAAGGCAATTGAATCGTGGCTTCTGCGGACAAGGGTACGACAAATCCCCATGGCCCTTCTGACACTTTTTGAAAGAAGTATTTATTGTGAATGGCTGAAGGATTCACCGCCGCCAATTGTTTCGGTCCCCAGATTTCCGCTGGTGTCGATTCCGTCGTACCTTGCACCGTAACTTCAACCACAAAGTTGCCGTAGGTGTCTGGGCCATTGGGACGATACACTTCTAAGTTTAAAGTATGAGGGCTCACTGTCGTTCCCGTTAACACCAGTTTCGGCGCTTTGTTGTAATTCACCAATTTGCCCCACAAGCCATGGTGTTCAAATTGGTATGCCCACAAGGTCAAAAACATGGCGACAATTAACATGCCAATGCTTTGTTTTTTCAGTACCGCCGCTTTGGCGGGCTGCCGTGACTCTCGCTCAACTTGCATGACCTGATTCCTCCTCGTATAAAGAAATTGATTCTGCTACCCTGAGGCTTTATCTTGAGGCCTGCCTCGCGGCCAGCAGCAATCGGCATTCGGGATGATCAGGCTTGCCAGATCGGGTTTCGTCGGCGATGCTCGAAGAAGATCGGGACGATTCAAGACTGCATTCCTCCTGCCGGATTGACGGCTTCGAAAGTCTGTGAGTCGGCGACGCCGCTTCGTCACAGTTAACGCGCGGGATGCCGCTCCCCCCGTGGAGACCCGTGGCACCGGTCTATCGCACACCGCGGGTGGCGATGACGGCTTATAAGCGAGGTTGCGGCGAAGGCGTCGGCGCGTCGGCGAAATCCCGTTCCCGATGCATTCCTCCGCGAAGGGAGGTGAAATCCCATGGATAGCGTGTTGTACGTCGGTATTGACACCAGTCTCGGGGCTCACGTCGTCTGCGCGATGGCGGCGGATGGCCAGGTCGTCGCGCGGACGACCGTCCCCAACGATCAGGCGGGGGCCGAGCAATTCGTCGCCTGGCTGCACCCCCACGCCGCGCCGTACGCGCGGCTGGCCATTGGCGTCGAGGCCACGTCCGTGTACCATGTGCCGCTGATGGAATGGCTGACGCAAACCCCCGACTTGCAGCGGTGGCAACCCACCTGGTACGTCCTCAATCCGAAAGTCGTCCAGAAATTCCGAGAGACCTATGTGGATCGGGGCAAAACCGACCGAGCGGATGCCGCCCTGATTGCGGATGTCATGCGGTTTGGGCGCGTCACGCCCTGGACCCCGCCGGATCCGCGCTATGCGGCGTTGCAGGTCTTGACCCGCCATCGTCGGCAGCTGAGCCACCTCATCACCCAAGAAAAAAATCGCGCGTTGGTGCAATTGTTTTGTGTCTGGGGGCAGTATGCCCATACGGAGGAGCCGTTTTTCTCGAACGTCTTTGGGGTAGCGTCGCAAACCGTGTTGGAACGCTACACGCCCGATACGCTGGCAGCCATCCCGCTGGCGGATCTGGTGGCGGAAATCGCGGCGGCCGGTCGCCAACGGCTGAAAGCGCCCGATGACATTGCGCAGACCTTGCACCGCTTGGCGCGGCGCGCCTTTCGGTTGCATCCGGACGAGCAGGACGCGCGGCACCAAAGCTTGGTCCTGCATTTGGACACCATCCGGGCCTTGGAACATCAACAACAGGCGCTGGACAAAGTGATTGCCCGTGACATGCAGGCGTTTCGCCAAACCCTGACCACGATTCCGGGGATTGGTCCGGTCTATGGCGCGGGCCTCTTGGCCGAAATCGGTCCCATCGAACGATTTCCGTCGGAAAATGCCTTGGCCAAATATGCGGGGCTGACCTGGCGCCCGCATCAATCGGGGAATTTTGATGCCGACATCCGTCCGCTGACGCGGACGGGGAACGTCTATTTGCGGTACTACTTCATCGAAGCGGCGGAGAGGGTCCGGGTGCGGGACCCGCAGTTCAAAGCCTTTTACGAGAAGAAGTACCACGAAGCCACGCACCACGCGCATAAGCGGGCGTTGGTCTTGACGGCACGCAAGTTGGTCGGCGTGGTCTACGGGATGCTGACCCGGGGCCAAATCTACGACGAAAGGAAGTTGATGCCGCACTAAAGGGATTGACAACTGATTTGCCATTATCTACCACCTCCTTTTAGGCAGGTTTATGTTGCCCTGGCCCTGTTCGTCGTTGTCCTAAGCTGATCGGTTCTTGACATTTAACCGCGGGACTTTATCGATCTCAAAACACGAGACAGCGATTTCGACTGATTCCCATTGTTCGATTTTTAATTAGGTCAAGTGAATATCTAATTTGCCAAGGCGGACATGACCGTCCCAGTATTTGTGAATCCAGTGATCCACACTAAAGCTGCCGGCACCAATAAAGAGGAAGATCATAGCGCCAATTCCTTCGACCGTCCCAATTTGAAACTCGTCGATACATGCCGTTCCAAGCCACCCGTTACCAAATAACATACCGAATGATAGTAACGTGCCACCTAAAGCGGCCAACCGGGTCATGGTACCTGTTAAAAGAAAGAGACCCACCGTAAATTCAATCCATGTAAACGTGATTAAAAACGCCCAGGCCAAATGGGGATGTAACAAGAGCCATTGCATCATGGCCCGAATCGGCGGTAAAGCGTGCGGCATCATGGTGCTAAACTTGTGGGCAATATTACTTTTGGCATACCAATCTAATTTCGCTGGTGCGTTAATGTACCGGCGAGCCCACGCCGATAAGAACTGAAATCCTAAAATAAAACGCAAAGGCCACAAATAAGATACGGGTATCCAGTTGGTTTCTACTGGGTCTTTCGCAACAATCGTATCAGTCGGAGCTTGCGTTTGTACCATCTTAATCACTCCTTATTTCAGCGCCAAAATTATTCAATAAAGGTAAACCTAGAATCAAAAATTGACAGTAAATTTGGAACTATTTTTATTTTACACTAATTACTTCCATTCTTTTGCTATTTTGGCAAATCCCTCTCATAAAAAAAGAGCACTCTACTTTATTCTTTAAAGCCAAACATACAATGATCTGCTGCACCCTATGCAGCAGTATTAAAACAGTTGTAATAATAAGAGCACATCAACATCGTTGACGTCATTTAAGATAATGCGATTTTGATCAGTTCCCAAGAGCAACAAAGGATAATCTTTGTTCCGAAAGGATGCGGGAAATTCAAGATTTTAGTGGATGCCAAAGAACAAGTGAGAAAGAATGAGGATAAACACAGGACCATGGGATATTCTGCTTAATGGAGAATAACTTATAAGTATTATAAGATTTTCTTGCAATCAATAGAAATCTATTCTATGATGACATTGAGGTGAGAAGATGTTTGGCCATTACTTAAGGGTTCAAGAAGTTGCCATGTTACTTGGCGTTTCGCCGGCGACTGTCCGCTGGTATGCGAATCAATATCATTTACCCAGCTACCGCATCGGACAAGGACAAATTCACCACCGCCGGTTTAAGTATGACGATGTTCAACGTCTCGCTCTCAAATTAGGAAAGGCTCTTCCGCCCGAACCCCAGTGGGACGCTACCCTGCCGTTCTCACTTCAAGACGCGGCCTTGTATTTGGGCCTCTCCGTTAAATTCTTGATGACTGGCGGATATGTTAAAGCAGGCGAGCAAATCACACGCGAACGTTTGGAACATCTCGAAGCGGCCATATACCACCTCGACACCGATCATCCCGATCAGAACGGCGATGGTACTCTTGTCAATATCGCAAAGGAGGAAGAGATACCCATGATGATGAACAAAATGGGATGTCAGCACAGGGGGAATCACGGTATGCATGCCATGGGAGGGGCGATGGGACGTCGTCCGGGAATGATGTCCAATCCCTTTTATGATCCCGAAGACTTGCTTAGTCTAAAGAGCATGAAACGTCACCTAGAAGCACAGAAAGCTGACATTGAAGACCGGATTGCAGAGATTGAGAAACTCATTGCATCGCACCCGGACAACGAGCAACCCCAATAACAAATCTCATTCCCATTCGACTATCGAAAAGCCACAACGAGCTTCCCGCCTGACAAGTAGGTTTACGCTATTTCCTCAGGCGGGATCGCCTTCTCAACACGTGGGACTTTAAGCCACCACCCAAGAAAAGCTAATGCGATAGGCAAAATCATCGCCCATCCCACAAAAATCAAGGCAAGAGCACTGATCAGCGCCCCGAGCAATGCCAATAGCCGTGCTGAGAATCCCGGCAACAAGCGCCATGCGGCTAACATCGCCACCAGGTAAAGTACAATGAAAACAGCCGACGGCCACGCGATCAATTGGGCCAGGGAGGTATGAAACACCAACACACTACCTAGGACCACCGCATCGGGCAGCAGCAGCGCAGCAAACACCCGCGCGGGCGTTCGTCTTATGGGATGCAAATGAGCAAAAAAGCGAGGTAAATCACCCGTCCGAGCTTGCGCATAAACGAGCCGGGAAAAGCCAGCAATATAGGTATGCATCGTTCCATAGGTGATTAAGAGCGCAATCACCGCGGTAATAATAGCTCCCACCCTCCCCAGTTCCATACCAATGAGCACGGATAACCCCGCTCCATGGGATTGCATGTGGTAAGCCATAGTGCCAATACTCACCGAAGATACTGCCAGATATAAAATGCCCACGACAGCCACAGCAACCATCAAGGCTCTTGGAATATCACGCACGGGATTTATGAATTCTTCCGATAAATGGCCGATCATTTCCCAGCCGACAAATGCCCAATAAAGTAGCGCCACCGATTCTCCAACAGGCCACCACCCATGCGGCAAAAAAGGCACGAACGCCCGCGCGCTCACATGCGGCAGGGCACTAAGCACCGCAATTAATAGAAGGCCACTAATAGCGACTACTACAGCCGTAGCCGCCCAACCGGAAAATTGAATACCAAAATAATTGACCAAAAGGGCCGTCGCTAATAGTCCTGCGGCCACAAACACCACATCAGCGGGCGACCAGTGACATAATGCTCCTAAATATCCTGCGCCAATCAACGCTGCAGCCGGAGCGGCCACAGGCACTGTGCCCAAATAAAGAATTCCTACGATTTTTCCGGCTTTCGGTCCAAATGCTAAACGAGCATAACTGGCGATGCCGCCCGCATCGGGACGGTAGATAGCCAGCTTTCCAAATGTTTTGGCCATGGGAATTGCCATCAAGGTCATAACAAGCCATGCGATGATTGCTGCCGGCCCCGCCAACTGAGCGGTTAAGGTTGGTAGAATAAGAATCCCAGATCCCAATACTCCGGCAATGGTCATGCCCGCGCCTTCTCGCCATGTCAATACGCGTCTTAGGGTCGTCATGCGTTTTGCTCCAATCGTGAACGGATTTCTCGCAATGTGCCTTCGGTAAAAGTCCGGTCATCCACGATCACCGGTGCGTCAGGCTTAAATGCTTTCAGTATTTCTGCCACTTTGGTGGCCGCTACGATAAGCGGCACGTCCTCAAGCAGCCTGGGCAATGTTTGGGGTTCCTCTAACGATGCTTCAACCACATTAATATCGTCGAATCCGGCTTGATGAATCATGTCACGCAGCCGATGTGTTCCTTCCCAATTGACACAAGCAATGCCAACTCTGTCTCCTTGAGAAAGGTTTTGTAACGCCTTAATGGTCTCTAAATGGGCGCTAAGAAGGCCTGGAATCACCGCATTAGACCGTCCTGGGAGGGCTTGTTGTACCTCTTCAACATGTTGAAACGTGGTAACAAACAGGGCGAATTGATTCAAATCCGTTTTATTCCACCGCGCCAAAGCCTCTAAAACAATAGGTTCAACATCAACGTCGAGCGCACGCGCCAAATCTTCGGCTAATAACGTGGTTTGTTCCGATGTACACTCAATGACGGCCAGCCGAACCCGCGGCTTTTCTTTGGCATGTTCGCGCATTGCCCGCGGTAATAAAGCTTGGGCAAATAACACAGGATCTTCACCCAAGTCCCGAATACGCTCCAAGGTTTCTTTAATCAGCTGCTCCATTTCGTGTGACAGAGGCTTTTTTGCAGGCGGATGAACAAAAAATCCCTTACCGCTGTGGCTCGATACATACCCTAATTCTTCGAGGGCGGCATAGACCTTGACCACGGTGTTTCGGTGAATCCTTAACACAGCCGCCAACTCCCGCACACTAGGGAGCCTTTCGCCATCTTGCCAACAGCCATCTTCGATGGCGGCCTTCAATTGACGAAACAATTGATCATGAATCGGCCATTCCCATTTAGGATTTACAAAAACATCCATTCATCTGTACCTCTGTTCTATATTTGTAGTACAGTTTACCAACAAATCACCCATCTGCCAAGAAGATTTCCAGGATTCGGATGAATTTAACTATTGTCAAGTTTTGCTGACTTAGAGAGAATAAAACCGTAATCATCCAGTTCATCAGAAAGACCAGTTAACCCGTCAAAAGGAGCAATTCCGCGTGGCACTAAGTATTGATATCCCAGGCCTCGGCCTCAGAGAATATGATCATGTCGTTTTTGATTTAAATGGCACGTTGGCCACCGATGGTCGCATTAGTGAAACGATGGCACTGAGTTTGCAAGATCTTAACAAGCTGATTCACGTTCACATTCTGACTGCTGGTACCCATGGCCAAATTGATACCATCCGCCGGATAACGGGCATTGCTCCGGTTCTCATCCAAGTCGCTGAAGATAAAACGCAGTACGTCAAAAAACTACAACGGGTTATAGCCGTAGGAAATGGAGCCAATGACACCGAGATGCTCCAAGCCGCCGATTTGGCGATTTGTGTCATTGGCTTTGAAGGGGCCTTTACCAAGACATTGCTGGCATCAGATATTGTTGTCCGTAAAGGACAAGACGCCATTGATCTCTTGCTCAAACCCAACCGATTAAAGGCGACTTTGCGCCTTTAATCGGCTAGTTTTGGGTCATCTGTGTCCAATTCTCTCCCAGTAACTGGGCCACGGTTTCTAAAACCTCCTGTTCTGGTTCGTGAAACCGGTCAAACTCTGGGGAATCCACATCTAGGACTCCAACCATTTGCTGAGCTGAGTGGATAGGAACGACAATTTCGGACCGGGACTGGCTATCGCAGGCAATGTGGCCGGGAAATTCTAAGACATTAGGCACCACAATCGTCTGGTGGAGCTTGGCACACTGTCCGACCACACCTTGTCCGACAGCAATGCGGGTACACGCCACCAACCCTTGGAAAGGGCCTAAAACCAGAGAGTCTGTCCCTGGAATTAAGAGGTAAAACCCCACCCAGTTTATCTGGGAGAGATATTGATTGAGCAGGGCTGAAATATTTGCGAGGGTCGCAATACGGTTTCTTTCGCCTTCAATAATCGAACGCGCAAACGTTTTGACGTCGTCGATTGTGGCTCCTTGTTGCAGCATGTTTTCGAATTCCATTGATCCGCTCCTTGATGCATATGCCGTTTATTTTATCATATTGGCGTCATGGCGGATCTTGTCGCAATTCGATACAATGGATTTAACTATATGCTGGAATCGGGGAGGCTCATTCGTGGATCGCCTGCCACTTATTGTTCAGTCGGATCGCACCTTACTACTTGAAGTGAATAACCCCTTATTTGAGGAAGCCCGCGATAGCCTTGTCGGTTTTGCCGAGCTCGTGAAAAGTCCAGAACATGTCCATACCTATCGCATTAGCTCGTTGTCATTATGGAACGCCGTGGCCTCAGGTTTAAGTCCTGAAGACATGCTCAGCCGTTTAACCCGCTATGCGCAATATCCAGTGCCGACAGAAGTTCAGCAGTTCATCGAAGATCAAGGACGGCGCTACGGCAAACTACGGTTAGAAGTGGCCCCAGATGGCCACGGATTATGGCTCACCAGCGATGATCCGTGGCTACTGACTCAGATCAAACATCATAAAAATGTGGATCCATTTCTCGGTGAAGAGCTAAAGCCCGGTTACCGGATCGACCCCGCTCACCGGGGGCTCTTAAAACAAGCACTGGCCAAAGCGGGGTGGCCTGCTGATGACCGGGCGGGCTATACCCCCGGTTCGCCTTTGGCATTCTCCTTACGCGAACAGGATAAGCGGGGTCAAGATTTTCGGCTCCGGCCCTATCAAATTGACGCAGTTCAATCGTTCTGGGGTGATGGTGCTGTGGACCGGGGAAGTGGCGTCATTGTCCTTCCCTGTGGAGCGGGAAAGACATTAGTGGGACTTGGTGTTATGGAAAAAGTCAGGGCCCATACTTTGATTTTGACAACATCAGTCGCCTCTTTACACCAATGGCGTGATGAATTGCTCGACAAAACGTCGCTTAGCCCAGAGGACATTGGTGAATATTCCTCACGGACCAAATCCATCAAACCGGTTACGCTAACGACCTATCAATTGTTAAGCCACCGCCAAAAAGGCGAATACGTTCATTTTTACCGCTTAGATGATCATGACTGGGGTCTTATCATTTATGATGAAGTCCATCTATTGCCTGCGCCCGTTTTTCGCTTAACAGCCAGTTTGCAAGCCAGAAGACGCCTCGGTCTGACGGCAACCCTCATTCGCGAAGACGGCCGCGCTGATGATGTGTTTTCCCTCATAGGTCCCAAACGCTTTGACATGCCTTGGAAAGATCTCGAACAACAAGGGTGGATTGCAGAAGCCTCATGTCGCGAAATCCGGGTGTGTATGCCCGAATCGTGGCGCGAACGCTATGCCATGGCTGAAGACAACGAACGCGCTCGCATTGCGGCCTCCAATCCTGCCAAAATTGGCACAATCCATGAGTTACTCGCTGATCACGAAGGCGACCACATCTTGATAATTGGTCAATACCTCGACCAGTTGGAACAAATTCGGCAAGAAATTCATGCCCCCATGATTACGGGACAAACGCCTGTGGCTGAACGGGAAAAATTATATCAACAATTTCGGGACGGCGAAATTCCCGTCCTCATTGTCTCCAAAGTCGCCAACTTTGCCATTGATCTGCCTGACGCCAATGTCGCCATTCAGGTTTCCGGAGCTTTTGGTTCACGACAGGAAGAGGCCCAACGCTTAGGCCGTATTTTACGGCCGAAAAAGGATGGAGGACCCGCAACTTTTTACACAATCGTCTCAGAAGACACCAAAGAACAAGATTTTGCGCAAAAACGCCAACTCTTTTTGTGCGAACAAGGCTACCGCTATGAAATCGCCCATGCCGATGAAAAGGGAGCGCCCCGCGAACAATCTGCTCCTATTATCCGCTTTCCAGGAGGGAATTCGTGAGCACATACTATTCCTTATCATTAGTTTTGGATAGTTTAGGACCAGAACCTTTATGGCATATGACCGCCTTTGGTCAATATTCCAGGGAATTCGTCTGGGAAACTTTATTAGATCCTGAGCGCATCTCCCAGGTTATTGGGACCTTAAATAAAAAAGAAGGACAAAACTTATTACAATTTCTTGTCGAAGATTTAGCCGGATATCATCCCCTGTCTGCACTTCACCGCGATGAGAAACTTATCGAGAAGTTAAATCAGGGCTTCCTTCTGTTTACCCTAACAGATGGCTACGTCAGACCAGTTATTCCTTTTGACTTTTATCCGGCGATTTTAGATAGCTTGTTAATAGACCGTCCCTTAGCCTTAACGAGTCCGGTAAAAACACCTCGGTCTCCTTTAACCAACGGTTTTGAAGCGATTTTGCCTCTCTTTCACCTGCTCAGCCAAGCCCGAAAAGAACCATTGCCAATCACCACCAACGGCCAAATCTATCGCCGCACCCTGGTCAAAATGAAAAAAATATTGCCCGCCTCCATTTCTGATGACACGATCGATGAGGCTATGCGAGTCGGTTTCTATTATCATCTACTGCAACGGGGACCAGAGCGAACCATAGAAGCTTCGTTAGATGTCGAAGATTTTTTTGCCCATGGATTGTCAGAAATTTTGAGTCGATATCTTCAATTTGCACTGGAACACGGCACACCTTTTCAACTCATCACCATAGCTCTCGCCGCGTTATTAGCTCCCGACGAATGGCTTGATACGGAAGTCTTGCTAAAATGGGCAAAAGGTCAAAGACTTCCCGGTGCCTTTGATCTCTACAGTCTTTCCTATTTTCTAGACCATTTGGTTCAATTGGGCATATGGGAAAAACATAATAAATTCTTAGGACGGTTAACGAATCCTTACTATTTTGGCTGGATTCGTCATGAATTCGAGCCTCTCAGTGATCAAACGTTGGTCATTGAACCCACCGGGGAGGTTCTTGTGCCGCCCAACACGTCGCTATCGACTTTATGGGACTTGGATGGCATGGCCGAGATCAAAAAATATGACCAAATGCGCGTTTATCATATTAATCGGCATAGTATCACCACCGCCGTTTTAGATGGTTGGGATCCTGACACCTATTTACAGCGGTTACAAGACATGTCACGCGTACCGATTCCTAGCAATTTAGAACATAATATTCGTGATTGGTTTCGCCAACTCACCCGCCACAGTGTCATTCACGCCACCATTCTTCACAGTGCCACTGCCGAGGATTCCTATAATGCCGAACGGATTTTAGGTCCATTGATCATAAAACGCCTCTCTCCCACCGAACTAATTGTAAATCGGGCCGATCTGAAAGGGATAACACAAGCGTTGGACAAATCGGGAATTCCGCTTATCCCGATTGTTCATGAATTAGATGCTAACCGAGAAACAAAAATGAACGCGTACACGTCATATGATTATTATTATGAGGATGATGCATTTGATAGTCGCCGCCGTAGCGTCCAACAAGGAAATCCTTTAGGGCTTAGTCGAAAGATTCGTAACTTGGTTGGCACGGGCAAAATGGTCAGGATCCGATACCGCCCAGCAGGAAAAAATGCGCCAGAAGTTATCCGCTTACGCCCCATTCACATTGATCCTATTGCGCTAGACGGGGTCCTCGATAATAATCAGGTCTTAACCTTGTATTTGAACCAAATCGACAGCTATGAGGTTGAGACATCATGATCATTCAATCGCGTTGGCGGGTACGTCCTCGCTTCTTTGTTTTTCTCATGACCCTCATAGCGATCCTCATCTGGATCATTTTTGGACATGCTGGCTTTTCACACACGCCGAATACCTCTCAGGCAAGACCAAATCTTCAGGCGGTGCACAGGGCCTCTTTGCCCGTAAGATGCCTCACCCATTATCCGGCGTTCGCTTTGCCTTTTCCGCTGAAGAATATACAAGGCATTACCGTAGGCAATAACATTTTGGTAGCAGGAACTTCACAAGACAATTCCCATCCCCAAGGTGTATCCTACGCCATAAGCCCTGGCGGCTTAGTACAAGGTCCCTCTTTGTCTTTACCCCCCGGGGGTGCGCTACTGAACTCCCAAAATATGATATGGTGGGCCGGGGGAAGTCCCCATAACACACCGAGCACAACTGCTATCAACGTACAAAGTCATCAAACTTTATCCCATTTTTTGCCAGTTGCTTTAAGCAATGCTGGGGTAGCGGTCACTTCTCGCGCGAGCTTTCTCGTTGGCGGCAATAGCCATGGCGGTTTTTCAGCGCGAATCTATGAGCTCTCTTCCGCAAATGGAACCATCCAAAATTGGGGATTATTACCTCAAGCGGTCAAAGATCCGACAGTCCAAGTGGGAAACAATATGCTCGTTGTCGCGGGAGGCATTTTACCGAACGGGTCTATGAACTCATCGGTGTGGATTTACCAGCTGTCCTCGCATCACTTGATCAACACCTTACAATTGCCGTATGGCATCTCGGGTGCGCAAATGGTCTATCTACAGCATCATTTTTGGCTATTAGGCGGAGAAACCAGCCCCCATCACCTTTTATCCACTATTTGGGTGATCACCTCCCATTCCCTAATCCTGACTACCGCTCATTTGCCTACCGCCCTCACCCAATTCGCAGCAGGCATCATGAATCACCAAATTTGGATTATTGGCGGGGTAACACCTGGGGGTCCGACTGCGACCATCAGAGTTCTGAAGCTAATAGTGAGTGCGCCTCATCCTCAGGCATCCTCTTAGAGTGTGGGCCTTAACCTTGAACGAGAGGAAAATTATGGGATATAGGCCAGGAAAAGGTAGAAGGTTGCCATCCTGCCATGCCCATTTTCAACACATAACTGTGGTAACCGAGCAAGCGCAAAATCGTATTGGCTTGAGCGGCGGTTTGCAGCGTTTGGGACACCAAGACGACTTTCATCTTCGGATGAATCAGATTCAGATGTTGACCAAGGGCTGCAAAAGGGATATTGATACTACCAGCAATATGGCCCCTACGAAATTCCTCAGTACTTCGTAAGTCAATCACTTCCGGCGCATGGGCACTGTGTAACGCCGCGTACAAAGTTCCCGAATCAATGGTCCAGGGATATCCATAGCCTAGAGGATAGGGATGATAGAGGCGGGTGAATATCGTACTCACAGCGCGCACAAGGCTCCTGGGCAAACGATCGGACCCAGCTTTTGGGGAACTTGTGCTCTCGAGCCCCTTAACATTCCCTGTCATAGTCGGCCAATTGACTGGGGCGTTGTGGAGCCAACCCGCCATATTTTGATTCCAAGTACCAATGCCGCCTCGCAAATTCCACGCGTGAAAACCAAAGAGTCGCAGAATGACTGTGACCAGATTCGCTCCATCACCGTCATAACACATTACGACAATAGGTTCGTGCCATAAGGGAGACGTTGGCGATGCATGCACCAGCTCCATGAGTTCAGGTCCAAAACTTTGCAGGGGAATGTTTCGAGCTCCCACAATGTGTCCTTGCCGAAATCCTTCCGGGCCGTTTGTTTGCCGCACGTCTAATAGCAGCAAGAGCTGATGGCGCTTTCGACTTTGAGCCATTAACGACTTAAGAGCCGACGCATTAAGTTGATAGCTATGATGAATGGCCGCATCACGAAAATAGTGCTCTAATCTCTTTTTCCAGGGACCATTCACCCCATAGGGGCTGTCCGGACCAATTGCAGGATGCGAAACGGGCCGAACAATCCCCATCACGCTAACACTTCCAAGAAAACTTAGCACACCGATCCAGAAAATCGTTTTAGACCGCTTCAATAACGGCCGCAATCCCCTGGCCTCCTCCAATACACAGCGATAACAATCCAAATTGTTGTTGGCGATGATGTAATTCCAATGCCAAAGTCAAAAGTAACCGGGCCCCTGACGCACCCACGGGGTGGCCTAGCGCAATGGCCCCACCATTGACATTCGTTTTCTCGCGGTCGAGATGCAGTTCTTTTTCCACCGCCAGATATTGCGAGGCAAAGGCTTCATTAATTTCTACAAGGCCTACATCCTCGATATCCAATCCCGCATTGTCTAAGGCAATCCGTGAAGCGGGGACAGGCCCAATCCCCATTATTCGGGGATCCACACCGGCAATGCCATAACTCACAAGTCGGGCTAAAGGCTTTAAACCATGGGCGGCCACAAAATCGCCTGTTGCCAGAACCACCATTGCACTGCCGTCGTTAATTCCTGACGAATTGCCAGCGGTCACTGTCCCCGGATTCTTAAAAGCCGGTCTTAGATGCGCTAACGTTTCGACGTTGGTCTCGGGACGAATATGTTCATCGTGTAAAACCATTTCAGTTTTCCCTTTTATTACAACCGGTACACCTATAATTTCTTCTTCAAAACGTCCAGAACTTCGGGCCTTGGCTGCGCGCTGATGACTTAAGGCCGCATAGGCATCTTGTTCTTCGCGAGAAATGTGGTATTTTTCCGCCAAATTTTCTGCTGTCATGCCCATACCGAGCCCACAGCCCATGTCCGTCAACACATCAAAAAGGCCGTCCGTCAGTTCCGGAGGGCCGTCCTTGATGCCAAAACGGTTGTTACGTAAATGAAAAGGGGCTTGACTCATATTTTCCGTTCCGCCCGCAAGCGCGACATGTCCCTCTCCTAACAACAAGGACTGGGCAGCCGAAATAGCGGCCTGAAGGCCCGAACCGCACAAGCGGTTCACCGTTAAGGCTGGTGCACTCTGTGGCACCTTCGCATTTAATGCAATGTGCCTAGCGGTATAAGCCGCATCTTTACTCGAAGGTATCACATTCCCAATCACCGCAAAATCTATCGCTTCGGGCATAAGACCCACTTTAGCTATAGCCGCCTCAGCGGCAATCCGCCCTAATTCTGTTGAGTCGATCTTGTGCAATGCTCCCCCATAGGTGCCAAAAGGTGTCCTTTGCCCCCCCAAGAGATAAATTTCTGTGGACCGTGATACTAACATGTATTCAACCCCCTAAGTCTTGACCATCAAGACAATCTGGTTTTCTTTTTGCTGGCCTCATGATAACATGGGAGCGTTACCTAGAAAGGAAAATCCCAGTGGAAAGCCAACAATATCGCCAAACCTTAGGGCATTTTGCAACCGGGGTCACCGTGGTTATCGCCGAACTCGAGGGTTCTTTGCACGGTATGACCGCAAACTCTTTTACGTCAGTGTCCTTACATCCCCCACTGATTCTTTTAGCTATTGACCACAAGGCCCGGATGAAAAATGCCATGATCCCAAATCGCCCGTTAACCATTAGTATTTTGAAAGAATCCCAAAAAGTCCTAAGTCAACTTTTCGCCCAGCCCCATCCCACAAGCGATCCTTTTGATGGTCTACGGTTGGAACGGGCTAGAAACGGTATCCCCTATTTGGCCGACAGTCTAGCCTACCTGGCGTGTCACATTACGCAAATCTTGCCTCAAGGGGATCATGACGTGGTGATATGCCAGGTAGAAGAATTTAACATTTTAAGTGAGGATGGACCCTTGATTTTTTACCAAGGACATTATCACCATCTGGATGGCCTTATCCCTTAACCTTCAAAACGGGGAAGGCCATCCAGATCGGCTTCATCAAGAACTATGCCGCCCAAAGGCAAAGTCCCATTATGGCGTTCAATTTGCCGCATAATAATGGCATCAATCAAGGGCCTCAAGACTTTCGGACGAAATACCGAGTATCCTAAAGCCTTTAAGGCAGTTTTCGGCATGGTTATCCGGCAATGCAAAAGATCAACCGACGTATTGGCAATCACGACATCGGGTTTAGAACGGTCCACGCTGACCACAACGATATCCATCGTAACAATCCTCCTCAGTTTTGGGTTTTCCTATTGCGTGATATCTTTGTCAACCTGAGCTGTTCATAAAGTTCGATCATGCGTTTTAAATTCTCGTCAAAATTGTAGCGGCTGGCAACCCACCTGGGACCCTGTTCTCCCATCTGCCGGATCCGGCTTGGGTCATCGACGATTTGTTGCAAGATTTGTTGCCACGCTACGATGTTGTGGGGCTCCACTAAAAAACCCGTGACATTTTCATCAATGACCTCCGTGAGTCCCCCCAAACGATGGGCAATTACGGCGCGCCCAAGAGCCATCATTTCTAAAGGTGCGACGCCAAAGGATTCACGGCGCGATGCATAAAGACCGACATCGGCCCACGCCAAGACGTCTGGGAGTTCATCGAGACCCACTTTCCCGACCCATGTAATTCGCTCATCCAGGTGGTAGGTTTTTGCCAATTCTAACAAGGTCTGCCGTTGACTTCCTTCACCTAAAATACGCCCCACATAATCTCCTTGGACATCTTTTAACGCCGTCAAAATGAGATCAATCCCGTATACAGGCTCTAACGCCTTATTAATCACAAAGCGTAAAGGCCCTTTATGAGGTGGGTGGGGACGAAACCGATGGAGATCAATCCCAAAAGGAATGACCGAGATGGGTTTATCGGTATAGCGTGCACTGAGTGTTTTCAAGTATTGACTCGAACACGTAATCGCATCCGCTTGCCCAAGAATCCACTGGATCATCCGGCATGACAAAAATCCATGGCGCTCGGGAAAACATTCAATATCAGCTCCCCAGATCGACATCACTAATGGCGATAACCGAGCTAATGCGGCTAATAAGCCGTAATGAGAAATATAGTGCGCATGAATGATATCTGGTGAAAATGCGTGGACTTCCCGGCGAATTTGCCAAACCGCGCGGGGAACGTCGCGTCTGAATCGTAATGCTTTGGGTAATAGGTGCACCAGGTCTTGACCAAAATCATCCCATGGCCTTTCCGACCAGATGGCAATTTCGTGGCCCTGTTGTTTAAGACCCAAGGCCCAACGCCTGGTGTGCACACTCGCCGCATCGGCAATGATAGCGATTCGCATTTAATGATCATCCTGCAACTGGTGGATCATCTCATCTAATTGATACTGTCCATCTCGCCGCAACCGTTCCACACGAATAATATCTTTAACGCGCGCAATACACGTCGCTAAATCATCGTTTTTAACAATATAGTCATAGCTTTTGGCATGGCGTAATTGTTCAACGGCATTATCCAGGCGTGCCGCCAAATTGGATACCTTCGACCGGGAGAGAATGCGTTTTTTGAGTTCCTCGAGGCTTGGGGGCAATAAAAAAATCGAAACCACTCGCCGAAGACGTTCTTGATATTTCAGACGCCCTTTATAATCGAGCTCCATAATCCCGTCACGGCCTTCCACAAACAATTCACGAGGAGAGCCATAATAATGGTCGCGATAAACATTCTCATATTCAAAAATCTGCCCTTGCTCAACAAGCTGTAAAAATTCCTGAACCGATACAAACCGGTAATCAAATCCATCGATTTCCCCTTGCCGGGGTGCCCGGGTCGTAAATGTGACCACTTTATGAAGTGTCGGATCATCTTGTAATAAGGCCCGCATCACCGAACCTTTTCCAGCGCCTGATGGTCCAGTGAAAATAAATAATATCGGTTCCACCTTGTCCTCCGTCGTTATCTTCCCTTTCATCTATTGTAACCAATTTTCCAAAACTCGGGGTCGTTCTTATTCTACTGCCTGATAGCCGGTCGTACCATGGCAGAATCAGGTGCTTTCTAAGTTTTCGGGTGTAAGGCTATTTGCTGGGTCGACGATCGGGAGAAAAGACCTCAATAACCTGTCCATCACGCAATATCTCATCGATTTCCTTCGTTTCTGCTATTAAATAACAACCTACCTTAAATTTTGGGTCATACCGGAACGATTCATTATAATGGGAAAGGAACGGGATGGGAAAAGTTTCTATATATTATGCGTAATCATTTTTGAGATGTTTGCAATTTCAATTCATCGAGATATTTTTGGTTTCATTTGTTCCGGATTTTGAGGAGGTCATCCATGAAGAAACGTCACCTTATCCCTCTATTCGCGAGTTTTTTGACGATTGCCAGTTTCTCCCCACTCACCCATGCCGCCTCGGTTCCCTATGCCAGCCAACTTATGATTCATGGTCCTGAAGGCAATTTACGTCCCGGTACAAGTATCAGCATTACGGTACAAGCCAATGGCCATGGAAGCACACCCCAATATCAATTTTGGATGGAATCCGCCAAAGGGTGGACGCTCCTGCGTAATTATTCGGCCGATAACACCATAAATTTGGGTACCCTACCCGCGGGGAGCTATATTATAGCCGTCTATGCACTAGATCCCAACCAACTACAACAAGGACAATATCACGAAGCGGCTCAAAGTTCCGTTGTCCTCAATATCGGCAGTCAGGTTACCATCTCCGCCCCATCAACGATGCTGGCGGGACAATCCCAACTCCTTCAAGCTGACGCCACAAATCTTATCAGTCCCGTTTATCAATGGTGGTGGCAAAATCCCGAAGGCCAATGGAAATCGAGTGGCCCATATCAAAGTTCACCCAGCTGGAATTTTACGCCTCACCAATCGGGTCTTTACCACCTCATTGTTTATGCCAAAGATCCCTTGGCCCCTAATAACGCCCAAGGCGCCGTCTGGTCTCAAACCGTTAGTCTCAATGTTCAGCCCATTTCATTAGCGTATGGATATTTTCATGTCTCTTCCGATAGCCCCGGCCATGCCTGGTACGATATCCAGCAGCATGCGAGCGCATTCAATGCCATTGCCCCGCTCTGGTATACTTACAATCCATCAAACAGTAATCCTTTTTCGACCGATGTCTCTACCCAAAGCTTACAAACCGTGACCACTTATGCAGCGTCCCATCATATGTTCGTCTGGCCGACAGTTCAGTTGACAGGCACTCTCCCTAGCGACTGGTGGGCAAGTTCCGAGCCTCAAAATTTGATCACCACTCTGATCACAACGGCCGTACAAAATGGATTTAACGGTTATACGCTCGACTTTGAGGACATTCCCGCCGCTCAGGGTGCTGATTTCACCGCATTTGTCAGGGAATTGGCACAGGCCCTGCATCAAGCAAAGTTAACTCTGATAGTCGATGTCATGCCGTTACCCAATAGCGCGTATGATTATCCAGCATTAGCGAAGTCGGCCAATTATTTGGATCTCTTAGCCTACCCTGAATATACCACGACCACACCCACAACCCTGGCTCCCAATCCCGGCCCTACCGAAGGGGCACCTTGGGTCAATAACGCCATTGATCTCGCACTTCAAACCGGAATCTCCCCTAGCCAACTATTACTCGGTGTGGCGCTTTATGGGCAAAGCTGGACTTACACGAATCAGGGATTTCAAGGCGGGGAGGCCATCACGAGCCGGACAATTGCCAGCAATTTGAGCCAGCAATCTGGACAATATGTCTGGGATCCGAGTCAACAGGATCTCGAAATCAATACCGGTCCTCTGGCCGTCGCTCCGCCAGCACCCTTGTCGTTAAATCCGGCGACCTTCAGTCCCCTGGTCCAAAATTTGCAGTTTGTCCTCAATGCCGTTTTATTGCGCTATGCCATATCCCATCAACAAACGCCTCCGGCATTGTTAGCGACAGATGGAGGCTATGGTCAGGACACAGAAGCCGCTGTCGCCTTATTTCAACAAGACTTTAACGTTCAGCCCCAAGTTCTTGGTAGCTATGGCCCTCATACGGCCCAAGCATTACAAGCCGCCATTGATCAATACAATATTGGCCAGACTATGGCATGGGATGAAAATACTGAGTCAATCATCGATCTCTTAACCACCGCTGCTACTGACCATTTAGGTGGCATGACACTTTGGCGGCTAGGATATCAGTCACCCCATTTTTGGACACAATTCACAGGTAATTGGCCGTCCTAAAGCATGTGACAGCCTGTAACAAAGGTCAGGATTGACGTCAAAAAATGCCTGCTTGATAGCCTAAAGCGGCAAAAAATCAAGCAGGCATAAGTCGTGTTGTGCATCAAGCGACGGACGATACGATAACCCACTAATCCCTTGAAGAGTTATCAGGACTAGGCGCACCTATTAAAGCTTCAGACAAACTCTCTGTTCAATTTGGTTACGGCCTCAATGCCCAAACATCTTTCCAAGCGTTGTCCACATGCTGAGGGCTTCATCTTCCATGCGTTCCAAGAGTTCTGCAACAGATGGAATGTCGGTAATGAGCCCCGTCACCTGCCCACCCCAGGCAAACCCTTCATCCCATTGACCGTCTAAGGCCGCTGAACGGTTTTTGTCACCCGAAATATACGGCAATAACTCGTCAATCGATGAAGCCGGTTCGTGAGCCAAAATGGTTTCAACATATGGCGAGGGCAAAACTCGTCCTGGTCTTCCAATCGAGCGTTCGATAATGCGTGTTTCATTCTCTTGGGTGTTAATCAGCCGATCTTTGTAAGAAGGATGGGCTGGGCATTCCTTTGTGGCCACAAAGCGCGTTCCCATTTCAATTCCTTGGGCTCCTAGAGCTAACGCCGCCAGTAAGCCGTAGCCATCCCCAATGCCCCCGGACGCGACGACGGGAACCTGCACGGATTCCACAATTTTTCTTGTTAATACCATGGTTCCCACGTCATCCCGGCCAAGGTGGCCCCCACCTTCGACCCCAACCGCCACAACAATATCGGCTCCTAAACTTTCTGCATTCTTCGCAGCGCGCACACCCGCGGTTAATACCATAAGACGGATGCCGGCATCGATAATACGCCGGGCAAAGGGTTTGGGATTGCCTCCAGTGAGCGAAATAACCGGGACCTGTTCTTCAATAGCCACATCCAACAAATCATCAATCGGCCGGTGACCCAAAGCAAAATTGACGCCAAAAGGTTGATTCGTCCGCTGCCGCACCTCATGAATTTCTTGTCGTAACTGCCCAACATCATCTAAGGTCGTAGCCGTGATTTGTCCCAGTCCTCCAGCCTCAGAAACCGCTGCGGTCAAGGGTGCTCGGGCCAAATATGCCAGTCCCCCTTGAATAATCGGCCGGCGAATATGTAATAATTCGGTGACTCGTGTTTGAATCATAATGCCCGCCGAATCTCTTCTGCCATGCTCTCTAACTGCTCCGGAGTACTCGGGGCAGCTTTGCTAAAATCTAAATCAGACATGACAAAAGCAGGAATGAGGTGCAAATGCGCATGCGGAACATCAAAGCCTGCGACTACCGCCGCAACCCGGTCACATCCTGTCACCCTTTTTAGCGCTCGCGTAATCGGTTTAGCAAAAATCAAAATTTCCTGCAGAAGCTCATCATCCATGTCAAAAAAGTGATCGACTTCTTTTTTGGGGACAACCAGGGTATGTCCCGGCATTACCGGACGAATATCCAAAAAGGCTAGAAAATGATCGTCTTCCCGAATGCGGAAACTGGGAATTTCTCCCGCAATAATTTGTGAAAAAATGGACGCCATGTCACCCTCTCCTCTGTTCCCTTCAATTGTGGATGTGTCTCTTATCATGACAGCTCATCATTCCCACACATCAAGCATGTTTGATTTTCTTCTTCTTGTATTCTCAACTTTCTTGCAAAAATGGTCAACACAAAGAACACATGACGCAATGGACCAACCAAAAGCCCTTAATACAAAGCCGTGCCGGACCAAACGCACAGGGCAGGAAACCCTTATTGTCTCACTGACATGAACCGCCCTTTTAACGAAAAATTAGGCGCACCATGAGAGCACTCCCGTTTGAGGCGTGAGACCTGGTCTTGGAGAGATGACAGAACTTATACGTCAAATTGAGAGGGGAAACCGGGCGAATTGAAGGACGAGCTAGGGCGCAACAAGCGCCCGGCTTCCTGATCACAAATAATATAGACGCGTGGGTGATGTTGTAAAATCGACGCGGGTAGTTCAGGGCACACGGGCCCGTAAACGGCCTTGGCTAAGACAGCACTTTTGCTCGCGCCAAATGCGGCCAACACAATGGTACGTGAGCGCATAATCGTTTTGAGTCCCATAGTTAAGGCCTGTTCAGGAACATGATGCCAATCCCCATCAAACCAGTGCCGGTTCGCTTTGCGGGTATTCTCCGTCAACTTCACAACATGCGTCTCACTATCAAAAGAGGTACCCGGTTCGTTAAATCCGATGTGACCATTGTGGCCAATCCCGAGAAGTTGCCAATCTATGCCTCCATGTTGTTCGATCAGGCGATCATATCCGGATGGGTCTTGTGAAAACTCGGGAAAAGGAAAGAAGGTTTGATTGGGGGTCAAATGCGCCGGATAAAACAAATGATGTTGCATAAAAGCGTGAAACGAATGGGGATCATGGTCTTGTAATCCCATATACTCATCCAAATTGAACGTGCGGACTTGGGCCAGGCTAAGTTGTTCGCGACGGATCCGCCCTATAATCTCGCGATAAATCGGGATGACCGTGGCACCGGTAGCGAGTCCCAAAACCGAATAGGGATAAGCGCGTAATTGACGGGTCAATAAATCCACAATGCGTTGACTGGCTCTTTTCTGATCCCCAAATACTTCGATGTGCATGACCCTCACCTCACTCGGGACATTATGATACGCATCCCTGGTAGCCCCTAGGATAGTCTTTCACTTGTACGGGCAATGAACCCCATGCACTCTGACCACGAAGCGCTCCTAAAGCCGCCTGAATCATCCACGGGGTATTTTCATATAATGCATAAATCCGCTTAGCTCCCATCTCTTTAAACATCGGAAACAGATAAGGTGTGCGCAAGAGCCAAACCACGGCATAAGGATGGGCCTGAAGGAGTAAACTCAGATCGTCCTTGATTGGTCCCAGCGTGCGCGAGAGGTAGATTAACCAATCATAGTGCAAGACCTCTTCAACATCGCCTAATGCCTCGCTCTCCGAGAACGCTCGCACCTCCGCACCTAAAAGACCGGCTTCAATGCTTTGCACTAAACTCGCGTGCACGGCATCGGGTCCGGCCGCAATCATTTGAGGTGCCCCGGTATCGAAAACAACAGCAACACGCCGGGGTTTGGGAAAAGGCCGGGAGACTCCCGGTTCTGTTTTTGATTGACTGCCATCATAAAGGCAGGTTAAGGCATGCTGGGCGGCGTCTTTTTGCAGATCGAGCGCCTTTGCCTGCAAGAGTGGCAAGCGGTCTTGGGATTCATGAACACTCTCATGCAGGGCTGTTTTAAGGCGCTCTATACGCCCATAAGCTTCTTCGAGACGGGATAGTGGCAACTGACCTTTAACCACCGCATCATAAATAGCATTCATCGCTTCAATCTGCAGATCAAGGTGATGAGAAACCATAATCATATCTGCACCCGCTAACAAGGCCATGACGGCTCCTTGACCTACCCCTACAGTCCCTAAAATCGCCTGCATCTCAAGACAATCGGTAGTAACCACCCCAGTAAAGCCCAAGGTTTCACGCAGCAAGCCTTGGAGTACCTTGGGAGATAAGGTGGCAGGATGATCGGCATCAAGTTGTTCAAACACAATATGAGCCGTCATAACGGCAGACAATCCATGATGAATGGCTTGTTCAAAGGGTAGCAACTCGACCGCTTTCATCCGGTCGAGATGATGGGAAATCCGGGGCAAATCCGTGTGGGAATCGACATGCGTATCACCATGCCCGGGAAAATGTTTGCCGCAGGCGATCACTTTGGATTCTTCTAACCCGCGGATCATCGCCACGCCCATTTGGGCCACGCTCTTCGGATTGTCACCAAACGATCTCACACCAATCACAGGATTTAAGGGATTATTGTTCACATCTAAAACCGGAGCCAAATCCATATTGATGCCAGCCAAAGCCAGAAATGCACCCGTCATTTGGCCGACGCGGTAAGCCCATTTATCATCTCCTGTGGCTCCCAAGGCCATATTGCCGGGGAATCCGGGAACATCCTTACTGAAGCGCGACACCAGTCCATTTTCTTGATCCGTACAAATCAGAAGAGGATCGTCTTGTCCTGTCTCCTGGGCTAATTGCTGCAAGCTTTGGGTAAGATGTCTCGTTTGTTCCAAGGACTCAATATTCCTTGAAAAAAGAATGATATTGCCCACATGATATTCACGAATTAATTGCTGCACATGGGCATCCACATCGGGACTCGGAAAACCACAGACCATTAGTTGGCCAATCAGATGGCGCAATTCACGGGACATCATTACACCTCACACCTATCAGTCTTATCATGATTTTTCGGGATATAACAAATCTTGGGCGACTTCGTCACGAAATTGTTCTAATTGCCTGGCTTCATCTTGCAAGAAATCAAGACCATGACCAGATTCAATCGCTTTCCGTAATCCATCAGAACCCGCTAATAAGTCAAAAAACAACCGATCCGCATCGTGGCCGTTATGAGAAGGTCTAAGAAACGCAAAATGTTCAGGATAGGTGTCATGAATTAATTGCACCAAGGCTATCCCGACTCTAAAAGGGGTCAGCACTTTGCGGTCTATAACATGAAGTTGGATTCCTTGACACAGAGTCTTAGCGTAAATGGAACGCCACGGAGAAAAATACAAGGGTCTCGCACGGATTCCCGGCCACTGTTGTTGATTGAATCGCTCGGCCAATTCAAAACCGTCAATATATGGTGCACCAATGATTTCAAAGGGTTTCGTCGTTCCCCGGCCAACGGATACATTGGTTCCTTCAAACAAACAAGTTCCTGGATATAAGATCATCATATCAATGCCCGTGGTATTAGGGGAGGGGGGCACAAAAGGTAATGCCGTGTCGTCCCAATATTGCCCCCGTTGCCAATGTTCAAGGGCCATAACGTCTAAATCGAGATGGGGATAACGCGTGCGTTTAAGCCACCTCGCTATCTCACCCAAAGTTAACCCGTGACGGACAGGAATAGGAAGACTTCCCACAAAGGAGGTATAACCCGGTTCGGTTAACGGGCCTTCCATGGAGCTGCCAATAGGATTGGGCCTGTCTAGCACCAAACAGCGGATGTGATTCTCGTCACAGGCTTCTAAGACTCCTTTTAACGTACTTACGTGAGTGAAATATCGAGTGCCGATATCTTGCAGGTCCACGATCAGCAAATCCACATCCTCTAACATTTCCGCTGTGGGTTTTCTGTCCGTGCCGTAAAGGCTAAGCGCCGGAAGTCCGCTACGTGCATCCTGTTCGCTGCTAATATGCTCACCTTCAGGGCTCGCTGTGCGAATCCCATGCTCGGGCCCAAACAGCTTGACAATATTGGATCCAAACACTTGAATTAGGCGATCAATAACTGGATGCAAATGACTATCGGTCATCGCATAATTGGTCACCACACCAGTCCGGTTGCCCTTCACCCATGAAGGATATTCGTTAATCAAACGATCAATCCCCAATCTGACCATAGTAACAGCAGCATCCCTTTCTTTGTGCCATTATGCCTGGGGCCCTAAATGTGGTACCCTGCGATGTAAATCGCCTGGCGGCACCATAAAAGCTTGCGCTCGATTAAAACCTTTTGGAGCGCCACGAACCTGCATTAAAGCTTGATAATAAGTGATATAGGGAAAGCGGGTAATTTCGCCACGGGCAAACGCATAATGCGAAATAGCTTGCAACCATAATTCATAGGCATCGGGTTGAATTTCCACAAAAACTTCGGGAACAAATCCCTCACTATCTTCCCAATTGTCCGCGTAATAAACATAGGGAACAAAGTGCGAAGGTAAGGCACGCTCATACCATTTCAAACTGGCATAAAATAGGGCCTGCTCCGTAATGTAGTGTGCCGCGGCATGGTCAGGATGAATACTTTGTTTCCAGTGCGTAATCACGACGGCGGGACGAATTTCTCGAATAATGTCGGTCATTTCATGAACGGTGTCGGAATTCACTTCCAGTTCCCCATCGTGATAAGGTAAAAACCGGACATGCGCACCAATGTGTTGAGCAAACAAGGTCGCTTCCTCAATTTTTTGCTTTGCATATTCATGAGGATGTAACCGCGGATGTCCCTTTTCTCCCGGGTTAAGATGGACTAATGTCACTTCGTCGTGATTTAACACGTGCTGTGCGAGTACCGCCCCCGCCGTTAAATCCATGTCGCCAGCATGAGCTCCAATCGCCAGAATCCTCATTAGTATGTCAACCTCCCCTAACATCCCATCACTGACAAAATTCCTTCTCTTTCACGGCCTACCTATGGCGTTCTCTTCGGCGAGAGGGTTTTCACCATGACATGAAAACGTCGAGTTACGGCAAACCCGGTGCGGAGATAAAGATGGCCCGCTGGTTCTCTCTCTCCCGTCCACAAAAACCATGCCGAATGGAGACCTTGCCGCTGCATGGCCTCTAAAGTCCGGTACAACAACACTTTTCCGAGATAATGGCCCCGTAATGCTTTCGCCACACCAAACGGTCCAAAACGCTCAGCAATATCCTCATATCCCCCATACATGGCGAAACCCACAATTTGATCGTCCTGGGCTACGACCCAAATCTGCGATAATGATAACGATCCCAACAGTGCCGTGCGGACCGCCCTTTCCCAGTCACGATCAAATTCTTGATGCAAAAACGATAATAAGGGCCAAATTTGAGAGGATTTGAGGGGGTGAACGACACATCCTTGCTGTTCTAATTCTTGTTGTTTGAGACGAACGTCTTCAGGCACACAAAAATCCACAAGATTTTTGTCCATCGCCACCGGGGAATAAAGCACAGAAAAACCATGATGCAACAACCAATCGTAAGCGCGAGGATACCGATTTGCATCAAGACCAGGAAGAAAATAATTTGGAGCATAGGCAGCAAACATCACTTTGTGGCGGTGATGAGACAGAAAATATTGTTCGGCATGTTCCCATAATTGGTGCGCAATCCCTAATTTTTGATAGGGGGGAGCGACGCCAAAGGTTGTAATCCATCCTTGGTCATCTGATTGATGTGAAGTGTCTTGATGATCAATCACGGCCAAGATCCACCCTACGAGTTCGCCATCATGCTCTGCAACCCATAACCCTTGAGGGCGGAAATTGGGATCAAGCAGAACTTTTTGAGTAAACCGTTTGAGGGTAATCCCATCTTGGGGTAATGTCTGGTTCCAGACATCAACCAAAAGGGCTTCATCTCCGGGGCGGTAACAACGAATGAGCATACTGCCTCCTCCTTGCCATTGTTCCCTTGTTGTAAGTGTTGTCTTTAGGACTCAATCAAGGACCGAGGGCTAAATATAATTCAGATCGTCGGTCAAGATAAAAGGAAGATTTAAGCTCTCATCAAACGGCGGTCCAAACAGATGGCTCAAGAGCTGCTCGTCTGAAAGGGTCTTTAGGCTCATAATGTCTTGAGCTTCTTCCTCAAGCCGTGAGGCATAGGCATGAATTAATACGTCGGAATTGGCCACTTTAACGGTGCCTTGAATGGGTTCTTCATGCATCATCCAACCATGCGCTATCGCTAGAGATTTCATCCAATGGTCCATGGCATGAATATGAAACGTGATATCGTTCAGATTCATCTGCCTGAGAACGTGGGCCAAAGCCCCCGGCATTCTATCACGGTTTCCAGCCCATTCCATAATCATGCCATGCTGGGGTTGGGATTCTCTAACGAACACCACAAGATAGCCCTCAATAGATAATTCCGATTCGATCACAAACAGTTCTTGACGGAAATGGGGGCGCTTAAACCACAAGGCATTCAATAATACCGCCATCTGTTCGGCACTGCGCTGAAACCGGTAACTTTCTTGCTGGTAGATGCTCGCCAACAAAGGAGCGTAACCCTGCCGGCTATGGGACTCAATGTATCGTATGTTCCCATCGGCTGAAGAATCCCGGGGAAGCATGTCGGCATTGACATGAACGGTGTACATCCGGCCAATTTTCCTTGCTCCCTGCCTGAGATATAAATCCCGGTCACCTGAAATGAGACAAAGGGCTTGCCCTTCTTGCGTCATGACATCAAAAACCGTCTTCAAAATCGTCGTAGCCAGTTTTTGTCCACGATATTGAGGCAAGGTGACAACACTACCGATCGAGGCCACGGGAATATGGGCTCCGGGAATAATAGCCGTTTGTTTCAAAACCGCCACCATGCTCACAGGAGTGGAATCCATTTCCGCATAAAATAAGTTGTGCGCGTTACCTGAATGAAAAAGATGAGGAAATTCTTTGGGCATTCCCTCACCCGGACGTTGCTCAGGTCGGTAAACCTTATCAATCATCGCTCCTAACATATTGACCATTTCCGGCACGGCCCGTTTGACGGTAATGTGACGAGTCATCTGTTGTTCATCTCTTTTCTATTTGGATTGATGATTTATGATGGCGAAAAATCAAGTTTGCTAGAGAAATCACGGCCTTCTAGTTCTGTTCCGTCTTTATCCAAACAAGCAGGCTGCCGCCACATTATGGAAACGGCGTCGAAAATCACTAATATCTGTCTGCCTGCCAAAATGCACCCGGTTCGTGAGCAAAATAGCCCAATAACCAGAGGGCCTATCGAATACCAACGATGTTCCCGTAAATCCACTATGGCTGACTGTGGTTGTGGGCCATAAATCCCCCGCAATATCGTAACTATCGTGGCGCATGACAAATCCCAAGCCCCTGGAACCGCCGAGGCCATGCGTATAGGAATGCAAAGAACGTTCTTTGACAACCTCACGCAGAGGACCTTCCTGGCCGACCCACATGGCAAGATACCGGCTTAAATCCTGAGCCGTTGAAAACAAGCCCGCGTGACCTGCAACACCTCCCATCGCGCGAGCATTTTCATCATGCACAATTCCCACTAAAGGTTGTTTATCTACCACTTCAGTGGCAGCAAAATTTTTTTCTGCCAAAGGTCCTAAAAGTCCCAAAGGAGAAAGAAAACGCGTGTTCTTCATTCCTAAAGGCTCGAAAATCTGCTGTTGACAGAACTCCGATAACGACTGTCCACTAATTTTTTCGACTAAGGCACCCAAAAGAATAAATCCCAAATCACTATAGACGACACGAGTGCCAGGCTCATAACTCAAAGGCTCATGGACTACGAGATTCACAATCTCCTGAAATCCCTGAGCCCATTCATAAAATGGTTGGTGAGAAATCAATCCCGCGCTATGGGTAAGCAAATGGATAATACGCACTTTGGCTTTCATACCGTCTTGAAAAGCGGAAAAATATCGTGACAGGAATGACTCTAGGGAAAGCTGCCCAGTTTGCACAAGCAATAAAACGGCTGGCAAGGTTGCCACAACTTTGGTCAATGATGCCAGATCAAAAACCGTATCGGACGTCATCTTCCGCTTTTCTCCATAAATTTGGGCGTAACCCTGGTGGTAACGAAAGAGTACGTTGTCATAGCGCCCGAGCCAGGCCACCACACCGGGTATCAGCTGATGTTCGGTGCTGTAATCCAGCATCTGCTTGACCTCATAAAATCTCTCCGTAATGCTCACCTTCCCGTCTTCTTCAGTGTCATCTAAAAGTTCATTCACTCACGCCTGCCGCTGCTCATGCGTGTGACAAAAGCCAGGCGTCATGGTTTTTCTGGTCGGGCTGTGGCCACCACGCGCCGGACAGTTGGAAAATGACAAGCATGATCATGCCCATCCCCTTGCAAAAGGGGACGAGTTTGCCGGCATTGATCCTGGGCAAAAGGACAACGCGGTTCATACAAGCACACAGTCTCTTGAATCTCTCCGTCCTCATCAGCCCTTAAGGGAATATAGCGGTCGGGCCCTGGGATTTCTAACCCTTTTAAAACCGGAACCGCACTTAACAGGGCTTGCGTATAGGGATGATAGGGATGAGTAATCACCTCATCGGTCTGCCCTGATTCGATGATCATCCCCTTATAGATCACAAATAACTGCCCGTCTTGTCCCACATAGCGGGCAGCCGCCACATCGTGTGTGATAAAGAAAAGCGAAATGCCAAATTGATCTCGTAAGTCCCGAAGTAATTTCAATACCCCAAGCCGCAATGACACATCAATCATCGAAACGGCCTCATCGGCCACGAGCACTTTGGGTTCAACAGTTAATGCCCGAGCGATGACAATACGTTGTCGTTGCCCTCCAGATAACATATGGGGATATTTGTCTAAGACACTCACGGGTTCAATACCCACCATTTGCAGCACTTCATTGATCCGTTGTTGAACCCATTGGGGCCCTTTATGCTGTTCTCGTGCGATAACGGTCAATGGGTCTTTTAAGGCCTGTTCGATCGTCCGAGCCGGATTTAACGCTTGGTAGGGATCTTGTTGGATCAATTGCACCTTGCGAAGAAACCGTAGTCGTTGGCGTTGCGGCAAAGCCGTAATATTGACGTCATCCCACCAAATCTCTCCTGCACTCGGTGTCTCTAATCCCGCCAATATACGCCCGATTGTGGTTTTCCCTGATCCTGACTCTCCAATAAACGAAATGGCTCCTCCATCAGGAATGGCAAAGCTCACCCCTCTTAGTGCCACCACAGCGTCACGTCCGAGGAGTCCCTTACGCGATGGGAATACTTTAACCAGGTTAGTCACATTAATCATGTTGTGTCACCCGAAAGCATGCGACATGTCGACTGGGACCTAGACGTTCATACACTGGTCGAGTGAGCTCACACGGCGCAAAGCGTAGAGGGCACCGCGCCGCAAAAAGACAACCGGGCTGGAAAAACGTCACCGCATCGGGAGGAGAACCAGGTAGAGCGACAGCTTGCTCGAGCTCACCCGTGATTCGGGGAATAGCCCTAATCAGACCTTGCGTATAAGGGTGGGCAGGATGTGCGAGGACCTGTTCGGTTGGACCCGCTTCTGCCAATTCGCCGCCATACATCACAACCACATTGTCGGCAAGGTCAGCCACGACGCCCATATCATGGGTAATGAGAATCGTCGTCAATCCCCGCTCTACATGGATCTGGCGCACAATTTGAAGAACTGCCGCCTGCGAAATCATGTCTAAAGCCGTTGTTGGTTCGTCCAAGATGACCACTTGGGCATCTAAAACCAGGGCAAACATAATACCCACGCGTTGGCGCATCCCCCCCGACAACTCGTGTTGATAGGATGTTAAGACACGATCCGCATTGAGACCCATTCGTGTCAATAAATCTTTGGCTCGCCGAATAAGAGCTCGCAAATCCTTGACATTATGCGATCGCCCTAAATCCAGCACTTGGTGCCCGATACGCCGAAGTGGGTTCAAGGAATTTTGTGCCGCCTGAAAAACAAACCCGATATGCCGTCCGCGCGCCTGTCTTCGGCTTTCCTTGTCAATTTTGAGCATATCCCCAATACCATCGACAACCACAGACCCGCTAACAATTTGTCCGGGATGCGGCACCGCATTCATCAGAGCCATGGCCAAAGTCGACTTGCCGGATCCCGATTCGCCAATGATGCCGGTGATTTGTCCCGCCGGTATGTCCAAATTGATACCATTCACGGCGGGAATATCGCCTTGACCCGTGTGATAAACGACTTTCAAGTTGCGAATAGAAATCCCCACAGGCTGCACATGGGCCCTACTAAGGTTTACTCCCAACGATCTAGGCCTCCTTTAAACGCGGGTTAAAGAGTTCATCCACGGCATCGAGAAAGAGTACCACGCCTAATGTCAGTACGAGCAATGCGATTAGGGGAGACAGTAAATAAGGCAAGGCTTGAGTACTGGACATGGCTCCGGCAGAAAAGACAGCTAAGTTGAGCATGACGCCCCAGTTATTGACTTGAAAGGGCACCACACCTAAAAAGAATAATCCGACTTCCGCATAAATACTGCCTGTGATGGCCAATAACAAATTCATCGCAATATATGAACCCACATTCGGCAAAATTTCTTTAAAGAGAATATGCATGGGAGAGAGTCCTAAAGTCCGGGCGGCTTCAATAAATCCCCGTTCACGCAAAGATAAGGTTTGAGATCTCACCGCCCGGGCAAGTCCTCCCCATCCTGTAATCCCAAGCACAAAGCCCATAGCAATAGGTTGACCAAAATTCCACACGGTGGATAACACGACTAACAACGGAAAACCGGGAATGGTCAAAATAAAATCGGTTATCCGCATGATAATCGAATCCGACCATCCCAAAAAATATCCGGAAACTAATCCTAAAACAGTACCAAATACGACGGTAAAAATCGCTGCCATAAAGGCTGCAAACAGAACATACCGAGCACCGGTCACAATTAACGCCAAATTGCTGGTGCCTTCAAAATCTGTGCCCAATGGATATTTCCAGCTTATCGGGGCATATATGGCATTAGGATTAATCGGAAGATTTTTGGGATACAGATAAGGCCCGACAATGGCCATCAATGTAAAAAGCACAATAATCGCCAGTCCCACCAGCCGACCCGGTTTTTTCACAATAATCTTCCATGCCGTACGAAAGAACGTTGGCCTTTTCCGGCGAATCGGGGGCGTTGTGGGATTTGTCGACGTCGGTACTGCCATGGACATTTTTCATCACCTCCGTATTCTCGGATCCACGACCGAGTACAGAAAGTCAGCGAAAATATTCGAGATAATCACAGCTACTGTAATCAGCAAAAAGGCCCCACTCATCAACGGATAATCCCTGGCATTGATTGCATGAAGCAGCAAATTCCCCAGTCCCGGATAATCAAAAATATCTTCAATGAACAAGGACCCCCCAAACATGAAGCCAATCGACAAAGCAAAAACGGTAAACAAAGGGAGGATCGCATTATGGGCAATATATTTAACCTGAGTCGACATTTTTAAGCCACGCACTTCCGACGCCAAAATGAAATCGTCACCTAATACTGTGATCACGCTTGATTTCATGGTTAGTAACCATCCACCATAACTGGATAGAGCATACGTAGCGACAGGCAAAATGGCATGGCGGACGAGGGAGGAGATAAAAGGCCAATTGAATCCGGGCGTTAAAGCCGCATTATAAGGCGCCCCAAACGGAAGAATCGCCCAAAGTGTCGTAAAAACATACGCCAAAAATAATCCCATCACAAATTGAGGAATTCCGTGCAATATCGATCCGGACAACGATAAGGCATTTCCGACTGGGGACGAGCGCTTAATGGCAGCAATCACGCCCGCTAATACTCCCACAATAAAACTTGCAATCAGGCCCGTTAAGACCAATATAATGGTCCATGGAGCAGCGCCTAAAATGATATGAAGAACGGGAATCCCCTCATAGGAAATAGATCGTCCCAAATTTAAGTGTATGATCTGATTGAGATAGAGCACATATTGTTGCCACAACGGTTGGTGAGGAATAAATCCATACATCACTCGCACTTGGTCCATTGCTTGGACCGGCGTCATGCCCCGCATAATTAACTCATTATACTTCGCCTCAACAGGATTGCCTGGCATCAAACGAACCAAAAAGAAGGTAAAGGATGCAACCGCCAGGACCATGATAATTCCTGCCAGGATTCTTTTCACGAGTCGAATCCAGATTTGCACGCTGTCCCTCCATTCTCTGTGATATGATGCCAGTTCGCCACGCAGATTCTCGCAGCAGAACTGGCATCATATGGTTCTTCCTCTATTTCGGTTTCACGTAACCCTCCATCATCCACACGCCCGGAGGATTATTCAGTAAACCGGGATTGTTTACCGGGAAGTCAGTGAACCGGTTGGTATTAATAAACTGCACATTGATGTAGTTCCATAAGGTAATCATGGGAAGACTCACGTTGGCAGCCAGAGCTAATTTTTGCACAATCGGACGCTGCTCTGAGGGAGTCAAATTGTTAAGAGCATAGGTGAGACGACCCGGATCGATCACTTGCCCGTTTGGCAATTTGACAGTGCGTGGTGCATCTAGCCAGTTTCCCTCTGTCTTGTTGCTGTAGGGATAATGCACCAACTGCCCGCCGACAACGTTGTATCCATCATCGCTTCCCCAGATTCTTTGAAATGTTGGATAGGCTTCCGGTCCCAGAGCATTGAGCCAGAATCCTATAGCATATTTATCCAAAGCGATGTTCTTGAGATATTCCGAATAACTGCTGACAATGGCGGGCTGAGTAGGAATGCCAAATGCGGTCATTTCACTAGAAATCACTTTGGCCGCTTCAATCCAGTCGCTAAATCCATTTACCGTATAGATCGTGGCTGTCCATGGCTTTCCGTTCGGCATCATCCATTGCCCGTTAACTTTCTTAAAGCCCGCCTTTTCTAACTCATGGGTTGCTTCAGTTAAATTGTAATTATAGGGATTTAATTGTTTGATTTGGGCCGGCGTAAGCCATTTTTCCGTAGCCGCATCCACCATGCCATCTGAGTATTTCGATACAGTTCCCACGACCGGCTCCGCCACTTTCTGCACGGCTTGACGGTTTATAATGTGGGCTAAAGCATATCGCACATTAGGAATGCCATAGGGATAAATGCCTTGGTTAAAGGCCAATGCTGCGGCGACATATGCAGGTGCTACAACTTTTTGATTACCTTTGGTCTTAAGGATTTGATTGAGGATATTGGTGGGCATTGCGGTAAAGGGCGCCATGTCTAATTGTCCTGCAATCAAATAGTTCCAAATTTGTTGGTTACCCGTGTAATTTCGAAATACCACTTGTTTGACATGAATATTTTGGGCGTCATAAAAATCCGGGTTCTTAACAAGCAAGGCTTCTCCCGGGTTTAAGTTTTTTAGCACAAATGGCCCGGCCGAAATATCTTTTGCGGGGGAAAATGCGGCGACTTTTTTGCCCAAATTGGTCAATTCCGTTTCAGCCTTGCTTGCCAAGGCCTTTTTAGCCGGATTGGAACCGGTATATAACGACTCATTAATAATCGTCCAGATATTGGGCCCCAACACTTTATCATATTCAAAGCTCGGAATAATCGGCTGTTGCATCAAGTTGTTAAAAAACAAATTATAATTTTGACCAGGTACCTGATTAAATTGAATCTCTGTCGGAGAAATAATCTTTACACTGCCCAAATAAAATGCCTGCGCATTGCCTTGGGTAAACGCGGCCGCCATCGACGCCTTAACATCCTCAGCCGTCACAGGTTTGCCATTGGACCATTTGGCGTCTTTTTGCAACCACACCGTCACGGTCCGTCCCCCATTGGAAATTGTCCATTTTTCAGCTAGTCCCGGATAAAACGCATTGGGATTTGTGGCTGAATTGGCTGACCACCCGAGTTGCATTTGATCAAAACTCAGCCAATTGTTGCCATTACTATTAAAAGGGTTTAACGGGGCTCCCACGGTAATGCCATGACTTTCATCAATCGTCGTGAACGTACCGGAAGCCGTGCTTTGCGTAGGAGATGCGCCGCAACCAGCCGCCATAACACCAATGCTCGCCACTAATACCATCCCTATGGCTTTTTTCATCAGTCTCGCTCCTCTAAAAAATTCTCGTGGGTACGCACTTATCCATAATTTTCAGAATACAAAGGGCCCAGATCGGCTTGAGCGTGAATAAATGGGATGAATAATCTGTAAGATTTTCTAAATTTATGTTATCATATTTCAAAAGTTGAACCAATATGCTGAAAAAATAATTCATCACAAGTTACAAATCTCCCAAATTTGTCAGTTCTATCCGATAGAGGTAGGAGGATTTCTTGAGTGGCTATTTCTGGCGTTTTGGATCGCCTCAGCAGCACACTACCGACACTGGCCAAGTCCGAAGCACGGATTGCTCGCTGGATTCTTGAAAACCCACGTCAACTGGTGGATCTTACCGTTAAGGACTTGGCACGCATCACAGGCAGTAGTCAAGCCGCTGTTATCCGGCTATGTAAGTCCATTCAAGTCCCAGGTTATCAAAGCCTGAAAGTGGCTGTAGTTGCCGATATAACCCGTGAAGAACGTCCCCCCACATCCCGGTTTATGGAAATTGATCCGACCACGCCGTTGTCTCGTTCCATTCAATCCTTAAAACGCAATACCATCATGGCGATTAACCGCACCCTCAATGACATGAGAGAAAATGACATCGATGCCATCGTCCAACGATTGAAACAAGCCAGGTGGATTGTCTCTTATGGAATTGGTGCCTCGGCAATCGTGGTAAAAGATTTCCAACAAAAATTATGGCGTCTGGGCCTGCCAGTGTTTTTTGCCGAAGACTTCCACGTTATGGCCACTATCGTCGGTCAACTCACGGCCGATGACATATTTTTAGCGGTATCCTATTCAGGAGAAACATCTGAAGTGCTAGAACTCGTTCAATTGGCTCGAAGACGAAAAGCGTTTATTGCGGCGCTAACCCGCTTTGATCGGAAAAATCCCTTGTCACGGCTTGCCGATTTGCCGATTTATGTTTACGCCTATGAGGCGTCCCCCCGCATTGGTGCCAGCTCTTCCCTTATTGCCTCGTTAACCGCCATGAGCGCTTTATTATTTGCGTTGGCCAATACCCTCGCCGAAGAAGCTGAAAGCAAATTATCTGACACGCTAGAAGCCGTCCGTCCTCACCGCGTTTCTCTTCCCGAGACACGACAAGATACCGACAATAATCCATGAACCCCACCGCAATAAAATCACGGGCAATAAGAAAATTAAAGCCAACGGACTTTGATTTTTGCGTAAAAACTGGGTATGATGAGAACAATCTAATCGGGAGGGTACTATCATGTTATGGATATTAGGTGGGATTGCCATGGTTATTTCGCTACTCATCGGCATCCGCTTCATGGCTGACCACAAAGAAGAACCGTAAAAAATTTGTTGGATTTCCCGGTTACCCTGGTTCCCACTTTCGGCCGAGTCCCGTAACAGGATGACTCGGCTTTTTTTGTGGTGTCTGTCATTGGATGCAATTTAGATTCTTTTCTGTGTGCAAAGATATGGGATGCCTCAGGCTGTATTTGGCCTTCTCATCATTTTGTTGTTGTCTTGGGTCGATTTGTGTAGTTTGATGGTTTTATGACAAAACGGGGGAGATTTCGAAATGGCTCATATGCCATAAAGATTGAAGGCTTACGTGTCGTGCGTTCGAATGGATATAGACAGTAGGAGGGTTTGGTTTATTGCTCACGCAAAAAAAGTCTTTACAGTGGACATGGCTGATTCTTATCGCACTTTACATTCTTAGTGCGCCCTTTGAAGGCTATTTGGTTATTCCAGGATTTCATGGTCATTCTCTCGTGTCCTTGTTGCAACGCCTTCTCTTAATACCACTACCTGTCATCACACTCTATACCATTATCCAATATAAAGATTACCGGTCAATCTGGCCCCTTGGCATCATTACCGCATGGCTAATTTGGGTGCTCATGACCTTTCTCGTATTCAGTCCCCACACCTATTATTATCTGTATTATACGTGGGAACAAATTGCCGGCTTCTTGTTGATTTTAAGTTTTTGGTATCTTGCTCGTTTCCCCACCTTTTCGCGTTTGACGACTATCAGCAGTTTATTGATTTATTATGTCGTCACCTTGATCGTGAGTTTTTGGGAAATTCGCACCGCCCATCATTTAGGACACTCCAGCGAAGGAGGGCTTCATCCCCAACCCATTCCTACTGCGTTTTTTTATGGACCCAATCACCTAGGCGCGGCTTTAGCTCTCATGTTTCCGTTTGTTCTCTTTCTCTTTTTATTAAAACCCTCGGCGCGGTCCATTGTCTTGAGTGTGATCATTTCCCTGGGAGGACTCTATGTTCTATATAAGACGGGAAGTCGCGGCGGAGAACTCGCGTTGTTCATGGAATTTTTCGGTCTTGTGATCATTTTGCCACGCAGGTATAAACCCTATGCGCTGATCAGTCTAGGTGTTTTGATGGCGGTATTCGTGGCCGGTTTGTGGTATGTCACGCATCTTCCTGCACAAGACAAATTACCTTTTGCTCTAGAGAAGTTTCGTCATCTGGCCCATTTATTCCATCCGACTTTTCATAAAGTGACACCAACACAGGGGCCAGGTTCGTTACAAATCCGTCTCGCCCTGTTAGAAAGCGGATACCATGCCTTATTGCATCATCCTTGGGGTTTAGGTCCTCGGGGAGCCGAGCGGTATTATTTATATTATGTTCACCACAAAAGTCCCTATAACACCTATGGCGTCATCGATGCCCATAACATGTGGTTAGAAATCGCTATCGATTTCGGCTGGTTAGGAATTGGTCTTTACATCATTTTTTATAGCATGCTCTTACGAGGGCTCTACCGCTTGCGCCAACATCCGGATCCTGTTTTGCGATATCTCTCCTGGGCAGGGTTTATTTCCTTAATAGGCTTTTTGATTGGATCCGTATCACCCTCTAGTGTGATGATTGGTTTCAACATTATGTGGATCGTCTATGGGATGGCCATCATGGCCATGTATCAAGGAACTCTGTCACAAAACACATCGCGTTTAAGTTTTCAAAAGCGCCTGCCATAAAACTGAGAAAGAGAAGACTCGCCAGTGCACCTAGGCGGCTCTTCTCTTTCTCATCCACAACCTATAAGCTGATCCCATTTTTCTGTTTCTGGTCATGCCCTCACAATGCCCTTACAATGCTTTCAAAAATTCACGGACGTATTGTTCAATGAGATCACGATCGGGACCTTGCCAAATTTTTTGTGCATGACGGCCGCCAGAAATCTGCTTGAGCATTTTGGGTTCGGGCGCTTCCCGGTAAACCGCCAAAGTCTGATCGTGCATCATTTCACTCTCACTAACGATAAACAGTTTGGGAATATTGCCTAGGCGGCTTGCGACCTCATCAGACACTGCCACGGTCGACCAGGTAATGACGGCACGAAATTGGTTAGGATTTAATGCGACCGCCCGAAGGACACCGCCCCCGCCACGCGAGGCCCCTAAAGCCACGGACGGATGCCCTTTGGCTTCTAGTTCTTTCGCCACGGCAATGACATCATATTCAATCGCGTCGACGCCCTCTTGGCCCACCGTCGAACGACCATATCCCCGGAAATTGGGAATAGCAACCGTGTAGCCTTCTTCACGCAACGTTTGTCCGTATTCGACAAAACTGTCCCGGTCAAAAGCTTTGCCGTGACATAAAATAACGGCCAAGGGTCCTGCAGGTAAAAAATATGTTTCAATCTCTGCTCCATCTGAGGTTTTAGCAATAAACTCTTCCATTGAAAATACACCCCCCAATAACTTCTAATTTTAGCACACGATGGATGTCGATGTGCTATGGCATCATGCACTGGCCATTTCTGTCTCAATGCGCCAACAACACAACGAAGCAGCTCCGTGGTGGCGGGGAGCTGCTTCGTTATGGAAGCTGGGTTATTCGGTTACATCAAACCATTCACGCATCACGTCAAACCATTCTTCCAATTTTTCTTCGGTCTCTTGGCGTGTTTCCTCTTCCATATCGAGCACCTCCCTAAGTCTGAAGTCCGTTGGCTGTAGTTTTATTGTGTGCCTCAAGTCTTCAGGCGGCTACGCTCTCGCCGCGAATGGTGCAAAATTAACAGTGAATGGTTTTCTTAGCTCCATGAAGTGCATACAGAGCAAACAGCCTCCATAAAAGCCCTATCATCCTCCCACTCTAGCGCGCAATTCGGAACGGATTTTGGCCATCACCTTATCAGCCCATGTAAGTTCCTGACCCCATCCCATCAATAGGAAATGACCCGCGATACTCACTCCCCGCTGCCATGACCATGACCGAAGAGGACTTTGTCCTTCCCAAATCACCTGATTCATATGCCTTATCACCTGGGTCGCAACCCATTTTTGATTGGATCGTCGTGCCATGTCGAGCCCATAGATCCATCCCATATCGATACTCCATCTCAGCAAAATACCGGTCAAAAGAGGAATCCCAATCACTGGCGCCAAAGGGCCGCTTAGGGTACTGACACCCATTTCTGCGGTAATGCACCACCGGTAATGCTGGCGCATTTGACTGGCACACATTTCCCGTAATGTCAAAGGAATGCTGAGCACATCGTCAATATGCGCCACGGAATATCCCGCTTGCTCATAAAAATTCCACAAATCATAGGGTCGGGACCGGGCTACAACTGTAGCGACAATCTTGTCCCGATACATTTGGGGATTTTGCGTGATAAGTCCCCATGCCGAAAAACGTGCAGGCATACCAATCCCCCTTTTCGTGTTACGATACGGGTAGACGATCCGAAAGGTGAGAACATTCTCAAGGGAGAACAAAAAGGAGGAAATCATGGGTTTTGGTCCAAGTACAGGCGATCCCCAAAGTGGCGTTAAAGCGGTAATTGATCTTATTGATCTTTTATACCCAGAACGAAGCACACCTTCGTTAAAACGGTGGCTAGAAGCCATTTGTGAACCGTTACTTACGGCCCACGCACCGCTAGCCTTTGACACCATTGCCCGATTTTTGTCCCAGCAGGACTTTCGCCAGTATATTTTGGCTCAACCCGGTATTGCAGGTCACTGGCAGACACTGTGGTATGCCTACGAAGGTTCTATCGATCCCGAAAAGCTCGATCCTGATTTAGCATGGCTCATCCACGACAGGCTTGCAGTCCTAGAAGAAAGCGCTCGGGACATGGATAATCCACCTTCCCAATCAAATTCCTAAGGGGACCCCATTATTCGGACAGCGTCTGCAAACAACTGACCAAGGCATTAACATCATCGGGAATATTAAATAAACCCAAAGCTACCCGAATGCCTTGGTAATCGGGCACCGATTTCACGACAACATTGTGTTCCCATAATTTTTCTGCCAAATGGGCCCCCAATTTTTTCGATCGTACGGTGACTAACGCCGTCAGACGATAATCGGACTGGGGCGGCATCACCACTTCAAAGGCATCAAGATGGCCTACAGCCTGCACTAGTTGTTGTGCAAGTCCTAATTGGTAGCGGCTTTGATGGGCAAATCCCTCTTCTTCAAAATAGTCCCAGGTTATCGACCATCCCACAACCCGGGGCCAAGCCCGGCTCCCGAACTCTAATCCTTGGCCGTTATCCAAATCTAACGGCCAGACGCCATGTTCCAAATCTTTGGGATTAAACACATGATCATCAATAGGCCACATGGTTGCTAATTCACCTAACCGGGTGGTCCGAACCCATAATCCCGCCCATCCTGGCGGCGCCATCATCCATTTATGTCCACAAAACACATAGAAGTCAGCCCCGGTATTAAAAGGATTTATCAAAATATTTCCCAAAGCCTGAGCTCCATCCACCAAAAACCGTGTTCGCGGATACTGATGAATAATCGGTGCCAGCTTTTCCACCGGAAGTTGCCATCCCGTTAAATAAGAAACATGACTCATGGCGACAAGTCGGGTCTTTGGCGTGAGGAGACGTTGTAACTGGTCTTGGAGCGAATCAGCACTATCCACCGTCATCACTTTAACCTTAATCCCAAATCGGCGTATTAATGAGGCTAAACTGAAAAGCATGGCAGGGTGTTCGTGATCGGTGGTAATGACTTCGTCCCCTCTCTCCCATGGTAATCCCCACATCACTCGCAAAATGGCTTCACTATTGTTTTCCACCAGGCTTACCGTACCCCTAGGCATGTAATGCTCTATCCGCTTAGCAAACTGACGCGCTTTTTCCCGCGCTTCTAAATAGTAGGGAACATGGCCGGGACCGATTTCTTCCCATTCCAATTCAGCCGCACAAGCCGCGGCGGAGGCAGGTGTGGGAGTCGGACCAAGCGTTGCGGTATTCAAGTAGGTTTGTCGTAACGCCGCGGGAATCAATAATCGCAAGTCATATCCAAACACGCTAATCCTCCGTTCCCTACTCGTTATTCTAAAACCACGGGCACCGTAACTTGACCCGCTTTAGGCGTACTCACCGTGAGCGCCACTGTGCTGTGAGGGCTCGCTTGGATGACCCATTCCAGTTGTACCCGATTTGATGCCGGAGGTTCTCCCGCATCTAAACTGCCATACCCGCTTAAATGCCCTAAATATTGGGGCGATTGCCCAGCAATGATTTGATAATTCCCGTCAAGACGTGCGGTTAGTCCCTGGTTACGTTTCATCGTGCGTCCTTTTTGCGTGCTTGAGGTCGGTAAAAAGCCTTGGTTCGTGACTAAAGCGACAATCCGGAAAATATCGTTCCCCGTTTTTCGACCGCCAGTTTCGAAATGGCCAACTGGGGCGTGCTCAACCCCAAAGTGGTGAGAAAACGTCCGACGCGCTCACACTCTTCCTCCAAAAACATTGGCGGTGGGTTTTGAATCACAAATTTGGGATCAATGCCCCCAATTTCTACCGGACCTAAATCCGGATGGTTAAATGGTGTCCATGCAAAAAATGCTTCCGAACCAATTTTTTCATCGATAAAGGCCATAATTTTGCGCATATCGTCTTCTTTTTCGCTATCCGTTAATTTCATCAAACCTTGTACACCATATTCGGCATATCCCCGTGCCCCAGCATGACGAGGCAAGTCCCAAATTTCGACTGTGAAACTTAAAACGCCTTGATGATCATACATCCAGTCATCAGCTGCGCCCGGCATCAACACGTCATCGTGGCCATTATGAAAGGTTTCATAATTGGACTTGGCAAAATATCCGCTCACTTGCGCTCCCTCATAAGCAACCCGGGTAAAGAGCATCCGGTCCTCCAGTGACAAGACCGTATCGGGTCCTGTCGACGGTTGCCGCAAGATCACGCCGCCCGAGGTATGAAGCGCCGCATACCCTGCAATATTGGGATGGTCGATGACAAATTGGGCTAAAGCATACAGTTCAGGTTCAGAAAGGGGAAAGGGTCCTGCCCCCTTTTGCTTGTCTTCTCCGGCCCAGCGGATCGGGAAGTTCCGGTTAAAATCCATTGCATTAGGAACGGTGAGATTTAAGCGGCCTCCCATCAAGTCTTTGCCCTGATGCTCCGCAGGCAGCACGCGTCCTTCGGGAAAGACATGGTAATATTGACCGCCAAATTCGCCAGGGCGGCGCCTGCGCATAATCCGAGGATCTTTGTCATCCACGGCAAATGCCCCATCATCCGCCGGCATCCGTATCGTTAAAATGTGCCCATTATGGTCAATATCGTCTAATATCCATCCCGGTAATACTTCCGAATACGGATAAAGATGAGGACTAGAACGCATCCGAAGCGGGGTCGTTAAATATTCTTCGGCTCCATCCACCGCAATTCGGGGAATCACATACACAGTACGGGTATCGAGAAGCCAGGTGATGGCGGGGGATTTCCCGTAGTTCTCTAAGAGAGTGGCCATCCAGTGCATAGCTACCGCATTTCCAGCCACTTCACCCGCATGAATATTAGCATCCACCAGCACTGCAGGTTTCCTCTTTGCTTCTTTGACCGGCGATGATATGGTTACGGCCCACAAATCCCGGCCCATCCGGCTTTTCCCGATGGCTTCGAGCGCAAAAAGATTAGCATACTGTTCTTGCCACTGCTGCAGGGTTTCTGTCATTAACGCATAGGTATAGTAACGTGCTGCACTCATCCATGTTGCCTCCCGGTTTTTCATTAAACAAACATGCGCTGTAACAACTGGCCAATTTTCACGGTTCCCTCAAATAATCCAGCGCACCTTCGAATGCCGTCATCATGATTCGTGATGTCTATGTTAGTTCGATTTTGACAAGCAAAATTCCTTTAATTTTTTCAGGGATTTACACTTTGCTTGACGTCAAATCCGATTTTCGTCATCATGGACCATAGTGATGGAATGAGGCGAAATAACAATGATACGTATAGGATGCCATTTGAGTGTGGCCAAAGGATTTGTCAAAGCAGTGGATAACGCGCCGAAGTTGGGCGCCACATGTTTTCAATATTTCACAAAGAACCCGCGGGGATTTCGAGGTGCAAAACCTCTCAATGTCGTCGATGCTGAAGAGGGACGTACCCGCATGCAGGAGTTGAACTTGGTGACGGTAGGACATACGCCCTATCTCATTAACCTGGCGACTCCTGATGAAGAACTGTTTCAGTTGTCTGTGGACGCCTTAGTCCAAGATTTAGTGATTGGAGAAGCGCGGGGATCCTACGGCGTAATCGTCCATTGCGGCAAACCCAAGGATAAAGGTCTAGACTGGGGTATTACCCGTATGCAAGAAGCCCTCGCTCGGGTCTTAGAGAGAAATAAGACGGAGCACGTGATGATTTTGTTAGAAAACACGGCGGGACAAGGATCGGAAATTGGAACGACGATTGAACAGTTATTAGCCATAGCGGATCCATTCCCCAAAGACAAAGTGGGATTTTGCTTGGATACCCAGCATGCTTTTGCTGCAGGCATTCTCTCTTCGGAAAACATCGGGGATTTTGAAGGATTTCGACACCCCGAATTTATGGATGGACTAAAAGCCATTCATTTAAATGACAGTAAAGTGCCTTTTGGTGCCAAAAAGGACCGCCATGAGTTAATTGGGCAGGGATTTATGGGGATCAATATGATCCAGGCGATTTTAAACGAACCCCGTTTGCATTCGATACCATTTTTCTTGGAAACCCCTGTCGAATCTGAAGCACAGTATGCGGACGAAATTCGCACGTGTCGCGAACTGCTGGGAAGTGACAAACAATGGGCGACGTAGTCGAAATATCTACGCAGGTATCTTCATTTAATGGGGGAATCCCGTAACATATGGCAGCGCGGATCATATATAATCCCACAGCCGGTAATGGCAGAGCGGTTCACGTATTAGAAAGTGTTAAACCGTTTCTCGAGAAATTCGATGTGGAAATTGTTGAAACACAGGGCCCAGGTCATGCCACCCAACTGGCCCAAGAAGTTGCAGATATTGAAGACATGACGGTCGTATCTTTAGGAGGAGATGGGACACATCACGAAGTGATTAATGGCTTGATGCCCTCGGGTAAAGCCATCTTTAGTGTCATTCCTGCGGGCACGGGCAATGACTTTGTTCGCATGCTGAGATATCCCAAAGCACTCGATCAAATGGTAGATACCGCCCTTAGGGGACCCCATCAATGGTTCGACTTAGGTCATATTGATGGCCAGTATTTTCTTACCGTGGCCGGTGCCGGATTTGACGCCGAAGTCGCGGGTTGGGTCAATCAGCGCAAGAAGCAAGGAAATGGGACATGGGTTTTCATCCGAGGGATTTTATATAATGCCTTTGGCTATCGTCCGCAACCGATGACGGTAACCTTGCAAGAAGCAACGCGATCGCAAAATACGTTTATGATTGCGATTGGGAACACGCAATATTATGCCGGAGGAATGAAAATCTGCCCGGAAGCGAATCCCCATGACGGAGAATTCCAAGTGGTATGGATTGAAGGGATTAGTCCATGGCAAGTATTTCCACTATTAGCGCGCGTTTTTCGGGGCAGCCATGTCAGCCGCAAAGTGGTTAAGACCTTTCCTGCCGCCTCTTTGACCTTGGAAGGGCCCAAAGCGTTGTGGGTCCATGCCGATGGAGAATTGATTGGTCACTTACCGGTCACGGTGAAAACCGTCCCCAAGGCGATTCGGGTCCGTGTCGGTTCGATGGAACAAGACGCGCCATAAAATTTTCAAGCGTATGAACAGAAAGGCAGAATAATGGATGATGTCTTGGCCTCTTGATACCACACCGTTTTTATGGGGCGTGGCGACATCAAGTCATCAAGTAGAAGGCAACAACCATAACGATTGGACACAATGGGAAGAACAGGGCCATGTTCCCGAGAAATCGGGAAGAGCATGTCTTCATTACGAAAAATATCCTGAGGATCTTAATCTGTTTGCCGAGCTGGGCATCAATGCGTACCGCTATTCAATAGAATGGAGCCGCATTGAGCCAGAACCCGGATATTTTGATCAGAACGCTTTAAATCATTACCGGACAATGACTGAAGCCGTCATGAGGCACCAGATGGAGCCCATGGTTACATTGCATCACTTTACGTTGCCCTTATGGTTTGCCGAGCAGGGAGGTTTTTTTCATCCTGAGGCGCCACAGATATTTGCCCGGTATGTGAAACAGGTGGTCAGCGCACTAGGCGATTTAGTCCGGTTTTATATCACCATCAATGAACCCATGGTCTATGCCGTAATGGGTTACGGTAATGGACAATGGCCGCCTGGCCATAAAAATCTCAAAGAAGTGTGGCAAATCGGCCCCCGCCTTCTCGCTTGTCACAATGCCGCTTATCACCAAATCAAACAGCAACGACCAAATACCATGGTGGGTCTTGCCCATCATCTCTTGGCCTTTGAACCCTATAACAGTCGCTCCCGGCTCGATCGTTACAATGCCCGTCTTCTTCATTCCTTGTTTAATGGCCGCTTTATTCAGTGGACCAAGCATACCGCTGATTTTATCGGGATTAATTACTATACCCGGCAGTATGCACGTTTTCGTCAATTTCTCACCCCGGTTCCGCATAAACCGGACCAAATTCTTACCGACATGGGCTGGGAAATTTATCCCGAGGGTCTAGAAAAATTATTGGTCGCGATGAAGCGCTATGACAAGCCTCTTATCATTACGGAAAACGGGATTGCTACGAATGATGATCGGCTACGGCAGCAATTTCTCAAAGATCATATCGCAGCCGTAGGCCGTGCCCAAAATCAGGGGGCTATTGTCCGCGGCTATTTTTACTGGGCCGGACTCGATAATTTTGAGTGGGCCGAAGGCTATAGACCCCGGTTTGGTCTTATTCATGTGGATTATGCCACGCAACAACGCACGCTTAAAGACAGTGCTCTGTTATACCGCCGCATCATTTCAGCCAACCAAGGCCGGTGGCCCATTAGCGTACCACCAGAACCGGAACCACCGGTTTCTGATCTTTGAAACAGCGAGCATAGCTTGCTTCATCCAAAGCTTGTGATTTAAAAAGGCGCTCCAACCATTCAGCACTGAGGGCAGGACGAAACTGAACGGCCTTTTGAAAGACGCTGGAGAGTTGTTGTTGGGTATCTTGAGGCATGCTGAGTTCCGAGATGGCAATGCGTAAAGCAACCAGAGCCTCTTGATCAGAAACCACAGCTTCTGAAGCCGCTTGGTCTAACAAGCCATGGTCATCTAATACCTGCAGGGCTTCCTCATAATCGATGCGCCCATTACGTTGTTGAAGACGTAATTCCACTTCACCGACCCGGATGGGAAAAGCATTAGGTGGCCAATCCTGTAGCGTCTTTAAAAGTTCTTGGCGAATGACGTGCTCTTCCGTTTCTAGTTGTCTGATTTCCCGGCGGATGGTCGCAAGACGCACGATAACCTGAGCCATATTGGCACTCACAGCATAATCTGGTGAGCCCATAATCTCCCCCCTGACAAAATTGCCTGTTGTCCTATAAATAAGTCACAGGAAGAGATTTAGACCAAAAAAATGCTGGTCCACCGGCTATTTTCTTGAAATCTGGCTCTTTCTTAACGTGAGTTCCACGATGGCCATGAGAATAATTGAGAGCATCATGTTGCCATCATGGTTCGTTGCAAGATGTGTGATCAACCTTTTCTCAGAATTTTAGTAGGATCTAATACAAAGGGCCCATCGCGAATAACGCGCAGCATGACAGGCTCCCCAGGTTTTAACACCACACTTCGTTCGCCATCCAAAGCTAACGAACCGCCCTCTTTACGGCTCCACGTCACCGTTTGTCCTAATGCTAAGGGTTCAGCTTGTTGAACATAAAATGGCGTCATTAGACCTGGCGCCATCACGGCTAAGGTGGCTTGTCCCGGTGGGCCTCCTCGCAAAGTCACTTGAAGCGCGACATCGTCACCCGGAAAAACAGGATAAAGAAATCCCCCCACATTAGACAACCCCGGTCGAACCGGATCCGCCACGGTCAAGAGCAGACGTTCCACATCCTCAGCATGCCAAACGGCCAAAGCTCCCGTATAAGCCTGACGCACAAGCGCCACATCAATTAATGCCAGCTCTTCATGACCACTTTCCAGCTGCACATGAATCAATTTGGCTTGAAATCCGACGTCCAGCGGATCATCGCCCCGTGCTAGATATAGTGCGCACGCGTAACCGGCCGCGGTTTGATCTCCAGTCCAGCAAGCGACGTTATTAGTTCCACCCGCAATCGGCAAGATGGGAATCCGGAGTTGGGCCTGGGCAATGTTCCGTTGCGTACCATCCCCTCCCACACTCACTATAACCCGTGCTCCCGCCTGCTCAAGACGTTTAGCCCAATCAATTGTCGATGCCCCGTTACTCGGCTCTTTTTCCCCCGCAATGAGTTTCACAGGCAAGAGGTCGTTCAATTCATGTAGAGCATACCGCCCAAATCCTTCATAATCATCAATCATCATCACTTCGGTATCCGGGATTCCAGACATCCCAGAAAATAATCGCCGGACCACTAACATTTTTTCGGGTGCCGACTGCAAAGACGCGGCAGCCACTAAGCGCCTGATATCACGTCCAGCCATCGGATTAATAATTAGGCCAATTGTGGGCATTCACCATTCACCTTATTGTTTTTCGGTCGATGCCGGGGGAATTAACTTATTGAGCAACGCAATCAATTGATCTTGCTCATCTGCGCTGAGTTTGGCATCGGCCTCTTGAGCTAAAAATTTGACATGTTCCGCACGTTCTAACGACAACAAGCGGATCCCTTCATCAGACAAACGCAACCACACTAGTCGCCGATCCTGCGGATCACGTTCTTTACACAACAATCCTTTTTGCACTAACGCATCGACAGCTCGCGTGGCGGTCGGCGCAGACACCTGTAGATGTTTAGCCATATCCATAAGCGTCAAGGTTCGGCGATCTCTAATCAAATACAAAATGTGATATTGCGTTGGCGTAATATGCCATGGCGCGCGATCACGCGCAAATTGACGTGCCATCATGCGCAAAACGCGAAATGCGGCATCAAACAATGCTTCTGCCTTTTCCTGGTCCACCGTCTTCTCCTCTCCACGGGATATGACAAGCATACCATCAAAGATCGCTACTCGGGTAGACTCAGTTTCACTCAGTTTCACTCAGTTTCACTCAGTTTCACTCAGTTTCACAGGAAGGGAATTTTCGCACATCAAAAACCTTTTAGGCTGAACACGATCTTGTGTTTGAACAGGCGAAAAGGGTCTTGGAATGCGACACTCAGCAGCTCCTAGATCCCTTCTTCGCCTAGTTTTCGACTTCGAACCTTAATGGGCGAGTTTCGAGGTTGGCCCTGGTTTCAGAATGTTTAACACAGTTTTCTTGTAATGCAAGAAATCCGAAGACAGCGTAACGTCCCACTGACGAGGTCTTCCCAGATTAATCGGAATATCCGCGGCAATCTTGCCAGGCCGTGGCGTCATCACCACCACCCGGTCAGCTAATACAATCGCCTCCTCGACATCATGCGTAATGAAGAGAACTGTGGGTTTAAGCCGCTCCCACAGGGATAACAAAAAGCGTTGCATATCGGCTCGGGTTTGGGCATCCAAGGCGCCAAACGGTTCATCCATCAAAAGAATTTGCGGTTCCGTGATCAAGGCCCGAGCGATAGCTGCCCGTTGTTGCATGCCTCCTGAAAGTTGGTAGGGAAAATGCTGTTCAAATCCAGACAATCCGACCGTATCGATAATGGCCTGAACTTTTGGGACATGAGAAGATTTTTTCCCTTCGCGAATCGTTAGTCCCAAGGCCACATTGTCGTAAACATTCATCCAAGGAAACAAAGACGGTTGCTGAAACACGACTACCCGTTCTGGCCCCGGTTTATCCACGACCGTGCCGTCTACTAAAATCTCTCCTTGGCTCGGTTGTTCAAACCCAGCCATCATATTAAGAATCGTCGTTTTTCCGCATCCCGAAGGACCGACAATACAGACAAATTGGCCAGGACATAATGACAAGTCCACATGATCCACCGCTAAAACAGCTTGCCCACCTTTTTTAGTCGGTGGATAGAATTTCGTCACATTGTGAAGTTCTATCACCCGTAAATGCTCCTTTATGAACTTTATTGATCACAGAGATGACATCGTTTAGGATCCCGTTTTAAGAGAATGATTGTAAACCGTTTGGCAAAAAGAAGGGTCAACATACTGGCTCATATTCGCCGGGACAGTACTGATTTGTCCCGTCTGTTTCAGCCACGTTGCTGCCGACGTTAACGATTTTGTGACCAAAGAATCGGCCACCGTACTGGGAGTCCCCAATCTTCGCAGGGTTAATTCCTGGGACAATGTCGTAAAGTGTAAGCCTTGCGCTTGCGCTTTCGCATCGGCAGCCGAAATCCCATTCAACTTCCCAATATCTTGGAATGACTTATGGGGATGGGCATAGAAGAATTTGACCCCAGCTTCTTCTGCCTGAATAAATTGATCCACCAATTGAGGATACTTGCTGGCAAAATGCGAATTGACAACTGCCAAATTAAAAATCGGGGCTTGATTGACCTGGTTTTGATCGTAAATGAGGATATGACCGTGATCTTGCTGCATTTCGTTCAAAAAGGGTGCCCACACATACGCTGCTTCAATTTGGTTGGTTTTCCACGCGGCCACCATATTGGGAGGAGCCATGTTATCAATATGGACGGAAGATACGGGAATGTGGTGCATTTCAAGAGCAGTATCCAGTTCAAACGGTGAGGTCGAGCCTTGCACCAGAGCCACCGTTTTCCCTTCTAAATCTTTGAGGGACCGAATATGAGAGCCATTTTTAACGACGAGTCCTTCGGCAGTGGTGTAGCGTTCCATTGCCCATATCACTTTCAAGGGCACGCCGCGGGCAATCGCAGAGGCTGTCGGCGGATTACCTAAGGTAGTCATGAAGTCTAGCGACCCAGACGCTAAGGATGTCAGGGCTTCGGGCCCTGATGAAAAATATTTCAAGACGACATGTGCATGCATATATTTTTGAAAGAAATTCTGCTCAATCGCCACCGACTCAGGGTCTGGAGCATTTTCATAGCCGATGGTCACCGTCGGTTCTTGTGTAGCAGCTGTGGCACTGCCGCACCCAGCTAACCCCACTAGGAAAGGTAGAGCGAAGGCTCCCATCATTAAAGATCGCCATGATTTCTTGGTTCGCATGAATACACGCACAAAACATCCTCCTTTGGTATTGTTATGGGTGTTAGGCGCCTAAGTCGTCATCATTACGGCAGTAGACGCCTGCTTCAGTAAGGGTAAAACCGTCACGTTATCCTTTCTCAGGGAGAAAGGTGGCATAAGATCTACAAGCGTGGCGATTTAAAGCCATGGCAGGCCATGCCTTGTTTAAGACAACAATCCTTAATCTTTATGCTTTCCCTTTCCACGGTGTGACTCGGTGTTCAATACGGCGGATAACGAGTTCCATCCCGTAACCGAGAAGACCAATGATAACAATGCCAACAAAAACCACCCCGATTTGCAGCTCATTACCTGCCGATTCAATCATCCAGCCCAGTCCCTTGGACGCTGCAATCATTTCGGCAGCGACAAGACAGGTCCACGCAATCCCGATGCCGACACGCATACCCGTAAAAATTTCCGGGAGTGCCGATGGCAAAATCACATAGCGGAACAGCTGTCTTTTGTTGGCTCCAAGGCATTGGGCTGCCCGGATGCGGGTCTCTTGAGCACTTTTCACACCGCTCATGGCGCTAATGATGATAATGGGGATCGTGCAGAAAAAAATCAGGATCACTTTCGAGGTTTCACCAATGCCAAACCAGACAATCATCACAGGAATATAGGCAAGCGGGGGAATAGGACGCAGGAATTGTAATAACGGGTCAATGGCTAAAAATACCCAGTCTGAAGACGCCATCCAAAATCCAATGGGAATCCCAACAACAACGGCCGCTAAAAATCCTGCAGTAATCCGCCCCAGGCTATATAAAGTGCTCGTTAATAAGGGAACACCGCTATAACCGATTGTGGCAACCGAAATGAAATCATGAAAGACAGAGCCGGGCGAGGGGAGCGCTGTGGATGAAACCCAGTGAAGAGCGGAAATTAACCACCATACCAAAATGACCATGACAGCCACTAACCAGGGAACATAACCTTTATATGGTTTTTTTTGCATCGCCCACGTCATGGCTTCTGGATTTTGATTCACCACGACATTTTTCTGTTCCTCATCAGGCGTCACCCATGAATAACCCATAAAGCGTACCTCCTTAAAAACTGAGCTTCTCATCTCCTATCAATCGAAAAATCACCAAATCGATAAAAAAACCGGGACAAGCCCGGGCAACTGTCCAAGCTTTCCATGCCGACGAGGTAAGCTGACGGGCTAGGGCGGAAAGCTGCCCCCTTACGTACGCCCCGAAAATTGGGTCCCCCGTTCGTGTTTGCACACGATTTGGCGATTAATTCAATTGATTCCACTAAGCCCTAGCGTACTATATGTACAAAGGACTGTGAGTGTTCCTTTTCAGCCTAACATGAGTTCGGTGTTCAGGGCAATTTTGTATATCATTGACAAATTTGCGCGGGCGCAATAAATTCTCCCCATGACTTCGGAATTTCAGTAAGATAAATAGCGCCTAGTCCATTGTTCTCAATTATTTCTCACAGGAGGTTTTCTGTTGCCCGCATACGCTGATGTATTATTGGTCCGGCATGGTGAAAGTGAAGCGAATGCAGCAGGTCGCTTTGCATGCCGCACATGGGACCCGCCTTTGACCGCCTCTGGTTCTCTAGAGGCTGAGCGACTCGCACGACAATTGCTCAATGCGCCCGTTCGCTATATTGTCACAAGCCCTTTGTTACGCGCCAGGCAAACCATTGCACCCTTGGCACGAATACTTCACATTGATCCCGTCGTCTTGGAAGACTTGGCAGAAGTTGATTTAGGACAGTGGGATGGTCACCGACTGAAAGATTTGGAAAACGCCAATTCACCGGCTTTCCAGGCCTGGCGACAAGATCCCGAGAGCAATCCCCCTCCAGGCGGAGAAAGTATCATGACCGTGGGCCAGCGTGTGCTGACCGCGCTCTCGCAGTTCCTTCAAACCTGTGAGCCCAGCACCTTAACCGTAGCAGCAACCCACGCCGATTGTATTAAAGGGGCCCTGCTCGTCATTTTAGACGCCCATGGACCCGCTGCCCGTCATATTTGGGTACCGAATACCGGGCAATTGCTGCTGCGGTGGTTTGATAACGGACGCTGGGTCCTCATTTTCTCCCCGCTGTGTAATGCTCGAGAAGAAGGATGTGACTTAGATTAACCACCACCATGGACCCCACTCTTATTTATAATGGGTCCTCTATAGTACATCATGATGGTTTAAAGGCAGATCCCAAAGCAAGCGGTGCATTAATTCCGCTGTTTTAATCATGTCCTGATCTTTAGGCCGTGCCCAAAAATATAAAGAAGGCTGTCCCGCGGTGTGATACACTTCAATCCATTTTTTCGCTGCCAAGCGTTCAAGAATCGGGGTAACAATGTGGGGTTCGAGACGGGCATCCCCACAGATGGTCCCGACCGTCACTGCTCGGCGCCGATACCATAAGGACCACAATACGCGTTCAGTAAAGTCGTCGATGTCTTTAGGATAATCCATCGTTACAACCTCCTTAGATGTGCCTCGTTTGGAAAATGCCTCCACTTGTTCTACAATATTCCCGAAATTTACAAATTGAGTCCTAACCGACTTTTTTCCTTGTCAATGAGAGCACATCATCATACACTCTCATTATGGCAAAGGTCCTGGACGGAAACATTGTGTAATTTCATCAAGAGTAATCAGTCTAAAAGGAGAAACATGTTGAACCGTTTTGCAAGAGCCCTAAAGCTATTCGGGCTCGGTCTTAGCCTTAGTCTCTTGGCGGGCTGTGGACAAACTGTAACCCACGCCAAGGCGGCCAAAATCCATACGATTACGATAACGGATGATACCGGACGCACCGTCATTCTCACGCATAAGGCTACCCGCATCGTCACCATTGCGCCTAGTAATACCGAAATTGCTTTAGATTTGGGACTCAAAAACGAGATTGTGGGAACTGACACCATGACATTTGAGTATGCGCCGCCTCCATGGGAAAGCGAATTGAAAGGACTCCATAATATAGGTTCGTCTTTCCCCTCCATCAATATCAAGCAAATCGTGGCGACGAAGCCCAATTTGGTGCTCGCAATCCCCGGCATTAAAGGACTATCCGCCCTTCAACACTTTCACATTCCGGTTATCATTTTAAGCCCGCAAAATATAAACGGCGTGTATCACGATATCCAAATTGTTGGAATAGCCACTGGGAGAACACAACAAGCCAAAACGTTGATTTCCCAGTTAAAAACCGAATTAACGACTCTTCAGCACCTTGTGCGCAAAAATACCCATCATACTCCTACAGTCTTTTTGGATTTAGGACAGCTATATTCTGCGGGGCCCAATAGCTATTTGAACAATCTCATTACAATGGCCGGAGGGAAGAATATTGCTGATCAATTTGCTCACACGGCCTATCCTGTACTCACACCGAAGCAAATTGTCAAGGCCAATCCTGAGGACATCATTTATGATCCGACTGATGCGACAGCCCATGTTATTGCCACTTTACCGGGATTTTCCCATGTTCGGGCAGTTAAAGACAATCATATTCTGGCCATGCCCGAGCCGTCTTATATTGATGAACCCTCACCCGCCATTGCCATGGGATTGGCAGAATTAATCCATCTGCTCCATCCTCATGTGATCTTGCCCCATGATCTCCTCAAGGATTTTTAAACAGGATGGCGTTCTTCTTTTACTCGTGCTAGCATTCGTTATACATCGCAGTTATGGTTGGTCGGCGTGCTTAATAGAACAACAACCTTTATCAAGTCGCTTGCGAATCCTTGGAATCAGCATCGACAATGCTACGCTTGCGAACGGCGACTTCGACCAACGCGGCGGAAGCATCCTGTATAGTCAACGTTGATGCAACAGTCATAAGCGGTTCAACTTCGAACACTATTAACTTTGGTACAGGTGCCACCACTGACCATTAACGTTCCAACGTGGTCCCAATAACAATGCAGCTAACCAAATTCAAACTCATCTTGGTTCCTTTACGAGTTTAAGTTTGGGTCTTTCTAATATCAACGTTGTAGGAACAACCAATGCTCAGAAGGCTATAACCCTCGCAAATAATGCGCTATCCATGTTGACAAATGCGCAAGGCCAAATTGGTGCACAGTAAGACCAATTGAATTACACGATTCAGAATCTGAACACAGAAAATACCAATTTGCAGGCGGCTAAATCAACAATTATGGACGCCAATATGTCGCAGGTCATGAGTAATTTTTCACGAGAACAAATTCTGCAACAAACGGGACTCCAGGCTCTGGCTTCAGCTAACCAGCTCCCCGGACTCGTTTTGAAATTACTCGGCTAAGGCATTACGACAACATCCCGCTCAGATCACGTCTGAGCGGGATATTTTGTTTTTTAAAAAGAGCTAGAACAACGGCTCAAAATCGCGGCCCGCGACTAAGCGATAAGAAGGATATTGTGTGATCAAGCCCCCATTAAGCGGTCTCTTCGCTGGCAACTGAAACGATTCGGTGCTCACGGGTTCCACTAAATCTGGAGAATAGCCAAAGGCCTTGGCAATGCGCTGAGTCAACTCATATCGCGTTAAGCGCTCAGGCCCGACAATATGTAAAATGCCTTCAAATCCGTCTTGCAGTGCTTTCCATGCCATATTCACTAAGCCATCACTAGGAGTCGGTGTATTCCATTGATCTGTCACCGCTTTAACAGAACGTCCCATTTTCAGTTCAGATAACACCCGGTAGACAAAATTTCTGGCATTATCATCGCGGCTGTAAATCCAAGCTGGCCGGATAATAAGGCTATGCGGTACGTGCGTCAACAAGTACTGTTCCATCTCCACCTTGTGCTGACCATAGACCTGAATGGGATGCACGGGGTCCTTTTCTTGATACGGTCCATTCACCCCGTCAAAAACGTAGTCCGTAGAAAAAAAGACAAGACGGGCGCCCTGTTTTGACGCCAGTTCAGCCACCATCTCAGGAGCACGAACATTTTGTTCGTAGCTCAACTCAGGATTGTCTTCACAGAAGTCCACATTCGCCATAGCGGCAGGAATCCACACAACATCCGGCTTAACAGCGGACAGCAGGGACTTAACAGCCTCTTTATCACGCATATCTAATGATACGTAACCCGAATGGGGATGACGATAATAGGTGCCTATAACGTCTTCCCTAACCTGATCTAATTTTTGATAGAGGTACGTCCCCACTTGACCCGAGGCTCCAATAATCACATGTTTCATTTAGTCATTTGAACTCCTTTATTAGTTCCCTCGGACGTCCCAGAGAATTGTGACGCTTACAGTTCTTGAGCCAGCCGCTCAACGACTTGTCGCGCGTTGCCTTCGACGCCTAAATAGGTGTGCAGTCGCATGGATTCCAACATGCGTGACATACCGGGACCCATATGGCTCGCGGCCACATCACTCACATGGTGATCCATCAGGAATTTCGCAATCCGTGCGTGATGCCGACCTTCACCGTCTTGATCATGTAACGTATCCCAGTGGACATCGAATTCTTCCCAGTTCGTGATTTGATGATTTTCAATAGTCGCTAGTGCCACCCGAGGAGCACGTCCCCACCGAGGTTCTACCTGACCGGTCTCATCAACCGGAATACAAATGATATGTGCCATCCTAATCACCTCTTTCTATAATTTCCCATCCTTTTTCTTCTGTATGTACACCAAAATGCCTTGGCTATCCAACATAATGTCCAAAGCTAAGGGATCCACATTGTTTACCGGATGGCCTAAGCGTTTTAAATCTTGGGCAATAATTTCGGATAATGCCCGGTAGATTAGCTCATAGCTTGGATTCTCCGGCAATTGTTTAATCAACTCGTTGATATAGTGCACCCCTTTGCGGGAAAAGTCAAAAGCCTCTTGAGCTGGTTCTGTCACTCCAAAATGGGTGTGATAAATACGGTGCGCACCGAGCGCTTCCAGCCGGTCAAGGGATTGAAGCATCACGTCGGGATCAAAATCCACGGGCGAAGTGGTAGGAAATCCATAATCAAAGTCCCATCCGGTATATCCTGGTACGTAACGAATGCCGATCATGTCGCCGCTAAAGATTCCCTGTGTGACATCATCGACAATACACATGTGATGTTTGGCATGTCCTGGAGTATGGTAAAAACTCAACGTATGCTCTCCAAGATTCAGGGTGCCTTCATCGTCTTCGATGACGACCCGGCTTGCGTCCACGGGGACTAACGCGCCAAACATCTCATCCATATGGTCCCCATACACGGCCCGCGCACCCTGATCGAGCTTAGAGGGATCAATTAAGTGCCGGGCGGCCCGGGGATGCGCATGTAGAAGAGCATGTGGACTTTTTTGCATCATTTGGCCCGCTCCCCCAGCATGATCTAAATGGACGTGGGTCACAATAATATGATCTAAATCCACTGGGCTAAGGTCCAATTCTTTGAGACCTTGTAGCAATGCCTCATGGCTTCTCGCTGATCCCGTCTCAATTAACGCCGTCTGATCATCTTTAATCACATACGCACTGGATCGAAACGGTTTTCCTTCCTCAAATAAATCAATGGCATAAATCCCCTGACCATAATCAATAATGGACATACATCATCCCCCTCCCCCTATTATTTTCATCGGTTATCTGGAATCTGGCAATTAACGAATTATTCACATAAATAAAAAGCTAGAATTCTTACAGCATGCGGCAAAAAAGAAGGACATATGATCCACGTTATGGAGACTGAGACCAGAGGGCAAGGGTTTGTTGAACCTCTAATTGATGACCAATCTGATTAAAAACGGACAACGCACGGTAGAAATATTCTTGGGCCTCATCTTTTTGTTGGCGGGATAAGTGCCACTGCATTTGACGCCGGTGGGCCAATCCCTTGATGCGTTCGTTGTGGATGAAACGAGAAATCTTTAACATGCGTTGAATAATTTTCTGCGCCTTGCGCCAGTACCGGCGATGAATGTATAATTCCGCCAAGTCGTCTAGAATAAAAGCATATGACGCACTATCATCTCTCAAATACCCGAGGGCATCAATAAGACACGTTTCAGCCTTTTTCCATTGCTTCTGATAAAGATAATATTCGCCGCGGTCATGAATGACTGCGGCATAAGCAGCTTGGTCATGGGCCGCGAGCGCGAATTCTTCGGCTTTTTCTAAATGCTCTCGGGTTCTCGGCATTGCTTCATGTTGCATCAAATCGCACGCGGCTAGATCAATATGTGTCCAAGCCAACCAATACGGTTCATTAAGCTGTTTAGCGATATCCCAGCATTGTTCAAAAGTGTGGTACGCTTGATGAAATTGACCCATATTGAGATAACAAAGGCCGGTGTTTAATAACATTTTCATAACAATGCGCTCATCCCCATCGGCTTCAGATATCACTTGGTCATAAAGCACAGCAGCCATGGCAAAATGATTCATTTGATATAGCGCATTACCTGTGCGAATTAATGTGTGACGCCGGTCTTTGGTATCCACATGAGCAGGAAGCGACAACAAAATATGCAGACCAAAATCTGCAGCTTGCGAGACTTGACCTGTTAGTTGTAGGACTTGAGACAAATCGGGACCGATCGAAGCGAGTAAATCATGCCAGTGGTAAGCCCGGGTAAACTGATAAGCTTGGGACAAAATTTCTGCTGCATCCTCATGACGTCCTTTGATAACGGCGTCGTGTCCCGCCTCACATAAAGCCTGTGCCGCTTGCCTTAAGGCAACCTTTGGTGGACAAATTAACGCGCTCATGTCCACTCCGAGAACGTGGGCAAAGTGCCGGATCCAGTCGTCAGGAGGCACACATTGATTGGTTTCTATCAACTCAATCACGGAAACGGGAAGCCCTGGGGTCGCCAATGCTTCTACAGACAGGCCCTGCATCAGACGCAGGTTCCGAATCCGGTCACCTACGGTAAGGGACGCAGGCCGAATTTTCACGTCCTCCACGACCGACACCTTTACCTTCTACAAAATCTCCTGCCATAATAACAAACTTCATCAAGGCAGGAAAGATTTTCCGACCATATTGTCTTTATTTCGCCATTGTTGGCGAATTGCCCAAATTTTTTTCCGTTCTCCCCATAATTTCGACCATGTTTTCCATAAATCTTTCGCATACGACATATGATATCGGGAAGCGGTTAGAGCAAAAAAACTATAATGCAGCGTTACCGCAATGGCCGTCGTCAAAGGATAATATTTCCATACCAACAACAGGCGTGCTGTTTCGGCCATATGTTGGCGTTGCCTCCTATCTTTAGGATCAGAATGGCCCGGATGATGCAACACGCGGGATAAGGGTTCAAATATGACGCGATACCCTAATTGCCGGATACGAATTCCGATCTCCGTATCGTCATGCCATTTGGGCATCGTCTCATCTAATGGCCAAATAGCCTCGAGCCCCTCACGGCGTATAATCATGCCACATCCCATCGGATAATCGACTGGCTGTCCACGCCAGGTCAACAAAGTGCTTTCATATTGAGACAAAGACTCTCCCCAAAGACGATCTCTGCCGTGACCCGTAGCATCAAGAAAGGAACCCGCCCCGTTAATGATTTTCCCTTGGTTCATCAATACCAAAGGAGCAACAGCGCCCGCTTGCGGATGTTCCACCAGAACCTCCACAGCCTTGGCAAGCCAGCTCTCCGTCGCTTCTCCATCACTATCTAAAAATGCCAAAATTCGGCCTCTGGCCATAGCCACACCCGCATTACGCCCTCCTGCAACACCACGGTTTTCATTTAACGAGATCAATCGTAAGAGGGGATCGGAGAACTGGTGAAGAATATTGAGGCTTTGATCGGTCGACCCATTATCGACCACAATGCATTCAAGGGGCCTTGGATGAAGAGCCAAAACGGATTGAACCGCTTGAGCAATAACTTTTTCCCCATTATAGTTCACAATAATAACAGAGACATCTTCAACTCGCAGTCTGTCATCGTTTTCCATGACTCACCTCATGATAAAGGGCTGCGTGCTGAGCATACGTCTGATGCCAGGTAGGCAACGCTTTTTGGTCAACATCTACTCGTTCTTTTACCATTTCCATAATTTTTTGAGTCCATAATTCCACATGGTCCGTGGGTAAGACATAAAGTCCTTCCACAGTATGATCCCTCACGCCTCCTGTCGGCGAAGCAATGACGGGACAACCATGCCACAACGCCTCAAAACTCCCAAGGCCAAAGCCTTCATAATGGGAAGGCGAAAGATATATGGCCGCATCGTGATACAATCTCACCGTCTCACTATCTGACACATACCCCAAAATATGCACCCGGTCTTTCAGCGGGAAGTTCTCATAAGTCCGCCAAAACGATTCATTGTTCCAGCCATTTGATCCGGCCAATACGAGATGATGGGGCAAATGGCCCTTTGTGACGATCTCGTTGAATACCTCTAGCAAAAACTCCAAATTCTTACGAGGCTCAATCGTTCCCACATGAAGAAAATAGGGGGCTTCCAGAAATGATGCAGGCGATGGCGGAATATCTCTTAAACGATCACTGCCCAGCGCAATCACAGCAATACGATCTGGACTCAAGTCTGAAGCCATTTTTAACAAATCCTCTCGCACTTCCCAAGACGGAACGATAATTTTGGTGGCATTTCGCATTGAGCGCGGTACGACCTGCATCAGATAGCGAACCGTATCGGACCGTACCACTTCAGGCATACGGTAAAAGGCGGCATCATGGATCGTAACTACTGACGGGACGGAACTAAAGGGAGGAATACTAAATGCCGGGCCATGAAACACATCATAGTGATGACGCCTTAAATGCCATGGCAATAAGAGACTTTGCCAGGGGATTCCTTTGATACGGGGAATGACCCGAACGGCTACCCCATCCGATTCACTGTCATTCTTTTCATAAGATAAAGGATGCAAGACGACATTTTGGCTGTCATGTTGGTATTCGGCCAATAAACGCGCGATATATTGGGCAATGCCTACCCGTTCCCGTTGTCCGGACAAAACCCGCACATCCATAGCAACAACCGTGGCTATTGTCTTTCGCCTCCATCGCCTAATGACTTCCCATTACCTTAAAGCCCAAGAACACGCCGATATCCTTCATCGGTTAGGGAAGCCGTCTTATTCCAGTCAAACCGCCCAGCGCGCTGTTGTCCCCGCTCTGCCAAATTTTTTTGTTGTTCAGGGTGCGTAATGACCTGCCAAATCGCATCGGCCCAGTGAGAGGGATCGAGCGAATCCACATAGAATGCGGCATCGCCCCCTATTTCGGGCAATGAACTGTTGGTTCCGGTAATGACAGGACAGCCCAAGGACATCGCCTCCAAAATCGGTAGGCCAAACCCCTCATACAGGCTGGGATAGACAAAACAGCTCGCTTCGGCGTATAAATCCGCTAACGCAACGTCATTAATCATCGAGCATAATTCCACATTGTCCGGTACCACAGTCTCCTGCATCACCCGGGATAAATGATGGGATTCGATTCCCACCACTTTAAAATGCACCCCCCGCCTCACCAACATAGCCGCCGTTTTCATCACCAGGGCCAGATTTTTTCTGGGGTCCATGGCTCCCAAGACTAAAACAAAGGGCTTTTTGGGCCACATTATGTTGTCACTTTGATATTTAGGAGCCAAAGGCGTCACCATAATATTGTCAATGGGAACATTTAACGTTGCCGCAATATCTTGGGCCGCATGGTGAGACACCGTAAAGATCAGCGAGCTTTTCCGCACTAAATAGTTGAGGGCATTCATCCGGTATAGTCGGCTCAGATGATGGCGCAAGGGAATCTGACCTCCGAAATCCTTGCCCCGGTGCCATTCGATGACGTCATGAACCGTCAGCACTAAAGGTTGTCTCGTTCGTAGCGGCCCGATATTGGCCGTCCCATGAATTAATGACATGGAACGCGCCGCATAGGGCATAGCCAATTGTTCCCACCAAAAGAAATTGGGAGCCTTGAGAATCTCTATGGGAAACGCCGAGCGAAATTGTTTGATGGTCTCATTATCCGCTCGTTCATCCGCATACAGGTATAGATCATAGGGCCTAGGAATATCCGCTAGATGGCGAAGCAATTGGTAAATATATTCCCCAATACCTCGGCGGGGGCTATGCATTCCGTAGCGCGCATCAATACCAATGACGGGCCTTGTCACCTATTCCACCTGCCACGTGTGCGGAAGCACTAATAGCCCTGGGCTTCGTGCCATGGATTGCACCGCCAAGGGGATGGCTCCCGGCCATTCTCTTAACCGGCGACCATTATCATCATATAAGGTCACACTCATTTCATATTGGCCAGCCGTTAAATACAGTTCCGGCATATTTAAAGAAACCCGCACTGTTCCTTGTGGGAAGATGACTGGTGTACCGTCCAGTAACGTCGAGAAACTGGCAATTTCAAGCCCATCTGGCCGTCTTAAGGCCAAGCTCAAATGCCCCCTAAACGCATCAGGTCCATGATTTTCCATAACGATGACCACATTTAAAGAGTCCCCCGATAATAACGTATCAATAATTTTATCCCGACTACGCACAAAAGCCTGTTGCAACTGCAAAGGGCCTTCACTATCTCGTTTGACTTCCGAAGTGGTGAATTCCTCGGCGGGGTTTTGTGGATTTTGATCTAACACGCTTTGACGATACGCTAAGACCACATCACGGGGAAGACCCGATTTTTGCATGACCCCTTTATTAATCCAGATGGCTTGATCCATAAGCCGTTCAATGGATGACAGATCATGGGATACCAACAAAATACTCGTGCCTTCCCGCTTCATATGAAAAATACGGTCCATACATTTTTGTTGGAAGGCTTCATCACCGACTGCAAGGACCTCATCCACAATAAGAATTTCGGGTTCCACGCTGGTCGCTACGGCAAATCCCAAGCGGGCATGCATTCCAGAGGAATAATACTTCACCGGGGTATCAATGAACGGTCGAATTTCTGCAAAATCGATAATGTCATCCATCTTTTTTTCAATAGCCCGGCGGCTGATCCCTAAAATGGACGCGTTCAAGTAGACATTTTCCCGACCAGTAAAGTCAGGATGGAAACCAGCCCCCAACTCCACCAGCGCCGAAACCCGGCCTTCAATATGAATATGTCCTCGAGTCGGACTCATCGTTCGCGTCAAAATTTTTAATAACGTGCTTTTTCCCGAACCGTTATTGCCCACAATACCAAAAGAGGTCCCAGCAGGCATGTTCAATGAAATGTCTTTTAAAGCCCAGAACGGTTCCGCAGGTGCCTTTCTCCGGCGCTTTGGGATCATACGGGTCAACAGCTGTCCCACACTATCGGCCCTATCGCGGCGCAGCATAAATTGTTTCCAGACATGATCCACAACAATGGTTGCCACCTACATCACCTCAGCAAATAGCGGTTCAATCCGTCTAAAAAGACTAACCCCAGCCAAAAATACAAAAACCGTCCAGGCCAGAGCTACCCAAGCAAAAATGGGATATTGCAAATGGCCAGTAAAAATCACATCACGTTCCATTTGCAACAGGCTGCCCATCGGATTCATTAACAAAATACTACGGAGGCTGGGTTTCAGATTGGTAACAGGATACATAACCGGAGAAAAATACATCCACACCAAAAGAATAAGGCCCATAAGCTGGTTCACATCGCGGTAGAGAACATTTAAGGCCGCCACTAAGTAACCAATCCCGAGCGTAAAGAATATTTGCAGCACTAAAATAACAGGAATCCATAAGGTCGTCCAATAAATAGGGGTGTGATAAATAAAGATAAAGACAATGAGCACAAGTAATGAAAATAGGAAATCAATAAAGCGCGCCAAAACTGATGCCGTCGGCAACACAATACGAGGAAAATAAATCTTCGCCAATAAAGCCGCATTGCCGGATATGCTCCCAACAGCCGACATCACGCCATTAGCAAAAAAGTTCCAAAATGTGATTCCCGTCAACATAAAAACCACATAGGGAATCGGCTTACTGGAAGCATGAAAGACAACCCCAAAGACAAATCCAAAGATCGCCGCGGTCACTAAGGGGTTGATGATGGCCCAATATAACCCCAAGATCGAGTGTTTATAACGGGTTTCCACATCTCGTACTGCCAAATTGCGCGTTAATTCGGCCCACAACCCGATTTGATGGAAACGCTTTTGCCACTGGCTTTTCCATAATGACACAGAGGGTGACGATGCACTCTCGTGTGATGATTCATCCATACGGACAGGCTTTGACACGCTTTTTTTCGCTCCCTTGCTCGATCCAAAAATCAATCGCCGGCTCATGATATCCTTCGCTCATTTTAGACATCTATGGCTAAAATGCCAACAATCATAACCCTAGTGCCCCGTAGCTGTTAATGGCGCGCGGTAATTTTGAATACGATAACACCCGCGTCTTGAAAGACAATGTCGGCCTTTGGGGAGTGAGATAGGGTATGCAAAAAGGCATAAACCTTGGCTGAAGTGATGTGATCACTAAACTGGGTGTCCCAAATCACCTGCGCCCCATAGGCCAGGTGCAAAGGATTAAGACGACTTAAAGGCACCGCGTAAGGTGTCATGCCCAAATGCGGTAGCACGTTATTTTGTGCATAAATTTCCTGGTGGAGAGAAACATGAGCAAGGGCTTTGGTCAATGCCGCCGTATTTTGGGGCCTGACGCGCCAAGCCGAATGATAAAAATCTAAAGCCATTAATGCGAGCATTCCCAAAAGCACAGCATTTATAAACCCATGTGCTTTTTTGGACCAGGTAACCCGCGAAAAGTGTCTTAACGTGTCCATCACAGCCCACAACAAAAACGGTACCAACCACGCAGAGTCTTGGTCAAAGGGTGAGGATTGTGCCAAATTGCTTGAAAATAGATGAATACTTAACCCAATTAGGGCCATAATCCAATAGGGACTCAAGTAAAACGCCTTGTGACGAAGGATCAGTGTCGCTACGAACAAAAAGGGCGCTATCACCCAAATGCTATAAAGTACCGTGCGCATGGAGATATGAAAGTTTAACGGATAAACACCGGGCAAAAGCCAACGCGCCCATGATAAGTCAAATCCCAGGTGTAAGACGAGAAACCACACAATCAGCACAGAAAACGTCACGAGGGCAAACCGCCGGTCTTTTTGCAACAGCAATACCAGCGTGAACAATGCCATAACCAATGTTCCGTGAATCCCAAAACCCGTGAATAGAAGGAGAGTTAGGGTAAAGGCTCCTAACTGGGATTTCTGAGCCAAGACAAAGGCCCATAGTAAAAAGGGAATAGCCAAGAGGCTCATATGAAAATCATAAAGATTACCAGCAATCACTAAGGGATTTAGAAGGTACAATCCTCCTATCACAACCAGGGATTCTGGGGATAGGCCCCATAACTTGGCTAATTTCGCCAGAGGAATGTATCCTAATGCCACACCCAGAGTTTCGATAAAAAACAAAAACCGGTGCCTAGCCAGATGGCAGGATAAGCGAGAAAAATCATCAACCAGGCGTCATTGTGTCCTAATACGGGCCCGGAAAAATAGGTAGACGTGGCATGTATCCCTTCATGGACCCATGCCGCCAAAGCTTGCTGGTAAAATCCCAAATCAAAACCATGCGCGACATATAAGCTCCAGCGAAAAATCTGCGCGGAGAGGACAATCGCCACGTACGCAAAAATGCGACTATACAGTCCCACGCCAAAATATTGGGCATCACGATTCTCAACTTCTGGTTTTATCCAGACACTTTCCGTCATAATCGGCCTCTTTCATGAATCTTCATCATCCTTTGTGTCGATTCTGGCATAGCTCACGCTGAGGAGCAAGAACTGGTTCTTTTTTAAACTGCTTTCGATTTTTTTTGAAACAAGTTGATCCATTTCGAAATCAAAGGTGTACAATACAAATTGACCGAGGTCAATGGTCACGCGACCAAAAGACAATTTCAAACGACCTGGGAACAAAAAATTGCCATCATTTCGTACTCTGTCCCAGAAGCAGAGTCATAATTAAGTCCCGCGGTTAAATGTCAAGAACCGATCAGCTTAGGACAACGACGAACAGGGCCAGGTCAACATAAACCTGCCTAAAAGGAGGTGGTAGATAATGGCAAATCAGTTGTCAATCCCTTTAGTGCGGCATCAACTTCCTTTCGTCGTAGATTTGGCCCCGGGTCAGCATCCCGTAGACCACGCCGACCAACTTGCGTGCCGTCAAGACCAACGCCCGCTTATGCGCGTGGTGCGTGGCTTCGTGGTACTTCTTCTCGTAAAAGGCTTTGAACTGCGGGTCCCGCACCCGGACCCTCTCCGCCGCTTCGATGAAGTAGTACCGCAAATAGACGTTCCCCGTCCGCGTCAGCGGACGGATGTCGGCATCAAAATTCCCCGATTGATGCGGGCGCCAGGTCAGCCCCGCATATTTGGCCAAGGCATTTTCCGACGGAAATCGTTCGATGGGACCGATTTCGGCCAAGAGGCCCGCGCCATAGACCGGACCAATCCCCGGAATCGTGGTCAGGGTTTGGCGAAACGCCTGCATGTCACGGGCAATCACTTTGTCCAGCGCCTGTTGTTGATGTTCCAAGGCCCGGATGGTGTCCAAATGCAGGACCAAGCTTTGGTGCCGCGCGTCCTGCTCGTCCGGATGCAACCGAAAGGCGCGCCGCGCCAAGCGGTGCAAGGTCTGCGCAATGTCATCGGGCGCTTTCAGCCGTTGGCGACCGGCCGCCGCGATTTCCGCCACCAGATCCGCCAGCGGGATGGCTGCCAGCGTATCGGGCGTGTAGCGTTCCAACACGGTTTGCGACGCTACCCCAAAGACGTTCGAGAAAAACGGCTCCTCCGTATGGGCATACTGCCCCCAGACACAAAACAATTGCACCAACGCGCGATTTTTTTCTTGGGTGATGAGGTGGCTCAGCTGCCGACGATGGCGGGTCAAGACCTGCAACGCCGCATAGCGCGGATCCGGCGGGGTCCAGGGCGTGACGCGCCCAAACCGCATGACATCCGCAATCAGGGCGGCATCCGCTCGGTCGGTTTTGCCCCGATCCACATAGGTCTCTCGGAATTTCTGGACGACTTTCGGATTGAGGACGTACCAGGTGGGTTGCCACCGCTGCAAGTCGGGGGTTTGCGTCAGCCATTCCATCAGCGGCACATGGTACACGGACGTGGCCTCGACGCCAATGGCCAGCCGCGCGTACGGCGCGGCGTGGGGGTGCAGCCAGGCGACGAATTGCTCGGCCCCCGCCTGATCGTTGGGGACGGTCGTCCGCGCGACGACCTGGCCATCCGCCGCCATCGCGCAGACGACGTGAGCCCCGAGACTGGTGTCAATACCGACGTACAACACGCTATCCATGGGATTTCACCTCCCTTCGCGGAGGAATGCATCGGGAACGGGATTTCGCCGACGCGCCGACGCCTTCGCCGCAACCTCGCTTATAAGCCGTCATCGCCACCCGCGGTGTGCGATAGACCGGTGCCACGGGTCTCCACGGGGGGAGCGGCATCCCGCGCGTTAACTGTGACGAAGCGGCGTCGCCGACTCACAGACTTTCGAAGCCGTCAATCCGGCAGGAGGAATGCAGTCTTGAATCGTCCCGATCTTCTTCGAGCATCGCCGACGAAACCCGATCTGGCAAGCCTGATCATCCCGAATGCCGATTGCTGCTGGCCGCGAGGCAGGCCTCAAGATAAAGCCTCAGGGTAGCAGAATCAATTTCTTTATACGAGAATCCTGTAATAAAGTGTCCGGGGCGTATTTAGGGATTGAGTAAAGAATGGCCCCTCTGATAGGGTTGGAGTAGCGAACAACAACCAAATTCAGGGGGGCACAGTTCAATGGCTAAGCACAGTGTAGAGCAGAGCGACGGAAGAAAGCAAGGACTGGGGGTGGGCGGCATCGACGTGGCGAAGGACTGGCATTATGTGCAATGGCTGGACACGAACGGGCGGCCTGTCGGTAAAGCCTTTCGGTTCGCCAATACCCGTGCGGGATTTGAGGCGATGTGGGAGCGGCGGCCGTCCGAGGAGGTCCGCGTTGGCATGGAGTCCACCGGGCACTATTGGGTTGGGTTGGCCCATTGGCTCCGTGCGCACGGCGCGGAGGTGGTGCTGGTGCAGCCGGCTCACGTCCATCGACTCAAGGAATTGGATGACAATACCCCGACCAAGACCGACGCCAAGGATGCCCGGGTTATCGCCCGACTCGTCTATGATGGCCGGTGGTTCCGGTGGGAGCCGCGCGGCGGCGCGCTGGCCCAGCTGGCCACGTTGGCGGTGACGCGTCGGCAGCACCACCAGGACGTCATGCGATGGCGAGCGCGCATTGCCGGCTGGATCCATCAATACTTTCCGGAATTCTTCACGGTCTTCAAGGCGTGGGATGGGAAAGCGGCGCTGACGACGCTGGATACGCTCCCGACGCCGGACTTGGTGTTAGCGCAGTCCGTGGATGCGATAGCGGACCAGTTTAAGGCCGCCACCACACATCGCGTCGGCGCTAAACGCGCCCACGCCTTGCACCAGGCCGCCGTGGACTCCATTGGGATTCCCGTAGGCCGGGCGACTGCGCGTCTCCAACTCGCCTCCTATCTTCGGAGTTGGCGCGCGGCGCTCGCCGCGCAAACGGCCATTGAAGCCGCGCAAGCCGCCATTTTAGAGGACTGGACTCCTGCTCAGCCGTTATTCAGCATTCCGGGATTCGGGCCCCAGGTCATTGCCACGGTGTTGGGCGAGTTGGGGGACTTGTCCCGATTCGCCGATGCGCGCCAAGCGCAGAAAATGGCGGGACTCAATCTCACCCAAACCAGCTCGGGACACCGCCAAGGCCCAACGCATATTGCCAAACGGGGACGTCCCGCCGCGCGTGCCGTGCTGTATCAGGCCGCGTGCGTCGCGGTGGCCAAGGATCCCCAGTGGAAGGCCTGGTATCAGTCGCTCACCCGACGGGCGGCGCATCCGCTCGCCCCGAAAGCCGCCATGGTGGCGGTCGCGACGAAGCTCCTCCGGGTGGCCTGGGCGTGCATGAAGCACGGACAGGCGTATGATGCGGCGCGACTGTTCCCCCTGGGGGAGGTGTCGACCGCCGCGTAACGATGGAGGGGCTTCGGTTCTGTCTCGGGCGTGGGAAGTCGTCTCCCTCCTGTTGGGCTTTCACTCGGTGAAATGACCCCGTATACGAGTCCGGCTCCCACGTCATTACTACCGCACGTCAAGCTGAACGAAGGATTGGTCGGGCATAGACCCTGTGAGACATGGTAGGGTTCGCTAACGTGGTCACGGTAATGAAAGACCGTTCGAGAGGGAACCGAAGCGAAATCCCTTGAAAGATTGTGAAAGGGTTAGGAAACAGGACAAAACATTGAGGTAGGAGGGTATATTAAGATGCCTCGTCCATATATCGCAATTAATGATGCAAAAGTAGTTAATGCTGAATCGAGTTTTCAAGCATTTCAACAAGTTGGACCAAAAGTTTGTATGGTGACCGCGAATCACCCCGGATTCGTTGGTTTCCAGAACCACGTGCAAATCGGTGTGTTCCCCATGGGTGGTCGTTACGGCGGCGCCAAAATGGACATGCACGAAGAACTAAACCCCATTGGTATTCGTCAATACACTATGTGGAAGCGCTGGGAAGACCACGAAGAAATGCACTACCAGCAATTCGACAGTATTTTCCGTCTCTGCTCCAGCTGCTTAGGTATGGTTGTTGAAGGCCCTTGGGAAGATGTGTATGAAATCGTCAGTTCTGATTTGCCGGAAGTCATCGCGATGACTGACGTTCCTTCGAAGCTCGGAGCAGCCTTCATGGCCGGACAGCAACCGGCTCCTGTAGCCATGCCGTATGGTCAGCGTGTGATTGCGGGATCTGATCACTATATCATTCCCGGCCGCGAACAAGAATTTGAAACCGCTATTACTGATTTGATGAAGATGTTCCAGAAGGCTCCGGGTTTCTTGGGTTACATGGTCTTAAAGCAAATTGGTGCCTCCGCCATTGGAAGCTTCCAGCTGCAACCAGAAGGGATTCACCAGGCACTGCAAACCTTGGGAGACAACCCACCCAAGAACAAAGAAGGCAATTTCAAACTCATCGAGGCGAAGAAGACCCCAACCAAGTACCTGGTTCACATGGAGTGGATGGACTTAAACTCGGCGATGTTTGGGATTTCTCGTGTGGTGATTAACGGACGTTACCGTGCTCAGCACGACAAGGCGTTAGCCACATTGGTCCAAGGACCTTACGTGACATTATGGAGCCCGATGATGGAAGACACGTCATGGCGGGAATATCTCAACGAGTAATTATTCCTTCTATCCTATTAATACGTTTCGAAAATCATTGAAAAGACTTCCCATTTCGGGAAGTCTTTTTTTCCGCTCTGTTTAGATTTTCCGTATAATGAGTAACAAAATCCCTCTCGACCGAAATCTGTTTTCATCGAGACCCGAACTATCACGAATATCATAAGGAGTGTTTTCTTTCATGGAACCCGCAAAGCGTCTTAAGCGCCTACCCACACAATTTTTTGCTCAACTTATTCAACGTGCTGAACAACTCAAACACGCCGGATATGATGTTATTAACCTCGGACAAGGCAATCCCGATCAACCTGCTCCCGACTTTGTCATCAAAAAATTACAACAAGCGGCAGAGAATCCCTCTTATCACCGTTATATTTCTTTTAAAGGTCTTCCCGCGTTAAAACAAGCCGTAGCAGATTGGTATCGTCGGCATTACGATGTTCAACTCGATGCGGAAAAGGAAATCGCCATTTTAATCGGAAGCAAAATTGGCCTACAAGAAATTTCTTTAGCGTTGCTAAATCCCGGTGATAAGGCCCTAGTCCCTGACCCCGGCTACCCTGATTACTGGTCGGGAATTCAACTGGCCGGAGCCGAAATGAAAAAATGGCCGCTCCATCCACAAACAGGTTATCCCGATCCGGATCTCTTGACCACCGATATGCGCTTAGCGTTTTTAAATTACCCCAACAATCCGACAGGTAAACTGGCGTCCAAAGAATTGTTTGATGCGGTCATTACTAAAGCCATGGAGACAGAGACCATCTTAGCTCATGACTTAGCCTATGGCGACATCGTCTTTGATGGCAAGCGAGCCCAAAGTCTCTTAGCCCGGCCAGGTGGCAAAGCCGTGGGCATTGAATTTACGACCATTTCCAAGTCATTTAATATGGCGGGATTTCGTTTAGGCTTTGCCGCTGGTCATGCCGAGGTTATTCAGTATTTGGAAACATTGCAAGATCATTTACATTGCAGTCAATATGGTGCCATCCAAGAAGCCGCCATTACAGCGCTTACAGATTCCGAAGAATTTGTCAGGGCACTAAGAAGCTTATACCAAAGTCGCCGCGATGCGTTTCTCGAGGCTTTACCACCCTCCTACCGTCCGCCAGCGACGGAAGGATCGATTTTTCAGTGGATGGCTTTGCCTAAGGGCTTTCCCTCTTCCTTAGACTTTGCACAAGGTCTGGCGGAAACCGTTCACGTGATTGTCGCTCCGGGTGTCGGATTTGGTGAGGGCGGCGAGGGGTATATCCGCATTTCCTTGACGGAAAACGAAAACCGGCTTAAAGAAGCGGCCAGGCGACTTACGGCGTTCATGGACAAGGCGCGCTAACTCGATGGCAAATGGATATGCTAACATAGGTTTGACGCTCAAAAAGTCGAAGCCTGTCTAATTCCTGTCGCGTCATGCTAAGGGCCAAATAGTGGCAACACAATCATCACCAGGCAAAAACTTACGATGTAAGGGGGATTTTCGTGCAACAACCTATTTGCCATTTTACGGTCAGCTTTCTCGAGCCGGGCAATCATGTTTACCACGTGACACTCGATATTGACCAACTGCCTCAAGGGCGTCACGAACTGTCCTTGCCGGTATGGACACCCGGTGCTTATAAAATAGAAGATTTTTCCCGCCACCTTTTTGATTTATCGGTTAAAGCAGGGCAAGAATCCTTAGAAGTGATCCACGCCGCCAAAAATCGCTGGCTTTTTGAAACCACGACGGAGGCTTCTGTACATATTGAGTACCGTGTCTATGCTTTTGAATTCGGTGTATCGACGTCTCACTTGGACCAAAGTCATGCCTATTTCAATGGCGCTCAGCTATTTCTTCTGATCGATGATTACAAAGAGATTCCCTATTACCTAAGTTTGGAGAAACCCCCGTTATGGAAGATTTCCACCGGTCTTAATGAGGACCACAATGGTCTCGCCCAATTTAAGGCGGAAAATTACGATATTCTCATCGATAGTCCCTTTGAAGTGGGCACGCAGAGTATCACTACCTTCGAAGTGGACAACAAAAAACATACACTCGCAGTATATGGTCACGGGAATGAAGATCTGGCGCAATTGACCCGTGATGTGGAAAAAATTGTTTTGTCCCAGCGCCAAATATTCGGCTCTTTACCCTATAATCACTACACTTTTATCCTGCATTTGTCTGACAAATCCACGGGAGGGCTCGAACATCTCAATTCGACGACCTGTGGAGTTGAACGGTTTATGTTTCGCCCTTGGAAGAATTACAAGCGAGTATTGGGACTCCTATCCCATGAATTCTTCCACCTTTGGAATGTAAAACGTATCCACCCTGACATGCTGGGACCTTTTGACTATAACAAAGAAGTCTATACACATTTGCTCTGGGCAATGGAAGGATTCACCGATTATTACGCCTATTTAACCTTACGGCGCGCCCAGCTCTATTCCGTCAAAGACTACTTGCACAGTTTAGGCAAAAAACTGGCCGATTATGAGAAACGTCCTGGCCGATTCGTCCAGTCGCTGGCCGAATCGAGCTTTGATACCTGGATAAAACTCTACAAGCCGGATGAAGATTCCATCAACCGTACGATTTCTTATTATCTCAAAGGGGATTTAGTGGGAACATGTTTAGATCTCGAAATCCGCAAACGAACCAACAATCAGGCGTCATTAGATGATGTATTGCGCAAACTGTATGAACGCTATGGCGCTAAAGGCATTGGATTCCCCGAATCGGTCTATCAAGATACCGTAGAAGAAGTTGCTCAAAGTTCCTTTCAGGAGTTTTTTGACAAGTATATTTATGGGACCGAATCCATTCCGATCGACGAGGCCTTGCGGTCAGCAGGACTGGACATTCAGCGCCAGTACACCAAACCGGCACAAGATGATGAGGAACTCTCTGCCAACAAAACGACCCAGATTCCCTTGCCATGGCTTGGAATTGACACCAAAATTGTCGATGGTCACCGCATTGTGATTAGTCAAACCTATAGCAGTGGACCCGCGGCAACGTTACTGAATGCGGGCGACGAGCTCGTGGCGCTTAATGGATACCAGTTGCACAAACCGGAGGATCTCACTCACCGGCTCGAATACGATCATCAAGTGGGGGATACGGTTACGGTAGCATACTTCCGTCAAGGGCAGTTGCAAACCGTGTCTATTGTCTTAGCACCTAAACCCTTTGATAAAGTGACGATTACCCCGGTTAAAGATCCCACGCCGCTGCAACAAAATATCTTTGAAACATGGCTTCAAGCGCCATGGAATCCTGATGGGGAACACGACACCTCAGATCCCGGATCGTCATCGTGATGACGATCCGGCACACGAACATAACTAGGCACCACTTTGTATAGGGGGATTATCCGCGTGCGTGTCCTCATGATATCGAAAGCCTGCGTTTCTCAGAGTTACCGAACGAAAGTCGAATATCTCAATCAGCTCGACCCCACTGTAGAAGTTGGGTTGGTTGTGCCTCCAAAGTGGGGATCGCTGCATTTTGAACCACGGGAACAAGACTCGGCGTATCCCTTGTTTCTAAGTCCGATTCGCTTAAACGGCCGCAATCATTTTCATTTCTACCCAGAATTAGGTTCCATAATCCGGCGTTACCGTCCTGACTTATTACATATTGATGAGGAACACTATAGCACGGTGACGTATCAGGCCACACGGATTGCCAAACGGCTTAAAATTCCTTCTCTTTTTTTTACATGGCAGAACATTTACAAACGTTATCCATGGCCTTTTTCGGCAATGGAACAAGAGGTCTTTCACCAATCGTTAGCTGCCATGGCAGGCAATCAAGAAGCCCAAGAGGTTCTGCGCCGAAAAGGATTTCAGAAGCCCATTTGGGTTATCCCCCAATTTGGCACGGATGTGAAGTTATATCAACCGTTAGATAAACGTGAAATCAAGAAAGATTGGGATATGTCGGGTCGATTTGTCATCGGGTATGTGGGCCGCCTTGTTGAAGAAAAAGGCCTGGATGATCTCTGGCAGGCATCAGTGCCTTTGTTATCCGAGCATCCCGAAGCCCTTTTATTGTTGGTGGGATCCGGCCCTTGGGCAGAAATCATACAACAACGTGCCGAGTCTTTGCAATTAACGTCGCAGTTGCGAATCATCCCGTGGGTCAGCACACAAAAAATGCCAGAAATCATGAATACACTCGATGTGTTAGTGCTTCCCTCACATACCACATCCCATTGGAAAGAACAATTTGGCCGTGTTTTAACCGAAGCTATGGCCTCAGAAATTGCCGTGATTGGTTCGAGTAGCGGAGAAATTCCTCAGGTGATTGGACAAGCGGGTCTTATCGTTCCCGAAGGTTCTCCCACAGCCCTATTCAAAGCGTTAGAGTCGCTGTATGATAATGCAGGGTTACGGATCGCCTTAGGCCGGCAAGGGCGCCAGCGTGTCCTTCACCACTATTCCCAAGATGTGATCGCCGAAAAGACCTTGAAAGTTTATCATCACTTAATGTCAGAGCGATCAACAAATGACAATGGATAGGGATGGAACGTTTATGAATGTTGTCGTATTTGGTGCTGGGTATGTGGGCTTAGTGACAGGCGCGGTATTAGCGGAGTTAGAACATCATGTCACCTTAATTGATGTTGACCCGTCTAAGGTCGCTATGATCAACCAGGCCCAGCCTCCAATTTTTGAATATGGACTGGAAAATTTATTACAACGTGTCAGACAATCTGGAATGCTTGAAGCCAGTATGGATCCATCCCAAGCGGTTCAAAACGCTGACATAATCTTTATCGCGGTAGGAACTCCCCCACTACCCGATGGGGCCCCGAATTTGGACTATGTCCACCAAGCTGCCATGACGATTGGTCAACACTTAGGCGAGAATCGCACGTACGTGATTGTCAATAAGGCAACGGTTCCTATCGGCTCGGCCAATCTGGTAGAAATGTGGATCGACGATGGGTTTGTCCAAAAGTGGGGTCACCCAATTCCTGAAGGTGTCTTCACGGTCGCTTCCAACCCAGAGTTTCTTAGAGAAGGCACAGCCATTCATGATACCCTCTATCCGGACCGGATTGTTCTTGGAGCCGACCATGCTTGGGCTTTGGAACGTCTCATAGATCTTTACCAGCCCATTTTAGATCAAACTTTTGAACCGCCCGGGGATCTTCCTAGACCCCTAGGAATTCAGAGAATTCCTTTAATCACCACCGATCGGCTATCGGCTGAGATGATTAAATATGCTGCCAACGCCTTTTTATCGACGAAGATATCGTTTGCAAATGAAATGGCGAATATTTGTGAGCGTGTGGGTGCTGACATCACGACTGTCATGCAAGGCATTGGTCTCGATACCCGCATTGGTTCCAAGTTTCTCAATGCGGGCATTGGTTGGGGCGGTAGCTGTTTTGGCAAAGATCTGGCTGCGTTGATTTATACGGCTAAAGAATATGGGTATGAACCCGCCTTACTCGAATCCACTCAACACGTCAACATACAACAGCGCAAGGGCGTCATTAAACGCCTCCAAGAAGAATTAAAAACTCTTAAAGGTCGGCGAATAGCTCTGTGGGGGTTAGCCTTTAAGCCAGGGACCGATGATTTGCGTGATGCTCCCTCGCTCAGCGTGATTCAAGAACTACTGCATTTAAATGCCCGGGTCATTGTTTATGATCCGGTAGCTATGGACAATATGCGCAAGCAATATCCCCACTGGGACATTCGATATGCCTCCAGTGCCTTAGCCGCCGTAGATGGAGCGCATGCGCTGTTAGTTATGACGGAATGGGACGTCTTTCGTCAAATCCCTCTCGCTGAGATCATGAGCCGTCTAGATTTCCCCGTGATCATTGATGGTCGTAACATTTTTGATCCGCAGGAGGCTAGCCGACTTGGGATCCGGTACCGGGGCATCGGACGCTAAGCCTATGACAAGCTGGTCAACGTTGGGAAAAAGAAAGGGACGAGAATCGATGAAAACGGCTATTATTACCGGTGCTGCAGGATTTATGGGCAGTCATTTAGTGGACAAGTTGGTGGAAAACGACTATTTTGTGGTAGCCATTGACAACCTGGCGACCGGAACTTGGGATAATTTGAAGCATCATCGTGATGAGCACGTCAAACGCCTAACATGGGATATTACAGAATATCCTCCTGATGATGTTTTGAGCATTGATCAGGCAGACGTTGTTGTCCACTTGGCTTCTGCAGCATCTCCCATTCATTACCGCCGCCTTGCGTTAGAAACATTACGTGTCAATTCCATTGGTACAGAAAACGCGTTGAAACTCGCCCGAAAATTTCAAGCCCGTTTCATTCTGGGATCGACTTCGGAGGTGTATGGTGATCCCCAAGTCTCCCCTCAAAGTGAAACCTACTGGGGCCATGTGAATCCCAATGGTGAACGGGCTTGTTATGATGAAGGTAAGCGCTATGGGGAAGCCATCGCTATGGAATATCATCGCCAATTTGGCCTTGACTTGCGGATTTTACGATTTTTTAACTGTTATGGACCACGCATGCAATCAGAAGATGGTCGCGTCGTACCCAATTTCGTTCGCCAAGCCTTAGAAGGCAAGCCCTTGACAGTCTATGGCGATGGACAACAAACACGCAGCTTCTGCTATGTTTCTGACGAAGTGGAAGGGATTTATCAAGCCATTATTCGGGACGGCTTGTCTGGTGAAGTATTCAATATTGGTAATCCGGAAGAGCGAACCATCTTAAACTTTGCTCAAGCCGTCGCCAAAGTAGCGGGGGTCCCTCTTTACACGGAATTTCGCCCCTTGCCAGCAGATGATCCCACCAATCGCTGCCCGAATATTGATAAAGCCAAAAAATATTTGGGTTGGTCTCCTAAAGTCTCTTTAGAAGAGGGACTCGAGAAAACTTTTGCCTATTTCAAAGAACAGTTAGGACAATAATCCCTATCAAAGACAGCTTCCTTTACTGAGCTCTTGGGCCTATATGATCCAAGAGCTCTTTTGTTGTCCAACATCCTCGAAAAGACAATATTAAGCTCCAATCACACCTGTCCAAATCGCTAAAGCGACTAAAGTCGTCAACAGCACCGGAATCGTGAGTAAAAATCCTACTTTCATGTAATAAAGATAGCTAATCCGCACCTGGCGCTGCTCTAAGACGTGAAGCCATAACAGTGTAGCCAAAGAGCCAATCGGTGTGAGTTTAGGGCCCAAATCCGAACCAATAACATTAGCATAGGCCATTAAATGCGTCATGACCGCTGAAAGATGGGCATGATGAATGGCTAAGGCATCAATTAGAACAGTCGGCATATTATTCATGACCGATGAAAGAAGTGCAGCAATAAACCCTGTGCCCACGGCGGCTGTTAAAGTGCCCCCTACACTCAACTGGTGAAATTGGTGGCCCAAAATGGCAGTTAGCCCTTGGTTTCTCAACCCAAAAACGACAATATACATGCCAATTGAAAAGACCACAATTTTCCAGGGAGCCTCTTTAATAAGCTTGAGCGATGAGATATAAGGACTTTGGGCAGCTCCTGCTAATAACACGGCCACTGCCGCCATCGTAAAAATTGAGACGGGCCAATGAAGAAACTGGCTAAGAAAATATCCGGATAGTAACAGCGGAAGAATAATCCAAGCCAGGCGAAATACCCGGACGTCTTTTATCCGACTTTTGGGATCCGGTAAAGCACTGGTGTCAATGTGTACGGGGATATGCTTGTGGTAATAAATGAATAATGCCACTAAGCTCGCGCTTAAGGCCACAAGATCGACGGGAACCATGTGCACCAGGTAGGATAAGAAACCGAGATGGAAATAGTCGGCGGACACAATATTAACCAAATTGGAAATCACCAGCGGGACAGAGGTTGTATCGGCAATAAAACCGCTGGTCATAATGAACGCCAACGTCGCTTTCGGAGACAGCTTTAAAATGCGCGTTTGCTCATAGACTAGCGGTGTCAGAATTAAGGCGGCCCCATCATTGGCAAAGAACATGGCCACCACTGCCCCCAATAATCCTATCCATATAAATAGCTTGTATCCACTGTCTTTGGCGAGGTGGCTCATGCTAAGCGCTGCCCATTCGAAAAAACCAATGCGGTCCAGTACCATCGAAATGAGAATAAGCGCCACGAACGTTAAGGTCGCATCCCAGACAATATCCACGACTTCAACCACATTAGCTATGGACACGAGTCCGAGTAATAACGCGATAATCGCGCCACCCGCCGCACTATAGCCGATGGACAGCCCTCTTGGCTGGACAATAACTAAAACCAGAACAATGATAAATAAGATAATAGCCAGCAACACACAATCCCCTTTGTTCTTATCTTGCAATCCCATTAATGTCGTTCATGGTCAGGCACAGGACAACCAGGTGCTTGGTCTACAGTTCTAAGAATGACCGCATCATGTTGTCCCAAATCTTCCAGAATTTGCGAAAAGGATGGCAGACGATCCCACGTTGACGGATTCAAGGAATAATAAATCCATTGTCCCGGCCGTCTTTCATGGATTAAACGGGCCTCTTTGAGACGGGCAATATGGCGAGAGATAGCCGGTTGGGAAATCCCGAAAATAGACACAAATTCGCAGTTGCAATACTCCCGGCGGGAAAGTAAGGTGACCATGCGTAGCCTTGTTTGATCACTCAACGCTTTAAACAAGATACTGACCTCTTCGGTGGTCATTGGTCCCGCTCCTCTCATTGATATATTCATAATCATATTATTATGTTTTGCCGCATGAAAAAAGCTTGCCCTGTTAAGACAAGCTCTTTACCAAAGACACCACGATAGGACTTCCCCATCCCGTCACAGCATCCCATCCCGGCGTGCAATCATAACCTGTTACCCCGTCATAAGAATTATTCCCCACGGTAATATCGTGAAAAGTGGAGGCATGATCGATCCCATAAAGTCTGGGATTCATATACCCTATAAGAGATTTCCCTGCCTGGACCCGATTTTGATTAATCAGCGCCGTAATAGCCGCCCAAATGGGAGAAGCCACCGATGTTCCTCCCACTACGGTCCACATCCCTTGAAAAAACACCGCGTAGCCCGTATCCGGATCGGCATTCAACGCCACATCGGGCACCCCGCGTCCCACATGATAACCCGCTTTCACAGGCAGTGGGATGCCCTCTTGATAGGCCGGGACCGCAAATACCTGACTGATACCTCCCCCCGATGCTCCGTTATTATTCACATCCGTCCAGCCGGTTTCTTCGACTATCTGCCCTTGGCTATTTAAGAGCAAATGCGTGCCACCTACCGATACCATATGCGGAGAGTTCGCCGGCGCATCGACATGACAAATTTTTCGTCCGGGTCCGTGCAGACCATAAGCTCCCTGATCCCCAGAAGCGACGAAGATCGTCATACCAATCAAAGCCGCATTGCGAGCCACCATATCCCATGCCTGCATAGTAGAAACGGGAAACCGTGTTTCGCCATCCCCATAACTGATCGATAAAATATCGGGACAATTAAGCACGTCGTTATAAGCATACTGCAAAGCCTTAAGAACGGATAAAGCAAAAGAGGTATCCGACGAGCCTGCATTGGCTTCATAAACCACCAAGTTTGCCAAAGGAGCCATAGCTCCTGCCCATTCAATATCCAACGTTGCCTCCAAATCGTAGGCATTAACCCCCAGATCATTCGGGGTTCCATCAACCGATACAAAGCTCACATTTGGGCAAGCAATACCAAATTGGTTCCAGAACGTCATCACATCCTGGGGATTAAAGCCATTTGAAAATTCGAGAAGCCCAATGGTAAGCCCTGAACCATTGAGCGAAGCGGGAAACGCGTAAGCCGTTTGAATATCAAGGGGAAAGAACCCCTGCCCATTATTAGCCAACTCTTCTGGGTGTGTCGGGAATCGAAAACGGGGATATAACTTAGACACGTTTTCCAAGCCCACAAATCCAACAATATGGGGAGCGAGCCATTCAGGCACCAAGGGTTCACGGAGCGGCATAAACTGTCCATCTTTTTCCCCAAAGGGGATTTTCAACGTTTCTTCAATTTGACCCAAGCTTCCTTGCAACCACAAAATAAAGCCATCTTGTTTCAACACTCTTACCCCGTGGCGACTTAGCCATTGACGGGCCCGGTCGATAAGATCAGGATCAGGTCCATAAAGTTGGAGGACCTCCTCACGCGTTAACACGCTGGAATCGTAAGCCAATCGTCTTTTAAGGTCCGTTTCGTGACGAGATTTGAAGACGCATGCCCACTGGGTGGTCCGCTCTTTGTAGGAAATGCGGTGATAATCCTGAAGGGTTTCCTCGGGCAATAGATGTCCAGTTGCTCTCACTAGTTTCGCCTGCATCGTATCCCGCCCACCTTTCTCCCTAAAACGCTACCGTTCAACTACTCCCCATGGGTTAAGAACATGGGATGTTTGCACCATACAAGATGGGCACAGCACTTCCACCGTAATTTGCCCCCGTGAATTAGGCGGCAAAGCATTGGCCAAGGCCTCAAGAACTTCCCCATGAGGGACCATCTCATGACACTGTCCACAGCGCCGTAAGGTCATATACCATGGTTCATCAGGCTTTTTCCATAACTCTTGAATGTCATCAGTGTCTACAACAATCGTCTCGAGTTCCCCAGTTTGTTGTAGCCGGTGCAAAATTGCCATGCGCCCAATACGCTCAATAAGTGACAAATCAGAAGAAAAGGGATCGCGCCTGCTGATTTCGAGCCAAAGTGAGCGTGGAATAATCACCGAGACCATGGCCGTGTGGTCTCCTGTAGGCAATGAAAATACGCTCCATGGCCCTTCAGGTGCATCCCCAATCACATGCAAGAGTTGGGGCTCTAATTCCGGCATCTGCTACCTCCCTCATAATGATTTGGAAATATCTTCATCCATCATAAGATAGGGAGATTCAGGATGCAAAGGTGGAGAGAGAAGAATAGCTTATGCCATCTCCCCTCTCCGGCTTTATCCGCCTAGTGAGCACCTTTTTGTTGAAGAACAGCGGGAATAGTTTTCAAAAGAATTTTGAAGTCTAACAAGAGGGACCATGAATCGATATATTCCATATCTAATTGCATCCACTGCTCGAAATCGATCTCATTGCGCCCTGAAATTTGCCATAAACACGTAATGCCAGGACGGACCGATAAGCGTTTACGGTAGTCTTCCCCGTAGCGTTCGACTTCAGAGGGAAGAGCCGGTCTCGGTCCCACTAAGCTCATGTGACCTAATAAGACATTCAGTAATTGGGGGAGTTCATCGAGGCTCGTTTTGCGTAAAAACTTTCCAATGCGGGTCACACGGGGATCATCTGGCACCTTAAACACGGGACCACTCATAACATTCAAATGGGCAATTTCTTCTTTAAGGCTTTCGGCATTGGGAACCATGGTCCGAAACTTGAAACAGGGAAATAAGCGCCCGTTAAGACCAACCCGTTGTTGAACAAAAAAGACGGGGCCATCAGGACTGTCCCATTTGATTAACAATGCCACCAGCGCCATAATGGGCAACGTCACGATGATCCCCAAAAATGAGAAGAGAACATCCATTATTCGCTTGACGGCTTGACGAGCTGACTGTTGGCCGCGGCTGGAATTGACCACTAAAACGGAATTCCCATAAAAATCATAGAGCACCGATTTATAGGCAAACGCTCCGACTTCGTCTAACACTAATCGTACTTCTTTCCCTTGTTGATGGGCCATGCGAATCGCATTCATCATCACGTCATCGGCCATGGGCAGAGCTAAGACGACGGTGTCCACCACCGTAGAATGTAGTAATTGCCGGAGTTTATCAATTCCCTGATGCCCCTTTTCGACAGACCCTAATGGAATTTCCAAACGATCAATCACTTCCATGCCGGCTTCTGGGACAGCATCAACCGTCCGGGCAAAAATTTTTACCCGTTTAGGATACCCCATCACAATAAGACGCCGAACATCCATGCCTCCCAACCGAAACCGGTTAACGCCCACCTTGGTCAAGGTGTGCACCGTTAACTGCAAGATTAAGGAAATCACAGGAAGAAGGACGAAAATGAGGCGGGAAAACCATGTCGCTTTCACAAAGAAAATGAGTAGGGCTAAAGCTAGCGTACTCTCCAGGTTGGAAAGTACGAGCATCCGCGCTTCGGCGGGAAGCTGATTCCACCGCCTTGAGTATCCTTTAAAGTTAAATTTGAGCACAAGCCAGTTCAATGCTAACAAAACCGGAGAAAACGAAAAATAAAAGGTGATTAGTTCCACCGTTGCTACACGTGGATTGAGCCACGTTAAATACACATGCACCGCAATGAGATAGGCTAGATAAGCAGCGCCGGTGTCGACTAAAACCGCCAACTCATCCCATCTATTGGTCCAGTGTTTGAACACCCTATCACCCCAGTTTCAATATCCTCATTATACCAGCCCAAGTGTTGTCATGAATGATAAAAATTCAAGGTACTAACCCTAAGACATTGATCATACGGGGTGAAATCTTCAGTTTCTCATCACCTATCTCATCATTGCAACTGCAATTGAAAAGGATTGGCTGCCGATTGGCTATTAGGCACGACTTCGATCCAGGTTTGACCGGGAGCAAATTTGGCTGGTTCCCCATTATTCAAATAAAACTTAGTGGGCATCCCCGGCCCTTGATTACGCCATGTTCCGTGATAAATGTGATTGCCTAAAATGAGGAGAGCCTTGCCCTGACCATGGGTTTGAATTTGAATCCATCCCGTATGAGCCGGATCGGGTAAATACTCTTCTTGGGTATATTGGATAATGATATTGGAGGCCAAAACCGGCTTATGACTATTCTCGCCCATAACCTGGACATATTGATTATCCGGACATTCCGGGCAGAGCACCCACCGGGTCCAGCCTCTTTGTTGTTCATCCCACCGCCATTGTTCAATCGTGTTGTGCGTATTCCATGTCAAAGTGATCGTTTGATAGCGGGGTGGCGTTTTTCCCGGCTTGGGGCCAAATTGCCAATGAGGGCTAATCCCTGGATTTCCCCAAGATGCTTGCGCCATCTGAGCCGCTTTAGGAATGCTGACAAACAAATTATGTGGAGCTGGCCGGTAGTTGACCCGGTACGCGAGTCCGTAGGCATTCGCATCAACGTCCAAATTGTGGATATGATCGCGGTTAATGCTAACATATCCCGGATCGGATGCGCCCGCATGCACATAGGCCGCCCCGGGCCATTCATGGACCCAACTCACAAAATACGGCCTGGCCGATCTCACCGGGCCGACTTGAGCCGGTTCTTTTCCATAAAACAAAAGCATAAACCTGGAATAATAAAAGAACTCGGTATAGGCCTCATAAACCACATCGGCGGAGCGAAGGCCATATTGCGGACGCCCATATTCGCTATTTTCTACCATTACCGCAAGTAAAGGACCATGATGGGACGATGGCAATCCTGTCAAAGGATCAAGATTTTTCATTGAGGCGCGAGACGGCGAAGCCGAATTCAATGAAGAAGGAGCGGAGGTATGAGAACGAGGCGAGGTTTTGGCTGTGCCACAGCCAGCAAGAAGTAAAGCGGATCCCAAAATCACAAAATGTTTGCTTTTCCAATGTATCATTCAATTAATCTCCTATCAGCATGTATGGTTGATACCGGTTATATTTCACCCAAGTATTCATGGGCATGACATCGGTTTTATTGCAGTTTTCTGTCCTATTCAAAAAACCTCTCATGTTACACTAAAACGGAATAGGGAAATAAAGCAAGGTCTAAGTCTATTTTAGGGGGTTATGTCATGGAGGACGTCATTATTATTGGAGCAGGTCCCGCAGGTTCCACCGCAGCCAGGCTTCTCGCTCAAAGTGGCAAGCAAGTGTTGGTGCTGGAACAGGCAACATTTCCCCGCAAAAAACCTTGTGGAGGAGCCATAACCTCTCGCGCTGTACCGTTACTTCCCGATCAATTTATGAACCATGTGTTATCTTCCCCCACAGCATGGACCTTTCGAGGCAAAAAAGGATCGCGCACGCTCAAAACCTCCAAGCCGTTTTGTTATACTGTGGACCGTTCCCAGTTTGATCACTGGCTGGCGCAAGAGGCACAAAAAGCGGGAGCCCAAGTGATGTTTAACACTCCTGTGACGGCCCTAGCTTTTGATGGAGAACAGTACATTGTTAAAACGTCCCACCGTTATTATTACAGCCGCTATCTCATCGGTGCCGATGGTGCCAAAGGCGTCACGGCCAAATATTTAGGACTGACAAGACCCCATAATGGAGCGGCGGTGGAAACCGAAATTCCCTTTCCTAGCTCCTTACTCGATCACAGTAAAGACCTGGTAGAAATTGACGTATCGCGCTATCCCTGGGGATACGCCTGGATTATTCCCCATGGGTCTATAGCCAATATTGGCGTGGGATCCTTCAAAGCCAGCAAACTTCCCTCACTCAAAGGGTTACTGCAAGATTATATCATGGCCTCTTTCCCTGGTGCCTCGGCCTTAGATACGATCTGGGCTCATCCCCTGCCTTATCGTGTCCATTTTAGTTCTTTGGCCATTGACCACGCCGTTCTTGTTGGCGATGCGGCGGGACTCATGGACAGTTTTTCGGCCGAAGGTATTTTTTCCGCCCTCTATAGTGCCCATATCGCCAGTGAGGCCATTAATATCGCCTACCAACACCACAGCGGCACCGAAAGTTATAATGCTCGCATCCGTGAAGATTTCTGGACTCACTTACGCCCGGCCATTAAAATGTCCCATCTTTTTTATCCTCTAGCCGGATTCTGGACTGAGTGGTTTTTACATCACACAGAATTACTCGAAGAGTATCTGGCCCTGACTCAAGGAGAGTCGACCTATGATCAACTGCTCGCCAAAACCCAAGCCACCCTTCTGGCTAAGCTTCATATCCGTCCGTTAACGCGTTAGCTGATTAATCCACTCCGCTTGCATAGCCAAACCAAACAGCTGGTCTGTGATGCTCTTCTGGGATCGATAACGCTCGCGGATATGGGGTTCGGTCAACCACATAGCGAGCCTGTCTGCCATCTCCATGGGATTTCCCGTTTCCACTAATTCTCCCCCTCCATGGGCCGAGATGAGCTCCTTCACGGCCGAAGGGCCCTCATAGCCCAAAACCGGAACGCCCACAAACATCGCTAGCTGAGCATCGATACCACTGCCATCCCAGTATTGAGGGGCCACGATGATGTCACAAGCCCGAAACCACGCCAAAATATCGGCTGGCCACTTGGGAAAAAGGCAATCTAAGGACAATGATTGCGCCAATTGTTCCAGATTTTTCCGAGATGGGCCATCTCCCAGTATCACCATCCGAAAAAATAGGCCTTGATCATAAAGCGTCTTTGCTATCATCAAAAGGCCCTCGACCCCTTTAAAAACATTCAACCAGCCAAATATCCCCACAACAGGAGCCCTGGGAACAAAATCCTCAGGCCATGAAAAAGAATGTGTTCGCGTTTCCATGGCGGATAGAGGTAATGACAAGCGAGTAATGTGCGACGAAGGCACAGCAAAATGTTGAATTAAATCATCCTCTATATGACCCGATAGGGTAATAACGTGCGAGATTTGAGGATACCACCGCTGCATTAATTGCTTGATCCGAGGGGCCTGATCACCCCGTGTCGCCATTAATTCCGATAATGAGCGGGTGGCAATTAACGTGGTACGAGCATCCACATGATGTTTTCCACTGGCCATGATGGCCTTAAGTTCGAAATCCAGATTTTGATCCAAAATTATCCGGTCATAATAGCTGTAAAGACGGCGGAACAATCCTTTCAATTTTGTCAATCCTTTGGTCAATGGCGCAACGCCACTCAAGCGGTTAACCGAAGGACAGTCAAGGATTTCCACGTTTTCCGGGAAAGGATAGGGACCCGTGTGCGGTGGTAGAGGATTTAATGGCAAAATATCAAGGGCCAATCCCTGTTGTAAAAGAGTCGACGCCACTATGGCCGCGATCATGGTTCCTTCTGTTCCTTCCAATGAGGAAAGAACCCATAATACGCGCATTAGGGCTTAAGCTCCTGGTTTAAGAAATATTGCCACGTTAACGCTAAGCCGTCCTCCAACGACGTCTTCGGAACGAATCCCCAAGCTTTTGCCTTTTCTTGGGACAACACGCTATCATGGATATCCCCAAGCCGGACCGGCGCCAATCGATAACCATCTTGCGGTTTTCCTGCGACTTTAGCCAGGGCCAGAAACAGATTATACACGGAGGTACGCGTTTCGGTACTCACGTTATAGACGGTTTTGGGTCCAGGATTCTCTAGCCGGTGCAAAAAGGCCCGTGCTACATCCTCGACATAGATAAAATCCCTGGTTTGCTGTCCATCCCCATGAATTTCCAGAACGCGGTTTTGTGCCATGGCTTCACAAAAGACTGCCACAACGCCCCCTTCGCCTTGCGTACGTTGTCTCGGACCGTAAACATTGGCTAGACGAAAGACCACGGCATCGAGTCCATGCAACTTGGCGAAATGAAACACATATTGCTCGGCGGTATATTTCGACCATCCATAAAATGCAATAGGATGGACCGGGCCGTCCTCCCTGAGAGGCAAATGAGGCACATCTCCATAGACAGCGGCTGAGGATGCTGTTCGGAACTGCGTGGCGCCTAATGCTTGCGCCGCCATCAACATCCTAAGGGTTCCTTCCAAATTGAGACGCAAATCGGTTAGGGGATCGACCTCAGATGCCGGAACGCTAATTTGCGCGGCCAAATGGATGACGATGTCTACCGGGCCAATTTTATTGAGCCACATTTCTGGCTGTAAAATGTCGCCATAGACAAACCGTGCCCCTTCGGGAATATTTTCCCTAAGACCTTGACTCAGATTATCGACAACCGTCACCCGGTGTCCGTATTCAAGCGCTTTTTCACACAGGTGGGATCCAATAAATCCCGCGCCGCCCGTGATTAATAAATGCATTGTCCATTTACCTCGGTTTCCAGTTTTTTGATACCGTACTGCTGCTAAGAAACTATTCCCGGACTAAGCGATGATAAAGTTTTTGATATTGTTGAGCAATATTTTCCCAACTAAAATCTTCCGCTCGGGCACGTCCCCGTGCCGCCATTTTTTGTGCCAGGGCGGGTGTTTGAATGACTTTTATAATAGTGTCCACCCAGGCATCAACCTCCTTAGGAGGCACTAATAACCCGGAATCGCCCACCACCTCGGAGACAGCCGAGATATCGCCCGCAATGACGGGGATTCCCATTGCCAGAGCTTGCGCTGGGGGAAGTCCGAACCCTTCATAGGTTGATGGATACACAAACAGATCCGCTGCTTGGTAGAGGGCAACGACATTACGGCGACTCAAATACGGCGTTAGGATAACCCGGTCTTCCATGCCGAGTTCCGTCACAAGCCTGGTCGTCGGTTCATGATTTAAAGCTCCCACTAAGACCAATTCCCCATCGTTCAAGCGCGCAAAGACTTTTTGGCAAGCTTGCAACAATGTTTGAACATTTTTCCTCGGATCATAGCCGCCCACGTATAAAAGACGCGGACGTTTAACCAGACCATAGGTGCTGGTGATTTGTTCCATTTGTTCCACCGCGACCGGGCGAAAATAATCGGGATGCACGCCATTGGGAATCACAGTGACCTTTGCAATCCACTGGGGGAAAAAATCTGCAATATCGCGGTATGTCGCTTGAGAGATGGCAACGATTTGACTGGCTAAAGGAAGGTATTTCCGAATCTGACCGAAATACAATCGTTCCCGCAGGCGACCGTGATAGGCTTGTAGACGGTAAGGGATTAAGTCATGTACTGTGACCACTGTGGGGACGGCTAAGGGCCTTGGGGGGTGCATCATATAAGGAATATGCACCAAGGATACATCTTTGGGACTCGATAAAATGCCAACATTTTCCCACCACCATTTGTGCCACGGAGACCGTTTATGTCGAGGAGATAATCCCAAACAGGTTTGATCGGGCAATAGAGCCTGACCATGACGTCCGACTCCTAAGACTTGAGTTCCGACTCGATTCAGTCCCCATACCAGACCTTCTGTATATTCCTCGGTACCTGTTCGGCACTCTTCCATAATCGAAATATCCATAGCAATCTTCATGAAGGTTGGAGTTATCCCCTCTAATAGTGTTTCTGTCTAAAAATGTTTAATGATATCATACCGCATCAGAAAGTCGGGTGATATAGGATCGTCCTCTTTGTCATTGAGCCTGCCTAAGAGGTCGGTTCGTGATGAGACAACGCTGCATCGATAACCAGAGACATCGCTTCACGAAACCGTTCTGGCCGAAATTTTTCACTGTGACGGCGAATCTTCTGGGCATCCCACGCCATGTTTTCCGCTGTCCGGATGGCCTCGATCAGGTGCTTCACATCCTGGCTATGAAAAAACACGCCGGTTTCTCCATCGATAACGGTATCTAACACGCCACCCCGCCCAAATGCAATAACCGGGTGACCTGCAGCCTGCACTTCTATGGGCACAATTCCAAAATCCTCTTCACCGGGAAAAATTAACGCTTTAGCATTTTCGATTAATTGCTTGGCCACGTCATCACTGACAGCTCCAGTGAATTTAATCGTGTTCCCTGCCAGGTGTTTTAAATGACCCCGTTCTGGTCCGTCTCCCGCTACGACTAAGGGAATCCCCATCTGATTGGCCGCTTCAATAGCTAAATCAATACGCTTATAGGCGACTAAACGGGATAATACCAAGTAATAGGAACCCGGATTTTTTACCTCAAAACGGTCAACAGCCACCGGCGGATAGACAATTTGCGCCTGCCGATGATAATGCTTCAGAATGCGACGTTGCACCAAGTGGGAATTAGCTACCAATACATCGGGCCGGTCAGCGGCTAACCTGTCCCACATCCTTACATAATGAAAGACTGGACCCATGAGTCGTTTGGTAATTCCCTTGGCTTCCCGATTGCGATAATCATGATACAAATCCCAGGCATAACGCATAGGCGTGTGGACATAGGCCACATGTACCGTGTCTACTGGCGTAATCACCCCTTTAGCCACGGCCGCCGACGATGAAATCACCAAATCATATTGCGACAGATCGAATTGCTCGAATCCATAAAGGAGAAATGGCAAATAACGATTATACCACCTTTTGGCACGCGGCAATCTTTGCACAAAAGAGGGGATAATGTGTTTTTGGCGCAATCTCGGCGATAAATGATCAAAATCCACCACCCCGGTGAAAATGGGTGCATCCGGATACATCTCCGTTAAAGCCTCTAAGACGCGTTCTGCCCCTCCCATGGTCACGAGCCAATCATGAACTAGAGCGACCCGCATTAGGAAACCGACCCATTTCGATAATGTTCATATTGTGCGGCAATAAAGGCTAAGGCGATTAATAGCGGCACAATGACGCCTTGATCAATCAAAAAGTCGACCCAATTATGCACAATAAAGGCCACGGCCGTGCCAAACGCACCCATGAGGGCCGCATAGCCATATTCGTTCAAAACCGGTAGCTTTTGCCGAATAATGCTGACTGCCTTGCTAATCCATGACCATTCAAACCATAGTGCTGCCAGAATGCCGCCCACCCCTAAATCGGCTCCCCATTCCAGATATAAGTCATGGGCCATCGGGGGAACGGCGGCCAGGCCTTTGGGTGGGTGTTGTTGGATAAACAAATGAAAGTTACCGAGTCCCACGCCTAAGAGAGGATGTTGCCGAATCGCTTGCAGGGCGGATTTCCAAATTAATAACCGTTGATCCGTATCAAAATGCCCTTGGGGATTCAAAAGCGCGGTAACCGTGGTTTTAAGCCGCTCAATGGTATTTTTATGGGCTCCGATGAATAAAGCCGTATGACTTAAATCAGTCTTCCCCAGGAAAAACACCGCAAGAAACATTAAAATGGGAATGCCAATGCCGTATGCGGCGAACATTTTCACGACTTTAGGTTTTGTCACGGCCACTAACACCAACATAAAAAAGACGGCCGCGGCATCCGCCACCCATGACCCGCGAGAATAGGAGAGGACAGCGCCTAAAGCTGTCAGGACCGTGGCAACCACCAGCCATCCCTTCTTGAGATAGCGAGGGCCTAAGGTCAATAAAGCCAATGCTAAGGGAAAGGTTTCATCATTAAATGCTCCAAATACATTGGGTTGTCCAAAAAATCCGGTCGCTCGCACGTGGTGGCCATCCACGATGTTATAAACGGGTCCCAACTGAAACAAAAATTGGTACAGTCCATACACAGTCACCGCACTCACCGCCAAAAAGAGTGCGGTAAAATAACCGTTCCAGATTCTTTCATCCGTTCCCGCATTCCGAAACACAGCGACCATGACGACAAAGAACTCGATATATTCAAGAATTTTAATAACCGTACCAAAACGACTGAGACTTTCCCCTAACGATAACACGGACAGTAATAAAAGAAAGAGAAGGGGCAAGCGAAAAGCTTTCGGTAAAAACGTCTCGACAAGACCGCCGAAACCTTTGTGGACATTTGCCAGGAACAATTTGATAGCCAGCACTATGGCCATAAAATCGGCCACATAAAATTTATGATGGTGCAAGATCATTCCAATGGGAAAGGGAGCCGCCAGAATATAAAGTATGGCAGCAAGAGGCAAGGACAAGGTTGCCAACCAAATATATCCCACAAAGAAAATAAGGGCTCCCACCATTCCCAAACGAATAGCGATAACGGCACCCAATGCGACAATAATCAACGGAACCCACATCGTTTTAGCAAAAATCTGTTCCTGGATTTTGGTCACTTCGGCTCGCATAAAACATCCTCCCGCCTGGCAGTTTATAACTGGGCAACCTGCTGGTAAACCTCACGGGTCTTTTCTGCTACCTGATCCCATGTATAAGACTTGGCCCGCTTCAGCCCTTTTTGCCTTAATACTTCCCGTAACGTCGGCTTTTCCCATAAATCCAACATATATTGCGCGAGCTGATCAATATTTTTTGGATCGACAATGAGCGCCGCATCCCCACACACTTCCGCTAAAGCGCCCTGATTCGAGGCAATCACCGGTGTACCCTGAGCCATTGCCTCTAAGATGGGCAAGCCAAATCCTTCATAAAAGCTTGGATATACAAGCGCTATACTATGTTGGTACAAGGCTTGTAATGTCTCATCTGGAACGTATTCTAACAAAGAGATGGACTCTTCAATGTTCCATTTTTTAGGAGCTTCCAATACAGGGGTATACAACCATCCTTTTTTCCCGGCAATAACCAAATCGACCTGCCCTTCCAAATGATTGGCATGAACAAATTCGGCAAAGGCGTGAATCACCCCTTCAAAATTTTTTCGGGGTTCGATGGTTCCTACAGCCAAGAAATAGGGCCGGTCACGCACATTGACCAAGGTTTTCCGGGTCTGAAATGGGACCCCGTGCGCAATCACCGAGATTTTTTCCCGGGACACATGTAAAATCTCTTGCAGGTCACCCGCCGTAGCTTCACTCGGCACAATGATGTGGTCGGCAACTTTCACCGACTGCTTCATCAATTCTCTCTTCACAACAGACTGGGCCCACGGAAACATTTGGGGATATTTAAAGGCCACAAGATCGTGAACCGTGATGATCGTATGCTTGACGGGACGCAAGACAGGTAATTGATAATCAGGAAAATGCACGACGTCATACGACCGTGTTGATAGCCACAGAGGTAATCGCCACTGCTCATACCAAATTCTTTGACGGCTACTATCCAAAGAGTCCGGAGGATAGATTATGTCCACACCAGGAATCTCTTGCCCTGGCAAAGCCAACACGTCAAGGTGATCGATCGCGTTATATTGGCTAACATACGCAGCTAATAAAGATCCGATGTAACGCCCAATCCCTGCTGACTGAGGCTGATAAAGCAGGGCATCGACTATAATCCGCAGACCATTCCCTCCTATCTTCCCGGCCCTCGTACTTAAACCGTTCTTTATCATACGACAAGAGCAAGAAATTGTCTTAAAAACCGCCTCGTCGTTTAGATCTTTGTTGACATTTGGATCATTGTTTTCCACACTCTGAAAATCCCTGCCATAAGCTCACACAATACGGAAATAAATTCCGCGCGAAAAGAGGATATTTAGCGAAGTGTGCCGTATACAGTAAATGTTATTGTTAAAAGTTGTCGGTTTTAGGCACAGCCTGTTGAGCACATCCTAGGAGGATTTCCACGTATGAGACAAACGCGGGTCAGGCGCCATCGCCGATCTCTGTTTCGAAAATCTATGTCCCGAACTGCGGGGCCAAAGATGGCCCTCATTTCATCCGCATTGATTTTAAGTCAAATCACTATGTCTGGCGCATTTGCTCAAAGTGCTGTCAATATTAGTGGCTATACTTTATCCCAAACACAAAATGATTTAACAATTAACGGGCAAGGATTTGGCACCACTGAGGCCACGGTAACGATTGATGGCCAATCAGCCCCCATTTTATCGTGGTCCAATACCGCGATTACCGTTTCCATTCCGCAAACGGCTGATCCGGGTCCCATTACGGTCACCACATCGCAAGGTCTCACTTCCAATAGCATAACCTTTTTAGGCGTCAGCCGTGGCTCTTATGCCTTATCTTCCGATGGCAAGGTTACGGTTAACGGCAACGTCCCATTTTACGGAGATTTGACCACCATTAACGCATCAACGTCATCACCAGCCGTCCAACTTGTACCGACCAAGGACTACCGTGGGTACTGGATTTTAACGCAGGATGGTCACATTTACGCATTTGGCGATGCCACGTCGTTCCCATCCTTACCATCAGGTAGTGCCCAAGCACTGTCCATGGCAGTAACGCCATCAGGCCAAGGCGCGTATGTCTTGACACAAAATGGTACGGTATATGCTCTGGGCAATGCCACCAATTATGGCAACGCCACAAGCTCAAATGTCGTGAGTATTGCGGCCACTCCAGATGGTCAAGGCTACTGGATTGTAAGCCAAAATGGAGAAGTTGAAGCATTTGGGGATGCTAAAAATTACGGCAGCCTGAGCACATCGACAACCCCGACAAGTAATGCCACAACCAATTCAACAGCATCCTATCCAAATGGCACCCTCGTCCGTCAACAAGGTACAGCCCCTGTCTGGGTGGTCGAAAACGGAAGCCTGCATCATATACCCACTGCAGCAATGTTTCTTTCAATGGGTTATCAGTGGAACCAAATTCAAGTTGTGCCCTCATTGACAGGCATGAATATTGGTAGTCCTCTCGTAACGCCATATCCTTCGGGCACATTGCTTCAAGTCACCGGGCATCATGCCATTTATTTGGTGATGCAGGGCGTTTTGCATCACATTGGCAGCTGGTCAACATTTGTGCAAATGGGTTTGACCGGAAAACCTATTGTGAGTGTGAGCCAATTAGGTGCCAACTGGCCTATGGGTCCGACGTTGAATAGTCCCGTGACGTACTATCCGTCGGGAACTTTAATACAACAACAAGGCACCCCCCAAATCTATATGGTTAACAATGGGGTTCTTCAACATATTGCCAATGCGAGTGTATTTTTAGAGATGGGATATCAATGGAATCAAGTTCTCAAGGTATCATCTCTTCCCAACTTACCGATAGGACCGACTTTGACGACACCGTCCCGGGCTTTTCCCACCGGAACGCTATTACAGGTTCAAGGTCAAAGCCCGGTCTATCTTGACCAGAACGGGGTGTTGCGTCACATTCCCAATCCCACCGTTTTGTATAATTTAGGCTACAGTTTTCAAAATGTCGTGACCGTTCCCTCATCCCAGGTTATTGCCGGGCTTACGATGGGCACCGATCTAGAAAGCACAACAATACCGGGAGTAGCGTCCCAGTCCCCCGATCCATCCAGTCCGTCTACTCCACCGCCTTCTCCCGCGGTCCAAATCGTTCCGACATTAGACGGCCAAGGATATTGGATCTTACAGTCTAACGGTACCGTCACAGCTTTCGGGGACGCCAAAAATTATGGGGAACCATCACCAACTGCCACGGGTGCAGAAGAACTCCTTCCGAGTTTCGACCAGCAAGGCTACGATGTAATTACCACCCAAGGACAGGTCTATAATTTTGGAGATGGACCATCTTTGTCTGTGCCATCAAATGTGGTAAGCGTTGTCGATTCTCCAATCACGGCCACCACAACGACCACACCAATTCCTTTAAAACAATTTAACGGATTTCTCTCGATGGGCTATGGCTTTTTTGTGGACAACTTCCCTAATGGTGTCAACAATTCATCGTTTGAAGATCTTTTGCAACATGGCAACGAACTATCGGTTATTAATCCTGCCTGGTTTAATTTGTCTCAAGATGCCAGTGGCAACTGGAACATTACCAGTTGGTCCACGCAAGGTGCTTACGCGGCCCCTTTGATCAACGGTCTTAACAATATCCAATATGTGACTCAACAAGCCCATCAAGAAGGCGTCATGGTACTGCCCTCTATTGGCAACTACTACAGTCCCGGTAATGGTCCCATCTCCACCCCAGCGGACGTGACCTCACTCGTCCAACAAATTGTCAGCTTGGTCAACCAATACAATTTCGATGGAATCACCATTGACTTTGAGAATAATGGGGATGGAGGTCTCAGTTTACAAGCCGCATCCGAACAATATACGAATTTTATTCAGCAACTCGGGACGGCCCTTCATCAAGACAATAAATTACTGATGGTGGCTGTTTATCCATCAAGTTATCCCGACACCATTTACAACTATCAGGCCATAGCTCCCTATGTCAATTTTATAAACATGATGGCCTATCCCGAGCACAACTCGAGCACATGGCCAGGACCTACCGCAGGTTACCCGTGGGTCAGTAGCCTGGTACAAAATGCCTTGGCACAAGGGGTTAATCCCAGTCAAATTATTTTAGGTGTAGCTCCGTATGGACACGAATGGACCGTCACGAATAACGGTGTGGTTGGACAAGGGGCCGTGAGCTACCGGGCAATTCAAAGCCTATTACAACAACAAAATATTACCCCGTTATGGGATCCCGTAGAAAAAGAAATCGTGTTTACGGCTGGTCCCTTGGCTCAAGCACCATCTCCTGGGCTGTCCATTCAAAATGGGAATGCCTATTCCCCACAAGTCGCTAACTTACAAAATCTCTTAAATATTGTGTTGCTGCAGTACGCCCTGCAAAATGGACAAACTCCTAGACCCTGGCTATGGGCCGATGGATATTTTGGCACCGCGACTCAAAATGCCCTCGAGGCTTTTCAACAGGACTTCTCAGTCAACACGCAAACTCCAGGCGTGTATGACACAGCAACAGCCCAAGCCTTGCAGCAAGTCATTAATCAATGGAACATTGGTCAAAACATTTATTGGTCCGAAACTTCGCGGTCGATTAAAGACCGAATTGAATTGGCGTTAGCCAATCATTTGGGTGGCATTGCAGCATGGCGCTTGCCGTTTGAAAGTACCGGATATTGGACAGATATGGCCCAACTCACCCCGGTATTTCATGGCCAGCCATAATTCGACATTCGTGGTATGATCGAATGCGTGAAAAGATTCAACTTTTAGCGTACTCAGCATCGTTACAGAAAGGTGTCTTGCTATGATACGTGTGTCGAAACACTCTTACCGGTGGTTAGCGCTGCCTCTACCCCTATCTCTTATGATGATTTTGGCGGGATGCGGCTTTCACAGCGCATCCACCACCCATCATACCATTCAGGTCCATTCCTCTACAGCGCCAACGCCGTCCCCTTCACCCTCTCCCAGTCCCTCACCAAGCTCGGTGCCGAGTTCCGTCGCGCCATCACCCAGTCAATCATCCACCACACCGAGCCAAGGCCAGTCGGTAACGCCTCCCCCACCGCCGGGAGCCGGATCATACCGGGAGCTTCACATTGTGGTCGAACACGCCACGAACGAGGGGACCACCACAATTAACGGCCAATCACTACAAATTGATTTGCTTACACTCAAGGTGGAAAATCCCACCTCAGGCATAATTGGTCTTGCCTTAAATGACGTTAGTGTGCTAGCTGGTAACAGTTCCTACAGCTGGAATGATTTTTCTTCGAAGGGTCTTAGTGAAAATAATTCCCTGTTCCCTTATCCTCCCACGCCAAAGAGTCCTAGCGCCGACGTAACCCAAATATTGCCAGATAGACCATTGACAGGAGACATCACAGTTCTTGTCCCAGCCCGGTCATCATACGAACTGGTGTTTAATGGCACCACAGATCCTACCAGTTCACAAGCCACGTTTAGTTCCTAAGGATTTCTTAGCCTGCAAATCCGCCACTAAGATTTGCGCCCGGTGATCCCAACTATGTTCCTGTTCAATTACCCGGCGCGCATTGTAAGCATAGAGATCCAGCAACTTGGGTGAACGCAAGCAGCTTTCTAGGGTCTTTGCTAAGGATTCGCTATCAGGCCGGGCAATTTTCCCGACCTGATAGCGTTCCACAAACCGTGCTGCCTCAGATTGATCCGTCACAATCACGCCAAGCCCATGCGAAAGATAATCCATCAATTTAACGGGCCATGCCAAGCGCGTATAAGCGGTATCGCGCCGTGGAATGACAGCCACTGATGCATGGGCATACCAGTATTCAAGATCCTGACCTTGGGCTTCCACCAGGGTGATATAAGAAACCGGCGGGGACTTTGGCCATTCAGCACGCCGCATCACCAATGCCAAATGCACATCTGGCATTGATTGATGAAGCTTATGGACCGCATTGATTAATATATCAACCCCATCATAAGGACCGCCAGCACCCACATACAAAATCCACTGTTCGGGTTGTTGACTCGGTTTTATTAAAGGCAGACGAGGATACAAGACCCCACCGGGTGGAAGCAGGCGCACCTCTTTTCCTCCGACCAACTGACCGAGTGCGGTTGAAGGCACATAAATGATATCAGCAAGATGGCGGTACATAAAAAGCGTAAGAACATAAAGCCATTTCATCACACGCTCCCGATAATTTTTGGGCGGATACAATTTCGGAAAGCGTTGATAGTAATCGCGAACGTAAACCGCAAGGGGAATCGCTTTGTGCTTGACGGCCCAGAGAAATCTGAAGTCAGCTGGTGTCGCGAAGGAACTCGCACTTTCCACATAAACCATATCTATTGAGTCCAAGATCCCGCGCCTTAATGCTTCATGAAGCCATATCGCTCGCTCTTTTCGCGTACCAGCAATAACGGTCAGGGTACTTATTTTGGCTAGCGACTCGGCCATGTGCATAATGCGCACTTTTGGGGCACGATCAAGGGTATCTAAAGGGTAATGGCCGATGAGAAGGACACGGGGTTTAGTCATAGGCCCGGACGGGGTTGAATCCCCTTTAACCATTCATCGGCAATATGCTGCCAGGTATAGTGGTCATGAACAAATTGCCAGCCCCGTTGCCCCATTTGTTTCCACGAGTCCTCCTGCATGTGCGCTAAGTGCATCACCGCATGAGCTAAAGCCTCGCCATCCTCGGGCGGCACCACCATCCCTCCTTCGGATTTGCGAACCAGTTCAGCCATTTCACCCTCTCCCACATAGATAATCGGGACTTTGGCCGACCAGGCCGGAAACACTTTAGAAGGACGAGCACCATGAAATAGCGGGTGCTTGCGCAACGGCACCACAACCGCTCGTGAAATCGCGAAATATTCCGGCATTTTCTCGACTGGCTGCAACTCCTCGAAAAAAACATTGGTCAGACCTTCCGTTTGAACCCGCTGCAGCAAATGCTGTTTTACGGGTCCTTCCCCGACCAGGACAAAAACAATATCAGGTTCTTTTCTGAGGCGTATTGCGGCATCAATGATAACGTCTAAACCTTGCGCATAACCTAAAGTGCCCGGGTAAAGAAAAATTTTCTCCTGCGCGCCACCAAATTTATGGCGCAACGACGCCTTTGCTGGCAGTGCAGGAAACTGATCGAGATTGACACCATTGGGGAAAAACAACACCCGGCTTGGTTCGATAGTATGGGTATCCATCACAGCACGTCGAATGCCCTCGGTAACCGTAGAAACATAGTGGGCATGGCGATACAACGACAGTTCTAGCTCTTTCGTTAACCGGATCAACCAAGGATTTTTAACCAGTCCCAGGGCTACCGCCGATTCGGGCCAAAGATCGGAAATCGATAAAATATAAGGGACATGATAGAGTTTTGAGTACAACCGTCCGGTAATCCCCAAAAACAACGGGGGCGACTCGACAAGTAAATAATCCGGAGGCGAAAATTGGCGGAGGCCCCAAAAACTTGTTACCACAAATGAAAAATAATTGAGCAGACGCCACCAAAATCGTTTCGCTGGGGAAACACGCCAAATCCACATCCGAACCACCTCAATGCCGCGAATTTTTTCGCGCACCATCCATGGTTGGCGTTTTGCCCCGGTGCCCAGATGATGAGGCAATGCTGTGACCACCGACACCGAATGTCCTCGTCGTGTCAGTTCCTGAGCCATAGCTTCTAACCGCAATGATGCAGCCCCCGGTTCTGGTGGATAATATTGGGTCAAAAAGATAAAACGGAGCGGTTTGAAATCCATGAGCTCGGCAATCTCTCCCCCTAAATTCCCACTTTTTGTATCGCGATGATTAGGCTGATTAATACATGCTGTGATAAATTTTGACATATTCTTTTCCCATCATTACACAGTATTACCCCAACAAATTTAAAATTGGGTGAGAAATACCTCGCTCACACCATGTCTTATATCTTACACGAATCCACATATCCTAGAGGCAAAACCGGCTAGAAATCATCACACAAAACCCCAAGAAGCCATAAATTCTGCCCCTTGGGGTTTTAAGTGGGACCATTAGAGGGATAATGTCGAATTATTCCGGAATAAATTGCGTTAATGGTCCTGCGGACGGCCCTTGAGTACGCTCTGGAACATTCAATTCTTCAACCGTAAAGTTCCCTTGGTCCTTCGAAGAAAATGTTCCTAAGTTTACCCACCGCGCCGTCGCTTGTTCGTTCACGGTCACTTTATTGACAAGACCGGCATGATTAATTTGATAAGTAATTTGACCGTTTCCGGCCGGAACATAGACTTTGACTTCATAAGCTGAAGCCGAGCCCGCCTCAGGATTTTCGATGCTTACCGCATACCGTTGGTTGAGCCCCCAAACATGCACGGCATCTGTCATCAAAAATGATCCCACCACTACGACAAGACCGCCTAGAATCCAAGCAATGGACTTTCCCATAAAAAAATACCCTCCTAAAAACCAATGATTCTTGAAGCCATGGATCAATCCATGGCTTCATCTCTTACGGAATATAGTATAGCGGAACTAGTCTTTAGTGGCGATAAGAAATCCTTATTTGGTCAACAAATAGCCAACATAATCCAATAGCTCTTGAGCACAATGTTCGCAATATCCCATATCATCAATTAACCGGCGCTTAACCTCCATGACCCGGTTCTTTTGCTGATCGTTTAACACCTTCGTAGACGTCGTGACTTTGACAAGGTTGGCTACGTCGGCAAATAATTTCTTTTCAATGGCCTCCTTCATTTTGGGATGGGAATCCCAACTGAGCGATTGTCCTCTTCGGGCCATAGCTCCTGCCTTATTCACCATTTCTTGGCGAAATGCTGTAGCCGCGGCATCACTAATACCCAGGGCCTTCTCGAGATCTTGAAGTATTTTTTCGTTGGGTTCGACTTCTTCCCCCGTAACCGGGTCTTTGACCGTTGAATGCATGATACGAGCTTCAGCATGTTCCAAATAGTTGTCATACAATAACTGCGCAGCATCTTGAAACGAATCGACAAAGGCCCTTTGAATCTCATTCTTGGCTGCTTCGTCATACAATTCATGAGTAGCTTTGAGCGATTCCAACAGGTCTTGGTTTTTGACCTGGGTAATATGCTGCTCAAAGCTTTCCCGAATCGCCCGCAACATAGCCGTTGGGGTGACGCAAGGCTCTTTGTCACTCGCCATGGCATAAGACAAGGCATCGAGAATATGACGCGGCGAAATACCTTGAAATCCTTCACCTTGCTTACGGGCAAGTTCCCGAACGCGGTTGATTTCCCTTTGCTGCACATCGGGTAACTCTTTGCCATCATATAATGTAAGCTTTTCCTTGATGGAAAACTTGGCATCTCGGGCGAGTCTGGTACCGACACCAAACATGGCTGCCACTTTGAGCGTATTCGGTGCAATATGCTTGCCGAGTTTTTGTCCCCCCAGGTTCATCATCTTTTGATAAGTCCGAATTTCTTGACTGACGGTCAGGTTATACGGCACTTTAATTAAGAGGACCCGGTTATGCAACGCTTCATACGCCTTGTTGCTGACGAAGCGTTCAAATTCATTTTCATTGGTATGGGCAATAATGGCTTCATCGGCATCAAACAAGCCAAAACGTCCCACTTTAATCTTGCGCTCTTGGGCCAATGTTAACAACCCGTGCAGAAAATCTGGTTGGGCTTTTAACATTTCAATAAACTCCATAATCCCCCGGTTAGCAGCATTGAACGCACCATCAAATCGGTACGCGCGAGGATCAGATTCCGAACCGTAGCGTGAAATCGTCGAGAGATCCATCGAGCCCACGAGTTCGCTAATGTCCTGCACCTTACTATCCGAAGGAGCAAAAGTGCCAATGCCAATTCGGCGCGATTCGGAAATTAAGACGCGTTTGACGGGCACTTCTTGTAAGCGTCCTTGATATTCATGATCAATCATCCACTGGCAATAAGGACATAGATCGCCTTCAATTGTCACCCCCGTTTCTTGCATAAATTCTCGGCGTGCCGCCTCCGGCAATAAATGTAATGGTTCTTCTTGTTGGGGACAAAAACTAATCGCATAAAGGGCCCCCTCATCAGTTCGGGAGTATTCTTCCAACCCCTTTTTTAAAATTGCTGTGATGGTTGATTTTCCCGTGCCAGGACTCCCCATCATTAACAAAATCCGGCGTCTAATGTCCATTCCACGTGCCGCAGCGGAAAAGTACTCGACGATTTCATTGATGGTGTCATCAATACCGAAAATGTCTTGGCTAAAGAATTTATAACGGGGCACTTCTTGTCCCTCAAGCTTTTCAACACCGTGCGACATAATCATCCGGTAGATGCGGGCATGGGCCAAATCGGCGATGGACGGTGTTTGTTGCACCTTGATCAGGTAATCCGCAAACGTGCCTTCCCATGTCCATGCCCCCTGAGGGGGTTGATGTTTGGTTAACCAATCTGTATCAAATCGTGCCATATTAAGCCCTCCTTCTCCAATCGGCTTCATTGCCATACCAGATTTTGTGCGCACTGGTCAGCATCACATCTCCACCCCACAAGTAAGCAATCGCATTCAACACATCCTGGGTGTAATCTTTGTGCAGGGGTTTGTCACCATGGTATATCAAGTCCAGCCGATGGCTTTGGGCATCAATTTGCTCCACAAATATTTCGGGAGTATCGGGAAGAAAAACCCGCTGGACATCGCGCATCAAATCCTCAACCGGATAATATTCTGTTCCCTTGTTTGGGTCTTGCGCATCAATCGGACGTTCTAAAGGCCACAAATTTTTGTCTTGTGCTAAGCGAACCAACTCTGGCGTGATCCACTGATTGATCCACTGCAAATCCGTTTGTTCCGCAACAATCTGAAAGCACGTATCGAGTCCATGAAGTTCGTTAATAAGCTCCCATAAGGTCCATCCAAAGTAATACGGATTAAAGAAATTGCGGCTTTGCGTGACCAGAGCATGCATGCGCATCGCTTCAATATGATCTTGAGCGTCCCACTGCGAAAATTCCCGAGTTAGGCGAACATGCCAAAATGTGGCCCATCCTTCATTCATGAACTTCGTCCGCGCTTGTGGCTGAAAGTACAGCATTTCCTCCCGCAACATGCGTAAAGCCATACGTTCTTCGTCGGCCAAATGGCCAAAATCTGCGACCAGTGCCAAAACATCCTGAGTATAAGGCCAGATTTTATACGCCGGCACATAACTCACGTCATCATCGTGGTCGAGGGCTTTGGGTTCGTACAGCTCTTTCACCCAATCAAAGGATCGTTGTTGGCCTTTACTTTTGTCTTTATCGGGAATACGAACAAAATCTGGTGCTCGGTAATATGGGTCAACCAATTGATACAGGGTATGCGCGGCATCAATGAGCTTTTCCACGCGGGAAAAGCTGCGTTGGCGGTGAAGATCCTCCAACCACTCAGCATGTTCGCGAAACCACATCCCGATATTGGGTCGGCGCACGGCACTAAGAAATTGATTGCGAGCAAAAAAATCGGTGTGCCCTAACACATGGCCTATGACAAGTACGTTATAAGCATCCGCGTTCTTATCCAACAAGTAGGCTAAGGCCGGGTCGCCATTGACCACAAGCTCATAGATCCTCCCAAGCCCTTGCTCATCCCGTTGTTTGGCCATCCAATACCGTTCTCCATGTGTCCAGTGACGATATCTTCCTGGAGCAAAGTAGGAGGATAAAGTATAAATATCTTCATCGGAAACGAGGTGAAATTCGGTCGGCAGAGGAGTGAGTCCATGAGCACGCACTAACTCATCCATCTCTTTGACCCAGTCGTCTAACGTTCCGTGGACCATTGTTATCACCTCCAGGTCCTTGACACCAAAAACTTGCTGTTAGCTGCCATGGCCATCTATGACAGCACGAATCGCGGGAAGAATATGCTCCTTGCTATCAATCTTGGCCATCCGCATGGCTGGATGAAAATGACCGCCGAGTTCCGCGCTTTTGCGGAACAAAGACCACAGGGGCGATACGCCTTTGTGTCCTTCCACTTCGAAATATCCCAACAACGATGACGTGGATAACAGGGTCTGAATAATTTCTATGAGTTCCCGGCCGTAATCTGACCAAATATCACCGTCGGAAAAATGTAATAAATACCGATTCCAATCCTCGTGAGGAAAATCATGATCCCACAATTGCAAAATCGTTTGATAGGTCGATAAAATCGCGGTGCCCCCAGTAATTTCTCGGTTGAAAAAGTCTTTTTCATCCACTTCTACCGGCACGGTTGTGTGCAAGAAATACCGAATTTCTGCGTAACGGTACTGACGGCGAATCCATTGAACGAGCCACCACGCGGCCGATTTCGAAAGATAACGTTTAGATTCGTCCATAGAGCCTGAGGCATCACGGACGAGCGTAATCACCGCGGCTGTTACGGGTTTGGGATAGGTACGCCAACTTCGGTAACGTAAATCATCCTGGGTTAAATAATCGCGGCCTTGCTTGGCCGCTTGATAGAGGCTCCGCCGTTTATCGATATTGGACCACGGCCCGTGTGTTGAGACGTCATCATAGCGATCTTCTTCCCCATGTAACACACCGCGTGGCTTATCGTCTAATCGGGGGAGTTTTAAATCCTCAAGCAGCAAATCCATGATTTCTTCCGTGGTCAATTCAATCCAGACCACATCGTCACCACCCTCTTGACCGGGTCCAAGACCATTGCCTTGTCCGGCGGAACCCTGAGGTTGGTAACGAAAATCAGGTTCTTCCAATTTCCGAACCGCGACGCGAATGCGTTGATCTGGCGCACTCCCCATCACGGCTTCTTGCGTAATCAGTTCGGGCAATTTTGCCTTAATCGCTTGACTCAGTTTCCTTAAATACCATTGGCGATCCAGTTCGCCTTTGTGGTCATAGAGATCCATGGTCATCCCTCCGTTCATGGGAACGAAAACAGAGACCGGCAGAGATAAGTGGGAAAGGAGAAATTCGTAGGGAAGGTGCTTCAGGTTGAATTTAGTATAGCATACTCCCGATTATTCCGACAGTAAGAATCGTGCGAATTCAGCTGGATGAACAAAGGTTTGATTGCATTTTGTGCATCTTTCGTTTATTATCCTAGTTTATCGTGAATTTTATGTCACCTTCACCTCACGACAATATCGATCCGTTGTTTAGTCAACCGCTTAACTTCAATTGTGGTGTTGAATGTGTTGTGTTCGACGCTACTTCCCCTGACCGTAATCTGTGAGTGATGAAATGTTTTAGATACGTTTACTATATCCTAGACCAAGCCCTATTTAGAATGATAAATTTGCATGTCCTGATGAAATTTTATTCATGGATATAGCGCCCGTTAAAATGTTCAGGAATCTCTTTGTCCCATGAGAGATTGCTACACGTCAAAGACGCGGTTGTTTGATGGAATCCAAAGAGCGGGAACGGTTCGGTCTTAAAGAGTCCGCACGAAGGACAGACAAGATGGTAGCCAAGACAGCAATAAAGGCCATGACCAAAAACGCCAGATGGAGACCATGAATAAATCCGGTGATCGATCCCTGGGCTTGGTGATGGGAAATGCCCCGGACAGTGCCGGCAAAGATGGCTAACATGGCCGGTTTGGGAATGCTTTGGGTAACCAGCACCAGTGAAAAGGCTACAGATATGAGCATCCCGGTATTCGTGGTCAAAGACCGGATGCCTGAGGCTTCTCCCCGCCTGTTGACTCCAGCCGCGTTCATGATATTACTGGTATTCGAGGAATTAAAGAGGCCCGAGCCAATACCGGCTATAATCATCCACAGGGCCAACTGCCAATAAGGAGTGTGGACCTGGATATCTAAGCCTAAGCCCACCAATCCCACAACCGTCAAGACCGTTCCTAAAGTGGTAGGCAACAAGGCTCCGAACAAATCAGCCATCCATCCCGAAATCGGCGCGAAAACGAGCATACCAGCCGCCAAAGGAATAGACAAAATCCCGGCCTTAAGCGCACTATCACCTTGTGGGCCCTGAAAATAAAAGATCAGCAAAAACAAAATCGCCATACGCGATATGGCTAACAGAGCCGCGGAGATATTGCCAAAACCAAATGTGCGGTTTTTAAACAAGCTCAAATGTAAAATGGGGTCTTTGGCATGACTTTCGTTCCAAAGGAACACGGGCATGAAAATGACAAAGGCAACAAAACCCAGATAGACTTCCCATTGATCCCAATATTTAATAGCCCCCCACGTAAGAGCTATTAACAAACCACTCACAGCCAGAATATAACTGGCGACGCCCACCGTATCAAACGCCTGGGAATCTGTCTTGATACGCTGGAAGGATAGGCCTAACACTTTAACGGCAAAAAGCACGGCGATAATACCAAAGGGTACATTAAACCAAAACGTCCATTGCCAACCGTAATCCGTTGTCAACCAGCCCCCTAACACTGGGCCAATAATTTGACCGACAGCAACAACCATCACATTGATACCCAGAGCACGGCCTAATTCGTGGGGTTCAAACCAATCGGCCACGATCGCAGCGCTATTGGCCATGAGCATGGCTCCTCCCATTCCTTGGAGGACTCTTAATGTGATAAGCCATAGAGCCGAATGCACAAAACCCGCGGCCAAAGAGACCCCGGTAAAAATAAGCATCCCTAAAATATACAGACGCCGGCGCCCAAAGTGGTCGGCGAGGCTTCCTGCCATTAACACCATGACAGTCTGGGCCACCATATACGCCATCATGATCCACATGGCCGACAACAAAGAGATCGACAAACTCCGGATAAGATCCGGCAACGCAATAATCAGCGTGCTGAAATTCAACGCAGAAAGCAGCGCCCCCAAGCTCGTTACCGCTAATACTGCGTATTTTTTCGCCGTCATTATTCGCTCCCCTGATCTTTGATTTGTTGCTTTAGATCGCGGGATAATTGTTCATAGCGTTGTAGCTTTTGCTCAAGGGCTTGTTTCATCTCCTCAAGCCGACTCATGCGTTCGTTCACTAATTCCCATTCGCCTTGGACCACAATAGCCGCGCGTGCTAACACCTCTAATCGTTCCTTGGGAGAATGAGACCGGTGATATTGAGTGCGAAGATTTTCAATGGCATCCTCAGCCTGGATGACCTGCCGAATTTCCTCAAGAGACCATCCCAATAACTCTTTTAACTCCTGGATATGCCGAATGCGTTGAATGGTGCGTCCATCATAAACCCGGAAACCTCCATCCAGACGTCTAATCGGTTCAATTAAACCCACATCCTCGTAATAGCGCAGTGTACGCGTTGTGGTCTGACAAAGCTGCGCTAATTCACCAATTTGCATTTCATGGGGAATGTCCACCGACTTATCACCTCACACCCGGTTAACCAGGATTCATATCTTTGTCATAATATTACTCTAACGTAAAGGTAATAGTTTGGCTAGAGTCTCCCATAGCCCCATAAACCGCGTTTCTCAGCGGAGAAAAAGAGCACCGGTAATCATCGAGCCAATAATGACCAAAACCGGAGAAATTTTCAGTTCTTTGATGGCCACCAGTCCGAGAATAAAGATCACCAGAGGAATCACGTAGCGGTGAGCGGGAAAGGTGCCCGGAATTAAGTCGAGAATCAGTAATACCAATAACACAATCACAATCGGTTTGACCCCGCGAATGAGTCCAATCACGTAGGGATTAGACTTGTGCGCTAAAAGAACTTGATATAATCCCAACATTAAGACCAAAGAGGGTAAAACCACTCCGATGAGCGCGCTAAGGGCTCCCATGACGCCACCGACTTGCCATCCGATGGCCGCTGCCAACTTTGTAGCAATAGGTCCTGGCAGGGCATTGCCAATAGCGAGCATTTCCGCAAACTGCGTGTTGTCCATCCAGTGATATCCGTTCACCGAGATGGCCTGAATCAAGGAAATGGATCCGGGACCGCCTCCATAGCCCAAAATGCCGACTTTAAAGAATCCCCAAAATAACTGCACCCACTTGCCCACACAATGGCCTCCTTGATGTCATAACCCCTTTTAAATAATGCGAACAGGTACCATCGTCACCTGTTTTTCTTTGGCAACCAGATAGCGAACATATCCATCGAGTAACACATAAGCTGGGCGCCCTTCATGACCAGAATCCCATTGCTTCACCAACAATGGGGCTGGTTTCTCAGGTTGATTGCGTGCCTTTTCTATTTTATCTGCGCGTGGGGGATGCAGTTCAAAGGCTTTAGGGATATAGATTTGATCGATAGCCACATCGGTCTCGATGTCTTTCATCGGCCGAGCATCAATCTTCGCTCGGCTCTCCCACCGAACAATTTTTGACGAGATAGGCAACACGTCACCCCGAAACACGGCGCCGGAGGATCCACTCCCTTTTTCCGGGCGCCAATAACCTTGGGACTTAATCAGGGTGAAAAAGATGCCGCCCACCGTGCGCAAGCTCCCATCTTGCCGATAAACCCAAAAAGACTCGGGGGCAGCACTAGGATTTTTATAGTAGTGCCACGCCTCATCAACTCGGGAGACCATCATCTTCGTCCCGTAGTCTAAAATTAATTGCGCGAGAACGTCACTGAAATGATTGGGGCTCTCTTGCAGTTGCCATAGGATGCGCTTGGCCGCTTGCAACGCGACCGGGTAGGCTGAAACAATTTGCGGCAACAGCCGCAAGGAAATTAACTCCTGATCAAGACGAGCTTGAGGACCAATGACATAAACCGGACGGGTTCCTTTTTGGCCCGCAAACCCACTTAAGGCAATGACTCCAGGAGACAATGAGGGGGCTGTTATATGCGACAAGAGCCGATCGCGGCGTAAAACATCGTATAGGGAGACCTTAATCGTTTCACCTCGGTATACCGCACTGTGAGCGGCTTTCCATGAAGTGGACAAGGGAGGACGAACCGTTAGGATAGGCCCATCATCTTCATCTTTTGGTTCCTTCCTAGATGTGTTGCCCAGATTTTCTGCAACTAACCGGTAGGAATCCCGCTTAGATGCCATGAGATCTTCCAAGCGAATGATGGTTTTACCCTGGATCGTTGTTCCCGACAAGATCCCATTTTGCAAATCGGACCAAATAACAGAAACGGGTAATCCTGTGACTTCCGACAAGGTCATCACTGACCATGAAGGGCTTGATGTGGCTCGGGGGCGCCCCACATCGCTCATCCTTTCTCCATCCGACCATGTTTACACACGTCATGTTGTTTATAGACTTTATTCGCTATAAAGTGCCAAAATTCCTCTATATTTTTTAATATGCGCCTTTCCGGCGCAATACCGACGTTATCGTTTTCCATAAAATGACCAAATCGAGCCAGATTGTCCAATGTGTACAGTAATCCAAATCCCACTTTAAGCTTTCTTCGAGCGTTAAATCTCCCCGGCCCATGACCTGGGCCAGTCCCGTTATGCCAGGACGCATACGGTGTCGTTCATGAGCATAAGAGGGATATAATGCCACCATTTCTGGAATTTCTGGCCGTGGACCGACCAGGGACATCTGCCCCACCAAGACATTGAAAAGTTGGGGCAATTCGTCGAGGGAGGACCGGCGCAGAAATCGTCCCATTTTGGTAATACGCCTATCCCCTTCATCTTGAAATTTATAACGTAGTGCTTCTTCAGGAGCCGGCGGTTGCCATTTTTTCTCGGCTCCATAATACATGGTGCGAAATTTCCACATACGAAATGGTCGTCCATCTTTACCAATGCGAGTTTGTACAAACAGTGCTGGTCCTGGCGAATCCAGGCGAATGACCAGGGCAATGAGTACCAAAAGCCAGCTGAAAACAACCAGCAAAATGAGCGAAACCATGATATCAAAAAGACGTTTGATGTAACTCATATCAACGGCTATGACTCAACACAATATCCCGAACCGCTTCAATGACATCGTGAACATCGTCATCGGTCATGGACGGATATAAAGGGAGAGACACTTCTGCCTCAAAAAATTGCTCCGCGTTAGGAAATTGTCCCGGTGTCCATCCATACCGCATTTGATAGTAGGGATGCAAATGAATCGGAATGAAATGCACTGAAGCCCCGATATTGCGAACTTTTAACTCTTCAATAAATTGATCGCGACTTAATGACAAAGCCTCGGTAATAAGCCGTAACGGGTATAAGTGCCACGCATGTTCGGCATAATCCCGCTGAGTAGGCAGAATGACTGGTAAATCGGCCAATCCTTCCGCAAATTGTCTGGCAATATCTTGCCGGCGTTTTTGCATGCGGGTCAACTTATGCAATTGAACCAGTCCTAAAGCGGCCTGCAAATCTGTCATGTTGTATTTAAAGCCGGCGGCTTCTATTTGGTAGACCCATGACCCCTGGGCACTATAGCGATTCCACGCGTGTCGTGACATGCCATGAAGGGACAAAATCCGGATTTTATCGGCTAATTCGGGATCAGGCACAACCAAGGCCCCGCCTTCACCGGTTGTAAGGTTTTTGGTGGCATAAAATGAAAAGGCGGTAAAATTGCCAAACGTGCCAATCGGTTGCCCTTGGTAGGTCGAGGCCATGGCATGCGCGGCATCTTCCACCACCACCAAATGATACGCATCACGCAGGCGATTTAATTGCCGCATGTCCACGGCATGTCCCGCATAATGCACGGGCAACAAGGCTTTAGTTTTATCCGTGATAGCCTGTTCAACCATGCTCAAATCGATATTCCCGGTATCTTTTTCAATGTCCACTAATACAGGGGTCGCTCCGACATGAATAATCACATTGACCGAGGCCGCAAATGTATAGGGGGTGGTAATCACTTCATCCCCCGGCCCAATATCATTAGCCAGTAATGCCAAATGCATTCCCGCCGTGCACGAAGCCAGTGCCAGAACCGTTTCCCCATGCAGGTGTTGCGACAATTCCTCTTCAAATTTCTGGGTTAAAGGTCCGCGGCTAATCCAGTGGCTACGTAAGGCTTGTATGACAGCATCCTCTTCTTCCGGCCCTAAGTCCGGTAAGTTATAGGGTAAAAAATGTTCACGCATGAGAATCATATCCCCTTTGCAAATCCTCTACAATGCATCGTACCGGATCCGAAGATGGTGATGTGGGCCGGCTCCTTAGCCGCTGATGTTGCACCGCATCACGAATGCGCTCGTAATGGGTGCCACAAAGCACCGCTTGACCGCTTTCGATGAGTTCCGTCCACTCGGTTTCATCCCGCAGAATATAAGTTGGCGTCCCAGCCCGGCACGCTTCTCGTTGAACGCCGCCGGAATCTGTTAATACAGCTTGGGCATGCCGCTCCAAGGTCACCATATCTTGGTAGCTAAGGGGTTCAACAATGTGCAGCTGAGAAGTGGCTATGAATGCTTGCAAATGGAACTGCTCGATGCGCTGCCGTGTTCTTGGATGCAGAGGCAACACCACTGGCCAAGGCAAATCGGCTAGAGCCTTTAACACGTCGCGTAATTTGTCCGGGTCATCCGTAGTTTCTTGCCGGTGCACGGTGGCCAACGCAAACGGTTTTGACTGCAGTCTTAACTGTACCAATATCTCGGGGTTATCTGGAGTATTGTCCCACAGCACATCCATAACATCCCCACACAGCACTACCCCTTCCGTAATGCCTTCTTGAGCTAAATTGTTTACCGCTTGCTTGGTGGGACAATATAATTTAGTCGCCAAATGGTCGGTCAACACACGGTTGATTTCTTCCGGCATAGCCCGGTTAAAACTGCGTAAACCCGCTTCAATATGGGCAACGGGAATATGGAGTTTACTCGCAGCCAAAGCCCCGGCTAACGTCGAGTTGGTATCTCCATAAACCACAACCCAATCCGGGCGCTCTTTTTCTAAAATAGGATCGAGTGCCATGAGCATTTTGCCCGTTTGAATGCCGTGAGTCGCTGATCCGACGCGCAAATCATAATCCGGTCGGGGAACAGCAAGACCGTCGTAAAATATCTTAGACAATTTCTCATCGTAATGTTGACCGGTATCAATGAGCACTTCCTTGGCATATTGACGCAAAAGCGGCGAAACAACGGCCGCTTTGATGTATTGGGGGCGGGCTCCGATGATGCTTACCACTTTCATCCGTTATCCCACCCGTTTTCCATAAAAATGACCAATCATTTCAATCACATAATCAACTTCGGAATCTGTCAATTCCGGAAACATGGGCAAAGACAACACTTCATTTTGCACTTGCTCACTAATGGGAAAATCGCCAAGGTGATAGCCCAAATCCCGCAAAGCCGGTTGAAGATGTAACGCTAACGGATAATAGACCGTTGTTCCGATACCCTGACTTTTCAAAAAGGCTTGTAAGCGGTCTCTATTCTCGACGCGAATCGTATACTGGTGAAACACATGAGTAAAGCCCTCGGGAACCACGGGAATGTGCACCGCTTCAAGTCCTAGCGTGTGAAGCCCATCACTATAGCGCTTGGCAATGTGTTGACGTTTTTGGGTCCACCTATCTAAATAGGGGAGTTTCACTGATAAAATGGCTGCTTGCAGCGCATCTAAGCGCGAGTTAATTCCTACGACCTCATGATAATATTTCTTGCGGGCCCCGTGCGCCCGCAGTGCCCGGACAGCATTTGCCCATTCTTCCCGCTGGGTCGTAACCAAGCCTCCGTCACCTAATGCTCCTAAATTCTTTGTCGGAAAAAAACTAAACGCCGCCAAATCACCCACACTACCCGCCGGTTTGCCCCGCATTGTGGCGCCGATAGCCTGGGCCGCATCTTCAATGATAATTCCATCAAAATTTTGTCGTAAGGCCTCGACATCCGCCATCAGCCCAAAAAGGTGGACCGGAAGCACGGCCCGGGTCCGGGGGGTTATCCGAGTCCGTGCTTGTTCCGGGTCCATATTAAAAGTATCCACTTGGATGTCAGTAAAGACCGGTTTAGCCCCTGTTCGCAAAATACTTCCGGCGGTAGCAAAAAATGTAAAAGGCGTCGTGAGTACTTCATCACCTGCTCCGATATCTGCTGCCCGCAAGGCGAGATATAAGGCATCGGATCCGTTTCCTACACCGATAGCAAAACGACTATGGGTATAGTCTGCCATTTGCTCTTCGAAGGTTTTGACAATATCACCCAGAATAAACTGCCCTGATTCCATGACCTGTTGGATGGCGGCGGACAATTCTTTTTCCATTTCTTTCATTTGTCGTGTGAGTGTAAAGGATGGAACTTCCATCATCCATTCATTCCCTTCGTTCCCTTTGTTCCCTTCGTTTCATCGATTGATCAGGTATTTCTCATTCCATGGGTTGCCCATCGGGTAAGAATAGCCACTGTTCTTCCGGAACTTGCCTCACGACACGGGCAGGAACCCCCATCACTAAACGATAAGGAGGGACATCACGGGTCACCACAGCTCCCGCCGCCACCAAGGCTTCTTGACCGATATGAACCCCAGGCAACAACACCGCCCCACCACCGATTCGGGCTCCACGATGAATAATCGGTCCTTGCATGGCTGCATGGCGGGCTTCTGTCCTGGCGACATACGGATCATTGGTAGTCGTCACCATGGGCGCGATAAAGACATGGTCTTCAACAATAGTCGTCGCCGTCAGATACACCGCCGTTTGCAATTTGGTGTAATCTCCGATTTGGCAATCATTCTCTACCGTGCTACGCTGTCCAATCACCACCCGCGTCCCCAGTTGGCAACGTTCCCGCACAACAGCTTGATCAGCAATAAAACTCTCAGGGCCAATAGTGCTTCCCCGGTAAAGAATGACTTGCGCGCCCACGACCGTGCCCTGACCAATCTTTAGAGGCATCAAATCTCCGGTTTTTAGCGTACTCGTTTTACTTTTCGATGGCGTTTTCCCCAAAATCACCCCATCGCCGATGACCACATTATCTTCAATAATCACGTGGGGATGAATAATGACATGATGACCCAAAATCACATTCCGACCTATCTCAACATCTTCTGCAATCACACAGTGCATTCCTTGTTCGGTGGGTTTCATGCGTTTTCCCCTGTGATTTCTGACATGTGAACAATGCGTCCTTCCCGTCCCGAGAGCATAAGGGCTTCAATGACGGCAATATCACACAGTGCGGTCGCGGCATCGAGACGCGGTGTCACACCATTTTCAATGGCCTCCGCAAAGTCCTTCAATGCATCATGATGACTCTGCCAGCTAGGACGTGCAGGCAAATCCAAGATTGCTTGACGTACCTCTTGTTCGTTATCATTGCCGACGCGCCAGGTATGAATCTGATTGACCGTGGGTCCAATCACCACCACACCATTTTCCCCCACAATCGTCAACCGTTCTTCCAAGTTAGTTTTGGGCACACACGTGGTCGCGGCCAAGGAGGCTAAAGCTCCGGAACGAAAACGTATCGTCCCCGACACGCTATCTTCTGCTTCAATCTGGTGGGTTAAGGTCGCGGTATACGCAAAAACTTCTTTCACAGATCCCATCAATTGGAGTAACACATCAATCGCATGAATGGCCTGGTTAAACAAGACGCCTCCATCCATCGCATAGGTTCCCCGCCACGGCGCTTCATCATAGTACGACTGGGGTCTGGCCCATCTCACAGCGACGCCGCCATTGACAATACGTCCCAACCGCCCATCTTGATGGGCCTGAAACAATTGCTGAATGGCGGGCAACATCCGATTAAATTGCGTCACCACGGCAACAACGCCCTGTTGTTTAGCAAAATCGACGATGGCCTTAGCGTCTTGATAGGAAAGCGCAAGGGGCTTTTCCACCATGACATGTTTGCCCCGTTCCAGGACCTGAAAAGCGAGTTGACGGTGAAGTCCAGAAGGTGTTGCAATAATCGCCGCATCAATGTCCACGTTATCTAACATCACGTCTGTTTGATCAAATGCCAAAGCGTCAAAGGCCACCGCAGCCGCTTCCGCTCTTTCCAAGTTGGTGTCCACCGTGGCCACTAAATCAATGGCCTCTTGATGGACAAGGGCTTGCAGATGACGTTGCCCAATCTTGCCACATCCTATCAACGCCGCTCGTATTGCCATAGGTAATTGTCATCCTTCCTCTTCCCGAATCATAAGGCTCTAGCTAAGATGCGCTTACAATCGGACAATATTATCCCGCCCGGCCAGCTTTTTGGTCGCGTTACGCGAATCCACAACCAAGGCGCTGTGATTCACCACCCATTCATAATCAATGCATGAATGATCGGTTGTTATCACAACACAGTCCTGGGATTCCAACAGCTCTTGAGTCAATTCCACAGACCGAATTTGACGCGAAAAAAACGTGTGGGGTTTCACGACGGGCACATAGGGGTCATGAAATTCCACATGAGCCCCTTGCTGCTCTAACAATTCGAAAACTTTTAAGGCCGGCGATTCTCGTTCATCATCGATATCCTTCTTGTAGGCAATACCTAATAACAAAATTTTAGACCCATTAATCGCTTTTTTCCGCGCATTCATCGCTCGTGTCACTTTATCGACCACAAAATATGGCATGCGCAAGTTAATTTCGCCGGCCAATTCAATAAACCGTGTCGGGAAATCATATTCGCGGGCTTTCCAACTCAAATAAAAGGGATCCAGCGGAATGCAGTGCCCTCCCACACCAGGTCCTGGTTGGAAAATTTGGATACCAAAAGGTTTGGTTCCGGCCGCTTCCAACACTTCCCAAACATCAAGCTGCATCCGGTCACACAATAAAGCCAGCTCATTCACCAGGGCAATATTGACGGCCCGGTACGTATTCTCAAAGACTTTTGAGAGTTCCGCAACCCGTGGCGAAGACACCGGAATCACTTGAGTAATAGACTGTTGATAGAGGGCTGTAGCCACTTTGCGACATTTTTCGGTAACACCCCCAACTAATTTCGGGGTATTGCGCGTTTTGTAGACGGGATCACCGGGATTGACCCGTTCTGGAGAAAAAGCCAAGAAAAATTCTTCTCCGATTTTGAGTCCACTCGTTTCTAATATCGGTTGAAGCACTTCCTCGGTGGTACCGGGATAGGTGGTGCTTTCCAGCGCAATTAACTGGCCAGGCCGCATAATTTTTCGCACTTTATCCGCCACCGCCAAAATATAGGACAAGTCCGGTTCTTTATTAGTCGTCAGAGGGGTAGGAACACAAATAATAATCACATCGGCTTCCGTTAAGGCCTGGTAATCGCCTGTCGCCTTCAGCCGTTTGTCCCGGGTTAACGCCTTTAATGTATTACTATCCACATCGGGGATATAGTTTTCGCCACGGTTTACCCGTTCCACTTTGCTCAGGTTATCATCTAAGCCAATGACCGAAAATCCGGCTAAGGCATGTTCCACGGCCAGAGGTAATCCCACATAACCGAGTCCTACCACCCCAATTAATGCCGTGCGGCTGGTTAGGCGGTCCATTAAGCGATCATAATAGGTCGTAGTCGGATGATTAGTGAGCACGAGCATGTCCTCCTGTTGTCAGCAATTCCGGCGTTTGCAGGGAATACACATTGTCGGATTGGGGTTGATATTCGGGTACAATTTCCTTTAATAATTTCCTGATGCGTGGTTCATCAGCCGCACGTCCTGCTTCCACCAATTCTCTGAGCAACGGCAACACCCGTTCGGGATCTGGCGTTTCGCCAACGTGAATGAAAATTCGTGAATTTTTCGTCGCCTTCGTTTGATCTTCGGGAGTTAGGAGTTCTTCGTAGAGTTTTTCCCCGGGTCTTAAGCCGGTAAAGACAATATCAATATCAATGCCTGGGCGTAATCCGGAGAGGCGAATGAGATTTGTGGCCAAGTCCATAATCCGTAAGGGCTCCCCCATATCCAAAACGAATGTATCGCCGCCTTCTCCCATGGCTCCAGCCTGAATGACCAGTTGACAGGCTTCCGCCACCGTCATGAAATAGCGCACCATATCAGGATGCGTAATCGTCAAGGGGCCCCCTTGCGCTATTTGCCTTTGAAACGTTGGTAAGACACTGCCCCGAGAACCCAGCACATTGCCAAAACGCACGGTTACGAAACGCATCCCGTAACGCTTCGCATAAAAACTTCCCAGAATTTCTCCGATGCGTTTCGTCGTACCATAGACGCTCGTCGGATTGACAGCCTTGTCGGTGGAAATAAAGACAAATCGCTCGACATGCATTTTTTGACAAATATCTAAAAATCCCCATAATCCTTCCACGTTGTTGCGGATGGCCTCGGGCGGTTGGATTTCCATTAAGGGAACATGTTTATGAGCTGCCGCATGAAACACAACCTGGGGTCGGGTCTGTTGCATAACTTGTTGCATGCGCCCCTGGTCGCGCAGATCCGCAACGACCGGGATCACCGGCAAGTTTGGGAATTTATTGCGCATTTCTTGTTCAATATCGAATATAGAGGTTTCATCAAGTCCCAGCAACACCAGCGCACGAGGTGTAAATTGGGCCACCTGTCGACATAATTCCGAACCAATGGTTCCTCCAGCTCCGGTCACCATAACCGTTTTATTGGTTAGGTAACTCGCAATTTCTCCTAAATCCACAATCGCCGGTTCTCGTTGTAACAAGTCTTCGATTTGCACGTCACGAATTTGATTGACCAGCACTTGCCCACCAATCATTTGATTGAGTGCAGGCAGCATCCTGGCTTTCACATTGAGATCGCGGCATTGGTCAACCAAAGGCCGTAAAATTTTACCGGATGCCGAAGGAATCGCAAACAAAACCTGATCCACGTGATAGTCATGAATCACGTGCGCTAATGCTTTTGTTGTCCCTAGAACTTTTAATGAGCCAATTTGCATGCCATGCTTGGCCACATCATCATCTAAGAATCCAACGGCAATGCCGACTTCAGGATGGCGACTGAGTTCTTGAGCAACAAGTTGGCCCGCTTTACCCGCCCCAACAATAAGCACTCGAGGAGCGGCCTTGCTCCGAGGAACCCAGGTGAAATCATAGTAAGATCGAATAAGAAAACGCCACCCACCTACCAATGCTAAAGCAAACAACACATACAACAGATAAACCCCGCGAGGATAATGCGCTACACCATCTAACAACAAATAGCCATCCAAAAAGACCGTGCTGCCTAAAATGGAACCCATTAATACTTGGGCATCACGAGGTCCTGCATATTGCCACATCCGGTGATAAACACGCGTAAACCACATCAAAAGCAATGTTGTTAACGTGAAATAGATAGCAATATGTTGGTAAGGACGTAAATATTGCGCGGGAATATAAGGAACGTCAAAGCGAAGATACAACGCCATGTAAACCGATGCATTGATCATAATGGCATCAATTAACATCGCGAAGGCTATTTTTAAATAAAGACGTAGCCGTCTTTTCAATCTATTCCCCTCTTTCATTCGCCAGCGTCCGCTAGGTTCGGACAGGACCTCCAAGCGCCAGCATTATACCATGTTTCCCGATTATCCGACGATGGTATCCCCTGGGTCTTACTTGCTTCCTTTATAGATGAAAAACGTTGAGCAATATTCGACGTTATTTACTAGACAAAATCATTTTCGTTCTCTATAGTAACGCGGGCAAGATGTTTGGCGTTTAATATAGAGATGGAACACAAAATCATGGCGTTTTTGTTGCTCGTCCCGTATAGGAAGGGCAGCAGGATATTCCGGATGGGGGATTTATGTGGCATTAAGAGTTGATAAGTCTCAAGGATCACAATGGCTTAGCGTGCCCGTGCCTGATGACAAACAACCAAGAAAGCAACATCGGGTCCAAATTGATCGTGAAGTACTAAACTTGATTATGCAGGAGGATCCCCGTCCTCCGGAGCTTATCCTTGACTTGATTGCGCGGCGGGCAGTCAAGCGCATGCCTGTACCTAACAGTGAGGAGGGCGACCGGTTAATCACCCGCCATAACTTGGAACTGGTCTGGCCCAAATAATACAAAGGGACGCAGTATGCCTGCGTCCCTTTGTGCGCTCCTTATGTCGTAGCACGCAAGATTTCTTGAAGTTCCTTGGCATCTAAGGTTTCCCGTTCAATCAGCTCAATGGCAATCCGGTTCAATGTCGCCCGATGTTGTAACAAGATATTTTTGGCCCGCTCGTATTGCTGCAAAATAATGTGACGCACGGCTTGGTCAATTTTTGAAGCCACCTCTTCGGAATAATTCCGTTGGCGGACTAAATCCCGCCCCAAAAACACTTGATCTTGACGGGTTCCATACGTCATCGGACCTAATTCCTCGGACATCCCGTATTCTGTAATCATCTGTTTAACCATTTTTGTCGATTTCTCTAAATCATCGGAGGCGCCGGTCGAAATTTCTCCAAAAACAATTTGCTCGGCTGCTCTTCCCCCGAGTGACATCGCCACTTTATCGAGAATTTGTTCTTTGGTGACAAGATAGCGGTCCTCTTCGGGTAAGGGCATCGTGTAGCCCATGGCCATGCCACGGGGAATAATCGTCACCTTATTCACCGGGTCGCCATGGGGAACCAACATTCCTACCAACGTATGTCCGCCTTCGTGAAAAGCAACGACACGCTTCTCAAACGCCGATAACACCCGTGTCTTCTTTTGGGGTCCGGCCATCACGCGTTCTGCCGCTTCTTCAAAATTTTTCATGGTGATCTTTTTCCGGCGTTCCCGTGCGGCTAAGAGAGCTGCTTCGTTGGCTAAATTAGCGAGATCCGCACCGGTAAATCCTGGTGTCCTACGAGCAATCACATCGAGATCAACGTCTGAATCAAGCGGTTTATTGGCCACGTGCACTTCCAAAATCTTTCTTCGTCCTGCTTGATCTGGCCGGGGAACCATAATTTGGCGATCAAAACGTCCCGGCCGTAATAATGCCGGATCCAAGACGTCAGGACGGTTGGTTGCGGCCATAACGATGACACCCTCATTGACACCAAATCCGTCCATTTCGACCAGCAATTGGTTTAAGGTTTGCTCGCGCTCATCATTGCCGCCTCCATAGCCAGCTCCCCGCATCCGACCCACAGCGTCTAATTCATCGATAAAAAGAATGCATGGAGCATTCTTTTTCGCTTGCTCGAATAGATCGCGAACCCTGGACGCTCCAACACCCACAAACATCTCCACGAAACCTGAACCACTTTCCGAGAAAAAGGGAACTCCAGCTTCTCCGGCGACCGCTCGTGCTAAAAGAGTTTTTCCGGTACCAGGAGGGCCAAATAACAAAACCCCCTTGGGAATTCTCGCTCCCATATCTAAGTACCGTTTGGGATTTTTTAAGAAATCTACAATTTCTTCGAGTTCTTGTTTCTCCTCATCGACACCCGCAACATCGGCAAATGTCACCTTCGGTAAGTTATCCGCCTGTAAACGCGCCTGGCTCTTTCCGAAAGACATCATCCGATTGCCGCCTTGACTTTGTCTAAAGAAGAAAAACACAAAACCGATCACAATCAAGACGGGCAAAAAGTCGCCAATGAGACCAATCCATACAAAGGAACTGGATGGCTTTTCTACCGTAACATTGGCCCCTGCCTTATTAAGTTCCGCACTTAATGTATTCGTTTCGCCTGGGGCATAGACGGTCTGATAATGCTGGCCCTGTTTGTTAGTCCAACTCACCACATGTTGAGATGGATTCACGTCGGCAGTAGTCACCTGATGTTTGAGGCTCGCCGTGATCAGCGAACTGTAAGGTAGTTCCTGAACTTGTGCTGTGCGCGCATTGAGGATATCCATCAATGTCGAAATAAACAGCACCACCAGGACTATTGTGATGACGCCTCGAAACCACCGGTTTTGCATCGGATCCCCTCCGCTGTGAAGCTAATGCTCCGTAAATAAAAATAAAAAATTTTTGCCTGATACATTACAATAGCACTTTTCGTCAAGATTGCGCTATAGGTTCTCACTCTCGGGCTAGTTTTCCTCTAAAACGGGCATACTCATACCAAAAATTGGTGAAAGGAGAATCGATGATGTTTTGGAAACAACGTCTCCCCTGGCTTCTTCTGGCCGCTTTGTGGCTGGAATCTGCTCTTGTCCGTCCCTACCTTTCTCCCATGGTGCCCATCTTTCCGTTTTTCCGTTCATGGCCTGCGGCCTGGGGAGTATGGCTGCCCCCCTTAAGTGTGGCCTTGTTGTATCTCATCCTCGGCCGAATTTTTGGTCAGAAATCGTGGTTACCATGGTTGATGACGGGATTCTCTGGGCTTTACATTACCGTTGACACCATCATTTTTTCTACCCATTTGGGGCCCCATGTTCGTAGTTTATTTTACAGAATCCCAGCCTCTCTATTCGTTCTTGGGCTCTTTATTGTGGCGATGGATTCAAGACACTCGAGACCCAGTTCGTGGATTTCCGTAATTGCTGGCGTGGGCATGATTGCGGCATTTTGGGGAAATCCGTGGTGGGCCTTCATCATGGGTCTCATTTTAGCTATCCTGATATGGAGGCGCCGTCTGGCACCACAGCAACAGGAGCCCGACATGGAAAAATCCCGCAGTTAGCGGGATTTTTCCAACCTCGGGTTATTCACCACTGGCTATACATAGCATATAAAGCTTCCACATTGTCGACATAACCTTGAGTGGCGGGAACAACTCGATCTCCATATGCTTGGACGGCACCGGGACCTGCATTATAGGCTGATAAGGCTAAAGAAAGATTCCCTCCAAACATATTTAACATGTCACGGAGATATAAGCAGCCTGCTATCAGATTTTGTTGGGGATTATAGAGTTCACTGGGGGAGATTCCTAGTACTTCTGCCGTTCCGGGCTCCAACTGCATAAGGCCGATCGCTCCTGCAGAACTCACCGCATGCGCATTACCACCCGATTCTTCTGTAATCACTGCAATCACTAAAGCGGGAGGTAGATTATCTTGTTCAGCAATCGGCGTCACAAGTGGCAACATCGCGTTGTATAGCTCTCTTCGAGATAACGTGCCTTGACTAAATTGTCCCAGCAACGCTTGGATTTGGGAAGCAATTTGGTTAATCTTTGAACCCAATTGCGCCATATTTTGTTGGATCTGAGCCTGCTGATTTTTTAATGTTGCTTCGACTTGCTTTTGTTGAGCTAATGTATTCGCGGCATTTTGGGCAGCACTCATAGCTTGATTATGCAAAGAAATTGCTTGGCTTTCTTCTTGTGCCAACATGTTTTGTTCTTGTTGTAATAAGGCTTGGTGCGCGGCCAGGGACGCACGAGTTTCCGACAGTAACGTGGCCTCCGCTTTTAAGCTGGCCTTTTCTTTGGCTTCTTGGGCTTCTTCCTGTTTAATGACATTAACCTCTGAGGCCGCTTGTCCCGCAATCTGACCTAATAAAGACAGACGACTGACAAAATCGGTAAACGAATGGGCGCCTAATAAGACATCCAGATATCCGATCGATCCGCGCTCCTCAATCAACTGCAATTGCCCATTTAACAGTTTGCTTTCCTGAATTAAACTCGCCTGCGTTTGTTGAATTAAGGCCTCAGTTTTTTGATAATTGGCCTCGGTAGCATTCAACTCGTTTTGAGTTGCATTCAGTTGTGCTTCGGTGCTGCTCAACAAAGCTTGGGTTTGCTGCATTCGTGCCTGTGTCGAGGCGATTTGTTGATTTGCGGAGCCGACCATAGCCTGATCTTGCGCCAATTTTTGATTTAAGGAACTAATTTGCTGCTGTGCCTGATCGATAGCAGCTTGGGTTTGTTGGTACTGACTCTGTTCCGCCGCTAGCTGAGCCTGTGCTTGGGCTTCTTCTTGTTGTAACTGCTGCAGTGAAGCCCCGTAGGTCATCACCACTGGACCAGCTAATACAAGAAGACTTGCTCCTGTCAGCGCCAAGGCGATTTTGCCTCGCATGCGTCCAAAAACCCCTCCTTCTCCTACCGGCAGCTCGCAGAAAAAATCGAATCCTGCCTAAATTCTTTCTTGCGCACTGCCACACTGCCATAATATATTCGCGATACATGCTCTTTTTCCTGCTAAACTGCTAGGATATCGATCATTTTCCAGGTTTTTCTGGTATTGCCGTCGAACTGTGTCAAAACATAATAGGAACAAGGGAATACTCGGCCTTCGGCCAAAATTACAAGTGATGATGCTAAGGAGACTAGACCGTGGAAGACGATGTGAAAGCTGCTTTACGTGTGTTTTTTGATGCGGTACTCACTGCTGAACCGTTGTTAAATGAATTGCGCACCGAATATGGACTGAGCCTTGCGCAAATCCGTTGTTTGTTTCAGTTACGCTCTGGTGACCAAACGGCTGGAGAATTAGCCAAATCCTTAGGAATTCGGGCCACGTCACTCACCCGCATGATTGAACGTCTGGAAACAGAAAATTGGGTCAAAAGACAAAACGACAAACATGACAGACGCCGCATTGTTTTGACTTTAACCGAGGAAGCTGAAGACATGCTTTCGCATTTGGACTTTTTCTTAGATAGTCCCGCAGCAATGGGAATAAAACGGATGACACCTCAAGAACGTGTCGAATTTACCCAGGCCTTACAGCGGTTTTTACAACACGTTACGGATACACAAAATCTCCATAGAGATTGAGAGCGATTGACGGACCTTTATCAACAGACAAATACTAATCCCAGCTAATTTCAGGACGAAGGCCAGGCGATTGACTGGGCATTAATCTCACCTGTCAAAAAGCTCGGTTGGCCCCGCAAAGTGGAGAGTTGAATGGGGTGCGTCAGTATGCTAGCACACAATTATTCTCTGCGCCACCATGTACCAACGCAGCCCATGTGACCATATACTCTTAGAGCACCCGACATGGAGTGAATTCATGAATTATGGTATCGTTATTCCGGTTTATTTTGGCCGGTCGTTCATCAAACGGGCATTAGACAGCGTCTTTGCGCAAGAAGATGTGTCAGGACGTTTAAATGTTTTGATTATTGAAGATGGGACCCCGGAACCTGAAGATGTGGAAAGCCTTATTGCCGGTTATCCTGTTCAGTATGTAAAACTCCCGGACAATCACGGGGTATTTTACGCACGCTGGGTTGGATTGTCTCAGCTTCCAAGCACCGTGGAATTTTGCGCGTTTTTGGACCAGGATGATGCGTGGCATCCAAAATTTTTATCTCATCTTACGACTATCCTCATGCAAGATCAGACCGTGGGATTTGTTGCCTGTAATGCGCGCGTCATGGGTGTTCACGGGAACTATGTGTTGTACCAAGATCGCCGACCTAATTTATTGTTAGCCGACTTAAAGGTAGCTAACCAGCTGATTTCACCGAGTCAAGTCTTGATCCGCCGCGATGCGTTAGAAAAATTAAATTGGACTATAGACCTTCCTTATCCCGGTGCCGATGATTGGCTTCTATGGTTAGCCATATTGTCCCTAGGCTATCAAGCCACTTATACCGATGAAATACTTCTCGATTATTATGACCATGCCGCCGGAGCTCATCACCGTAAACATATTATGGCCCAAAGCGAAGAATACATCGTTGAACACTGGTTTCCCCGTTTGCAACTGACAAAGTGGGATCAACGTCTCTATAAAGGGCGTATCGGCTGGGATCATATTGTGCAGGGATTACGAGCAAAGAACCTTCGCCATCTCGTAAAGGGCTTAAACTATTTGGTTCGTGATCCTATTGCCGTCAATGCGGCACGGCAATTCCGCCGCCGTCACCGGAAAAATCATATTGTCTAAAACCACAGACGTGATGACTGGAAAACTCACATCATTGTATGAGGCGCGGACACGCAATGCATCTCATCATCTCTCATCATGACGAAGGATTATCTTAACCATAACAATCTGGGCTACGAGCTTTGGTATAATGCCCGAGTAACCCATTATTGTGTCGACGCGGTAAATGACATGGAGTGAGCTGATGACCGGATAACGACAATCAACGTGATGGCATATCACAATCGCATCGACAAATCTCATCAGGGAGGGTTATTGTCAACAGTGGCCAAAGATCTGCACACTAAAGCCCAAATCCTAAAAGGAGCCAAACAGGTATTTTCCCAAAAGGGATTTCAAGCATCCATTAAGGAAATTGCGTCGGCCGCCGGGATCTCAACCACAAGTCTCATTTTTTGGTATTTCAAGGATAAAGAGAGTCTCTTTTTGGAAGTCATCAAAAGTGCATCTCCCTTAGCTCAAGTGCAAGAGGTCTTAAGCACAAAGCCGCCCCATTCGGGTGATGTCGCATCACCACAAGCCATTGCAGCCGTTGTTGAGAGGTATTTTTCGGTTTACGCTGATCCCCTCAATCGTGCGATATTGTTTCAAATGCTCGCGCATACCGAAAGACATGCCGAAGTTCGGGCGTTATTGCATGACCAGTTAACCACAGTGATGAGTGGTCAAATGACCCATATTATTAGAGAAGGACAAGATGCTGGACAGTTTCGCCATGATTTGCCTGCAGAATTTTTGGGACAAACATGCCTTGGTCTGCTGTTTGCTTTAGTCACCCGGTGGCACGTTGAAGGCATTCTCCCCTGGTCGGCCCATGATGTCACGCAAAATCTCCTCGCCCTGTTAACCCCTCTGCCAGAATGTCCATCACCGTAATAGATTGTTCATGAAAACGCTCGTTCGATATTAGACAGTAAGGTGTGAAACCGGAATGATGGAATCTTTGCCTTTTGTGTCGATAATCATTGCAACCTACCACCGGGATGACAGTTTGGTCAACACGATCACCGATTTAATCCATTTAGATTATCCATCTTACGAAATCTTGGTGATTGATCAAGATCCGTGCCATAGTCGTGCTGTCCATGATATGCTTGAAACTTGGCATAAAACCCACGCACTCCGCTGGATTCAAACGCCAAAACCAGGACTGACCCGAGCCCGTAATGTGGGAATCACTAAGAGCCGGGGAAGTCTCATCATCTTTGTTGACGACGATGTTCAAATTCCTGATCGGCAATTTCTTAGGTGGCATGTCAGTCTTTTTCTGCAAAATCCTCATGTTGGCGCTGCCGCAGGACGGGTCTTAGAACCTGGGAAACCACCGTTGACCGTTCGCCGTCACATCGGATGGATGGGCTACTGTGGGATGCGCGAACCCGGTTTTGGATCCGATTTTTCCGCTGCTGCCTATAGCGTCCGGGGATGCAATATGGCATTTCGCAAGAGTGCCCTACTCCATGTTGGCGGATTCGATGAGCGCTATACCCGTTCTGCATTTCGCGAAGATACCGATATTTCTTTTCGAATTAAAAAAGCCGGCTATGCGATTTGGTTTAATCACAAAGCCTGGCTTTATCACTTGTCGGCACCTCATGGAGGTACCCGTGACGAATCGATCGCTGTGGAATCCGATATCATGCTCAATGACTGGCGATTTGCCTTATTTAACCTCTCAATAGGTCAACAATTTCTCTGGATCGCCAGACTTTATGCCTCACGGGTGGTGAAAGCCAGTCTAAAACGCGGTTATTTTTCTGAACGTCGCCGGGCCTTTTGGCAAGGGTACCATCAAGCCAAAAGAGACCGGGATGCGGGTCCCAGGGTCAGTCTCCTATGTTAGGCAAACGATCATGCAAAACTCGGCAGTTCGTGCCATGACCTACGCACCAGTTCCATCGTTTGTGCAGTCGGTAAGCCAACGTCTGTCACTAATTGAACCGGTTGACATTCTTGGCGAAGGACCTGGTGAATGTGGGAAAGCATATCCGTAAAGGGCAATTGTCCTTTCATGGGGTATTCGTAGATAACTCGATTCCCTTGCCGCCATTCAATAGCGTCGCGGGCGCCTGGATGATACATTTTCGTAATCCGAATTTCCCCCTCCGTCCCCACAAAGCGGGTAAAAGTATCATAACGGCGGAAAAAGGAGACATTCATCATCAGCTGGACCTGATCAGGATAGGTCAACATCCCCCACATCGCGCCGTCTACCTCGCCTTTCATCAGGGCTTGGGCGATTACCTGATGAGGTGTGTCCTTCAATAGGAGCGAGGTAATGTGGACGGGATAACAACCTAAATCATTGAAGGCACCCCCGTCAAAAGCTTTCACCCAACGGACATCATCAGTTCGCGCCAGCACCGTATTGAAGGTTCCATGAATCTCTTGGGGAGCACCAATCGCTCCTTGGCGAATCAGCTCTTCTACTCGTTGCCACTGAGGCTGGAATTGAAATGCGTACGCCTCCCATAATAAAGCATGCCGCTGTTGTGCGCGTTCGATAATTTCTTGCGTTTGGGCCAAGGATCCGGTTAATGGTTTTTCGCATAAAATGGCCTTACCTGTTTGTAAAGCTTTTAATGTCCATTCGTAATGCAAGTGATTGGGTAAGGGGATGTAAATGGCATCGACCTGATCATCGTCTAAAACCGCTTGGTAACTGCCACTCGCACGAGCCACATTGTAGTCCTTGGCAAACTGTTCTGCCCGGGCTAAATCGCGACTGCCAATATGCCATGCCACGCCAGTTCGCGTTTCATGCAGTGCGGGTAAAAAGGCGCTCTTTACAATACCCGCGGTTCCGAGAATTCCCCAACGGATCATAGCAAACTTCACTCCTTTAGTTTCTTTAGGTTTTTCAGGTTCTAGCTCTGTGAGCATTATGTACTGTTGACCCTCTAGGCTTTCTCTATCGCCTTATCGGATCTTGGCCGTTTTCCTCTATCAATAAATTTCAAAAGATCATTTCTTAACATTTTGGGATGTCTCCTGTAGTATACAAAACTCTCAGATCAGAAGGATCCTACATAACCGTCACGAAATGTTCGAGACCCGTGAACGCGTCCCATTTTGTCTTCCCGCATGCCGAGCTAAAGCACTGGCCAGCAGTAAAATAGCCATCAATGTCGCCCATGCGGCCGTGAAATGTTTGGTCCAGTCAATTAAAGATCCAAGTAGCGGCGGAAAGATAGCTGATCCCAAAAATATAATCGTACCCACAAGCCCCATGGCAAACCCCGCTTGCTGAGAGGGCACGGATTCCGCCGCCCAAGTCAAAGACAGGGCATTCCATCCAATCGTCCCCATTCCTGTTAAAAACCAAACTCCCATGATGACCCCGTAAGGAACATGGGCGGGTAAAAGTAAAATCACCGCGATCATTGCACTCGCTAAAAGTCCAGTGAAAGATATCACCCGCGGGCGATTCCCCTGTAACCGGTCACTCATTCGACCAAAGAGAATCCGGCCCAATCCTCCGCCAATCTGGGCCATGGCCAAAACCCAACCCGCTTGACCCAAGGTCAGATGACGATCATCGTGTAGATACTCCAAGGTGAAAGTCACTAAAAAATATTGCCCGGCCACCATCAAAAAGGAAACGGCCGCCGGCCATTTCAACGGACGAAAAGAGGTGGACTCCTTCCCTGTTTTCCGCACTGCAGGTTTAATGTCAGGTATCAATGCGCTAAAGATTCCATTGAATAACACCAATTCTGCCATAAACAACAAATATACTGCAGATAATCCGAAATGTATGACCATCACCGGTAATATCACTGCGGCCAGCGCCGCGCCAAAAGGCACTCCTGTTTGCCGGATACCCATAGGCATTCCCCGGTCGCGGCCTTGAAAAGCGGTGAAAATGGCTTTGCTGCCTGACATCGGTACGGCAGACAAGCTCAGTCCCAGTAAAAAGAAGCACACCAACACCATCACAAAGCCTTGAACCCAGCGCAATCCGAACGCCAATAAAGCCATGATCCATGTTGCGCGGAACAATAACCGTTTAGGACCCCATTTATCGGCAAGGATGCCCATAAATACCATACTAGTCATGACGCCTAAGCTCATTGCCGACGTAATCAAGCCAATTTGTTGAAAATCTAGGGCGTATTTTGCCGCCAAGAAAAATCCTAAGACAATGACACCTTGCTGCACAAAAGTCATTCCCGTTTGCGATAACGTGGCCCAAAGAAGATACCATTTGGGGTCCACCTTGCCTAAAAATCTCTGGGCGTCCTCAAGGGGTTTTTCCATCGGTTTCCCTTCTTAGCGAAAATTACCGTACATGACCATGGTTGACAGCGCGTACATTTTTTCGAGCTGTCCTTCAAGAAAGGACTGTATTAGGAGGGACAAAGTATGCTTAAGCTACCACACCATCTTAACCGGGCCATTATCATGGGCATACTGGGCACTATTCTTTTTGAAGCGTTGGTCGCATCGGCTCCTATGATGGGAGCACCTGTTCTCAATGTTGCTTTGTGGGATGGTAGCCTTTTCACGTTAAATCTTCGACTCGCCACCATCTTGGGATTTGGTTTAGAACTTCTGTTAGGAACAATTTTAGCGTATATTTACCAACATTGGATTGGCTGGCGTCTTCAGGGCCCTTTCTGGCAAAAAGGTCTGGTATTTGGCATCTCACTATGGGTATTATTAATGGTCTTCGGTCTCCCCCTATTCGACCGTATTAGTCCTTTGGTGAATAATGGTCTGATGCTGGCACCGGGGCTGTTTGCGAAACGTTTTGGCCTCAGTACGGCGTTAACCTTTCTCCTCGCCCTATTAGCCTTTGGTCTTAGCCTGAGCTATTTCGATGACCATGCCAAGAGCTTTCCCTTTTAGTAAGAACAAAGAAAAGATCGCGTATCTAATAGAACCGAAGGCCCAAACGGGCCTTCGCCATCCTCTTTGACCTTTTCTTTTGACCCTTGACTTTTAGGCTTCATGCCGATCTTCCTGGCCTTGAGAGTCTTCCAAGGCCACAGAAAATTGCCCTTGTGTGGCCATAGACCGAGTCAAGGTCCAAAAACGAAAGACTGGACCATTATGTAAACTACGTAGAAATCGTTCTGCCTGCGCAATGGCCCCACTGCGGAAGTCATGCGGCGCAAATAAGTACCCTCGTGCGGTACCACTGTGTGCCGTGACCACGCCCCATCCGTGTTGGTGCGCTTGTTCAATCACTTGGGCAAGAATCTGATCATGGGGATTTCGCTCCCATTGCACTTCTGCAGAAATTAGACCCGCTTTCCCGAGTCCCCCAACATCATGGGCATAGGCCGCTTCTCTGGCCATGCGCAAGGCTTGTGCCAGCCGCGTTTGCTGAGCAGGCGAATACGGTTTACGAGATTGATGATGCAATGCGGTATTGACCCGCCCGTGCCCGATTAAACCTACAATCACAGCATGAGGAGCCCTAGGCCATTTTTCTAACAGGATCCCCTTAACGGGTTCAAACGCAACCATCTGTGGATACATGACGCCGTCAGATGGTTCAATTTGTGCGGCTATTCGCGCAATCATCGATGGCAATAAGGTTCGGCCATAGGCGGCAGCCACAGCTCGGATAGATGCCACGATATCCGCGGAACTTGATGCCATACCCTTCCCGATGGGAATTACTGAGGAGATACTTAATGTTCCTCCTGGTTTTTTCAACGCGCGGCATGCTAACGTCGCAGCAATTTGTGCTTTTTTACGGTGTCTGGGATACACCACAACATCCTGATTCTCCCCCGGAATGAATTTGGCCCGGGTTCCCCACCGGATCGGTATTGTTACCAAAAACGGAGTTTCATCAATAACCCCTTGAACAAGTTCGCCAAATGTTCCGGAAGAGAATCCCCAGCCGGCCTGCTTCATAGGGGCCCCCTCCTTGAAACTCCCCTTTATTGTATCATGCCAAGCTTAAGGCGTCAGGCACCCAGAGTCGCTTAGCTTGTCTCTTTAGGGAGAACTAGGAGTACTCCCACTACTGGGGAGGACGGATGAGGTTAACGACGGAAGATTGCCCCACTGGTTTAACAAACTGTCTACTGTGGAGGCATTACCCTCCACAATCACTTCGGTGTTGTGGACCACAAAAGCCGCCTCTTCCATGTTATCCGGAAGATTGGCCACCACAACGGTCAAGGAGCCCACACTTTCTGTCGTCGATGTTAAATTGCTGTTCGGTAACGCCGTGATCGGGTGATGGCTCGATTTTTCGGTAATAATGACCGAACTAGAGTCTTGTGCCGTGAAACTCAGAATCACCACCCGTTGTCCTTGAGCATTCGTCCCCGTATTAATCGCATCAAGCGTCATACCCGCACTCGAGGGTGGTAAGACAATGGGAAAGTTCAGTTGACTTTTGGCCAGATTCAAGGCAGTTCCGGTCTGGGTCAATGAAATTGCTGGTGTTACTCCTGGGGGCGGTGAAAATGAAAATGTACTGGCAGAGACATTCGGATTAACCTGAAAATGGCTAAACGTTTCCGCTATCTTCGTTTTGCCGATCTGCATGCTAAAAGACTCTGGGGTATTGGTAGCGGTATCATAGATTAACAAGGCATCTGCCGGGCTCTTAGAAGACGGGAGCACCAAGGTCATCATTAAACTGACCTTGTCACCTTTGACCCGCACACCATGGACTTGACTATGACGAAGCCAATTGGGAAGCTCCGCGGCAATCGTCCAGGGCGCATCGGCTGCCGGAAGGCCTGCGAATACGGAATAGTGTTTGGAATTTTGAGGATACCAAATGGTCTCATGGGAATTCACATAAATGGATATAGGATGGCTTCCCAAAAGATTGATGACATATTGACCGCTTGGCAGATTACTGGTAATTTGATAATCCAAAGTCTTAACCTGGTGCGCGGAGATGATTTGGGTCTCCTTCACCGTGGCACGAACATTTTGCCACGAAGACATCCGCGACAAGATTTCACTGACAACAGCTTTGGGCTTAGAATTATGGGTGATGGCCTCAGGGTGACCAAAGCCACATCCTGCGAGTACTACGACCCACCCTCCAGATATGAGATACGCATACCAACGTTTCATGGTTCTATCGTATCGTGTTTAGTCCGTTCGGGCAATCTTTATGCACTGGGATTAACGGACTGGCATGGAATCCTCAAGCGTTGTGTATCATGAAAAGTGCTCAAGCAAAGACTTTTTAGGATCCATAAAAATACCATTTTTTGCGGAGGACTATGTCAAACGTCATTCTCTCAATTCTTGTAGTTTCCATTGTCGCCTTAATGGCGCCGTGGATTTTATTGCGCACCAAAGTCAAAATTCCCATTGCCGCGGCGGAAATTCTATTAGGCGTCGTGTTCGGTAAAAGTGGACTAGGTTGGATTCAAATTTCTGGGCCTATTAGTTTTTTGTCACTATTTGGCCTGTCTTATATTATGTTTTTGTATGGCTTGGAAACCAACCTGGATTCATGGCTCAATCAGGATCATGCCAAACTTCAACATGCTCGCTGGCTTTGGCCCATTATTGTCCTGTGGATTGGATTAGGTTTTGCTGAAGGTTATCTTCTGCTAACGTTTCATGTGATTCACAAAATGATCCCGATTTCCTTGCTGCTGGCATCCAGTGCTCCTACCGTCTTGTTACCCACGTTAAAAGAACGGGGGCTCGTCAACACCAATTTTGGACAATGGATTTTGTCCATCGGGTTACTCGTCGATTTCACCACATTAATGGGCGTCACCGCATTGGCCGCTTTAGATCACCATGGTGCCATCTTGCGCATCTTTTTGGTCGTGTTAATGTTTGTGCCTCTGGTTATCGCCAAATCCACATCAAGATTTTTGCACCGTGCATGGTTTGGCAACGGTCAAGATACGGTCACCAGTCAAATTGGGGTCCGGGGCGTGATGATGATTATTACCCTCTTTATTGCCCTAGCGGAAACCTTGGGAACCATCACCGTGTTGGGAGCATTCCTGGCGGGGGTCGTGGTATCCTTAATCGTCGGCAAAGATCGTGAGATTCTCCAAGATAAACTGGATGCCTTAGGGTTTGGCTACTTCATTCCCTTTTTCTTTGTGACCGTCGGAAGCGATCTCAATCTTCACCCGGCTTGGCAATCCAATCACGTTCTTTTGCTTACTGTGTCTTTCCTTCTCGGCATTATCGTCATAAGTATCGGCATTTCCTTTCTTTTGGCGCGCTTATTTCCAAAAAGAGAAACCATTGCCATGGCGACCTTATTAGCCACCCGCTTATCTGTAACGGTGGCAGGTTCCTTAATTCTGTTTCAGGCGCATATTATCTCGCAATCCGTATATCTGGCGATGATTATCACCTCAATTTTGTCCGCCGTCCTGTTTCCACCCATTTTTCACCGGTTCAGTCCTCAAAAACCTTTGCCGAAGCAAGATATTATGCTCATTGGCCCTGCTCACTGGGTCAAGCCCATTGCCAGTCATTTAGCTGCCCAAGACTATCCTGTCTTAACCTATGACAATGGCTCAGACGCCTTAGCAAGCGCGGCGATTCATGCGGGAACTGTGCGCGTGGTCGCGTTATTGGGCTCCGCCCACTGGCAAAAGAATATTATTTGGGGCAATCAGTTGCAGCATATTTTAAACCCCGATCATGTCATTGTGGATGTGCCCACCGAAGCCCGGGAACAAGCTAATGCTGCGGGTTTAATCCCTTTTGTCGCTCCACTAGCTTCTATGCAGCTATTGGAAACCCTCATCCGTTCCCCGTTATCAGGGCTATCCGACGCTAACATGTGGTCCTCCATGATGGAATTGGAAGTGACGAGTCCCTATGCCATTAATGTCGCTCTTAAAGATTTAAAACTCCCTGAAGATACCCTCGTTATTGGCATATCACGCCACCGGGAACATTTAATTCCCCGGGGTTCCACTGTGCTTCGCGCGGGCGATGTGATTACCATTGTGTGTCCTGGACCCAGGCGCAGAGAAATCCGGCAAATATTTGAAGTTCCGCCGCCCTTTTAAATTAAATGTGCTGCGCCTGGGGAATAAGCTTCGACCGCCATTCATCAACTAGCTCTCCCCCCAATTGAGCCGCCTGGAGTAAGGCGCCCAGAACGGGTGGTAAGAGGGGTAAATGAATATCACTAAGCGGAAATTGCGCGTGGACGAGTTCCCGAAAATGATTTTGCAAAACCGGTGAGACGCCTTCCCATAAGGATCCGACTAATATGACTTCAAAGGGATCATTATGCCAACTTAATTGATTGGCAGCGGCGATCACTGTTTGGGCCAGGGATTGCGCCATGCTTTGCAACAGGTCTATCGCCACATGATCATTTTGATTCGCGGCCTCAAAGCATGCAGGAACCAAAGCTAAAAACGCAAAAGGGTGAATGGTGTGAAAATACATCGCGCGTTTTAAGTCTTCATAACTGTTCTGACCCAGTTTACGCAACACAGCGTCTTCCAAAATGGTTTTTGGCCCGCGCCCTTCGTGACTGCGAAAGGCGACATGAAGAACTTCGCGGGCCAAATCGGCTCCCCCACCAAAGTCCCCCATCTCATAGCCTAATCCACCAATTTGACAGCGCTGGCCATTTGGATGTATGCCCAGAACATTGGTAGAGGTCCCACAAATCACAGCAATCCCATAACCTTGACGCGATCCTCCCAGCAAGGCAATTTCGGTATCATTGACAATGGTATAAGATAACCAGGGCAACAAGTGCGTTATTTGTTCAGACATCGCGGCAATGTCTTCAGGAAAATCTGCGCCGGCTAATCCCAAAACGGCTCCTTTGACGTCCTTCGGATCATATCCTTGGATGACCAAGGAAAGACTTTGAGCGAGTTGATCCATTGCGCCCTCGAGTCCTAAGGGCCCTTGAGGATTGGATGGCCCTCCGTGCACAATGTTAAGGAGTTTGCCGTCTTGGGCTAAGACGACATCCGTTTTACTCGCACCCCCATCGACTCCAATATATAATGTCATGAGGCAAATTGCGGCAAATACGCCGCATTCTCCCGCAAAATATCGTCCAAGATTTTGTGGGCAATCTCACTCGAAGGCACTAAAGGATTGGTCAATAAAGCGGCCAAAGCCTTTCCCCGGTGACCTTCTACAGCCGCTTCAATTGTCAATTGTTCATAAGCTTTCACTTGCTGGATCAGTCCTTTCACTTCCAAAGGTACAGGCTCCATGGTGATCGCACGCGCCCCGCGCCCATCAATAACCGCCGGGACCTCAACAACACTATCAGCCGGTAACACGTCCAGTGCCTGATCATTTTTGACATTAACAACCATTTCGCGCCGTTTATTGAGAGCCAATGATTCCATTAACATGACCGCAACCGTGCTATAGTAGGCTCCCCCTCGCTGCATTAACAACTCGGGCAATGTGACTTGCTGGGGATTTTGATATTGTTTAAACAATTCCGCTTCAATAGCCATCACTTGAATGGCCCGGGTTCCTTTCCCATTTTCTATATCTGCCAGCTGTTTTCTCAACATCACATCCGTATTCCAATAGTACTGCAGGTAGGGATTGGGAATCATGGGCACAGCGTCCAATAGATAAGGAGCCCAGGTTTCCTTGGGAATATTGGCCACGGAATTTTTAACCGCCTCTTGAGACATGTTTTTTAAAAACTCTAAAACCAACGGGGTAATATCTTTCCCTTGTACATAGACATGGCGGGCAAAGGACAAGTGATTGAGCCCCAAAAAATCTATACTAATAACGTCTGGCGACACATGAAGGGCTTCAGCAATCGTTCTTTCAATGGTAATGGGAACATTGCAAAGGCCGATGGTCCGGATCCCTTGATAGCGTAATAAGGCTTCGGTGATCATCCCCGAAGGATTCGTAAAATTAATTAACCATGCCGCAGGATTAAGCTCTTCGAGTTCCCGAGCCAATTCCAGTGCCACCGGAATCGTCCTAAGAGCACTGGCAAAACCGCCAGCGCCCACGGTTTCCTGGCCGATCACACCATATTTGAGCGGGATACTTTCATCACGGGCCCGGGCATTTAATCCCCCAACCCGAAATTGGCTCAACACAAAGTCGGCATCAGCTAGTGCCTGATGGCGGTTACATGTTGCTTGAAGAATAAACTTTTTATTGCTATGATCGATAAGCCGCTGACAAAACGCCCGGATTATTTCCATCTTGTCGCGACCTTCGGGAATGTCGACCAACGTCACTTGCTCAATCGCTAAATCGTCGACATCAAGAAGACCAGAAATGAGTTCCGGGGTATAAGAGCTGCCCCCGCCAATGACAGCGATTCGAATTCCTGATTTCATTTGGCTTCTTAACCCCCAGCCGATAGAATTATCTTGATCATACTCGATTTTTTGGTCTTCCAACACAAAATTCTTTTCCAGAACCCTGATAAAGATGTCTTGTTTCGCACAGGATTAAGTATGATAAAAGTGGGTTAGTGTCTGATCCTGACCCAAAGCCGGATAGGGATTTCGAATTATGTAGGTGTAATAGAAAACAGCGAAGATTATAAGGAGGACAACGTGGATTATAGTAATGAACGGGTGGCCATATTTGTAGATGGCGCCAATATGTTTTATGCTCAACGCGTCTTAGGATGGCATTTAGATTTCGCGCGGGTTATCGAGTACTTTACGCGCGGACGGGAAATCTATAATGCCTTCTACTATACCGGAGTGCAAGTCCCTCCCGATAATAGTCAGCGGGATTTTCTTACGGCCTTGCGCCATTTAGGGTTTACCATACGGGAAAAATCTATAAAAGAAACCTTGGATCAAAGTTCCAGTTCGGTCATTCGCCGTGCCAATTTAGACATCGAGATTGTCATTGATATGTTTAGTACGGTAAATCGCTATGACGTTGCCGTATTGATGTCGGGTGATGGCGATTTTGAACGTGCCGTCGAACTCATTCGGTCCCGCGGCAAAGAAATTGTCGGGGTGGGTACGCGAGGAATGATTTCCTCGGAACTGGAAAATGCTTGTGACCGCTATGTGAAGCTTGAGGATATTCGTTCCGAAGTCGAAAAAGTCCGTTAGCCAATGTAATCCTTGTAAAGGACCATCCCAGCCTGCTTATCCCCAGAAGTAGGCTGGGATTTTTCCTTCCTGTTCTTTGCCTTCGCCCTAATGCCCAGAGGCCTTGCGTTCTTTATACGTTCTCGATCCTCTTTTGACACCATCTAGGGAAATCGGTATCTCAAAGATCACCCCTCCAAGAGGCTTGGTCACATTGACGTAGACGTGTCACAATAGAAAGAACCAAGCCATCTGATTCGAACTTATCATTGGCGGGTGAGACGATCCTCATTATAATAACTATGGTAATTCACTAGGGGGAGACGCAGTGCATTTGAGATTATGGCTAATTCCCAGTAGCATCATTGCTTTCTCCGCCATTTTCATCGGGGAACCTCAAGCATTGGCTGCAGTAACTAATTTGAGTATTGCATCGCCAGACGCTGTTCCCACGTTGCCTGCCGACTATACGTTCACCCAACAAATTACCCTAACGAATAAAACCAATGCCACGGCCTACGACGTCAAAGCAGCCGTCGTACTACTGGCTCCTGAGACAAGTTATTCCGAGGTCGAACTGGTTCAGGAGAGTCAAAGTCCGGTAAACACCTATCATGATCAGTACGGGAATTTAATCGGCACATTCTTATGGAATGCTATTGCGCCTCATACATCTGTCAATTTAACACTGACTTATACGGCCACGTCTTCGGAAGTGAGCTATCATTTGCCCACAACCTATCCACCATATAATGTCCGGTCTTCGGTGTATAAGTTCTATACCAATCCACAATTGGAATCGCAGCAGGTCAATACGGACTCGCCAGTTTTAGAACAAATCGATCAATCCGTCATCAAACCCGGAGAAAATCCGGAACAAAAAGCTCAAGCTCTTTTCAATTGGGTTGTGCAGAATATTCATTATAATTACTCATTACAGGCATCAGGAAGTGCTGTGGCCACCGCGGAAACCCATTTGGGTATCTGTAGCGATTTTGCCGACTTATATGTCGGATTGCTTCGTACGGCTAAAATTCCTGCCCGCTTTGTGGGCGGTTATGTCACCAGCAATGGAAGTGGACAAGGGGGTTTTCACCAGTGGGTAGAATTTTACCTGCCCACCGTCGGCTGGGTGGTTGCCGATCCAACATGGGGTGCATACGGATATTTTGCCTCTTTGCAAGATCATTGGCATATCGGCTTATATGACGGTATTCGCAAGGACATTACCGTCACCTGGAATTATTCCCCCCAGGCGTTAACAGCCAGTCAAGCCGCCAAGCAAATTACCATTAGTTATCAGTATCAATTTCACAAAACGGTCCCGATCGCGCCCTTAAAACCCGTCAATGTGATAAAACACAAAACCACCAAAAAAGTGCGGCCGATTTTAGATCCGCCGATTATTTCTCATAAAGTGCAGAGTGTGCCCCTAAACTTTTGGCAACAATTGTGGCTAAGTCTCACGCAGTGGGTTTCTAATAGGACAAAATCAGTGGTCCATTGGTTCGCTAAATATTTCTAAGGCTTCCTAAAACTTTTCTATGCCATAAAACGCATAAGTTTGGTCGATCAAGAAAGGCTACTGATGGAGGTGGGCACACTATGAAGAATCACGACATCGAGATTCCAACCACGTTGGATACGGTGTGGAGTTACGTTCAAGACCGTTACGCCAATCAGCAAGCTGACCATCTGGACTCATGGCTCGTCGATTTGGGTGAGCGCGTCACTCAAGAACAAAATGAGTGGCAAAAACCCGATGACTGGCTAGCCTACCAAGCATGGAGCGTAGCGGAAGACAACGAAAAACCCCAACTGGCCCATCTTTTTATGCGGACTGTCGGGCACAACACCTTTGACACCGAACAAGATGTCAGGCACTAACAGTCCCATTCCACACTCCGCGCTCCCTTTTGGGACCGCGGAGTTTTCTTCTGGACTCAATTACCATCATGGAAAAACGCGGAGAGTAGATACTAGGCATGGAGGTGGTTTGATGCCAAGAATTTTTGGATGGTTCAATAACTCCCAAACCCTGCTATCCTGTATCGAAAAAATTCGTCACTCAGGTATGGTATCCGTCCTGTTACGTCAACCCAATGAAAGAGTGCTGGTTATGGGCCCTTTAACCAAAGATGTTGGCCCCTATCCGTTTTTAGACGTGCAACACCATATCCGCCGTTTAGGTCTTCCGCGCCCATGGGCCGAAAAATACACCCGAATTTTAGAAAAAGGCGGCGTTGTCGTCTGCGTGGATGTCGCAGAACCCTCTTTTACCGATATTTTAAGCCAGTATCAAGCTCGTGATCTCACCCTTATCCCCTAAATCGACTTACACCCACGGCGATGGCACTTGGGGATCAATAAGAAAACGAAACTTATCCGGTTGTTGACCAATTAATTGATATAATGGGGCACCCACGGGATTCTTGATCAGATCGCGCGCACGGAGTTCACGAATCACGCCAATTTCGGCATAACTTGGATTGAGCCGGTATCCTTCCGGTCCAATCCATAATCCGGCGCCGCGGTGACGTGCAAGATCTTCATAATCCAAATAGATATCTTGCGCATGGACAAAGGTCAAGGCCAAAACATCTTGCCCAATATTCATGGTCACATGACTATAACCCGGTGGTATCACGACCCAGTCGCCTTTTGTGGCTGAAATCAGCAAGATTTCTGAAATCCGGTCGTGACTCGCGGCTTGAAGCAAAAACAAGGCCTCTCCATGAACCACTTCCACCAATTCTCCAAACAGGTCCGAACGGTGAATGCCCGTATGAATGTGTCCAGCCGTCTTACTCCATTCCCGGGTTAAACAGCCAGGCCACAACATGGTCACATCTACCCCAAACCCCAGACGGCGAAATTCCGCTTGCTCACTTTTCAGATGAACACCTTCATAAACATGATAGACATATAAAGGTCCCTTGGCATCCGGATCTTCTAAAAATGGCCGCAATTCTTCCAAACTTCGGGCCACATGATGATCATATCCCGCATCAATTAATGGATAAAGCGGATCGTCCAAATGTCCCGTCCACGAAAAAGGAATTCCTAATTGCGTCGTTAAATCAAACAAGCATGTCACCACCATTGGCTTCTGCCTGTATGATAGCAAAAAACGCAAATGGTCAATATTCCGTATGTGTGCTTCTAATCGATCAACCTCGGGACTTCCCAGAATAATGACGTTCAACACATGGATTGGGATAAATGCCTATTTACGCCATGGTGAAACGACCCTCACGAAGATTCGTCAAAAACTGCAGGCAGTTAGCTAGAAATGCCCTGAACGCCATATTTATGGCTCTGTCATATAACTCCAAAGACTCCACTCACAGTCCTTTCGCTTATCCGTCAGACGAGCGCATTTCGAGTTGATTGGGGCTGGCCTCAACAAAATCCGCAATAGCGTGTTTAATGAATAGCTAAAGCCATCCACACCCAGGCGACGAGTTCGATCACATCGATAAGGCGACTTTGTGTAGGGTGTTGTGAAGAATTTTGAAACCATAAGCCAACGGTTATGACCGCACCTAGTAAAAACAATATTGCTCCAAAGATAGGGAGTATCCGTGTAAAATAAAGAATTTCTCCAGCAAGAGCCACAATACGAAAAACGAGACCGGGGCTAAATGATTGACCGTGAAAATCTAAACTGACCGCCAGCATAGCGATTGCTGCGACCGTCAACCCAATTTCATTGACCATTTCAATCTGCCCCCTTTGCCCTGGTCTACCATATTCAGGGTTCAAAAAGAGGTGACTGTAAAACGCGGCAAGCGGTCACATTTCAAAGAGATAGGTCTTCTATACGGCAACCGCTCCAACCCATAAAAAAGAGACAATGACCATCCCGATCAACCCCTGTATAGGATGTTCATCAGCCTCTTCCATTTGCGGGACCCTTAGGTCGCCCGATTCTTAGATATTAGATCTAAAGGCCTAACAAAATTTCCTCGAATAACGACCTCGTCATAATGTTTTCACCACCCAACACACTAACTGACAACCCCTGGGATTAGTGTCTTGACGTTTAGGCCTTCTTCCAATATGGAGAACGGCACCCCATCTTTTTTTGTATAAGCCGAAAAATGATCCATAGAAAAGACTGCAACGATATGCACTTTGCAACCATGGCGCGACTCAATTAAGAGTTCATAGGCCCAATTTTAATGAAAACGCATGGTTAACCATTTTAACCGAAGAAAACGCAGCAAGCTAACCATGATCACACCCAGCAAAAGACTCGATAGCGTCACCATCATAACCAAAATAGTGACATGAAAGGCATCTATCATGGTAGGAGCAGTGGGGGCCATAATAAGAAAATCTCGATCGGCAAATGCCGGAAGGGTAAACTGTCCCAACGTCGCTTCAACGGGCTTAAAAAAGACCATCGTCATAATCCCTGCGTAGACGGCATGAAGAAACCGGGCAAAAAAATACGGTTTCATGGAAATATCGGTATCTGCCAAAACCGACGCAACTTGCCCATGAACCGACAACCCTGACCAGGCCACAATAGCTGATACCAAAATAAGTTGTTGCAGCAACGGGGCCTGTGCATGGGCTGCCGCAGCCGATCCTAAATCGATTTCAAAAAATCCTTGAACGGCTGCTGGAACTAGATTAGGGGACAGCCCTAAAAGATGAAACAGCGCTTGGAAGGGTGTGGTCAAAATAACCATCAGTCCACTTTGTGTTAAAACACGTAAAAGGACTGCAAAGAGCACCATAAAACTCATAATCATAAACAACGTACTCATCGATTCGGAGATGGCTTCGTTAATGACTTGGCCATAGGGTCTCCCGTCTTCTTTCCGTCCCCGTATCATCGCATCTAGGGCCCGTTTATGAATTCCCCTAAGAACAATCCCCTCCTCGGAAATGGGCTTGTCGTGACGGCGTCCATAAAACCGATACGTCAAACCCACCATGATCACCGACGTATAATGGGCTAATGCCAGCACCGCTCCTAAATCGGGCTGACCAAATAATCCCACAGCTACCGCCCCAAACAAGAATAAAGGGTCCGCACTATTACTAAATGCTAATAACCGCTCCCCTTCAACTTTGGTGCATAATTCTTGTCGACGAAATTTTGCCGTCAGTACGGCATCCATAGGATACCCCGCGGCCAGCCCCATCGAAAAAACAAATGATCCAACCCCTGGCACATTAAACAACGGCCGCATCAAGGGTTCAAAATAGACGCCCAAATAATGAACCATGCCCGTGGACAGCAAAACGTCTGATAAGATAAAGAAGGGCAGGAGGGACGGAAACACCACTTCGAAAAAGAGCTTCAGGGCATCAACCGTCGCATGATATCCATGTTCCGAAAACACAATTAATGCAATCGTTAGGAGCAACATGGTAAACCCGGTAATCACCGTTGCGACTCGCTTGGGTTCTTGATCCATCACGCCACCTCGTCCATCCAGACTGACTTCCCTTCATGCTATGTCCGAGGTAGGACAGGTATTCCAGCCAAGAAACCCTCACCATGCTGACTCTGCTCGATAATTTTTCAAGATAGTTCTCATGCTCCACGTCATAGGAAAGCCCCAGGCTTTGAGTTCGGGACAAACGGGTAATCATTAGCCCATCCGTTTCAAGGCGGTAAATGAGCGACATAATCATGATCACGATGTGTCCAACCACGTATCTGATTTCTAGTAGATAGCCGATAAACATTCTGTCCGAATCGCTTAATCCGTGGACTTCGCTTGTCTCTTTGGCCAACCGCACTGAGAAAAACGGCGGGGCTCCACAGTTCTAGACGACAAGGTCTTGTTCTTGTGTCTCATATAAGATAATGGAAGGCCATGGGCGCTTGACCCAGGGATTCTTTGCATAGATGGGAATAATCATCTGGAACGAGGGGCGCTAATATCTAGTCGCGTCAAGCCATGCATTGTCTGCCTGACATCAAGTTAAACATGGTTAACGCTCAGTTGATGAAAGCGTGGCTGTTAGGTTGGGTCAGATTCGTCATTCATATCCATTTCAGGATGTTCTCTTTGTTGTTTAACATCTTGCACTTCGTCTTGAGTTTCGTCATCGTCATGCCTTTTATGCGACTCGGCTTGTTCCTCGGCCTCTTTTTCCAAAGCCAAAGCGTGAATCGCCGCTTGTGCTGATAAGCCGGTGGTTTCGCTAATCCATAAGAGATTTTTGGTCAGTCCATTGCGCTTCTTGTCCATGGTATCTCCTCGTGCATCCGGTCTCGAATTGGTTGTTGTTAGTATCCCCATGGCCAATATTTCTATCCCTAGGCTATGGTCACAATTCCCAAACTGTTACACAATATTCAGAAATCACGAACTCTTAATTTTCCTTTTTGCCTACACCACTTCAGATTTACGGTTCAAACTTTAATTCGCAGTAAAGCCGACGTTTAGTTACCATAACGATTAAAGGGTTAATAAACCCAGCAATATCGTAACAATACTCGTAATAATGACAAGCACCCGGCGGCGATGGCTCATTTTCCAATGGTGCGGCAAAGCCCGATATTCCAAAGCAATCAAAAATCCCAAGACTATCGGCAATAACATGGCATTCATAATTTCGACATCGATACTTAATGACACGAATTGAATGGCGACCAAGACGAAAAGGACGGCAATCACATGTGAGAGGGCATACACGATATGAAATTGGGGTGTCTCTTTAAAATCACTGTTTAGACTGTGTTTCCAGCCAAAGACTTCAGCCATTCCCCAAGCCCCCGCCAATGAGACCACGAGGGCCGCCACGGTACTGGCTCCGAAAAGTCCTGCCCCGAAGATGATAATCGCACTGTGACCTAATAAAGGAACCAGGGTTTGGGCAAGCGAGGCAATTGAGGTTAACGTATGATGGTGGGGAAATGCTTCGGCTGCGGTGAACATTACCGCAATCATCACGGCTTGGGTAAGCACCGCCCCAAGAAGTGTATCCCGTCGGGCAATTTTTAACTGTCCGGGGGTCAAACCACTATCGGATACGGCTTGCTGCTGAAAGAAAATCATCCAGGGCATCACAACAGCTCCCACATTGGCCGCAACCATCCACGCAAAATCTTCATGCCCAAAGGGTAAAATCCAAATGCTTTGAACGTTGCCGATCCCCTTGAATAAACCAAAGAACGCCGCAGGAATAAAAGCCAATTCTAATAAACCCAAAATAATACCAAAACGCTCCGCGCGCCGGTATTTTCCCAAAAAAGCCGCACTCATCAAGGCCAAAGCCACCAAAGGGACAAACCAGAATTTACTCGCGCCTAAAAGTTGACCAACGGTGGCAATGCCCGCGTACTCGGTGACTAGAGCACCAACTGCACTCAAAAATAACGTCAAAACCGACAAAGTGGCCCATTTGCGGCCAAAATACTTTTCGATTAATTCTCCATGCCCTTGTCCCGTAATCAATCCCAGCCGGACTGTCATTTCTTGAACAAGGTACAATACCCCGATCAATAAAAGATCCGGGATGAGCAAGGACGCTCCAAACTGCGCTCCCGACTGGGCCGCGGTCACCACACTTCCCGCATCAGTATCTGCCAGCATTACAATAATTCCTGGCCCCAAAAGCCTTAGCCATTGCCACGTTGTTTTCGGCATTCCATGGCCAATCGTTGATCGTTGAAGTTCCATATAAATCTCCATAATGGATAATGACATTCGTTCTCATTTAATATAACGTTTTTTTGATATCTTGGTGAGATTCTTTGGTGTTGAGCGTGTTAATGATTACCTGTTTGATTTTCTCACAACAAAAAAACCTGGTCGAGTTTTTATTTCTCTCGACCAGGCATCATAATGGCGGATATTCACTATCCATGGTTATTTCTCCCCTTCTTTGGCCATGTTGGGCCCCTTAATGCAGTCCGCGGCTAAAGCCAATTATAACCAAAATCAACATCACCACAATATAAATCCGCAACCCCCAAAAGACCAACCGAATCGAACCTTTCGGAACAATTCGGGTCAATTTCACCGGTTGCTCGGTCTCAATGGGAGGGACCACTTGTAATGGCGTCTTCTTGTCGCTCATTGGCACCTCCTCCTTCCTGGCTTTCTTACTTGTTCTCTTTTTCCCTATCTGACTACGAGACGGAAATCCTTTGTAAAAGGCATCATCCCTGTCATCCCTGTCATCCCTGTCATCGTGGTCTGACAAACTCTTTAATCGACTTTATTGAAACAGGTGGGGAAACACGACAGACACTCCGTACAGCCCATTGAGAACGACAAGCAATCCCACAATGGCGTAGGCCGAAAGGTTTTGCCACTTGCGATTGACATAATCGCCCATAATCTCCCGGTCATTGAGGAGTAACAAGAGAAACAGCAGCGCCGCGGGCATAAAGATCGAGGCCACAACTTGAACCGTCAAATTCAAAAATCCCAGTGGCGCATTCGGTATCAAAACAATTGCTGCGGCAATTCCCGCGCTTAACAGGCCCGGGACATAAAACCGCCATGCCTGACGAACCGGAAGATTAATGCTCTTGGGCCAATGAAATGCTTCCCCCATGGCCCACGAGGTGCTTGCCGTCAAGGCAATTGCTGCAATAGTACCCGCCTCGACTAAACCTAAAGCAAAGAGGTCTTGACCCACACGGCCCAGATGTTGCCCAATCATTTGCATAATTTGTTGGATGTTGTAATTCGCAGCTCCAGGGTGACCATAAGCAATTGTTCCGGTTAAGACGACCAGCGCCACCGCCACCACCACCATGGCAAAGGCTCCCAGTGCCGTATCAAATTGGCCATGGCGAATATCTTGAACCGTTAATCCTTTATCAACGACAGAAGACTGTTGGAAAAACAACATCCAGGGTGCTATCGTCGTCCCAAAATTGGCGAGCACCACAAACAGAAAGGCTGCGGTAAAACCCCCGGGAACTTGCCAATGACTAAAGGCTCCTACGACCTTTCCCCAATTTGGATGCGCCATCAACGCTAAGGGAATAAAGATTAAATTCCCTGCTGCAATCCATAAGGACACGCGTTCCCATGTCCGGTACCGCAAGACCAACAAAATCGCCGCATCTAAAATGAGTCCACCTAATGCACTAAAGAGTGGCGGCACACCAAAAACCGACATCCCTACGGTAATCCCGATGAATTCCGTGATCAGCGTGAGGACATTAGCGATGACTAAATCCACAAGGGAAAACCAACCCCAAAATGCGCCATACCGTCCCCAAATCATTTCCGCATGACCACGGTGGGTGACCGCACCAAGTCGTACCGTCATTTCTTGGACGACATAAGCAATAAGGCCGCCGACAACTAAGGCCGGGATGAAAAATCCAATGCCATAGGTCGCCCCAGTTTGGGCGTAAGTAATCACACCACCGGCATCATTGTCCGCAATCATCACCAGAATACCGGGGCCAACCAACGTTAATAATAGGAGTAACCGTTTGGTCCAACTCGGAGATTGGCGTAGAGCAGCCACACGTGCCTGGTCCTCTGCACGGATTCGTGCATCATCGAAGACCGGGGTGGCTGCAGACACATTCTTTTTCGACATCGTAAATCCCCCCTCGGCATCTTCCGAGGGGGTCATAGCAACAGCTAAGGACAGCCCTCGGAAGAGCACAGAACAATGTTTGATTTTCGTGAACGCAAGAAACTACTATGGCCTCCTGGGTCTGTACTCACCCAATGCACCCTCCTTTTCCGTTGCGCCACATAAAATAATCCTCTTGCAGCCCAGCAAGAGGACATGGTCATAAATCACCGTAATCCCCCTGGTGGAGCTTCGGCACTACATCACGTGAGAACCTTGATAAGATTCAGCCACCTTGGAAGAAGCCTTAATCCGGCAACCTCTGTTCTACTCCTTAGCGTCTTTGGACGGTTCGGAGCAGTGGCCTGTGTTGATGTAGACGCCTCGCCTAACGAGGACTTTATTTCATTTGCAATCTAACTATATGCAAGTCTTCGCATGGATGTCAATGGAGATCGCCGTAAAACGCAAAAAATTTATGAGAAATGGGATGCCAATGCCGAAAACTGCCTAAAATCGCTGGAATTAAGCCCGCGGCGTAATTCCTTGACGTTCTGCAATCAATTGCGCCTGCGGAACCGAAATACCCGCATTGTGCGCATGCGCTAAGAAACGTTCCAGACGTCTTTTAGCACTCCGTCCCCCCGCATTATGCAGCGGATCCGACAGCAATGCTTGATTCACCCGTGATACAATTTTTTCAAAATCGAATGAGCGGCCGATAATCGCTTCCTGGACTGCAACAGTTTCCTTTATCAAACTATCCACTAATGAGGCATGCTCATCATGTAACACGCCCGTTGTTAACGGCCCTACAAAAAGACTTGAAATATTTGTGGTCCAAATATAGGCATTCTTAATGACCAATTGTGTCAAAATATCGTCTTCACCAGCAGCAATCTCACAGGGAATCCCTAAATGATCCATGGCCGATTGAATAATGTCTTGTTGAGGACCAAAGACAATGGATGGCAAGAGCGGAGTAATTAATTTCCCGGGTTTTCGTTCAAACCACACCACAAAAATGGTGGGCTGGGACACACCATGATTTTCCCATTGTGGCGGCAACAATTCATTTTGCAATAAGACAATGGAAGGCTGGCTTTTCCAACTTTGGGGAAGCCGTTCCAAAGCCCCCGCCAAGTCGTCTTCCCCGGTGGCCACAATGACCGTTTCTGGGTTGAGTGAGGAATCAATGGCTGTTGAACGCAAAACGGGCGTCACAGTGATTCCCTGCATTAAGAGTCCTTCGCCTAACGTTCTTCCTAATTGTCCCATTCCCACAATCACAGCGTGCGGTGTCTTCATGACGCACCACTCCTATCCCATATTTTTATGAAGAAGATATCTTTTTATCTTGGTATAACCGGCGATCTGCTACATGATAAACGTCATCGAAGCTCGTCCCATCTATCCCCCAAATGGCCCATCCCGCGCTCACCGACACATTACGCAGTGTCGTAGCCACCTTGGTTTTCAGCCGGGAAACAATCTCCGGTGCTAGAGCCTCCGGGCTTTTTAACAGAACCACAAACTCGTCGCCACCCCAGCGCCCACAAATATCTCCTTCGCGCAGATCCGATGACAGAATCTGAGCCACGTTCTTTAAAACCCGATCGCCTTGGGGATGGCCCCGCTGATCGTTAATCTCTTTAAAATGGTTAACATCAAAAATAACAAAAACCCAGTGATCATGAGCTTGACGCACCCGCACTAAAGTCTCAATACGCATCATAGCGCCCCGTCGGTTGAAAACGCCAGTCAACGGATCTTGTTGGCTGGCTTCTTCTGCCGCGCGTCGGTACCGCAATAATTCCATCACCAATGACACTTGCCGGGCAACTAAACTCATCAATAACCCATCATCCGTTTTGAGAATCCGCCGGCGCAGTACCATGAGACCGACTGGATCTTGACCAATATAAAGCAGCCATGAGCCCCCTGTTTGGACGCCCCAAGTTTGCCACCTTTTTTGTACTGGATGCGGCACGTCAAGAATATTCAGCCAATCTTCACTGACATGCTGCAAGGGATTGGGACTCATAAGAAGCTGCCTGTCGACTTCTTTCTGCAAGACTTTTTCACAGCCCGGCAGTATTCCCCACGGCGCATAGACACGAAATTGTTGCTCGCTTTTCGTTCCCCATCCTGCCGTTTTCTTGTAGACAAAATAGCCGCTATCGACATGATAGTGTTCCTTCAACAAATCCCTTGCCCGGTAAAATAATTCCAATCCACGATGAACCGATGCCCAATGACGCGATTCTCGAATCAGTGTCGTCAACGCAAATTGAAGATCGCGATCTTCCATGATGGACAATCCCTTCCCGGCAGGAATTCCGCCGCTATCGTCATGGCTTTTCATGGGTGATGGCCACCAAATTCCGTTAAGATTTCATGCTGCCGTGCGATGGTTTGTTCATAGCCTGTACGAATAATATGAGGAATCCGTGCCATGTCGGCGTGGTGATCCATTTCGAGCCGAATCAAGATGTAAGGGATTGTCACGGTATTCTTCTTCAAAAGCGTCATATGATGAATCGTGGCGGCGACACTTTCGTTTAGCACCTGCAAAAGATGTGGGCTGGGACTCGGTACCTGCCAGCGCACGGGTTCATCAATCCAGAGCCCCAAAGCATGGGTCGCGCCGGCCGCTTGCGCCACGTCCAACGGAAAGTCATCAGTCATGCCCCCGTCTACTAATATCATATCGGCAATACGCTCCGGTGGAAAGAAGCCAGGAATCGCAGAAGACGCGCGAATCACAGAAAAAATTTCTTGTTCTTTACCGTCTACCCAAAAGACATGGGGAAGTTCATGAAAGCCCGGGGGTATGGTCGATCCAAAAACCACACTCGTCCGGTGTGTCAGTGACGTGGTTACAACGTACAGAGGAATTTTAGCATCAGCAAAAGTCTGGTGTCCCACGTATTGGCGCAATTTACTCCAAAAAGGTTCCGGATCCAAGATGGATTCGGCTAACGTATGGCGGGTTAATAATGTCCGACCCATTCGCCGCCAATTCCAAATCATGTCTTTGCGCCGAACTCGCAAAGCCAAATCACGTAAGTCCTGAGCATTCCATCCCAAGGCATATAAGGCGCCGATAATGGCTCCAGATGAGGTGCCAACGATTATATCGGGACGTAAGTGCATCTCTTCTAATGCTTGTAAAATCCCAATAGCCGCAACCCCAAGAATTCCGCCGCCTCCAAATACCACGGCACGCATGATCCATCCGCCCCTTCATCCATTGCCCTGATTCCTCTTTACCTCTCACTCAGCACGGCTATTGAAATCCCGCCTCATTATTTCGCAGGGAAAGTAACCAGGGGCCGAGCTTTTGGATTAAGGCGGAGTTTGCCCATAACGGGTGGATTCCATAGGCCCGGGCTTTGGCAAATCGATCACGGTCGACATGCGGACCATAACCGGCCACATGGGGAATTTTTGCAATCCATGTGAGGTCAGAGTCATCTAATAGAGGCAATTCCACAATGGCTACGGAAGGATGGTCCTTCATGACTGCGCTTTTAAATTCCTCTTGTGAATGATAAACATGCACGTCTTCATTCACCGTCTGCCCAATCCGAATAATACGATCGGCAAAAAACAAATCAGAAACCAGCGCTAGCATATCAACTCGACTCCTTTTTCACTCGAGAAACCCCGATTTGGGGACATAGACCTTGAATGGGACACTTCTCACAATCCGGATGTTTCGCTGAACAAACGCGCCGTCCATGAAATATCAACCAGTGGTGGGCTTTGGCCCATAGCTTTTGCGGGATGACCCGCATCAAATCTTCTTCCGTCCCCTGAACATCTTTAGCCTGAGACCACCCTAAACGGTGAGCTAACCGAAACACATGGGTATCCACAGCAATAGCATCAACGCCAAAACAGTTTGCTAAAACGACATTAGCAGTTTTACGCCCGACCCCGGGCAAGGTCATCAATGCCTCCCGGTCAGAAGGGACCTGGCCGCTATAGTCTTCCACAATCCGTTTCGCCGTGGCGATGAGATTGCGGGCTTTATTATGAAAAAGCCCGCAATCTTTAATGACCATTTCGACTTCTGTTGGACTTGCCTTAGCCAAATCTTCTGGAGCAGGAAACCGGGCAAAAATACGCGGAGTAATCATATTGACCCGCTTGTCGGTACACTGCGCGGACAATATGGTGGCAACAAGAAGTTGCCACGGTCCATCGTGGATCAATTCCGTCGTGGGATTCGGATAAAGTTCAGAAAAGATCCGTAAAATGGTTTCGATCTGTAATTTGGGACTGGACTGATTACTCACGCGTTAAACTATTCACCAACTCTTTCACTTGCTCCACATGCCCTGGCACCTTGACCTTGCGAAAGACATAACGGATAATCCCATCTTGGTCAATGATAAAGGTCGAGCGCTCAATGCCATACGAAATTTTTCCATACATGTTCTTTTGTTTATAGACCCCATAAAGATTAGCCACTTCAGCATTGGGATCCGACAACAAGTTAAAGGGAAGTTGGTATTTGGCCGTAAATTTTTCATGGCTGGTCAACGAATCGGTGCTGACGCCGAGTACGATCGCGTTCACTTGCGTAAATTCGTGGATCATGTCACGAAAATCACAGGCTTCGGTCGTGCACCCAGGCGTGTTATCCCGCGGATAGAAATACAATACCACCACTTGTCCACGGAGTTCTGACAAATGCACCGTACCATTCGTGCCGTCTAATGTGAAATCTGGAGCCACTTGGCCTACCATGTTATCTTGAGTATATGCTTCGGTTTTTGCGGCCACTACTCATCATCTCCTATTCCTGGTCTTCCTCTGACCGATTACATCGTCATATCACAAATTATCCGGCACTGCCATGCCGTTATCTTTTCACCTGGTAGATATCACGTGGAACAGCGGATAAAACCTCGGCATGATCGGGATATGCAATAACGACTTCTTCCAAGCGCACCCCAAAGCGTTTGGGCAGATAAATGCCCGGCTCAATGGAAAACGCCGAGTAAAGCGGCACCTTAATCGGATTGCCTGCCATAATCGAAGGGGGTTCGTGAACAGACAGTCCAATACCGTGTCCTAACCGATGAACAAAATATGTTCCGTAGCCCGCATCTTCTATAACGCGCCGGGCCGCATGATCAATACTTTGGGCTTCGGCAAAGGCGCGAGCCTTCGCAATTCCCGCTTCTACAGCCTGATTCACAATACGGTGGACATGAACAAAATCCTCAGACGGCGTGCCGACATAAGCCACCCGGGTCATATCTGACGCATAGCCATCTTTAAAGCACCCGATGTCTAGCAAAACCGGCCCTTCCGCAATTACCGTTTGATCGGGAGTGTGATGAGGCAGAGCGCTATGAGAACCAGCCGCCACGATAATAAATGCATCCCGATCGGCACCATTGGCCATAAACGCCCGGCGAATAATATCTTGCAATTCCATCTCCGTCATCCCCACGCGAATGGCCGCCAATCCGGCTAACATGGCTTGATCATTAATGGCTTGGCATGCTTTTAACTTTTCGATTTCATCCGGATCTTTCGCCATACGCCAAGGAGCCATCAGTTGAGAAGCGGTCAACAACGGCTTTTGCAACTGCAGGGCATGTCGCAGTTGCTCGACATGGTCGAAGCGGGCATCATCGGAGATATAAATGGTTTGTGCTCTCGAAGCAATCTCCCCAAAGACTTTTTGCAAGGTTGCTTCTGGCCCTTCCTGGTCTGTGAACGCATAGACCGAAATAGCCGCTCCCACATGCTCCCGTGCCTCTTGTGCATTCACCGACGCAATCACTAAGGCCACCTCATCGCCAGATACCCCGAGAAATGTTAAGCGTTCGTCGCCTAACGGAGACCATGACAAGAGATAGCGAAAATCATCGCCGGGAGACAAGAACATTACGGCATTCTCTTTGCCGAGGCGCTCTTTAGCCTTGGCCAATCGATGCATACCCATCCTCCTTACCAAATCCGTTCTCTATTAATGGTATCACAAACTCCTGAACGCTCAGATTGTGTTAGGCGAATTTGCCTGGGTGCTGCCCTCTCCCTCTCATCCTGCCTTCCATGATTCAAGTTTTTCGTAATTCAATAAGTCCTTGAGCAATCTGGATAACCAAGCGTAAGATTTCATAAACTGACTTGCGAAAATCCCTGATTATCACCGAACTTCCTGATACCATGAAACAAGAAAAATCACGAATCGAGGGATATGGTGTACCCCACAATTTATCGTCTTAGCTGGAACAGTCTACGGAAACATCCCCAAATTTTTTGGATTTATTTATGGCAATTCGTGTTCATCGTGGTAACGGCTATGATTGTGGCCGCCTTGAGCGTCAACGCACTCGCAAACATGCTAGGTTCAGGACCCGACACGTCTTCAATGTCCCCGGAATTGATCGCCACCGTCATTGTCTTTGTTCTCTTTCTTTTCCCCTATTACCTGGCCGCATTCTATGGCACTTTAGCCGAAGCCATCATGGGAAACTCGCTTCACGTTCTGACATTTCTCAAGAACGGGATCCGGTATTTCATGCGGGGATATGGCTTTATTCTGTCGAGCATTATAGCCTTAATAACCTGGGCCCTCATTACTGGACTTATTTATCTGGCACTTCATTCGGCCATGACCCTCTCTCAGACTCTCATAGTCTTAGCGATTATCGGGAGCGTTATCGCACTCATTTTAGGCGCTTGGCTCTTATGGATGATGAATCTTTTGTTTTTGACGAAACTTCCCTGGATTAAGGTCCTCATGCAATCTATGGCTTATATAAGACGGTATGCGCTCTTGACCTTCGAGGTGGTGGCGACCGCAGTCGCTGGGCAACTTCTGTTGATCACCTTCATTTTATGGGCGACCCACACATGGGGAATGGCTGGACAACTTATTAATTACCTCGTTGTCAGCTTTACGGGCATCTTTTGGACCCTCTCTTTTTTAGCGCTCTACCGCGTTATTCACTCAAACCAGCTTGCCCAATCATCTTAAACAGGTTAGGGTTATGTTCAAATAGAATATGATACGGCAAGGAGATGTGAATATATTGGCGAAACCTAATGCACGCGATGCCATTTTATCTGCAGCCTTGCAGGAATTTGCTGATATGGGCTATGACCGTGCCACCGTTGACAGTATTGCTCAGCGCTCTCATGTTGCCAAAGGCTCGGTTTATTATCATTTTGCCTCGAAAGAAGCTATGTGGATCGCATTATTCGAATCTCGTGCCCAGCGCTTAAGGCAAATCACCGAATCGGTCCTCAAGGAAAATGGGTCATTGGAAAACATGTTATGTCGCTGGATTGACTTTTTTTGGGATGAAAAAGATTTTCTCGGTCTATTTTTGAGTGAGGCGTGGCGGGATCACGAACGGGAAAAATTAGTCGGAGAATTTCTTGACCAATTACTCGAACCCGTGGCAGCCTTTATTCCAGAACCCTATCGCCATAAGGAATGGCTCGCCTACGCCTTGTTTGGCGCGATTGCCGTTCCCACCTTGCATGCGCTAAAAAGCGGTTCGCAAGACAAAGACAGCCTGTATCAAATTGCTCATGTTATTGTCTCACGATTCACTTGACCGGACTTCTTTTGCCTCTTATTATACTGACTAGTCAGTATAGATTGAGAGGAGGTATCCCGTTGCGTTCGCCATTATTACACACGATGAAAGGATGGCTCGCTTTAGCTGCGGTCGCTGTCGTTCCTCTGTTGTACAGCGGCTCGTACTTAAGTGCATTTTGGAATCCCTATGGCCACCTTAATGATTTACCCTTAGCGATCATTAACCAAGACCAGGGTTATAAAGGGCATCATGAAGGACAGCAATTGATAAAGAGTCTGCCTAAAAATTGGCATACTGATATTTTGTCGGGTTCTCAGGTTAAAGAAGCGAACAATCTATTGCAATCCGGCAAAGTCGATATGATTATCACGATTCCACCCAATTACAGCCGGGATCTGCTGACGGATAAGGCCCCGAGCTTGGACTATGCGGTTGATCCTGGTACGAACTATCTCACCGGTATCTTAATGACCCGAGAAGCCGATTCCATTACCCAAGACGTTACCAGCCAAATTCAAACGAAAATTGCTCATCAAGAACTACAAGCGATGACCCTCTTACAGCACGGGGCAATAAAACTCCATGAAGGCACACACCAATTAGCCCAGCATGTCCAAGGGATCAATGAAGGAGGTCAAGCCTTAACTCAGGCGGCAACCCAACTCACCACAGCCAGCCAGCAACTGGCACAAGGTAGCCACGCCCTTTCTACCGGATTCGTCAAACTGTCTCAAGGCATGCATCACATCGCGACGCAGTCGGAGCAGTTTAGCCAACATTTGGCAAATGTTGCTCAACACACTCATCAGTTAAGTACGGGATTAATGCAGGAACAAGAAGGTCTCGATACGTTTTTCGGTCAGTTTAACCAACTGGCTCAAGGCAGCACAACCTTGGCAAGTGATAGCAGTAAATTGTCGCAGGGCACCTTGGGTTTATCCCAGGCGTTAGATCAACAACACGCGTTGATTGCCAAAGCTCAACGTTTAGCCCAAGAAGCCCCAAACAATCCCGCCGACCTCAGCGAGTTGGCGGCTATTTTAAATCAGTTAAGCGCCTCTTCGACCCAAATCACCCAACTATCTACAACTTTAGCCACACAAAACAGCCAGTTAAGTCAAGGGCTCAACACATTGGCCGGTCAATCTCAACAACTCTCTGACGCCAGCCATGCCCTCAAGCAAAGTACAGCGACTCTCACGCAAGGGGCTACTTCGTTAAGCACGGCGACGGCGGCGTTGTCCCAAGGATCTCAAATGCTATCCCAGGCTAATCAGAAACTCAGTTCTGGTAGCCAACAACTACAAAGCTCGCTAGCCCAATTGACCGACGGGGCAGTGCTCATGAATCATTCGCTCGCATCGTTAGGATCCCATCTTGATCAATACACGCAAGCGGTGAACCAATTCATGAGCCCAATACCTTCGATTAGCCATAACTTATCGACATTAGCGCAGGGTTTACAGCAAACCAAAAAGCCTTTGAACTGGGCCAGTCAACCCATTCAAACTCACATGACCAATATTGGCGGGACCGGCAATTATGGCACCGGTTTATCCCCCTACTTTCTCGCCTTATCCCTGTGGGTGGGCGCGTTAGTGGTAACGGTATTAGTGCCTGGGGGCGACAAAAAAGGGCTGCGGACGCGTCAGTGGGTTTCGTTAGGATTAGCCTTCGCCCAAATTGTCATTTTGACCACGGGGATTTTATGGCTATTACCGTTAAGTCCCCGATATGCCCTCACTTTTTGGGGTATCATGACGCTCGTAGGATTGACCTGGTGGGCCATTATGCGCCTGCTCGTAGAAAAATTCGGAGATGGGGGCCGCTTATTTGCGATTGTTTTACTTGTCATCCAACTCTCGGGTTCTGCCGGCACGTATCCCATTGAATTGTCGCCACACTTTTTTGCGGTCATTCACCCTTATTTACCGATGACCTGGGCAATTCATGTCATGCGCTATGCCTTATCCGGAAGTTACAGCACAGTCCTTATGCCCGATATTATCCGGCTGACACTGACCTTTCTTGCAACATGGGCCATTATGCGATTTGTGCCAGGACGTCTCGCTTTCGATGCTCCCCCTTTGGCGCCTGGGGAAAGTATTGATGGCCAACAACAACCATCTTCCTCTACGTCGTTATCCCTCTAATCGTTTCGGTTTGTGATCCCCGGAATTTTTTCCGGGGATTTTCTTTTTCCAAAACTCGACAAAAAATGGACAAAAACGACATGGATCCGGCACAATGGACCTAGTACATTTTCGGCGAGGAGAGACAGGCTACGTCAGCTGCAGATATGATGCCAACAGCGTTACCGAATATCGCTCAATGGATTCAAGATTCACGGTTCTATCTCGTATTTCAGCCGCTCATATCGTTATCTAGTGGTCATGTGATGGGTTACGAAGTTTTAACGCGACCTCTTGATGAACACAACCAGCCCATTGCTGTTGAAGCGTTTTTTCAGCAAGCCTCTACCCAAGGTTTAGCCGTAGATATTGACCGCATCATTGTCCGCAAGATTGCGCAATTCATCCAAGTTCACGACGTACTCACCCCCTTATTTGTGAATCTACACCCAGACTCTTTAATGGATTCTGAAATTCACGAAATCATCCAATCTTGTCCGAGCGGATCCTTAATCATTGAAATTACGGAGCGTGGCAATTGGGTCGGGCACGTCGTCAATCAGGTTGTGGAACGTTTTCGTCACCATGGTGGCACGATTGCTCTCGATGATTTTGGCACTGGTTACTCGGGCTTAGAAAAACTCGTGGCGGTCCGGCCCAACTTCGTCAAATTGGATCGTTCTCTTATTGCCCAGTGTCACATGTATCCCGTCAAACGCAATTTAATCGCCTCCGTCAGTCATATGGCCCGGTTCTTAGGATTCCAGTTGATTGCGGAAGGCATTGAGACGCATGACGAACTATTAACCTGCATAGATCTGGGCGTGGAAATCGGCCAGGGATTTTATTTTGCCAAGCCTGTCACTTGGGACCAGGTGATGTCCCCATCAAAAGAAATCATTACGGCGATTCAACAGCGTCAACAAGAAATTCTTGAATCCTCGAGTTTGACCTTAAGTGGACTGGATCCCTTTCGTACCCACTGGGCACTCATGATGGAACATCTAGTAGAAACCGACTTAACACCCAAAGAGCAAATGATGACGATGATGGCCACCGCCTTTAAAATTTTGCAGCCGACAGCCATGACCGTTTTACGTGCCACGGATGAAGGTCTTCTGCCCATATTTAGTTTGGGCCATTCGTATCAAGATGTGATTCCCTGGGACTCTCCTTCTTTAGCGATTAAAGCTTTTCAACAAAATGGGCCCGTTGTCTTACAAAAGAAAACCGATGTCCCTGAAGACATGCATGGCCCCATTATGCATGTCCTCAGTTTTCCGGAATCGGTAGCGTTATTCCCTATCGGCAAACCCACCTGGGGTGTGCTGGGAGCTGATTATATGGGACCTTATAAATGGAGTGATGGGAGACTGCAAATTCTCAAGGGATTAGCGTATTTGATGAGTTTGTTACTTCCTCAACCCTATTAAGATTTTTGAGCTTTGCGCTATCCGTTATCAATTGACACTGATTATCTTTTTCTGTTGGCCAAACTTGACTTTATAGTTTGACTCAGTATATTATAAATAATGGAACGCACGGAAATGGATTGTGGCCGTGCCACGGAATTGGTTGAGGGATCGGATTCCATAAAAAGAGAGAGTTGGTAAACTCTCTCTTTTTGCATTGTCAAGCGCTATGAATTATGGGATTGTAATTCTATCCATCTCATCGACATCACAAAGGTCATAACGTTCACATAGATAATGGTGTGTACTACAGGGGTTGAATAGGAGAGAGTCATGACCGTTTCTGGCAATAATAAACATAAGAAGTTTGTGTTATGCGCTCCGGATCCAAAAATGGTAACTGCTTGGCATAAATATTTTGATTCTGATGACCGCTTTGAAATTAATCAATCTACCGTATTGCGATCCGATGTGGATGCGTGGTCCACGGCATCAGACAGTCATATGGGGATGGGAGGCGGACTCGATAGGGCGATTGCCCAACGCTTGCCAGGTATCGACCAGATTGCCCGCAAGTTTATCGCGGAATTATATCATGGGTTTATGCCCGTTGGGCAAGCAGCGGTCATTCCGAGTGGCTATAGCCTGCCTAGTTGGGTGATTTTGGTCCCCACTATGCCCTATCCTATGGTCCTTCAATCCGAAGAACCCATTTATCTTGCCACCTTGGCCTTGCTCAAAGTGGTCTATCAACATCCCCGTATTCTTCGCGTGAGTGTTCCCGCATATGGCACCGGAGTAGGGCGCATCCCTCCTGACAAGGCGGCTGCCGCAATGCACCAAGCTGTGGTAACCTATGATCAACAAGTTCACCGTGATTGAGGAGGCTCTTTGTGAAACGTTGGTGGTGGATAGGGTTTGGTGTTATTGCGATTGCCATAATGATCGTTGCTGCAGTGATTCATCAGAATTCTGTGGTTCCCGTCACAAGCTGGGCAACCCCCAACCCCTTGATTCGCCCTCATCACAACCAGGCCATGTCTCTAACATCGCCGCTATCAGACCAAACTGAGACATTTTCTCTTCCCCCGCACCATTTAAAGGGGACGGATTGGTATTTACCCATCACACAGCATTCGCAGCTTACCTATATTCTGCATGACGGACAGGCTCGGTGGATTGTCAATAATCAGGTGCTGCCCTTGAATAATGCACCAACTGATCCTGTGGGCCAGTTAATTTATGCTCCCAATGGCCAAATTCTTGCATGGAGCACACCCCAAGGCATTACTGTCCTTCATGCCAATCACACGCAAAATCTGATTCCCCATGCGGTGGCCGGGTATTTTACATCTCATAACGTCTTGGATTATGTGGTTCACGTCGGAAAGCAGTGGCAAATCCATACCCCACTTCGTACGCTGTCTTTATCATCCGCCTTGAGTTTTGGCTATCATCCTTTTATTTTCCATGGTCAAGCTTTCGTCGTGGATGATCAGGGTCAGTTAGAACAAGTCTCGCTCATCACGGGTCATGCCACGCCCATTGCCACGGTTCGGGCCACACGATGGCCCGAACTCGTCGATTCCTTATCTTATGGTCATAATATTGCCCTCTTGCTCAGGCGGCCTACGGCGTTACCGGCGTACCTGCTCATTGTCAAAACCCCGAATAGGGTTTTGTGGTACCGCTGGCAAACCGGACTTAAACCCCAAATTGGGATCTCATCAGGACATTTGGTCATTAACAATCTCGACCCGTCGGGACAACTCGTCACCCTTGTCCGTGATAATCTTCATCCCTTGCCGCAAAGTACCGGCCTATTTAGTCAAAGCCCTCGGGGTATCATTTTCCAAACTTCCCAGGGATTTATTCTCTTGTCCCATATCATTTCCTAGCAACAATCAGGATGCCCCTCATACCCTAATCACCGGGGGGATAGTCGATGCGTGTACAATTTCTCAGTTGGCTTATTGGCTTGTTTCTGGTGGCATCCTTATATTTACTCGGTCCCATTGTTTATTTTAACCGGGTTTATCCCTATATTCTGGGAATGCCTGCCATCCTATTTTGGTATACGTTGGTGCCCCTATTAACACCAGTCATCTTGGGAACGCTTTATCTCATCGATCGCGCCCAGAACCGTCATTAAACACCCCGTGATCATCCCTCTAAAGAGTTTGTAGGGGAAAGGAGAAGCATTGTCCATGGAGACTGTCATTGTTAGCGCCGCCGTGGCAGTCATTCTGCTAACCATTCTCGGCATGGTGACAGGCGCCAAAGAGTCACAAGCGTCCTTAGCAGGTTGGCTGGTTCATCGTCGCAATATGGGGCCATGGTTGATTTGGTTTTTACTGGGCACCGAAATTTACACGGCCTTTACCTTTCAGGGACTTGCTGGGTACGCTTACGTTAAAGGAGGACCCGTATTTTACAATGTGGCGCTGAATGATGTGGCCTACGCTTTAGGATTTATGATTTTGCCTTTAATTTGGATCTTAGGTCGCAGGTTTCGGTACGTAACCCAGGCAGACTTCGTTGCCGGCCGTTACCAGTCCAAGACCCTAGGCAGTTTTGTAGCCTTGACCACCGCTATAATTATGATTGCGTATATTGACTTAAATATCACAGGTCTCGGTGCGATTTTTCATGTGATTAGCCGTAGCCGGTTATCGGTGAGTGTATCGGACATCATAGGATTTTTCATTTTAGCCCTTGCCGTCTATGTTGGCGGCATCCGCGGTAATGCCTGGCAATCGGTGATTAAAGACATTTTCATGATTGTGGCATTAGGTACGCTCTTTATTGTCTTTCCCTATAAAGACTTTCATGGGTTTGAGCCGATGTTTAAAGCGTTTGGAACCCAATTAGGCCAGGTGATGATATTACCCGGCAAAACGCATAACGCCGGGCTCTTGTGGCTGGTGACCACGGTGATCATGACCGGATTGGGACAATGGATGTGGCCCCAATGGTTTGGTGTGGCGTATACCGCCAAAAGTCCGCGAGCGTTAAAGATTCAAGCCGTATTTATGCCTTTATACCAACTGGTAAAGGTTGCCGTCATCATCATCGGGTTTGGCGCCCTCATTGTTTTAGGTCGTCATCAAAATGGCAATGATGTGGTCCTGATCTTAGCCCGTCGTCTCTTTCCCACACCGTTTTTTGCCTTCTTTGTTGTGGCCGCTATTTTTGCGGCATTAGTTCCGGCCGGGCCGATTATCATGACCTCGGCTTCACTCATCGCCAAAAATGTATGGGGTGATTTGACCTTTCGCACGGAACAGCAAATCTATCGCTTGACCAAAATGCTCGTATTCCCGCTCACCGCGTTGGCGTTGTTTCTGGCTTTAGCCACTCCGTCTTTGTTAGTGGCGATTTTATTGGTGGCTTACGACTTTATCGCCCAACTTTTCCCGGCTATTGTGATTGGAGGCTTATTCTGGCGCGGCGCCACAAAATATGGAGCATTTTGGGGGATGATCGTGGGATGGGTTGTTGACGGGTCTTTATTGCTCTCCCATCACAGCATTATCTGGGGCATGAATGCCGGGTTTATGGCTTTAGTCCTCAACACCGTCGTCTTTTGGGTCGTAAGCCGTTTGACCTATCATCCCCAGAGCGCTGAAATCCAACATTTCACGGCATTATATGGGGATGCACCCCGTACCTCACAATATTAGCTAGAGATCGAAAGTAATATAAGCGTAATCCATAAGGGATCGTCGATCGGCGTGACGGGTTGGGAGCCACAAAAAATCCTGGCCCGTCCCTATTGTCAGCCATAACATAGCCCCAAGACACCGGCATTGAACGCTTATAGCCCATAAAAGCCCGGAAAATATCTTTCCCTAAAAAACAAACTATTTTGGGTTGAAATTGACGAATTTTCTCGGCAAGACCTTGAGCTCCCTGGCTCATTTCCTGCAAGGACAAATCGGTGGAAGAGGGCGTCATCCGGTCCACAATATTAGTTATGCCGAGACGAAACAACAACAAGTCCCGATCATTCTCCGGGCGCAAGCGATAAGGGGTGAATTGGCTATCCACTAATAACGCCCAAAACAAGTTACCGGGTCCTGCAAAATGATGACTTTGACTGTCTGAGGCCACTCCGGGATTATAGCCGACAAATAGCACATCAAGACCTGGGGCAATAATATCTGGCACCATGGCATGTCCCTCCCTTGGCCATCTTTATCAACAAATTATGCATGATGGCGAAGATTCATGACCAGTTCTTTCGCTGCCATCATCCCCGAGGCATAGGCACTTACAATCGAGCGAAACGGCACTGGACTGACTGCATCTCCTAAACAGCGGACATGGGCTCGTGGCCATAGCGGCACGACATCGGATATCGGTAAAGGGCATAACCCGGGCTGAATATCGGGTTCCATGCCAATACGCACCATAACCACGGACACCGGAAATGAGAGGTCATGACCATTTTGCTCAACATGAGCAATCAGGGCACCCGGCACGGACTCAATTGATTGTAAATGGGTGTGCACATAAATGGGAATGTGAAGTTGTTGCACCTTGGCCTGGAAATCTGGACGTGCCCGAAAATGATCGCGCCGGTGAATGAGAATGACAGGACGTTTAGCTTGAGCTAAACGAATCGCTGCCTCAAAAGCGCGGTCTCCTCCTCCGACTATGAGAATGGGCAGATCGGTGTTCATATTAAGAATTTCTGAGGTGGATTGCTGGGTAATCCACTCTCGCCCGGGAATATCAAGTTCCCGAATCCTAAGCCCCGGGGCATAGGCAATATGGGGATAGTAGACTTCTTGCCCACTCTTTAATACCAGAATTTGATCATCACGGTAAGCGATAACTTCTTGTCCTTCAAAGACGGGAATTTCCCAGGTTTTTAGATGATGCTTAAGCCGTTCGATGAGCTCGCGCGCGGTAATCAGAGGTTCTCCAGGCAAATCCGGAATAGGCAAAGAAATGTCATGAAGTTGTCCTCCAATATGCCCCCGCTCATACAAAACCGGTTCTAATCCCAGGCGTTTTAACCAAATGGCACACGAGACTCCTCCCGGTCCTCCGCCAATTACGGCAACCTGAGCCATAAAATCCACACGCCTCCAGCCATGTCATAAGTCATCCTATCATATTCCTAAATCGCGAGAAAACCTGGGTAAGACGAGCCTAACGCCGCATCATTCACACGGAGCTGACAAGACAAAAAGCAAGAGCGATGGAACCGGACCATTCGCTCTTGTGAACATTCTCCGTTAAATTGCTGGACGAATTTCATCGTCGCTCCACGGTTCAATGCGCTCTTTGAGGGCGAGGAAAAAGGCATAGACCCTTAGCGCAGCAAAGAACGACACGAAACTTCCCAAAATGAAAAGTTCTGGTTGCCAATTGAAGAACGGCGGAGGAACAAATTGGCCATTGACCACCACTAACGTGGTATAGGTCACAGTTGAAGTTAAAGCGGCCCAAATTTGCCAGGTAATATCGCGAAAAGCCATCGCAATCGAGCGGCGAAATACATAATAGGGTCCCCAAGCGGCCAAAGCAAACGAAAAAAGCCCCAAGAAATCGGATACCATCACCGGGTGAAATACGGTATTCGGCACAAACTCCCACGGTAAACTGCATAGTACCGCCGCCAAGATCCCACTTATCGCTGACACCGCAATAATGCGGGCCTTTTGGCCCCATGTGACCCAGGTTAGTGATAGCCGCCAATTCCGTAAAGCAATTTTCAAGTTCGCCCACAGCTCTTTGTGGTGGTACGTGTTAAATCCCGTCGTCGCAAATCCCCACAACGTCAAAACACGTCCCACAGCCATATCCGCTAAAGATGCGGTGCGAAACGAGACCAGAAGCAGTCCCAACCCCGCCATTAACTGGGCAAACGAAACCAACCAGAGCCATCCTCGCTGTTGGCGTAGCGGCGTGGCTAGTTTTTCCGCCAAATGTCTCGGATCACCCAACATCTCCATGGCCTCTACCATTGCCCGTGGTGATTCCATTCCGGTATGGGTCAATTCAGCCCAAATAGAAAGTAATTGCTGCCGGATTTTTGCCTGGGCACGGCGGCGATGATATTTATTGGCAATGCTTGCGGTAGCCTGCTCCAAGTAATCTTCCCACATACAATCACCTCCTATTCATTACTGTCAAGTGCCGATGCTTCATAACTTGGTGATTATAGCACCCGGGCGTTGTCCCTCGCAATGGGAAAACCCTGCAGAACCTTCTTTTTTATCCATTTTTTGGATGGACCTACCGTGGTGAAATCACTAAGGGCATGCCGTGAGCCGGAACCAAACTTAATTTAGGTAAGGGACGCATGATAAAGTCTTTGGGCATGGATACCGAATATCTTTGCACCATGACAGCCACCACTAAAGCCATTTCCATAAGAGCTAAATCGCGTCCCACACACCGCCTAGGGCCATGGCCAAATGGGAGATATGACATGAGATGATCAATTCGGCCCTGATTTAGCCACCGTGCGGGGTTAAAGCTATCGGGTTCAGGGTAGAGTCCAGGTAGATGATGGGTGACATAAGGGCTAACCAAAAAGAACGTCCCAGGGCGATAAGTGTGTCCAAGAACCGTTAAAGGTTGCGGATTTTTCCGGCTGATAAGCCACACCGGAGGATAGAGGCGAAGGGCTTCTCGAATAACAGACTGCAGAAAAGGTAGTGCATCCAGATCATGAATTGTGGGGACTCTTCTTCCTAGCACCGTCTCTAACTCATCCTGCAAGGTCTTTTGTACCCCGGGATTTTGCGCTAAAAGTCCAAAGGTCCAAGCCAACGCATGACCAGTCGTCTCGTGTCCTGCCATGACCACGGTGAGAGCTGACTGTATCACTGCATCGTCATCCGTTGCCAGGTCGTCCTGAAGTCGCCTAACCATCAAAGTCTTGGGATGTTCCATGAGCAGTTGCTTGATCCACCGGGTCAATTCTTGTGCAGCCCGGTGATAAGACCTGGGTCCCAGATATCGCCAATTATACGGTATACGAATAGCACTACGCGAGCGGCGGAAAAAATAGGTCATGACGGCTTGAACATCAGTAGAAATTTGGCGTAATAGCTCGAGATCTTGCTCACCATCTAATAATGTGCTCACAACAATTTTTAGTGTCAAAACCAACATCTCGTTATCCATCATGACTTGCTTAGGACCGTCGGAAAAAATCTTGGCATAATCGGTTACGATCTGAACAATTTGGTGCGCATAATGTTCAAAATATTGGTGATCAAAGACTGGTTGCACCGCCCGTCTTTCTTGCCGCCACAGTGTTCCTTCAGCAATTAAAGGACCACGGCCGATTAAAGGATTTTTTTGATCCATGCCTGGACCTTTCTCGAGTTCCTTGCCGTGTCGAACCAGGATTTGATAGACCGCCTCTTCTCCTGCGGCCAACACAAAGGGCCAAGGACCCATACGAAAATGCGTCAATGGGAGGTCACTTTGGGCGAGATTCGACAGCAATCCCAAAGGATCTCGGTGGAACGCCAAAAGACGTGTAATATTGGTGCGTGGAAGCTGATTCGTACTCGAATGCCCCATTTCTTTGATTTCTTTCTAACCTGCCCGGCTTCTTTCTCTTGCCTTTCTCTTCTACATGCTACCAGATAGCTTGGAAACGCACTGGGATGCTTTGCCTCATCATGGCTCATGGCATGAAATATTTTCCTTTTGTTTGGCTTCTCACCAGCATTTTCACGGTTTATGACATAAATCCAAAATATTCTTGGCTATTTGACAAAATGCTCTTTCCCTGCATGCTCTAAACCAGTAACATACTCTTATACGATGTAAATGACGAACATCTCTCTGTTATGTTTGACGTGCCACACAAATCTTAGCATGACGATCGGGTTGTTGGAGGGAAAAGCCACAATGCAACGGCGGCATAGGCAGTTCGGATGGATCGGCCTGTGCATAGCGTTATCTGGCTGTGGCTTTTCAGGTTCAGGGCATCTCGCTGCCAATTCGACCTATGGCCCTGTAAAGCTTATCCCATCTCACAGGGTACTCTCACCAACACAACAGTCCAAGCCACGTATGCGCCAACATTCATGGAGAGGAACAACCTTCGTTATTCCGCGTGCATGGTCGTTACAAACAGGATTATCCTCACCTGTTAAAAGAATTTATCAAGGAAAATCGGGTGAAGTGATATTAACCAGCTCACCCCCATCTTCTTTAGCCGCATGGTTTCCCATCAATTCCGAAAACATGGCTTCCCCTTACCAACTCAAGACGCCGGTAACATATTTAGGGTCCCGTGTTAGTGAATCTAAAGAGATAATGACCCAACAAGGTGATCTCTTAACGCTAACAGTCATCCTCAAGAATTCAGATAGGGGACTCACCAAACGGATTATCAACAGTTGGCACACCAGGTCGTTAGCGACGCCGACAGATAGTGTCATGCACTTGATGAAGACTCCCCAAAGCGTTCTCGCAAAAGTCGGCCATCATGAATGGTTTTTGGCTGCGGGAAGCATTGCCACAGACAATGAAATGTTCTATCTCTTTCATTCCTCCGATAATGGTCGTCGGTGGACTTTGGAAAAGATGTCGCAGTGGACCACGACTCAAACGTCCTTTCTCGCCTTTCCTAACCAAACAGGTAACGCATCCATGCTCTTTACCAATTCTCAAACGGGATTTATTGCCGAACTGAGTGCCGTGTTTCCCGAACTTTTCGTTTATCAAACCCATGATGGTGGTCGGATATGGTCTCAACAAAAAATCCCTCTACCACCGTCTTTTTGGTCCGGACATCAAAGTCCCATTATCCATTTCTCCACAACACAGTCTGGTCAAATTTTCGTCCCCCTGTCCAGTTCCCATCTAGAAGCCGTATATGTAACCCGTGACGGGGGAGAACACTGGCAATTTTCCCACCTCGCTCCCATCAGCCTTTATCTATCGTCTCATCAGCTCATTGGGCAGGCACTTCACGAGGTGGCCAAACGCACGACACTCCCCTTATGGGGACCCCGGCAAATTCCCTTACCGTCATCCATTACGGTCTCCGCTACCACCTATGTCAATGCTCAGGGAACAGGCTATCATGTGACGTTATGGCCCACCCAGCAAAGTTACCCCATTAACAGTCCAGAAATTTTGCAAGATCATCTCGCCAAGGTCCCCCTGATTATGTGGTCTCTTGACCAATATCCGATCGAACCGCCTCAGGCTATCATCCCGTTATTAATCAAACACAATGATTTTTGGAGAACACCTGAGGGACAGCCCAAACAAATTTCTCTTTTCACCGGTCTTAGGGGATATGTCTATTCCTCCAGCGCCCCCACTTTTACGGGTGAAAGTCAACAAGACGCGGATTTCCCGATCTTAATCTGGCATGAAGGGGAATGGACTATAGAAATTGTGGGATTTCACCAGGCACTGATCGGGCCCGTCATTAATCCTCTCATTCTTTATTTACATACTCACTTTCTTCCGGCCTTTCCTGGTCTTATGGTTGTCCAAAACCAGGGACAAGGTCATATTGAAACTCAACTCGATTGGCTCGATGATTCCATTCTGATTCGCTTGAAAAACCACAGTGCCGGATCCCAAAATCCTGTGGCCACAGCAAAAATGGCGGTCTTATGGCACCACTATTCATGACCTGTTCCGGCCAAATCAACAATTTTTGGTTTAAAATTCTGAAGAAAATCAAGACAGAAACAAAAGCTGTGATTTAGGATAAGACATAAAGATATTGGTCTTGTTGCCATCATAATATTGCCCTTATTGTCGATATTAAGGAGAGAATCACCGTGAGTACCTTATCGGTTAATGATATTGCCCAATTTTTCTATGCCGATCAACGCATTAACGTCACAGTGAAATTCCGGTTGAAAGAACAAGTCTATTTGGAAATTCAAACTCCCGTGACAGGGCTAAGACTGCCGCCCCCACAAACGCCAATATTCTTGCAGTGGCAATGGTATGCCACGCATTGGCAACAACAAGGGATTGTTGAACGTGTTGATCTTGGCCCCTCTCCGATGATTGTCGCCGCCATGCAAGACCAGCCCCAAGCGGTGGAAAATCGCCGCACCCGGCGATATCATCTCCACATTCCCATGCTTATCCCCCAGGGACCGTTGAAATGGAGAAAAATTACCACCGAAACAGAGGATGTTTCGGTGGATGGACTCAGATGTCAAGTGCCGATGGCGTTTACGGAAGGAACAACGGTCGATTTTATTCTGGAGTTACCCACGCGCACCATTAAGATGAACGGGACCGTTTTGCGGTGCCGTGAAAGTGGACAGCCCCGTCTCTTTGACATGGCGCTACGTCTAAATCCTGTTATGGGGCGTGACTACCAATTATTTCGAGCTTACTTGGATTCCCAGCCCTAGCATGGTTCGCGACCACGCGGTAAGTCTCGAATATGTCTTATGATGCAAATTCCGATAACGGAATCGCCATAAATTGACCCGCTTTATCGCCAATGAAAAGGGTTTGCCCCACTAACACCGGCGTGGAGGGCATAAAGGCCCCTTGAAAGTGGAGTTTTCCTTGAATTTTTCCGGTTGTGGCGTTAATGGCATAAAAGTTTCCGTGCACATCGCCCACATAGCATACGCCTTGATAGATGACAGGGCCCTGGGTCATTTGGCTCTTAAAGTGCACACTAAAATCTAATGCACCTGTTTGTAAATTAAACGCGTAAAAAGAATCCGTTAAAGGACTACTGACATATAACCTGTTTCCATAAATCGTGGGAATTCCGGTCTCATCTCGTGGTCCCCCATTGGGTCCCACTGGAATTGTTCCCGCTCCTTCATCAACGGTCCACACCGTATGGCCATTTTGCGCATTAAGCGCGTAAACCACTTCATGTGGCTCATTATGCACTTGTTGGACATAATCGAAATAGATCATGCCATCGGCCGCCGCCGGTGGCACATCGTCGGATCCTCCTAAAGGATGGGGTAAGGTGTGCATCCATTGCACTTGATGCGTTTGGAGGTTAATGGCATATATGGCGGCGGGATGCGTTCCCCCAAAATACATCATATTGCCCACGATAGTCGGGGAGGACATGCTGACATAAGAAGGCAAAGACAGTTTCCATACGGTTTGCCCTGTCAGCGGGCTTAAAGCTAATAATTCATCGGATCCATTGGCCACATACACTAAGTGATTCGCGTACACAAAAGTGGGCATATCCTCGCCTTGTGTTTCATGTTTCCATAAGATGGCGCCCGTTCGTGCATCTAGAGCATAAATGGCACTGGGACCATTACCTCGAATAATCTGTACACCATATTGGGGCACGTGAGATATTGGAAAATTATGATTGCCTGATCCCACAAAAACAATTCCATCATGCACGACCGGAGTGGTCATGACTTGATTATTGACATCGGTTTTCCACAAGGTCTTACCCGTTTTGGCGTCGATAGCATAGACAGCGGGCTTGTTCCCAATTCCCCCAACGTAAACCACACCACGGACAACACTTGGCTGCATGAGTGGCTGTGAAAATTGACGCGTCCATTTCACGCTGAGATTCTGGTTCGGCCCATTTTCAATGACCGCATCATGCGATGGTCCCGTTCCAAACATATTCCACTCCGATGCTCCAATTTGCTGGTCAGCCACTTGCGGCCACATATTTTCCGAATGGGTAATACCGAATGTACCTAACGTTCCAATTGCTGCAAGTCCTAAGACAAGGGCAGGCCAATGCCATTTCATCCGCTACAAGATCCTTTCATAATCTTTCTCATAATGGTTAATACTCATTATAAAAGAGGAGAAAGATTCCGAGCCTGAAGTCTAGCTGAAAACGACAGGATGTAATCCGAGTAAGTATACGGTTAGACTTCGCTTTACTCTAAAGTGGCTGACAAAAAGTCGCCAGATTGCAAAACGGTGCATAAGTTTACCAGACTTTGTTTCAACATGCGGTAATAGGTTGGCCGCGACAAATGTAGAGCTAAGGCAATAGAGTCCGCATTGCCGATGCGTTCGACAAAGGTTAACCGCAACAAATTTTGTTCATTTTCCGTGAGAGGCGGAACCGGCGCTTTGGTCAGCAAAGATTGCAGGATGTAGCGGGCTTCTTCGGGTTGACACCCTAAAATATCAGCAATCGCCGTTTTTTTAAAAGCCCCGGGATCGTGTAACGCCTTTAAAACCCGCCGCAGCAAATTTTCATCGACGGGATACTGCATCCGGATAGCTGGTCGGTTCAAAGCTTGCACAATAGAACCCACCCACAGCAAAAAATCACGCTGGCGCATGTCTAAAGTAAAAGCATAAATGCCCTGCTCCGCATCAATGGGATGGGCCATAAAGCCTAAGAGTTCCAGTAACTCTTTAAAATTGGGTTCACTAACCCCAATCACACCGCGAAGTCCGCGCCCGAGGTGGGATAGCCCATCCCGAATTAAAATCCCTAACAAATCATGCGGGTGGTAGCGGGGATCATCGGGTTTCACGCCCACAAGGACACCAAAAAACGTGTCCACCTGGTCCCTATCACGAGGAAACTCTGTATCATGAGGAAAATACCGGGCAACACTGCCAGGCACATAGCGCTCGATAAGGTCTACAGTCTTTTGGTACAGGGGCAGGCTCGCAAAAAAGGCTACTGGCTCCCCACTAGGTGCCCGGAATATCCGAATCCCATCATCGATATTGCGGGCGATATCATCTAAAAAGGCATGGGCCACAGCTAAACTGGGCATGTCCAAACTTTGGCGTCCCCAATGCTCGATCATGGTATGAAGGCACTCCAGGTCACCCTCCTTTAACTGGTTTTCGCGCACAATCTCGTCAATCGCCGCAATATTGGCGTAAGGACTCGAAATCGGCAAAGATTGTGCGGTAATCTCCAGTAACAGATAGCCAAGATGATTTTTTTCGCTGCCTGACTGACTCTGGCGATATAAAGTGCCTAAATAATCCAAGGCTTTTAAGCGCAACTGTTTGAGTGTCATCGGATGATGTTCTTGCATCGATGCTAAAAGCTGAGAACGTACCACATCATGAAGAGCCAGTCCCGAAGGCACCAGCCGGACAAAGGATAGCCGGCTTAAATCCCGATATTGTTGCGTGCTGATCGCCAATGGCTCGGCAATGGCCGTTATCATATCTTGGTTGGCAGACGGTAACACCGTTAAAATATCTAAAAAGGGATGAAGCTGGGAATCGGTCACTTCGCGCAATAATTCGGCGGTAATGGTTTCCAAAAAGGAATAGTCCCGCTTATTCATGACGGTGCCTCGGCGCGTAAAATATTCTCCGGCCACTGCCATGGACAAAGGATGACCATGTAATGGGCGAAGCACCTGCTGCAACTCCTCCGTCATTTTTAATCCCAGTCGGTGAAAGTATGTGCGGGCTTCATACAGCGTCCACGGCTTCAAGGGGAGTTTTCGCAGCCGAGAAGCCCAAATGGGATGAACATGCCAATGTGCAGACAGTCCCCGGCGGGAGGCAAAAACGAGAAGACCTCCCTGTTCTGGCAGCCGCGCAATAAGGTCTTCTCGCAACCAGGCTTCAAGCGACTCAAGATCATCAAAATTATCGATAACCCAAAGAAATCGTTCAGGCCACGAATTTTTTTTGCGCGGGCTAATCGGCAGGACATTTTCCGTGATGTCAAAGAGGTGGTCAAGAAATTGCACCGGTTGCTTAGGGCAAGAACGGCCGTCCATCCACACTGACGGCACTTGTTGACGGCGTGCATTTGCCATCCATTGCCATAATAAAGTCGACTTGCCCATCCCCGCAATGCCGTGCACATCCCAGAGTTGGGTAAGGGGTCGAGAATCATGAAGCCAGGCCTGAAACTGTTGCAATTCACTGGTCCGACCCACGAAACGTTCCGATTCTTCAAACGCTGTATCCGCTAACCATGTCATGGAAGCACCTAGCCTTCTTTCAAACCATTTCGATAATAAGATGTCTTAGGGGAGAACAACAGCCGTTGAAAAAGAGTCATACTCCAACAGGTCAGCTTATGCTGAGTGTCATGAGCTCTTTTCGGTAAGAAGATGTAGAGATTAAGAAGAGATCCTCTCCCCATCCCCTAATACCTTTTATGAAGGTTTGAAAGCTAATCACGTGAAATACCATCCTTGTTCCGTGAGAATTTGTGTCATCATTCGAGAAACTTCCTTAATTTGTTAATTTGTTCTATGTGTTTGCGTTCTATTGATGTTTACGGCTTTTATAGATGTTTGGCGAACTCGTCAATCCTCAATCGATATCTTGTGATTTCATTCACGATACAAATGCTTGAATAGCATCACGAAAGACGCGCGGATTTCGATGAGTAAAGTTGCTCTTTTGATAATTATTCGCCATTTATTAACAAAATTCCTGCACGATATCCACCCAAATCACCTATAAACTACAAAAAAATGAAAATAACGGGGATTGTCAGCCACTCTCCAAGAAAGCATAAGCTTAAGGGGGAATGGTGTATAGTGAGCATAGAAATATTTTTGTCGATTATTGAGGTGAGGGCGATGGAATCGTGGCGTGATGTTACCTGTCCTATTCAAAGGACAGCCATGCTATTTGCAGATGTCTATATCATTATGATTTTACGGGATTTAGCCACGGGACAAAAGCGCTTCACGGAATTGCAACAAGCGGGAATTAATCCAAGAATTCTTAGCCAGCGATTAAAAATGCTCACCCGTGAAGGCGTGATTAGTCGCACCCGCTTTGTTGAAAAGCCGCCCCGGGTAGAATATGCCTTAACCCCCAAGGGACTGGCTTTAATGCCCATTTTAGACGCGCTTAAAACATTCGGGGAAAAATATTTGCCTCTGGATGACAACGCGTCCTCGTCCTCGTCATCATGAGCTCCCCCATTGCTGGGCAGAACGGATTGCGTTCTGCCCTTGTTTTGTTTTACTTGTTATTGTATAGTAATGGCAAGCGCATAATGAAATTTTCATCATCCCAATGATTTAGCGCTTTGAATTTTCGTCAAATCACAAGTTGTAACTCTATCCAAGGAGGTTTATCATGGCAAAAATTGCATTTTGGATTACCGCTGGGCCCGATTTACGGGACAAGGCCCTCGCTAATATCGTCCTCGCCGGCCGTCTCAAGGCTAATCGTGGGCAAGATATTCAAGTTTACTTCTTTGGTCCTGGCGTTCAACTCGCTGGACAAGCTGACGAGCAAATTGAACAGGCTCTGAAGGCCTTAACCGACGGCAGTGTTCCTATGGCCGCTTGTCCCTTCAACGCTGATCAATATGGCGTGACCGAGCGTGTGGGAGCTAAAGGCATTACGATGGAACCCGCTGGCGAAGCACTCATTCGTCTTGTTGAACAAGGCTATCAAATCGTCGGCGTATAACCTCATTTCATAGACTCTTCGGATGATGGGTGCGAAATCATAAAGCCTATCAGAACGCATCCCTTAGAAGAAATCCTCGGACGACAGATCAAAAAAGATCCGTGATCATACCACGGATCTTTTTTATGAGATGAGAGTTATCCCAATCTTATTTCACCGGCGGATACAGATTACCACCTTGTTGTTTAAACTCTTCGGCTTTTGCTTGAAGACCGACGGCAATGGCTTCTTCCTCATTCACATCATGCGCTTTAGCCCATGACCTGATATCTTGAGTGATGCGCATGGAACAGAATTTGGGTCCGCACATAGAACAAAAATGGGCAGCTTTAGCAGGTTCAGCGGGCAAGGTTTCATCATGAAAAGCCACAGCAGTCTCAGGGTCTAAGGACAAATTAAATTGATCTCGCCACCGGAATTCAAACCGCGCCATGGATAAGGTGTCATCCCATTCCCGGGCACGGGGATGGCCTTTGGCCACATCCGCTGCATGAGCCGCAATCTTGTATGCTATCACCCCTTGTTTGACATCATCTTTATCGGGTAGACCCAGATGTTCTTTGGGGGTGACATAGCAGAGCATGGCAGTGCCAAACCATCCAATCATCGCGGCTCCAATTGCGGAAGTAATGTGATCATAGCCTGGAGCAATATCCGTGGTTAAGGGCCCTAAGGTGTAAAATGGGGCTTCATGACAAATCTCCATTTCCTTTTCCACGTTTTCCTTAATAAGGTGCATTGGAACATGTCCAGGGCCTTCAATCATCACTTGGACATCGTGCTTCCATGCAATTTCCGTTAGTTCTCCAAGGGTTTCTAATTCCGCAAATTGTGCTCGGTCATTGGCGTCAGCCAGTGATCCCGGACGCAGTCCATCCCCAAGGGAAAAAGTAATGTCGTATTGTTTCATAATCTCGCAAATCTCTTCGAAATGCGTGTATAAAAAGTTTTCTTTATGATGGTACAGACACCATGCTGCCATAATCGAGCCACCACGCGACACAATTCCTGTGACCCGGTTAGCCGTGAGGGGAATATATTGCAGCCTGACCCCCGCATGAATCGTAAAGTAATCGACACCTTGTTCGGCTTGCTCAATCAACGTATCGCGGTAGACTTCCCAACTCAAATCTTCCGCTTTGCCCTTAACTTTTTCCAAAGCCTGATAAATCGGCACCGTTCCAATGGGCACAGGCGAATTTCGCAAAATCCATTGCCGGGTAGTATGGATGTTTTTCCCAGTGGACAAATCCATCACCGTATCCGCACCCCACAATGTGGCCCACCGCATTTTGTCCACTTCTTCTTCAATCGAGGACGCTACAGCCGAATTGCCGATATTGGCATTAATCTTGGTGTGGAAATGACGGCCAATGATCATCGGCTCCAACTCAGGATGATTAATATTGGCAGGAATCACCGCACGTCCCCGGGCGACTTCTTCTCGCACAAACTCGGGGTCAAATCCTTCGCGCAAAGCAATAAATTCCATTTCTGGAGTAATAATACCTTGACGAGCATAATGCATTTGCGTGACGTTTTTTCCAGCCCGCGCACGCAAGGGCCTGCGGTGAAGTCCAGGAGCCGTCTCTTGAGCTCGAATATCTTCAGGCGTTTTGAGACCATCATCAATCGGTTGGACCTGGCGGCCTTCATATTCTTCCACATCTTGGCGCTCTAGAATCCAGGCACTCCGAATAGGTGGTAAACCTTGGCGCACATCGGCTTCATAGCTAGCATCGGTATAAGGACCTGAAGTATCGTAGACCCGAAATGTTTGACTATTCGTGAGCCGAATTTGCCGCATCGGCACGCGAATATCAGGTCTCGAACCTGTAATATAAACTTTTTGACTTTCCGGAAAGACGTGATACGCATTTGGTGTTGTTGCCATAAAGCTCCCCCTTTTTTTCACACGCCGCCAGTCGCGGGTTACCGGTCACATATGCCAGGCAGTAGGGAAAGTTTATGAATGGATGGGCTAAAAGGATCAAAATCTGTTCCCTCCGCTGGCATTACCCAGATCAGGTTGACGGTCGGTGGCCAATCCACCCTCTCAGCCCGGTTAGCCGAGCTCCCGTTATGTATTACTATGAAGGTCCTTGAAGCATATGGCAAGAGGAATCTTGGCAAATTACGCAAGATTATTGCAGCAATTTATATTATGAAGCAATTTATTGGGAAGCATTGATCGGAAAAACTTTAGCCGGCCAGCTAACGTGATGGTATCACAAGCTGCACTCTCGTGTGTCTCATTTTTGTCTCATAGACAATGACGGACAAGATCCCCGTGATTTCTCAAATTGACAGCTGGCGATTTTATCTAATTTTTGTCATCTTTCGTCAAAAATCTAGCCTTGTCGAACATAAAAAAGATCGTTGTTGACGAAGATTAGGAAATTATGCGATCGATTCTTTGGCAAATTTGGCAAAATTCCCGGCAGATTTATAGACTTTTTGGCAATTACGGCCAATAATAAATCACAGTTTTATGATGAATAAAAACCATTTCGCAGAGCGTTTAAATCGGCAATATTTGTGGATTATCAGTTGAAAAGTAAAAGAGGGTAACCATGTTCAAACAATGGATGCGGACGATTCGCTTTGTATATACGCGCCTGGTTTTGGAGTTTTGGCGGTGGCGAATGCTAAATACAGACGACACTACCCTACGGCTTCATTATAGCCAATTATGTGATCAGTATATTGTGCGTTATCATACTTTAGAACGTGATTGCCAAAGTGATTCTTCTGTTCGAAATTGCCTATAAACTCGAATGACGAGCCAGATAAAGCCGAATCGAATGACCAAATCGGCCAAGTTAAAAATATAAGGATAGGGCCTAAGCTGCCAATAATCGACAACACCGCCCCACAATATACGGTCGGTCCAGTTACCTATAGCCCCAGCCAAAATCCAGGAAACTGGCAAGCGCACAGATGGCATACGCCACAGCATCATCAGAAGAATCCCAATGACAGCTGCCGTTGCCATAATCACGCCAATTTGGGGTAGGCGAGAAAATAGCCCAAAGGCGATACCGTGATTGAGAATAATGCCAGGCTGTCCAATTCTCGGATAGTAATGCCATGCCAAGCGCATTATGAGTCCATAAATAACCAGCCCTGAAATGATAGCCCAGCGCGTAACATTGTGAACCGACCTCATAAATTACCTCCTAAGAAATGTTACAATAATATAAGACTTGGAGGAACTTTACCGACATTGCGAGGGTTGTATGCCATTGGCTCCAAAAAATCATTTGCGCAATCAAATTCTTCAAATTATTAGGACTCAAGGAGAGTCGACGGTCAAAAGTGTGCACCAGGCAGTATCACAAAAACGACCGGTGTCGATTAACACAGTGGCAACGGTCATGAACCGTTTGGTTTCCCAAAAAATATTGGTGCGTGGCGGCAGCGTTCGTCATTATGTCTACAAAATTGCACCGGCCGAAAGTGTGCTCAAAGCCCGGGCGATGGAATCGGTGGAAACCTTGATTTCCGAATTTGGCGAGTCCGGATTAGTGCACTTTGTTGATGCCATTGATGAGCTCGATCCTGATGCTCTGGCTAAATTGGAGGCTATTGTCCGTGCAAGAACCCAAGAAAAATCTCATCAGTAAAGTCTCGCAATCCGCATATACATGGGCGACCGCTCTTTTGGGACTAGCTCTTTTACCCGGCTTGCTTCTCATCCTAGCCGCTGTTATCACTTACCGCCACATGGCATGGAGCATGATGCAAAAACCTGACACATCCCCTAGTGGACTAACCGTTCTTTTCGTCGTCTTCATCCTATTGTCGCTCGCTTATTTTCTTCGTCTGGGATATGCCACTTACGCCATCGTCAAAAACAGTCGTCAAACCATCGAGCGGATAGCGCCCCAACTTGCTCCATTTCCCTTAAGCGATTTGCCAGCATTTTTCGCTAACCAAAAAATTGCTGTTCGAATGGGATTATGGGAAAGTCCCGATGCCTTTACCTATGGCGTTGTTCATCCCACCATAGTAATTTCCAGGCGCCTTCATCAAATCCTTGATGCTCCCTCATTAACGGCGATCTTAGCTCATGAAGTCCATCACGTGCGCTCTCATGATTATGCCTTGCAGCAAATCTTCTTGGTGATTTTACGGGCGTTTCCCTGGCTACCCTTGGAATCGGTTTATCGGTTTTATCTGACTGCCCGTGAAATTCGCGCCGATCAATTTGCTATTGTCTGGCAACACACGGCTGATCATTTAATGCAAGCGATGGTCACAACAATTCATGCATTACGAGAACAGCCCCATTCCCAATTTTCCGGAGAAACTGCATGGAATAGTGTCTGGCAGGCTCGTATTAATGCCTTGATCAATTCCGAGACTGTGCCCTTGTCGCCCGAAGCGCGGACTCTTTTTTCTGCTGCCCTGATTCCTTTCGCCACCTCTGCAGTGCTAGCGATTACCTCATTAAGTTTATTCTGTCACTAAATCCTAAAAAACGACAACGCTCCGAGAAGAAAATTGTCTCAAAGCGTTGCCATGGGACTTCATTATTGCGCCACCACGTCTGCATTCATTCCTCCGGCGACCCGCTCCATATTGTTCGATACCACAATACGAACGGGAAGACTTGCCATCGACGTCGAAGGTGCTGTCACCGTGTAGCTCACTTGTCCTTGCGAATTCGTCGTCATCGTAATGCCACCCGAAGAACTCATGCCGCCGCCCATTGACGAGTTTCCACCCATCGAGGACGATGCGGATGGAGTTTTGGGAATGATATCGACCTTAGCCCCGGAAATAGGTCCTTGGGGACTCATAGCCGTTATCGTTAAGGTCTCTTTCTGGCCGGGCTTTATCACCTTAGCAAACGGTGTGACCTCGACATAATCACCGATGGGTGCTGTCGGGGAGGTTGCGGAAGTCGTCCACCAAGCATCTAATAATCCCGCGCCTTTCATAGCTGTGGGGTTAAAAGTACTGAAGCTTCCAATTTTGACTCCGACCATTTCCATACTTTTCGTCGGTTGGGCTGTTAATGTGATAGTCGCTTGTCCTTGACTATTGGTTGTTTTTGAATAACTCGCGATATATTTGGCAGCTTGAGACGTTCCTGATGTATACCAGGTACTCACACCTTTGCCACTCAAGGGCACCATCGGTCCAATATAAAATGTGACGGGTAAATCTTTGGCCGGTTTCCCGCTCGCTGTGGTCGCCGTTAAAACAAATGTTGCCGTATTACCAGCCTCGACCATTTGCGCTGTTTTATTAGTTTGTATTTCTGCGACAGCCTGAGTGGTCGATCCCGATGACGACATAGATGAAGATGGCGAGGTACTAGACATCGACGAAGATGAGGGAGATGTTTTCGTCATCGAAGATGGCGTCGACTTTGCCGCTTGACTGGTACCACATCCCGCCAAAGCCACGGTCAATCCCGCAGCAATCATCACAAATGTTCTTTTCATAAAGGTCCTCCTTGTATAAACTACATATTGTAGTCTATACTTCTCTTTCCCTCATTGCAAGTGATGACACTGATTTTGATGATGGCTAATGAAAATTCCGTAAGAAATCGGGGTCTTTGTATTTCACGATTGATCGACCGTTATGGCTCGCCGAATGAACCGAGTCGTTTTCCTATTGATCGGAATCATGTGTAGCCGCTCAACCTGTCAAAAGTGATTGTGCGGATGTGCGGGATAGGACGCTAATGTCCTCTTTAGTGACAGAAATAGTGACAGAAATCTGGTTAACAAATTCTTCTTTCCATTGTTAAAAATTCGACATCACCCATGGGAAAAACCATAATGGGATTGAACCCAAGCTTCTCATACAAAGCAATAGCTCGCTTATTGAATTGCGCAACAGTCAATCGAAAGTGGTTGGAATTATACTCAGCCATAGCAAATTCCAAAATTGAACTGACAAAAACGTAACCTCTCCCCTGACCTGTTAAGTCAGGTCTCATCCCTAACCCAACATCGACAGTCCCATTTTCAGGATAGGCACCGAACTGCAATCCTATTGGCACTATAGCCGATTTCCCAAAGCAACAATATCCTACCAGCATTTCGTCTTCGTGAACCTTAAAGTAAGTCCCGTTCAGCAATTCATCCATTCCCGCATCATCATTCATGTTGTAGAAATCATAGGGTTCACTATATTTCCAACTGGATATTTTCGATGCCACAAGTCTATTCATAGGTTCTACTATCATCCTACCCATAATAAACTTCCTTTCGAACATAAGCGCTCGAACATAACTGCCTATTAGGCCATCCACAACTACCCAATTATAGTGTACATGACTGCTAGCTGCTACGCTCCACGTAGCACAGAATTCCCCATTATGGATGCGGTGATCCATCACACAATACGATTTGACAAACGTGACGACAACACCGCAAACCAACTGATTAATCACGCAATACGAATACGCGAAAATCGCAAAAGTGTATCGATTTGAGAAGATTTCTAGGAGACAGGCATAAATTGATCGGCAATCTCTTCAGCATTTTGAAGGCCTGCAGGAATATAACCGTGAAAGAGCTGCAACCGTACGTAGGTTCCGTCTTCTTCAAACAATAGACGATACGCTCCCCCACCTACACCATAAATTAGGAGCCACTCAGCTGGGACGCCATTTGCCAAAGTCACATTCACAGAGGCACCCGGCTTGTATGAAGACATAATGGGATTTTTCGACTCCATCGCCACCATATTATTAAATTCCAAATTGAGGACAGAATCATCAACATAACTCTCTACTAGAGTAGTTCCAGGATACGCTTGACTGGGCAAGAGCAAGTGGATACCTAACTCTTTTGCCAGATTCAATGCCGTTTGCTTGATGGCGGGATTGTAGCTTAGGGCTGTCATGCCGTTTGGACCTGTAGTCGCTGACGACGTGGTCTTGGACGATACGCGGTGAGTTTTATCAATATGGTGATGACGAATTGTGGAAACGGTTTGACTGGGAGATGATGGTGCTGGCAGAATGGGAGGCAGAAGAAACGAAATGCCCGTATAAAGAAGTCCAATGGCGATAAGCCCGCCACCGATCACACTAATTGTTTTCCCTGTGGTGTTCATCTCACAGCCTCCCCCTTTGTCACACCCGTTATTTTACGGGACAAGCAAGGGGAATGGCGACAGGTTTAGAAAATTTTTATCCTGCCTCGTGAAAAACACGGCACAGACTCACAAGGATTTTAGGATTTAATGTTTTGCATTGGCAAATCCATTGGGAACGGTCATGACCGCATGGATAAAGCGTTCTCCCGTTCGGGTCATTAAATCCCTTTGATACACAACAGAAAAATTACGATAGAGATTTAAGCCTTTGACCCGCAAACAGTGAAATAGTTGTTCTTCACCCTCGTTTAAGGTCAGAGGAGACAAAACACTAACGCCAAAGCCTTTGAGCATCATCTGCTTAATCGCATGGGTAGTCCCTAATACAAGACGTACATTGAGTTGTTTTACATCGATGCCTAAATGATCGAGACCTTCCTCCAAGGCCATGCGCGTTCCTGACCCCGGTTCCCGTAAAATGAACGGCTCTTGAAGAAATTCATCCAGGGACACTTCATCCTGCCCAAACCACCGGTGACCGCGCGGGACCACTAGCGTTGGATGATCATCGAAAAATGGCCGCACCACCACATGCGGATCGGAGAATGGAGCTTCGATCAGTCCAATATCAATGGTATGGCTTAATACCTGTTCAAAAATCATCCGAGAATTGGCCATAGATACTGTCCATTGCGCATTCATGAGGTTTTTCGCATATTCTGCCAAAATTCCGGGTAGCAAGTACTCGGCAATCGTTAAGCTGGCGCCAATGGCCAAAGTTTGAGGCCGGCTGTCACTGAGTTCTTTAATGGCCCCTTGGGATTCATGGATTAACCGCAGCAAAGAGGTCACATACCGGTATAAGACTTCCCCGGTTTCGGTAAGATGCACTCCTTGACTCGTCCGCACAAACAACGTGGTCGCATAGGCTTGTTCCAGCATTTGTATTTGTTGGCTAACTGCTGACTGTGACAGGTTGAGCGTCCGGGCCGCTTGGGAAATCGAACCGATCTCCGCGACGATTTTAAAGGTGGTCCAGACTTGTTCGTTCAACCCCAAAACCTCCTGCCCAATATCATGGATTATCCTAACCGCCATCAATTTTCCTGAAATAGAAAGGCTTTTATCCCGTTCTGATTTCTTGTATCATACATAATCATAGATACGAATATTGTGAACAATTTATACTATTTATCTAGTCCTTTTCACCTATTGTACATTGTGATGACGTTTTCGCGAAGTAGTCAGTTTTAATGATTTGCGAAACCGATTCGCAAATTTCTTATGGGAGGGGTATTATGCGGCCCGCGTTGCCACCATTTTTGTTTACGGCGCTGTTAGGGATTTCCGGGGGCATCATGATGCCCATTGCCTTAGCCATGAATCTTCCGTTAACCCAGACTCTTTGGCCAACCCTCATCCATGCGGAAATCGTCAGTTTTGCCTTGGCCATGGGGGGAATGTTAGTCTGGCGTTGGATGAAAAATTCACAACCCGGACAAATTGGAGCCCGTCCGCTCTTTACCGATCTCTACATGACCTTATTAGGCCTGATGGGATTTACCGACGCTTTAGAGCCCCAAGGCAGTTGGCAACTTACCATTTTAGCGATAATCGTCTCGTCCTTAGGTTTGCTCTCTCATTTTCGCTCCGTAACTTGGAGTCTGTCTTATATTGCCCCACATTGGGACGCCAAAGCCTCGACGGCTTTTGCCGTGATGGGACCCAGTCTCGTTTCAGGATTCAGCATTGGGCTTGCCATGTTAGCAGGTGTCAGCCATCATCCGGTCGTCTATTCGGCCTTGTCCATTGTCCTGTTTTCGCTTATCAGTGTGTCGTTTTTCTTTACCCTATCTCTACGGTCCTCGCTGCCCTTAGGAATATGGACAGGATTAGTCGTTTTCTTATATCTGATACCGACGATATGCATTACCTATAGTCTGTTTGCACAAAACTCTTGGATGGCCATCATTGCAGCCATCAGCACTGTGATCGGCCTCATTTGGCATACGAAAGAATTGCTGAATAAATTACCTGTCACGCCTTACCCAGGATTATTTTTCTTTCAGCAGCCTCACCATTCTGAGCAGATACGGGGTTCGCGTTTCTAAGAATCTCGTATCTCCTTCCTACCAACAAAATAATCACGCCTTGTTCTTACACAAAGCGAAGACATGCATCTAATATTCTTACATCTCTATCACATTATCTACCAATTTGTTAAAATACTAACGGCACGATCTTACATTACCCTTACTGCTTAACCCCAACGATTTTAACCGGATTGATACCGCAAGGGAGGCTTCATGATTGATGAGCGATACCGTTAAATTAAGTGAATACAAATGCTTCGATTGTGATCAAGTCTTTTTATTGCCGGCGGGATCTACCGCCACGGTCTGCCCCCGTTGCGCGTCCGACCGTATTCAACATGGTGGGGAAATGCAAGTCACCGTGGTCTCTCAAGGGAAAGATGCATGAAACTTAAGAAGGCGCAATACCATTGCGCCTTCTGTCTTTTTTGACCACCTTGAGATGGACCAAATTTCTTGCGCCTGTTAAGCCCTTCTCGTCAAATTTGCCTTCATCTCCCAGTCACCAAGCGCAATGAACTCTGTTATCCCTGGGAGGCAGCAGGTCCCAAAGCCTCGGTAAACCATTTGAGAGTCCGGTTTCGTAAGGCAAGAACATCCTCTTCTTCGCCTGAACTTTCTGCCCACAACCGGTGTTGCAAAGAAGCATACGGAGTCCACGACACGTGCTCGGGATACTTTTCCGCTAGCGATTGGGCCCACGGTTTAATCCAATCGATTTGCGCCACCGGATCGGAAAGCCCATGTTGGATAAGTACGTGTTGTCCCTTGATAGTGATCGGCTGCCGACTTAAATCCGTTTCCTCCATCAACCGAACAGCATGCGGGGTGGAAAAATCATAGTCTGGATAATAAAAGCGGAGATAGTCAAAGGATGGCACACCGCCGACAGCAACAATGGCCTGAATCCGGTCAGGATGATCCACCAGTCCCGCCCATAGGGCAATGTAGGCTCCAATCGAAAAACCAAATAATCCCATAGGCCGTTGGGCCTTTTCGTGGGCAATCCGGTTGGTGATTTCCTTCAAGCTTTCCAAAAATACAGCCGCATATAAATCACGAAAAATATCACGTTGGGCTAAGGATCTGACACGTATTTCGCACCCTTTGGTACGTGGTTTGGGCATTTTTTTTATTCCCGTTTCGGAGGGTTGGGGGGCTCCGTATACACGGTCTCGGGTAACGCTAAGGCCTCCAAAATGGCCAAAAATGTCGCCTGAAAGCGTTGCGGTACGGCGACTTGCCGCGCCCCTGACGGCAACGGAATCACCTGGACGGAATGGAGGTGTCGGATGATTTCGTGGCCCGTCGGGTGCGTGAGCACCCGCCGCGCCGGCGAGGGAATGGACACGGCACTGCGGCGCGCGCGCCGCTCCATCACACTATATAACAAGCACGCCATCAGGAGCACATAGCCTAACGCTTCCACCCGTTCGGGCTTTTTCACAAACAAGGCATCCACAAACAACGGATCTTTCAAAAAGTGGAAATGGCGTTCACAGTGCACTTGCCCTTTATATTCCTGCAAGAGGGCACGCGCGTCCCAGTCGCGGCGATCTAACGGGGTGATCAACACGAAGGTGGCCTGGCGTTCCCATTCGCGTTGCCGTTGGGCGGCGTTCACCGCGCCGATGGTGGCCGTGACGCGCCACCCGATTTTGGTCTGGGGTTCCTCCGTTTTCGGCGGTCGGCCCCGGCGGCTACGGGGGAGGCGCTGCACTTCTTCATGGAGGGTCGTCTCCACCGCAAACCACGCAGTTTCGCGGCGGGCTTGCCACTGGCGGGCCGCCTGAGCGGCGTCCTCGCGACAGTCATAGAGCGTCTGGGACAGGACGTGGGCGGCGTCGGCCAAGGCTTTGCGGGCGTTGGCGATTTGCTGATCCAGGGTTTTTTCTTTGTGGGTCTCCAGCCGGGAAGATCGGTAGACGACCAGCCGATAGGGCACGTCATCGATCATAGCCTGTTGCTCGGAGGCCCAATACTCCGCCGCGTCGCGGCGGGCGGCGACCGACCCGAGGAAGGTCCAGGCATCTTGAGCCCACGCCGTCTCTTTCGCGGTCTGCGCCACGGCAAATGTCGAAGGACACCGCGAGATGAAGCGGAGGTTGGCCTGACGCAGGCCGGCGAGATTGGGCTTCGTGACTAAGGACGAGTCGGCGACATAGATCACATCGTGAAGCTCTTGGGGCGAAAAGGCGGCCACTAACTCCTCAATCATCCGGCGATTGAGGGTTTTGTCCGAGGTATTGCCCGAGGCCACCGACCCAAAGCGCAAGACCCCTTCCCCATTCACAAACACCGTTAAGAGCACTTGTTTGAGATCGGGGCGCCGATCTTTCGAATGGCCGCGCCGGGGCATCGCACGGGGAGGGACGGCGGCATCGTCGACCGCCGTGGGGTCGCAGGGCTCTGTGTCGTCTTCGGCGGACCGATAGGCCCCCTGCAACGATCGGGAGGTACTGTCCCAATGCCCCGAACGCAGTTCAATCGCTTCTCGAGCATAAGCCTGCGCGGCTACCGCCGTAAACACCGCGGCGGGCCCGGCCTGAAACAGTTTATCCAACGCCCGCCCCAGCGCATCATCGGTAAAATCCGCGGCCGTACGGCCGCGCCCGAGCAACAAGGGCACATCCGTTTCTGCGAGACGATCCGGGACGCGATACAGAGGGGATTTGCCCGTCAAAATGTCGAGCACCATCGCCAAAATGCGTTCACCCGGCGATGTCCGACATTGCTGCGCATCCCAAACCAATAAGGTATTTAAGAGATCCACGAATCCGATAGCATCCGCGATCCCGCGAATTACGGGCGCGGCGCCGACAACCCGACTGGGCAACTCGACAAGTTTCATAAAGAGAATATTCGACACGCGACCGCCAAATCCTTTGCGAGAACATTCCGTCTATAATTAATACTAAATGGAAAAATTTAGGTGCGGAAAACCTGATCTGATGAAATCCGGGCCCTCTCGCAAAATGGGCAAAGCCATATATTCGGTATCAAACTCATCAGGCTCCCCAAAGAAATTTTTTAGATGCTCTGGGCCCGTACTCATGCCATGAAGCATTAAAATCAAGGGTTTCACGCCCATTCAGGTTCTCTTCTTTCTGTTGTCTATTTTTTTTCGCGAAAACTATACTTTGAGTATTCGCAAGACATTTGGGGAATTCCTTCTGAAAGGGCGTAAATCCGATTAAAATGGAAAATCCTATTTATGGACTATGTTAAAGGCACGGCGAACCGTCTATAGTCTAAGAAGATGATGGAAAGGATACCTATGACGCACGCAATTACCATGGATGCCGAGTTTTTGTCGGACGGACAAACGCCTCTTTTCATTCGCCGGGTGAGTCCTGAAAAGTACAGAGCGCAATTAATTTTCATTCATGCTTCTCTGGTTCATAGTGAATATTATTTGCCCATCGCTTTAAAATGGGCTCAAGAAGGCATACGTGTCATTCTGCCCGATTTAGAAGGGCACGGGCGCTCTCAGGGCACAAGAGGACACCTCCGTCATTTTAGCCAACATGTCAATGACATCCAGCGCATTTATGCGCATTTACATCAACATTATTCCGCCCCAATTTTTATTGGCGGGGAAAGTTACGGGGCACTCATGGCGTATTTGGCATGCCAAGAAGAACTTCCGGATGTACTCGGGGCCATTTTAATTGCGCCCTCCTTTGGATTGCAGCTAACACTGCCTACCTGGGTTTACTATGTCATGACACACCTTGTTCATCCGCTCCTACCAAAACTCAGACCTCTTCGTCCCCTGCCTGTCCAAGGTGTCTCCATTCATCCCGACATTAGTCGAATCATTATGGAGGACAGAAATGTTAATCGTTTTTACACATTAGGCTTTCTTGTTAATTTATGGAAGGCACAAAAAGAGGCTAAACAAAGACCGCTTCCGCATTTACCGCTTTTGACTTTGTTAAGCACCGACGATGCGGTAACCCGCAATGATGATACAGAGGCCCTCTTAAAACCGCATCATGACCTTGAACTGCACTACCATAACGCAAGCGCCCATAGCTTAATTGCCGATCAACCTGATTTTGTTTTTCAAAAGTCGGTGGCTTGGATGGCGCGCCAACTTCGTGCCGAATCCTTAAAACGTCGTCCAATGGGCACGTTATCCTAAAACCCTTTTGGCCTGGCTTCAGGGCCGTTCAAAAGAGTCCAAAACATTGATTAACGGCAGAATCGCGCGAGCTAAAAGACCACCGGATGGCACAGGCGCCTCGATTTTTTCCCCATTGTGTGTCGTCCATAGCCCAGTCGCTGCTGTTGAGGAGGCTGCGGGGACATACGCCACAAACAAAATCGTGACCTCAGGTATGGTACGTGCTATGCGTTTTGCGGTGTCAAAATCACCTTGAACAAGAAAGGGTCCCATATCCCCTGCTTGTAGATTCCATGAATTCAGATGATATCGAACCGTCGAACCAGATGAAGGAGACACAGGCAGATACTCGGTGGGATTATCTGTCATTTTTACCACTTTATAGCCGTAATGCAACTTGATAGCTGGATATTTTTCCAATTCCTCAAAGGTCATCATGTTGGCTACGCTCCTTTTTTCAGGGGTTTTTGGGGAGACCCAAGAAGAGGCTCGGCGAGTAAGATGTCTTGGGAGTTTCCAAGAATTGTACATAGAAATAGAGAATACCATTTATTATAGACATTTTCAGCTGGCACGCGAGTTGCACCTCCACAAAACAACGCTACAATTTGAGTAACGAGTTATGCGATTTTCACGTGTCCTGGAACAAGTTTTGGAGGGAGGGATAACCTTTTTATGCGGCCCATGTACTGGATTGTGGCGATAGGCTTTGGTCTCTTGACGATTAATGCCAATCCCTTAGATTCATGGCCTGGTCTGCCCATCCATTCGCATCCTGTCACATTACCTCTCCCTGAACCGTTTTCCGTCCAAAGCCCTCCAGAGGGCCCTTTAGAAATCAGTCGCAATTGGGCAGGATATGTCAGCAATCATGGGACGTATCAATCGATTGAGGCCAGCTGGCGCATTCCCAAACTCACCTCGCCGGGCTCTTTAGCGGTTTGGGTGGGACTCGGCGGCGCTCCTCAACAGCGCCTATTACAAGCGGGAACCTTAACAAAGGATACGGCAACGGGAACAGAAACGATTTTGTGGATCGAAGGTCTTCCCGAACCCTTAAAACCGATTGCCCAAAACTTACCGAGTGGAGAAGCGGTGCATGTGGCCATTTATCATGTCAAATCTCAAGAATGGGCGTTAGACTTGCAAGCCGGTAGTTACCGGCAAACTTATGATGTGCAATATTCCTTAAATCCTCGCTCCGCCGAATGGATTGTTGAAGACCCCCTCATCAACAACCAATTTGCCACCTTTCCGCGTTTTCAAAACATCGAACTGTTTTATGCTACGGCCAAGACGCAACAAGGCCAAACGGTAACAGTCCAACAATCTACCCCTATTGATCTGCGCATTGATGGGGTCATTCGGGCTGCTCCTGCTCTCATTAATGCCACCACATTTGCGGTAACCTCTACATCCCCACAATGACGTTTTTCCCTTGCCCGACGGGCGGGAATGGTCCAATTGGTCCACAGCTTTGGACCAATTGTCCCTAACCTCTCTTAAGACTCCGGATCCATAATCAAAGTGTCGGAACCATCCAGTTCCGATACCGAAGGGACTGGTAGACAATGCAGACCTTCGGAACGGGGGAGGGGGTAAAACATGCAGATCATTTTATGGGCAACTGATGGCTCAGAAAGTGCATATGCGGCCGGAAAAATGGTCCAACATCTAAAGACCGGATTTCCTGAGGCCAAAGTGATTGCCCTTTATGTTCGGGAGGTCATGGCATATCCACCACAGGCCCTCGTCCCTTCGGGTTTTGAAGATTTGGATCAGAATGAACAGCGTAATGTGGAGAGGCAGATTCACGATTTGTTTGGCAATTCCCATGATGTGGAGTTAGTGGTCGTCGAAGGTCATGCCTCAACGACGATTGCCGAGGTGGCTGAACGTTATGGAGCCGATGTTATTGTGGTAGGAAGTCATGGCTATCACGGTTTCGATAGGCTCGTTCTGGGGAGCGTCAGTCGCCAGCTTCTGGACCATACTGTGCGGCCGGTATTGGTTGTGCGATAAAGAACGAATCACTGGGGTAAATGGACGAAAGACGAGGAAAACGGGCCCTCGTCTTTCGTTGTATTATGCTTGATAATTAGTTTGTTGTTCTGATTCCTCTTTAACCCGGTATATTGGGCGGAGGAGTTCCTGGTGAGCGTCTTCGGGATACTCTTTGCTCTTTTTCTACTTTCTCGGCCTGATCAATACTCATCGCGACTTTGCGCAGGGTGAGCAATAAGATCGACATGACCACAATCTGAAAAATCCACCAGGCGGGATCCCACCAATGCGGGACGCCTTCGCTATAGGGCATTTTCAGGGGCAGTGTCGGCCAAAATCCGCCTCCCATATCTATCCTCTCCTGTCCTCAAATAATGTAGACGGCGAGCCAGCTCGCAATCCACGCTAGGGCCACATAAATCCAGAAGTAGACACTGGCTTCCGCCGTCCAAAACCGTTCGGGGGCCATGTTCTGGCGGACATTGCGAATAATGCTAATCCCGAGCATAATCAGACCGACAACCGCATACACGAGATCGGCCCCGAGAATGATATAATACATCTCCCCAAAGCGGGATTGGGGCGACACATACCGCATTCCCCACTGGTACACCACCCCTAACATCGCGAGCAGCCCTAACCCTGCCGCGATTTTGAGGCGGGTTCCCACCAGATCCCGGTCTTGAAAGTGACGGCCGGCCTTGACCGCTTGCCAGGCCACCAACGCACTCAAAGCCATCAACGCGGCGACCACCACGCCAAAGCCTTGGTTGGCTTGCGGTGCCACATACGTGCCGTCATAGAGATACTTCGCCTCAAACAAGACGACGAACGGCACAATTTGGGTAGCAATAAAGACCAGCATACTAAAGCGGACCGCCCGGTAATTATGCGGGGTAATCGCCTCACTGCGGCGCTCGACAGGCATTTCGGGTTTATTCACCATCGTTGTTCCCCCCTATTTGTTGTGTGGTGGTGTAGGCATGTAATCATGCCAATCATAGTGGGGATCCGTCGAGGCCCGGCTGGTGGCAGCCAGCTCATCATACGCCGTGGTTACCACCGGAACTTTGGTTCCTTCCCCATACATATAGAGGCTGGCCACAATTTCTGGCTGCACCGGGAAGTTGTAGCGGGGTGCAGGCGACGAGGTGAACCATTCCGGCGTTTTGGCATTCCACGGATTCTCTCCCGCTTTTTGCCCATTGGCCCAGCAGTACCCAATGTAGATGATATTGGCCACAAACGAGGCCCCCAAGATGAAGGCAAAGATCGACACCTCAAAGTTCATCGGTTGGAGGTAGGCCGGATAGGCCGGCACCCAGCGGTTCATCCCGTGTAATCCTAAGAGGAAGAACTGGCTGAAGGTGAGGTTGAAGGCAAAGAAGGTGATAATCGCCAACGTCTTCCCCCAGGTCTCGTTGTACATGCGGCCCGAGAGTTTCGGCAACCAGTAATACATCGCCCCAAAGCCACTGAAGACCATCGATCCGATAATGGTGTAGTGGAAGTGCCCGACCACCCAGAAGGTGTCATGAAGCTGCAAGTTGACAATCGGGTCCGCCAAAAACACGCCCGTGAGTCCTCCGATGAGGAAGTTGAACATGCTCATCAAGATCCAGATGACCGGGGTGGTCAGCCGAATTTTCGACTTCCACAAGGTCCCCACCGCCGACATGTAGGCAAACCCGGTGGGAATGGAAATCATCTCCGTAAAGAACGAGAACGGCAAGATCTCGCTATTGCGCAAGTTGGTGAACATGTGGTGCGCCCACACTAGACCCGAGAGCATCATCACGAACACCAAGCCAATCACGGCCCATTGTCGGCCAAACAGCGATTTTTGCGCCATGACCGGAATAATTTCATTCCATAGGGCGAAGGCGGGGACGGCAATGATGTACACTTCGGGATGGCCAAATAACCAGAAGAGCATCAAGTAGGTTAAGGGACTCCCCGTCGCCGTAAAGAAGTTAAGCGGCACGATTTTATCTAACAGCCCCATTACGAAGGTTGTTTGAATTTCCGGGAACCAAATCAGCATCAGCAAGTTGACCGTGACTTGACCCCAAACGAAGAGGGGCAAACGTCCCCAGGTCATGCCCGGAGCCCGCCGGAACATCACCGTCGCCACCAGGTTCAAGGCCACGATGAGTGAGGACATCGTTAAAGCCAAGACCCCCAAGTAGTAGAAGATAATGCCATTGGCATCTTGTCCGGCTAAGGGCTCATAGCCGCGCCAGCCGGTCGACCATTCTCCCAAAATGGGACTAAAGAGCACGGTCAAGATCCCGGCGGGGACCAACCACACGCCAATGCCTGAGAGTTTCGATAGGACCGTTTCACGGGCCCCAATCATGAGGGGCACAAAATAGTTACCTAAGCCCCCAATCATGAACACGGTGGCGAAGGAAAACATCATCAAGGTGCCGTGAATCCCCACCGCCGTGAGGTAATTGCTGGGATAATGAAAAATCGTCAGGTACGGGGTCATCAGTTCATAGCGCATGAGCATCGCAATGGCTCCCGCTATCAAGAAGCCACCAACAGCAAACATCATATACTGAAGACCAATGACCTTGTGGTCCGTGGCAATTTCCCAGTAGCGCCGCCAGCCTTTTTCTTTTTCCACCCAGCGGGTTTCAAAGCCCATAAGCGGCAATAAGACGGCGTCATAGACGCCGATGCCTAAGAGCCATCCTATCACGGCCCCAACCCACCCCAACGTCACCGAGGGACCCGTCACAAAGGGATGCCCCCGAAACGGATCGACGGCAATCACAAACGTGTTGACCAAGAGAAATCCAATAGCGGCCCATAAAAATCCCCGCAGCACCGGAGGCATCATGGCCTTCTTCGGGTGCTGGAGCGGTTTGTGTTCGGGCGTCATTACAGCTTGTGCCACGATTATCCCTCCTTCAAAATCTCCCTCATCGTCGTCGGTCGTTCAAGGCGGCGTTATCCCGCCCCATTGGCTAACGATTTTTCGTATTGAATCCACTGCGCGAATTGCGCTTGCGACACCACTTTCAAGGGCGCTTCCATCCACGGATGACCCGGTCCACACACTTCAGCACATTGCACCCGCACCATCGGATTCACGCTGAAGGACGTAATCTTGGTCGGGGTCAGGTACTCATAACGGGTTTCCCCGGGAATCACATCCTCTTTAATGCCAAAGGCCGGAATCCAGAAACTGTGAATCACATCGGCATATTGGTCGTAGGTGTGATAGGGGTCATACGAGCGCAAGACAAATTCCACGGGCTTGTTGACCGGCAGTTCCAACAGGTCTTGCCCGTTGGCATTGACCGTCTGCGTCAGCCCATATTGCGGATAGCTAAAGATCCATTCCCACTGCCGGGCGGTGACATCGACAATCAAGTCGTGGGTGTTGGCTGCAGGTTCATCCAAGGCAAACATCTGCTCCATCGCGGAGGTCGTGGGATGGAGGAAAAAGAGCAAGTTGATGACAATACTGCCCCCGACCCACATCACCACAAACGCTTTGTTGTCCACCGCGAACCGGCGGTTCGCGGGCGGCATTTCCCCCCGCTTGGTGTGAAAACGCACCATGGTAAAAAGCAAGAACAAGACGACAAAGACAAAAATCGGGGTGAGGACCACCAAGATGAAATTAAACGCCTGCAGCGCCAATTCCCCTTGGTTGGAGACAATATAATACATCGGGTTGTGATGAATCAGGACCCGGTCCCCAATCTCTCCCAACACACTAAAGACGACCCATAAAATCGTAAATAAGACATTCTCTCCCATGATGGGCGTGCTCCTTTCTCAGCCTCAGGCCGGCAAAATCATGACTTTCCCGCGCATACCCGTACGGTAGTGAATGTACTGTTGGACAAAGCAACCATAATCCCAAATCCCGGGTTTATTGGGCACGGTAAAGGAAATATGGATGCTGCCGCCGGGTTTCAACGTCGGGCTAAAGTCGCCGCCCGTTTGGATGTTAAAGAGCGCCTTAGGCCCGTCATAGGTCACAATCGCTTTGTTGGGCACAAAGTTATCGATGTTATAGGGATCACTCAAGGTCACATGGACCCCATCCCAAAAGTCGACGGCCCAGGCGTCCGCCGAGAGATTGCCAAAGGCTTGGAAATAGGCCTCATTCACATGGCGGCCCATGGTCCATTCATGCCAGTGGGTGTGACTTTGATTTTGGAAGATAATGTCCATCTGGTCGCCAACGCGCCAGGTCATGTAATTGGGGATGTAATAGTAGTCGTACGCGTAGAGGTGGACCGTCCCGGAACTCACCGGCGATCCAAAGAGACCGCGCGCGGCATCCACGAGCGCTTGGCGCCCAAAGAGGGTCACTGCGCCCGCCACCCCTAAGGCGGCACTGCCGACGAGGAACTGGCGGCGACTCCATTGTTGCTCTTCAGGAATTTCCGGTTCAACCGGGGGCTCATTTGGTAATTTGTTCACCCAAGTTCCTCCTTCCAATCAGTTATTCATAACGTGCATTGGTGAGGAATCGGGAACATAGTCAGAATATTTTAACTATATATAGCTGACGAGGCGTCTTGGAGTCATACCAACGCGCTCGGGTTTTGCGGGGGATAGCAATCACTAAGATGTTGTGCTGTCGTCGTGCCGGGGCAGATTAGTCTCGGTTGGCGGCAGGGATTATTGACCTCGCATAAGCCCAGGACCTGTTCCCTTTCCAAACACTTGCACGAATCACTTGCACGAACTGTGGACGTTTAATACCTATCGGGAAATCCCCGATTACTCATCAAATTAATCTAGTTAAAGAGTGCTGTCAAGTTATATTTGATGATAATTCTTAATAGTTGTCCTGACTAACAATAATGGACTAACAGCAATGCTTATCATGGGTTCATCCCATATCTTTAATCGACACATCAATTTCGAATGATTCTTAAGACGTAGACATCGAAGGGGTTCCGGAGGGAACAACCTTGACAATATCCCACAAATCGCTCGTAGGCGTATTATTCGGATCGCCATTAAGCATATCGCCTAAAATAAATGTCCCGAGCTTCGATGCCGTAAAGGTATAGGATTGGCTTTGTCCCGGCAACAAGCCAGCGCTCGGCGAAATGGCAACTTGAGAATACGGTTCGCCTGCGCCCGGAAAGGCTAAATGATGATCGTGATAGACCCCAATGGACTCCGGAATCGGTCCATTATTAATAAAGTCCATATTAACGTGGTAGCCTAACGGGATGGTGATCACGAGCTGCCCTTGTGTGAAGCCGTCAAATACATTCGCCTGCTTGGCACTCGAGTAGGTGCTTTCAATCTTTAAATCGACCGTTTTGGTTGCCGGATGGACAATCATCCATTGCGAGGCATTGATGCTTTGTGTGCCGCAACCCGCTAAAGCCAATCCAAGCACACCCAAAGCTGTTACCCCAGCCCATTTACCGGCTTTTGGCATGCCTTCATTCCTCCTTTCTAAAAAATACAAATATACATTAGCACAAATAGGACGGAATGATGATACTCTATTTATCTTTTGACAAAAAATATTAAATCAGATCGTTATAACTTTACTAGTTGTATAGTCAATATTGTACTTTATAGATATCAAGTTAAGCCACCCAATGGGCTGTCGCGAATAAGGCGGTTAAGAGAGCTCCTAAATACAACGATCCCACCCAGTACCCTGTTCTCCAAAATGATTGACGTGTCAAACCAATGGCCGTCGCTAAAAGAATAGGAAAATCTTCAAAGATTAAGCGGGGAAACGACATGAGAGGTTGTTTGGCTGAAGGAAAGAACAAGGTCACACAGAGGGCTGGAACAAGATAGGCCCACAAATATAGCGGCAGATAACGACCATATATGATCACCATGATGAGGCTAAACATCATGAATAGGGCATCATAAAAATTAATATCAAAACCATGTGCTGGACCAGAAGCAAATAACTGCGGAAAATTCCATAAAGCCTGATGATGAAGCCAGGCGTCGTGTACCGCTTGACTTAATGTCACCCAAGGCCATGCAAAGTGCCGCCCCCAGTTCGATTGCACCGACTGAAATATTAAGGGATCATGAAAACGCCACGTCAGAAAAACCATATAGATCCCTAAGCCCACCACCGGTCCTAAACTGTACCCGACAGCCCGCCAAAAATCTTTTTCACGCTGCCAAATCCGCACAAAGAGCAAAGCGGCTAATAACAGACCATAAATACTGGTCAAGGTCGCCAAAGCCGTCGTGATAAAGGCGAGCCGATAATGCCTGGCTTGGACGAGATAGAGGGTGAGGAAAACCCAAGTCATGTAGAGCGACTCCGTATACACGGCACTGAGATAATACGCTGTGGGGAAAAAAGCATAGACAACCACGGCCATCCAGGCAACATGAACATCCCACTCTTTTTGGGCCCACAAGAACAGAAAAAGGCTAGAACTGGCAAAGAAGAACAAACTGAGCGCAATTCCAGCCCATATGGTGGCTCCAAAAAGATGAAGAAGCCAAGGATAAAGGGGAAAAAACGCGGTCGCGGTAGGACGCCCTTGATATCCATATTGCGCAATCGATAAATACCAGTAGCCGTCCCAATGTGCCCAAAATCCTACAAGACTTTGAAACCATAGTCCCCCATGCGGGGGAATTTCCCCTTGTGGAGCATCCACCCAGGCATGAGGTAAATAAATATACGCTAAGGTGCCAATCTCTTGGAAAAACGCCCGAGACAAGACAACAACAAACATCAATAAAGCCATTTGTGATAAGCCTACGCGCGACGATGACGCGTGTTCGACAGCTGACTCATCTTGTCTCGTCAGTTGTTGTCCCATTAATTGTCCTCCCATTTGAACACTACGAAATTCCGGTCCACTGACGGGACCGGAATTTCGTCAAAGATCACGACGGGTTTAAGATACACGAGCCACTTGAGGATGGGTTGTCGAGTGAACCGGAAAGCCGAGTTGTCGTTTACATTGGATAATATACTGATTTAACGCATCTAAGGTTTGAGACAATTCCTGGTTAACCTGGTCGAAATGATCGCTATCGGCCTGATTGAACCGGTCTAATGCCAATTGATAACGCCAAACTAATCTTTCGAACTCGTCCGGACCTCCCATGGACCATTCCTCCTCTTTTCTTTGTTGTACTGAAGCTTTCTTAAAAAATGATGAAAATCATGTCTCATTGTGAAAATCTGTATGGCCGATTTCCCCTCGACTTTTTACATGAAGAGACTTTTGACGTAATGTGCTCATGAGTCTCCAGTAGGGATCAGATCCCGGATGATAAAGGGGTTTGCGCATGTTATTTTGCGTAATCCAGCGTCCATGGGCTTTATCCGTCATGCGTCCTATTGACTGGCACAAAATTCCCTCTTCTTCTAGCACTTGTTGAATTATGGGGACAAAAGTCGATCGGGCTGTCATGACTAATGTTCCTTCGCTAATCACACTCAAAGGATCGATGTAGTAATGATCAAAAATTTTTTTGGTCACCGGATACACAAAAATGTTATCGGCGTCGAGTTCCACTCCCAAATCAGAAGCCACCGCGATTTCATAAACGGCCCCTAAAATCCCGCCTTCCGTCGCGTCATGCATAGTACTCACGCCCTTTTTCACCAAATTATGACGCAACAAAATACGAACATCTTGCAACACGCCAATCTGTTCAAACAGGGATTGGGCCTCAAAGGTTTCTTCAGCGCTTAAAAACGTGCGGAGTTCTGTTGAAAATAGCCGGGCTAATATCGCTGTGGCCTGGATGGCGGCACCTTTGGTACACAACACTTCATCACCTAATGACGCATCAGCTGGCGTGATATAGTGGCTCTGATGGCCCTGAGCAATGGCTGTGGCTGCCCCGACAACGGGAAATGTCGCATAATCCGAGTACATTAAGCGCACATTGGCAATTTGTATATGCTCCTTATGGCAGGCATCTGATAACGCCTGCCATAAGTCTTTAAGATCGGCTACAGCCAACGATGCTGGCAGAACGAGTGAAAAGGTCATGACCTGTGGCATAATTCCGGAAACAGCCACATCTGATGCCACGACTTGAACAGCAAACCAAGAGCTATCACGCCAGCCAAGCTCGGGACGAATCACAACCGGATCGGTACTGGTCACCAACACGTCCTCTTGACCGACCCGGACGATGGCCATATCCATCCCCGTATTCGGTCCCACTAAAATTTTAGGATTGGGATTTCCTAACGCAGGATAAATGATGTCGTGAAATAAACTTGGGGAAATCTTTCCAATCGGAAAATCTTCCATCTCAATTCCGCCCGCGTCGCATTTTTTTGTTGATATCTGGTATGATCATATGCCTTTCGTGTTCCAAGGTCCCCATCCAAGATGGCCACAATTCAAAGATCTTTTCGAGTGCTGACCCATAAAACATAATCCACTCGTGCCATGGCTGTCCTAAGTCTTTGATGTCCTCGGTCAATAAGGCTTCGGCAGCGTCTAGATAGCACAACACGACCGGTTCATGATCGGTCACTACATAAAATACTCCAGGTCTAATCAATACGCATTGTTGACAGATCCCCATGGGGGTGATGGTTCCTTGTGCAAGCATGATTAAAATTCCCTTTCTATCCACTCTATTCCTATAACGTCATGCTAGAGCCATAGGTCACAGGGAATCATTTCTTCAGCTAGTGCATATTTATGGTGTTTTTACGTGGTAGCCCAAAACGCCAGAGGACATTTGGTTGACTTTTTTGCCAATCCCCTTAATTATCAAGAGCAAGAGGAGAAATTCCAAAACATCCCTGATGACATGGCAAGTCCGGAGCTTTAAACGATGGAGGCACACCATGAGTAACGCGCTAGCCTTATATCTTCAGTTACATCAGTTACTTGATGAGCCCGGGGTCGAAGAAATTGTTTTAGGACCCAAAGTCGCCAAGGCTTTTCATTTCGATGTTCAAGATCTTCAAAATCTCCATGCCGAGGCCACACTCAATCGTCTCGTTTTAGGCGACGGCCCCGATATTGCAAGCGTTCAACCTAAAGAGGCTCAGCAGATTGCCGAGTGGATTAGACAAATTCCGATGTCGCTCGATTGGACGCTGAAAGATCGCAAGGAATTTCTTGAACACCGCATTTTATGGGTTATTAGACAGCTGCAACTCGGTAAAACGCGAGATCAAATTTTCCAGTCGACGCCCCCGTGGAGCCGAAATTCACAATGAATAAGGCGGTGCCCCCATGCTTATGAAGTGGTTGACGATCCCCTTTGCCCTCGACATCTTTTTACTAAGCGCCTTGGTAGCCAAAAGTCAGCCACGACGCGCTATGACTCTTATTCCTGTCCTAGTGGCCTTTGAAATCAGCATGTTAGGGATGGGGTTATGGTTCGCTTACACTATATCGCCTTTTATCAAAGCGTGGGCCCCCTTTATCAGTCCTATAAGCCTGATCGGACTCAGCATATATTTGTGGTTCGCAGGTGACGATGACGAGATTAATTCATGGACCGAGCGCCCCGTAGGTTCTTTTCTCTGGATTGTTTTGGGCCTCTTCGTTAGCCTGGATGAGGCCCTGGTGGGTTTAGCCATCGGCTTTGTCCAGATCCATCTGATTTCGTGGTTTATTCTTTTTAGCCTGACGTCTTTTTCTTCTGCGCTGTTAGGCTTCATCACCGGTTCCTTGGCACACAAATGGTCATCGCCCAAAATCATAAGCCAGCTTATTCCCCTATCTCTCTTTGCCGTGGGCAGCCTTCTTCTCATCCAGCAAATGGCCTGAGGTCCCCTCAAGACAATATCTTGAGGACATCAGATAACGCGAAGATTTTTTGAGGAGGAGAGGGGAGAGGACCATACCAGGGTCTGTCATAACGCCGCAGCCAAATCGCCTGCATTCCCGTACGTGTCGCTCCATAGATATCCATCACCGGGTTATCGCCGACAAACACGGCATCTTGAGGCGCCACCCTTAAGATACTCAAGGCATGATGGAAAATTTCAGGCTCGGGTTTCTTGACCCCTACCTCTCCTGAGATACTAATCGCATCGAGATAGGGGCGAATGCCTAACGTATCGATCTTTTGATTTTGCCCGGCCGTCTGACCATTGGTCACGACCGCGAGTTTTAATCCCCGCTGTTTTAAGGTGCGAAGGGTGTCTTCCATCTCCGGGGTCCAGTGACTACACAAGGGAAAATAGGTGAACCAGTGCTTCATCAACTGTTGCCAATCCGGCGGTGTGGCTTTCCACGGCAACATGCGTTGTAAAGCATGCATCGCTTCTTTTCCTGAACGAATAGGCCCTCCATCCGCTTCCACGATGACATCGGACAAAATCTCCTGCGGTATGGGCTTCAAGAGTGCATGAAAATCTCTGAAAAAATAGGTTGTCGCATAAGTCCGAATCGCTGGGATCCGGTCATAAAGCGTGTCATCGAGATCAAATAAAACCGCTTGAATTGGCTTCACATCCTTGTGATGCAACTTTTCGTTCTATGATACCCTTAAAGACAGCTTTGGGAAAAGCTAAGATCTAAGGGTTAAGTGTGACGAAAAATCCTGGGCAATGTGGAGGTCAATGATATTGGAAAAAGGCGATCATACGTTATTTTGGGAACCTCCTGGGCACAATCACCACCCGAGTCCACCATCTCTGGCTGAAGGTATATCGGGATTCATCGGAGGGTTTGTCGTCGTCATGTTATTGCGTTATGGCAGCCACATGACTAATTTTTTATGGTTTATCCCACCTTTTGCAGCATCGGCCATGGTATCTTTTGAGTACTGGCGTTCCCCGATTGCCCAGCCTAAAAACATTATCGGGGGACATGTCCTATCCTCTTTAGTCGGTCTTGTTGCGCTTCGCATTTTGGGTACCGCCCCTGTTGCCTTGGGACTGGCAGTGGGCACCTCGATTTTCTTGATGACGGTCTTACGATTTAGCCATGCGCCGGCAAGTTCTGATCCCATCATTGTCATGTTAAATCATGCGTCGTGGGTGTTCCTTTTGACGCCCGTGCTCGCTGGCGCTGTCACTGTCGCAGCCTTTGCCCTCTTTTATAACAGGTATATTCGCCATAAGCCCTATCCGGTATATTGGTGGGACGTAAAAAAACCGGAAGGGCGTCCTTCCGGTCGGAAACGGGTAGTCAGTTAGTACAACATATCGAGCGTATTGGTGTTGTCGTCCGTGAAGTATACCACCAAATGCCCTGATGCCGATTTTGTCGCATAGACACCAAAGAGCGCTGAGCCAGCACCCGTCTCAGGGTTTACTGCTGTCTTATCCAGTCGTTTCACCGCCACAGGGTGAGCTTTTATCGTGATTTCTTTATGGTTTTTGGTTTCTATGGTCTTGGGCAAGCGAATTTCAACCAAATTGTTGTTTTGTTGGTTGACAACCAGTAAGTCTCCATTGATGGGGTCGAGGGTGATTCCCGCCGGTTGGCGTAAAGGGCCACCTTGGTAAATTAATTGACCCTGTCCTTGATCGGGAGTGTTGGGTCCTTCCCACTTAAAGGCCCGAATCGAGTTGTCCGCCCCATCAGTCACATACACTTCGCCTGTCGCGGGATCATAGACCATGCCTTGCGGTCCCACAGCGTTATTAGCATTCGTCCCGGTGTGCGCCAGCCCTTGGCCAATGGTGAGAAACTTAGTATCCACATTAAAATCGGGTGGGGCGAAACCGTACATGGCTTCAATGGTTCCGTTTAATACGTTGGTCACCAAAAATGCGGCAGCCGTTTTATTGGGTACAAACACTTGTCCCCACGGCCCATCGAGATCTGGGTTGGTAATGACGCCCCCCCCATTGGGAAAGGTTTTGCCATTCGGAGCCAGAACGGCATCATTTTGCTGGGTGGGGTATAATCCTCCAAAGTCCGCAATCCATAGTGGCCCTTTAGGGCTCACGGCAAGTGCTACAGGCCCATATTGGGCCTCTTGTGAAAAGAGAGCAGTTTTGCCGGTTGTGGGGTTAATCGCTACAATACTGCTGCCTTCTCCATTAACTCCTTGGGCATTGGAAAAGTCGGAAACGAGCAGGTCCCCGTAATAGGGATTAGGCGCACTAGAGCTCCCTTTAAAACTGTCAAACGTTAATCCATACGGATTCTGATCGCCATTGGGCGCGACGGTACTCGCAATCACACGAATATGATGAAGGTGATTAATGTCCCCTGTTGTCGGATTTCCGTGAGCTGGACTTGCTGCTAAAACCGGGGCAGCCATCAACATGCTGGTCGAGGCGAGTAAAGCCAAAATCCCTTTGTGCATCATATATCTCTCCTTTGATTGGTCAATCCATCAAGATCTAGTTCGAAACATACCGCTTACAATTCATACCTCTTCAGTGGTGAACATCCTATGTTGTCTTTCGGTAAAGTCTACGCTGACAAGAAGTGATTTGGATGCAAAACATTTTGCAACCGGTGTGATTTCCCTCATCGTCTTTTTGGACTGCCTCATCGATGACCAGCACTGGCACAGGTTCCTTGGATGTCTTTTCTCTTCCCGATGTCTTTCCCCGTCTTTACCCCATGTTTACCGAGGATTTAAAGAATGGCCAGCGTTTGTGATGTTTTTCGGTCAACAAACTGGCCCCGAAGCGCCAAATCGGTGTCCAAAATTCGCTATACTCTTAAATAGATCAGAAAGGCTTTTTCACTTTCTGTCGAGTCATCTCGTAAAGCGCGAAAGGAGTCGTCTTTACGTCGAAACCCATTATTGTCCTATTCCGGCGGGATTTACGTTTAGCGGATAACCCCGCTCTGTACGATGCCAGACACGGTCAAGTCATTCCTCTCTATGTGTTTGACGATTCTTTGACCCCGCTAAATCACCCGACGGCGAGTGACTGGTGGCTGATGCAAAGTCTTTCCGCACTGTCCTCAGCCTTTAACGATCTCGGGGTCTCATTAATCTTGCGCCGTGGGCCTTATGCACGGACCATCGCCGATTTGGCTAGCAGTATTGGGGTCGATTATGTCGCTTGGAGTGAAGGAATTTTCCCGGGAGAAAAAGCCCAAGATGACGCATTAAAACATCTTTTATTAAAGCGGGGAATTCATTACCGCATTTATCCAGCAAATTATCTAACCCCATTTCAAGAGGTCATGACGCAACAAAAAACCCCCTATCACCTCTTTACCCCTTTTTTTAGCCAAATCCGGTCTTTGTTAAGGGAACAGGGTATTCCCCCGCTTGTGCCGGCTCCGACGGCTCTAAGAGGCTTTGGTGTGATTCCCAGTGAACGCTTAGCGTCATGGCATGAGGAGATGGCACAAGCGGTATCCCCTCAGCTGGTCTCTTATTGGAAACCGGGAGAAATCGCGCAACAAAAAATATGGCACGCGTTTGTCGCGCACGGTCTTGAGCAGTATCATGATAGCCGCGATATTTATCAGCCCAAAAATTCTTCACACCTCTCGGCAGCACTCCATTTTGGCGAGATCAGTATCCGCCAGATTCTTCACGATCTCGCCGAGTTGTACCCGCTCTTCCGTGCGGATCAAGAAATTCCGGCTGGTGTTGAGCATTTTTTTCGCGAGCTCATCTGGCGCGAATTCTCGGCCTACCTGCTCTATCATTTTCCGTTTTTAACAGATGTTCCGGCTGACAACGACTTTACCGCGTTTCCGTGGCGTCATGCCACCAAAACGCTAAAAGCCTGGCAAGAAGGGGAAACGGGATATCCCATTGTTGATGCCGGGATGCGGCAGCTAAAGACCATGGGCTTTATCCCTAATCGCATTCGCATGATTGTAGCGAGCTTTCTGGTTAAAGATCTCTTAATCTCCTGGACTGAGGGGGCCAAATGGTTTCTCGATCATTTAGTGGATGCTGACTTAGCGAATAATAGTGTATCGTGGCAATGGATTTCCGGCACGGGCTTTGATCATGCCCCCTTTTTTCGCATTTTAAATCCCATTACCCAATCTCACAAATTCGATCCCAATGGACAATATATCAAGTCCTGGCTTCCGGAGTTAGCAAACTTGCCATTATCCCTGCTCCACGCGCCCTGGCAAGCTCCTGGCGACGTACTAGAATCCTTTGGAGTGTACTTAGGAGAAAATTATCCCCACCGGATTGTTCGCCATGACCAGGCGCGTACACGCGCGCTTAAAGCGTATAACGCCTTGAAGAATTCCTCGTCGACTTCTCCTTAACGTTTTAAGGGGTTTTAGCGCGTGCATAGCCTGAGGAACCTCTGGGCAATTTTAGCCCTATGATGATAAGACATGGGTGGTTAATGACTTGGGCCTTCATGGCCGCAATCAGCGGGGCCTCTAAATCTCCACAAGTTCATGTGATTCCCTTAACCCCGCAAGAACAACAAATCAAACAGGTCTTATTAGACCTCGTGACAAAAGAAGACGAGGCCGTTGTGACCGGCAATAAAGAGGTTCTTCAGTCCGTTTTTCCGGCTCATGCCTCTGCCTTTCAACACGCCTTACAACGCGAAAAATATCTTAAAGCGTGGATAACAGCCCGTGGTCTTCAAATCACAGGCGTGACAGTGGGACTCAGAACCCCAGCGATTCGGTTCATCACCCCTCACCGCGTTCAAATTTTTGGTGTCGTCAGTGAAGCTTATTCTTTGAGACTCCCTGGTTCCAAAGATTCCCACAGGAGCCTTTACGATCAATTTGGCTTGGGCATCCGGCATGATTATGAATTAGTGAAGGACCACGGGCATTGGCTAATTGCTAACGATATCTTTACAGACCCCTTGAATCAAGATTCCCGGTTATCACATCACGCCGTGCCCGCTTCAGGCCGCATACAACGCCTCGCGCCCCCACCTGCGTCTCCTGAAGCCGCTAAAACCATTACCTATGCCAACACCTATTGTGGTGCGGCGCCAGGCTGCGGTAATGATAGGCGGTATAACCCGCATTATGTGAGTTACAATGGCGAAGGAGGGGATTGCACAAATTTTGTGTCGCAAGCCTTGAAAGCCGCTGGATTTCGCATGACGCCTTGGTGGGAGTACTCGGTAAGGCGTCAAGAAGGCAGTCCCGCCTGGGTTAATGCCCAGCGTCTTAAAGATTTTCTCGATGCGTCAGGCCGAGCCACCCTCTATGCTTCCGGTTCTTATGCACAGCTGACCAAACCGACTCCACAGTATCCTCACGGAGCCATTGACGCGATAAGGCCGGGAGATCTGATTAGTTACATCGAACGCGGGCGAGCCGTGCATAGTGCCCTGGTGGTGGGTTATGATCATTTTGGCTATCCGGTGGTCGATAGCCACACCGCTGACCGCTTTCAGGTGCCGTGGGATCTAGGCTGGGATCGCCATACCATCTATAATCTATGGCATGTTCATTATCCTCCTGCCCCGCATGCTCCGTCACAACGTCCTTAAGATTTGGGAGCATTGTCTTTGATTTGCGACAAGGACGGTTCCATCATAAACCATAAATGGGTCAACATACCGGGACCAATTGGAAAATATTGGCCCAAGAGGTAGGGCACAATCAAGTTATCATAATGCGAAGACAAAGGATGCCCCGATTGCCCCGTTAGGTGAACCCCAATGGATTCAACCGGGGAAGCCACATCAAGAATCTCCCGGTAACTGGGCATAAACGCCACCGTCCGTGGCCAAGGCAAGTGCGGGTCTAACGCAAACGCACTTTGTAAAGGACTATAAAGATCCCCTGGCATCGGCAATAGCTGGCGGGCAAATAAGGGGGCTAAAATTTTTACATCCGCAAAAGGATGAAAAAGACGTGCTTTATGAGCGCGCCCCCAAGCCCACTGCTGCGGCGTGGCGCCAAAATGCCGGTGCAATTGCTCGGTGGTTTCATTGATGGCCCGGGACACGTCAATATTTTGCCAATGGCTTAAGACCGCAGGAATCAGCCGCTCGCCCATCAGAGTCCATAATGTTTCCGGAAATGGATGAGTCCCCGGAATCCCCGGCGTGTTACCCGGGAAGAAAGCGGTATCCAGTCGTTCGCGAATGGCTGGCGGCACACAAGCCACCGCAAAGAGATAAAGCAAGGTCGGGGCTGGACTGTCTACGCTTGTCATGCCATCAAATTCTTCTAAGACGTGACGCCATTGTTCTGGAAGATTGTCGATATCCAACAATTTTTTGGCCAATTGGTCCAAAGGTTCCGAATAAATGTCCAGTTGAATGGCTTTGAATGTTTCTTTGGAATGTTTGGGTACTTGTTCAATCAATTCTTGGATGCGTTTGGCCCTGGCGCCCAACGAATAACGGCCAAATAAGCGCACAGGCGCTTTGTCACCCACTACAGGATTGTTCGCCGTGACGATATATCCGCGGGCGGGATCAAAAATTCGGGGCATTTCCGTCCACTCCACCCAGCCCGACCAGCGATATTTCAGGGTATTGCCATCGACAACCCCGCGCCACGGAGCATTTTCCCGCGTGGGCACCCGCCCTGCGGCAATATAACCAATGTGTCCTGCCCGGTCTGCATAGACAAAGTTTTGAGCCGGAACCCACCATTCCGCCAACGCTGTGTTAAAGGTCTCCCAGTCATGGGCCCGGTTAATGCGCAAGACCGCCTGCACCATCGGTAAGGGTTGAAATCCGGTCCATGCCATAGCAATATGTTCGGTCTCGGACTCCGAATAAATGACAGGTCCCCAAATGGTGTCGAGGCATTCCACAATCTCATCGATTTGTCCCCGGATATGGATGACTTCTTGACGTTTGACAATTTCATGCACTGTCTCGTCCACGTGATAATGGTGGTGGTCTTCATCCAAGTGGATCCGGTAGAGATCTTGCACATCGGGATCAATATTGGTCATTCCCCAAGCAATATGCTGATTTTGTCCAATAATAATGCCTGGCGCTCCTGGCAAAGAGGCCCCAAAGACATGCAAGGCACCGCCTTCAATAAACATTTCATACCAAATTGAGGGTAATTGGGGCATAAGATGCGGATCATTGGCCAATAACGGGCTGCCGGTTTCTGAGTGCGCCCCATCCACAACCCAGTTATTGGATCCCACCCCAATAGTCCCCCAGGCGTCATAGGTTCCCGAGTCTGGGACAATGGTGGGAGTTATGAGATTGAGCATACCAAATAGCCACTCCCGCACATCCTCATCTCGCTCACTTTGCAGTTGATCATAAACCCATTTGCTATGCCAAATGGTATTAAGCGACCAGGCCAATTGATAAATAATGGCATTAGTATCCTCTATGGTCCACTCTCTCAAATCCATTTTCAAAAACCGGTATTCGGGAGGCAAGGGTTGGGATCTCAATGCATAATTCACGCCATCGACATAAGCTTGTACGTATTCTTTGGTGTTGTCCGACCACGTTGAACTGGCTTCTTTAGCCCAATGTTTGACATTGAGCTTGCGCATAAATCGGTCGTAATCTAAGGCTTTTGGGCCGAGTAATTCGGCTAATTGCCCTAGCGGCAGGCGCCTAGACAAATCCATTTGAAATGCCCGCTCACGGCCATGAATAAATCCTTGCACAAACAAGGCATCTTTCATACTGCTCGCTTGGATATGCGGAACCCCGACATCATCGCGAACAACCTCAACGGGCCCGTCTAAATGATCGGTAAAAATCTCTTGGGGTAAATTCTGAACAGGCTTGACCATCCCTAGCCACCGAAATAAGTGGCTGGCCCGCCTAAACCCCTTGAGAGAAAATGGATAAAGCGATGATGGATCTTTTTCATTTAGATGAGTCTTACGCATTCTTCACCTCAAAATCCTAAGAATCTTCCCGTTATCCATTACACTTAGCTTGTAGTGTACAATGCTCTAAGCAAAATTACCATGGACAGCAACTTCGTGAAATCGACATTCTCATCATCCTTTCATCGTGACCGTGTTTACTGATGTTCAATGACAATGCACCAATGTGGAGGGGATCATGCATTTTATAGCTGGACTCTGGAACGCATTTCTTGGAACATGGATTCGTATTGGTATTCATCTCTTTCCTCATACCATTCATCCCATGGTGGTCCATTTTCCCATCGCCTTACTGTACCTGGCGTTAGCGATTGATATCTTGAGTAAGTTTGTGAAAACGCCCGATCGCTTTTTTGACCGGGCCAGTTTTTGGCTAACCATTTTAGGATTTATTGCCGGTGCCATTGCCGCGGCCATGGGGGTCATTTCGGAACAGTTTGTCCGGTGGAACGCTACGACGACGGTTCTTCTCAGTGCTCATCAACGCGATGCGGTTCTCACCGGAATTTTCGCTCTCTTAGCGATTGTGGTGAGATTTTTCTCACGGTATCCTGCGCCCACCACGGGCCGCAATCAACCGTGGTCCTTTTGGAATACCGGCCGCGGTCGCTCCAATGGTTTATCCACCTTATTTCTCTTGTTAGCGGTCGTTATGATTACGTGGACAGGCTCGCTGGGAGGGACCATGGTTTACCACTATGGGGTCGGAATCCGTCATGTGACCTACAAGAATCCTTTGAAGCCCTAATGAATTCGAGAAGACGGAATACATTGCGCAACCACCCACCTTCGCACCGTCGTGCGGAGGTTTTCTTCGTGATGAGCTCTTTTAAGAGATATTTCAAGGCTTTGGCGCATAGAGATAAGCCAGATTCCTGGGTAAATTAAGAGCAACGATGAAAACAAACGGGATATCCGCACAAAGGAGTTTCTTGGGACCATGACGGAAAAAAATCCGTGGACCATTTTAGGCATTGGGCCAACGACTGATGAACAAAAAATTCGCCAGGCTTATCTCACCCAAGTCAGGCGACATCATCCCGATTTATATGCCAAGGATTCCCTCACCCGTCATGAGCACGAAGAACACATGAAGTGGATTAATTGGGCCTATCACGAAGTCATGAAAACACCCTTCGTTGTCGAGGTCAACAAAAAAGATGCTCCTGGTCCCCGTGAATCATCGCATAAGGCCTCGCCACCGCCCCTATCGTGCCGGCTGCATCACCAGCCCATTGTGAGAACCTGCACACGCTGCCAAGCTCCTTTATGTCCATCCTGCGTGGGGTTCTCCCTGTCGTTATGTTCCATGCATTTTCGCAAGTGGGTGAATGCCAAATTCCGGCGGCGCGTACTTCGCGAATGGGGCCTCCTCTTTGTATTAATTGCCACCAGCAAATTATTATCGTGGCCCTTTTCGACCCTTCTTTGGAGTCTTTTAGGATATTTAGCCTTATTAGGTATTCTTGAACTCCGCCGTCTTCGCTATTTTGGGTGCATGGCTTGGCTGTTCATTCCCTATAGCTTGGTATTAGCTGGTCTCTATAGTCTCTATGAAGGTCTAAGCCGTTGGAACAAAGAGCTTGGAGATTTCACCGATTAGCGTATTTCGAGCACTCCTTGATTGGTCTATCCCACGAATTTTCATGGCGCTACCTTGCCGCAGTTTTTACCTCAAGAGTATGGTAGTGTTATGGTAAAAGGGATCAAGAGGGAACACGTTAGAATGGCGCTGGTCAGACACCGGGATCAGAAAAGGAGGCAACGATGCCGTACCCGAAGATATCCGTTATTATTCCGACCGTGCACAATCACACCATTAAACGAGCTCTATCCTCGATTGCGACTCAGAATTCTTCGGACCTGTCCGCCGTCGAAGTTTTTGTAATCCGCGATGGACAAGCTCCTTTCACCCGCCAAGAACTCGGTTCCTATCCTTTTACCCTGCACTTGCTGGGCCTTTTACCGGGACAAGGTGCCGCCGGTGCGCGCAATGTCGGTCTACATTTTTCCTCGGGGCAATATATCGCCTTTTTGGACGATGATGATGAGTGGCTCCCCAATCATCTAGCGCTGACGATTCCCTTAGTCGAAAAAACTCAAGGCATTGTCTTTACCGACGCCGAATTGTACCACGTTCAAGAAGGCTGGCATGAGCCGTTTCGGTTTGAGTATCAGCCCTCCATGTTAACCAAGACCAGCCCGGTGATTCCCTCAACGCTCGTAACGACCCGGACTACGTTCGAAGAGATTGGGTATTTTGATACGCAAATTCCCGCTTACAGTGATTGGGACTGGATTTTACGGGCCAGCCGCCGCGGCGTTCCGATTACCAGGCTCCCAGAAATCACGGCAAACTACTATTTCTCCATAGATTCGACTTCATCGCGGCCGTGCAAAATGGCCCCCGAATTGCGCAAACTGCGTAGTAAGCATCATTTAGGTCCGGTACCTGTCGCCAACTTTGCCAAAATGATGACAGATCCCTGGTTTGCGAAATGGCGCATCCCAGGACCTTAAGGTTTGGCAAACTCACAACAAATGGGCTCCATTGTGTAAGAATGTAAAGTGTTGGGCTATGAAATTCTCCCAGCGCAAAAAAGGATCTCACCAAATTATCGCGAAGTTATCACAAATGAATGATCATACCTACCCAAGCCGTTTGTTAAGGCGATATGAACACGATCCACGCATTTTTGCCGATGATGCACGGTGGCTGTATTTCGTCCTTACGTTCATCGTCACCATTTTCTATTGGAATCGTCAGGTGTTTATCCCTTTTCGCCTCGATGCTCTGTGGTCTTTAGGCGTCTGGCTATTATATCTTCCCATTCGGACAGTCATTCGCTCAACATGCCGAACTCCTAAGTGGCTGGTGTATGTCGATGCTCTGATCATGATTATCAACATGTACTGGTGGAAATGGCTTCCCGTATCCGTCCCCTTATTATCGGTCATAATCACCTGGGAAGCCGTCTGGTCTCTGCCCTTCATGCAAGCCTTAGTCGTTAGTGGAGGATTAGGTTTGGGGTATATCATCACCACGTTCATAGCACCTATCATTCCCCAAGAAGGTCCCTCGAGTCTCTTTATTGCCCCGTTTTATCCCTTAGTGACCATTTTGTCTTATTTCTTACGGCGGCAAATGGGTCTTTATGAAAGTTTAGCGGGCACCGATTATCTCACCGGGCTGTTTAATCGCCGCCAGCTCCTTCAAACCTACCGCCAGCATGAAAGCGCGCGGTGGTGGGTCGTGCTGCTTGACCTAGACAATTTTAAGCAGATTAATGACCGCTTTGGCCATTTGATGGGTGATATGGTTTTGCGGGATTTAGGACGCCTAATTCGGCAATTATTTCGTGCCGGAGAAATAACAGCCCGCTATGGCGGCGAAGAATTTTTGATTTTGCTACCAGCAGAACTCGACCGCAGTGTGATTGCCGAACGACTCCTACGCTTAAACGAACGGCTCAAAGATTTGTCTTTACGCTATCCCACGCCCATTACCTTAAGTGGGGGAATAGCCCTATCCCGTGAAGATAACGAACCCCTTTCCGACATTATCGCCCGGGCCGATCAGGCGTTATATCAGGCCAAATCCCAAGGCAAGGACCAAACTGTCTGGGCAAAGGATATTGTGGCCTCACCCCCTGCTTAACTTCTCTTCTCTATGACGGACCAGGCGCCGAAGAACTCGGCGTGGAGGATGACGATAGGCTTGGGGAAGTCGGCACATTTATGACCTGCGGCCCATTTTTCCACCAGTACCAACCCACGGGTAAATATACGGTGTGTTGTTGATCAGGCGCTTGATAGGTCAAAGCTAATAACGTTTGATTCCCTTTTTCCACAATCAGTTTGGGCGCCCCAGGATGCAAGCTCTGATACCCGGTTAAATTAATGGGCAAAGAGGCTACGGCTCCGGCTTGGCTATCAAAGGCGGTATAATCAAGGCTCTTAGCAATTTGGGTCAAATACTGAATTTGTGTCTCAGACAACACCACATTGACACCCTGACCTTGGGCATTTACCCCAATATGATAGGTCAAGATGTGCCCTTGCCATGCCGTGAGAACCTCTTTGGGGATAGGAATTCCCTCAGCGTCTAAGTGAAACCGGACGACGCGCCACCTGCCACCCGTCACATGAATCAAGTCTAAATGGTTGCCCTCTTGATTAAGAACCACGGCATTTAAAGGAACCTGGGTATTAAATAGGGTATTGGCTTCCCCAAGGCACTGTTCAATTAACGGGGCGGACGATGGTAACGGTTCACTAACACTCCCCGGTTGACTAGGAGCCGGTCCCGGGTTGATTTCTGGAACCGCATACAAAGTCGGAATGCCTCCAATATAGGGCGAGAGTTCGGCGGCTAAAGGCATAACTTGTGATGTTGTCATTTGCCCCGTAATCAAATTGGTGGTCAACCAGGTCGTGTGTTGACTTCCCAAGATGGAAAAATAGGCATTATCTCCACTCAAATTCGTCAATTGCACTGTGCCCGTGGCCACATAAGTCCCGGTAATTTGATGATCCCACGAGGTGGCAATGACTACACTATTAGGACCTTGAAAGAGTTGGAGGATGACATGGTGCCCTTCAAGCACGGCTTGGAGCTGAAAGGCCAGGGTATAGGTCTTAGGTTGATAAAACGCGATGGGATTTAAACTGAGAGGATAGTTAAGGGGTAATATGCCAGGTGCTTGGTTGCCTGCAAGAATCTGAACCTGGGTTCCAGAAAACACGGGTGTGGTGGTCGTCGTAATAGTCGTCGTCGAAAGACTCATGGTTGGGTTTGCAGCGGTTTTAACAGGCACGGAACCCTTTGTAGCAATATGGCTTTTAGAGACGACAGTTGTCGATGCACCCCGTGACGTGTTGGCTAAAACCGATCCGAAATATGGACGACCGACAAACGCTGCCAAGGCTCCTGTCGTCACCACGGCTGCCAAAGAAACCAGCACTATTTGGACTTTCATCGCATATACTCCCCTAGACTCACTCAAAATCTCCTATCCCTGGCATAACGCCACCATTCATCATAAGGTTACGGCTAATCCAACCAAAAAATCTAGGGAAATATTTGTCTTGAGTCCGTGGCGTCCAGCGGATCATGAAGCCCAAATTTTTGAGGATACCCTTTTGTACAGGATATCCTCTCGCCAAAGTCATTAATGAAATTTATGATAAAAAACCCGTGGCCCCGTGGGTTTTGGCATGTTGGGGGAATGTTCCAAAGTTATCCCAATAGCCTCAGCATTTCGGTCCTTTTTGGGTACGGCAAACATCACCGTTTCATCATGACTCGATAACGGAATAATCGCGACGGGGACATGCTTGCGGTCTTTGATTAACCACACTTCCAATACCGAATTGGGAATCACTTTCAACTGGGATGCAAAAATCTTGCCCATTTTATGGCCAGGGCTCCACTGAACCATGACACGGCTTGAAGCAAACGGAAGGGATGTCGCCGCCATCTGCACCGGTGCGGGCAGAATGGGTTTTTGTAAAGACGGGGAGAGCAGTGCCAATGATGACAACATCAAAGCTATGGCGACTCCAGCAATCTGTCGGCGCGATATCACCTTGAGAGTGTGTTCGCGTGAAGCCAGCCGCGATAAGATTTGAGTCGCTGTGAGGGAGGGCTCTTGGATGGGTTCTGGCAACACAGATGTCACCACTTCTAATAGGGCACGGCGTCTGGACTGACAAACAGGACACGACTGAATATGATCTAATTCATGTCCATAACGGCGCCACGACACCAGTAACTCTTCGTCATTTAGATGTGCCATTTTTCTCCCTCCCCTCCGTCATTCGCCGTTTCTGAAACGATCCGTTTAAGCTTGATAAGACCCCGTCGAATCCAACTTTTCACGGTACCCGGTGGCTTGTGCAACAACTTGGCGATTTCTTGTTGGGTAAAGCCCCCATAAACAGTCAATTCTAATGCGCGTCTTTCATCGGCGCTTAAAGCCTTCAACAAATCATCGACCACCACATGACTCACTTGATCCAGTTCAATGGGATCAGGCTGGCGATCCTCTTCTTCCATATCCACTAACACGTCATCATGATGACGGTGACTACGCATGTAGTCAATCATCCGGGTTTTCGCAATTTGGAAGATAAAAGCTTGAACACTTCCCCGCTCTCGCTCGTATTGATGACACTTCTGCCATATACTCATAAATACGATCTGTAACACATCTTCGGATTCATTTGCATCAAAAATTACGCGCCGAATTAATCCAAGGACCCGTGACGCATACCGGTTGTAGAGTTGCTCAAACGCCTTATCGTCGCGCCGTTGGATACGAATTATCAGTTCTTCATCGGAGCAATGATCCACGTCATCCGAATAGCCCATGGCTCTCTCCTAAACTTTGTTAGGTAGGACTCTACCCGCTTTGTCATTGCTATCCATTCAAACTTCTTCTTTGGCATGTTAGCATATTTCTTCACAAATGGGAGAGAACTATGTCTAAATGGCAGGAAAAGTATTCTCGCGTAAAGCCGTGTCTCACGCAGATGTTCCTGGCACCGGTATCAAAGATCAGCAAGCTCTTGAATTCAAGAGAGCGCGGGATTGAAAAAATCTGAGAAGACGAGGATTCACACAAAATAGTCAAAAGAGCTAGGAGGTGAAGTCATTGGCTGATGCTCCACAACCTGTGATGTTTGCCGTGGTTACCGTGAACCGTAAGGCCATTGGCGGAGGAATGGCTCCAATCTTTTTTGCCGATGATGTTGCTGAACGCGACCGAATTGCGATGTGGTTATCACGCATAACCAATTGTATTGTCCATGATCTGCATGATGGCTCTTTAGCCCTCACTGTGAATGCTGTGCCCCAGAGTTCGTCGTCATCCACCCAGGACTAATTGGTGTCCTGGGTGTTGATAGAGCGAAGATACTGCACGAGGCTTTCGATTTGCACCCGGTTAAGCACCAAAGACCACTGAGGCATCATGCCTTTCCCTTGCGCAATCATTTGAGTTAAAAATTCTGGTGTGCTTTCACGAGGATTCAGGTGATTGAGGGCGGGGGCTTTTTCGCCAGTGGGTAATCCCCAAAACCCTTCCCCATTTCCTTTAGGACCATGACACGATTCACAGGCTCTCACATAAAGTTTCTGGCCTAAGGCCCACGACGGCTTGATCTCTTGTGGGGTTTTTGGTTTCACCGGTTCATGATGCTCAAAAAAATGGCGGAAAGGATTCAATACCGAAGCCCCCGCCTTGGGACCCAAAAATGCCCATGTTCCGGCTAAAACCACAACCGAAAACAACAGCTTTCTCACGATGACGAACGCCTCCTTAAATTGACGGCATCTTGTAATAAGACATTTTGGATTTGCACCAGGCCTGCGTTTTTTATGTCGACCACACGAAACCCGAGTCCCATATATGGATCTGACGTGCTTTGGGGCCAGCGTTCCAACACCGTCAAAAATCCGGGTTCCGGCAACGGCCACGATGTGGGCATGGCTCCATATTGGGTGATAAAGGACCCTTGATGGCTCAGCAGCTGATGAACATGACCAAAGAACACCGACAAATGGTGAAAAGGCGCAAACAATTTCAGGACTTCATGGGCATCATAGGTATACCAGTTCCATGGACTAAACACATCATACAAAGGCGCATGGCAAAAAATCACCGTAGGGGCCATGGGGTTGGCCTGTTTCAGACGCTGTTTAAGCCATTGCCGTTGTTTTTCCCCCACAAAGAATCCTCGGGACACATTATCTAACGCATAAAATTGCACACCATGAAGACGAAAATCATAGTATAGGGGTCCCATAGCTTTTTCATAACTTTGCCCTTGGTCCATTAAGGCATCGTGTTCACCGGCCACCGTATAAACCGGAATATGTAACGATAACAAATGGTGGCGGAATGTCTGAAATCTTTTCAACCGTTCACTTTCCTGACTGGTGCCCTGCGTGAGATCCCCTGTCACCACAATAAAATCGGGCTTGGGATCCAAAAGGGCAATGGCGCCTAAGGCAATCGCTAAAGATCCCAAGACATCGCGGTTGGCATCGCCTTGATAGCCAATGTGGGTATCGGATAACTGCACAAATCGAAGAGGCTGTGATGGGCCCGTAGAACTCGCAAAGACCTTGTCACGCATCCAGATGCCCCCGGCGGCCATAAAAGACGCCCCAAGAAACTGGCGCAAAAATTGACGGCGTGAGGTCAACGAATCTTGGAGATGCTTACCTGGAGAAACTCCTGATGTCAATGATGGCTGTTCTGGGTTTGCCATTGTCATTCCCTCCCGGATCACTGTTCCCCACACAAAAGCGCCCTATACCGTGTCTAGGGCGCCTTGATGACAAAAAAGGGGAATAAAGGAGGTTGAGCTTTACTTCACAGTAATCTGGGGTTTTGACACATTTTTTACCAGGAAATATGCCCACATGCCGGAATCTGATTGACCATCCGGAACCGCGCTGACGACCGCATACTTGCCGTCTTGCCTCGCCACAAAATGAAAATGTTGGACCACCCCATGACTTACTCCGGTGATGGGGTCTGGACTGGTTGCTCCAGGGAATGCCGGCGTAAACGGTCCCCCTTGTTGCAGCTGGGCAAAGGGAACAATCATCGCACTGTTTTTTAAAAGAACCTGTTCATTAATAAAGGTGGCATCAACCGTCCATCCCTTGGGGATGGTGATCGTCATAAAACCATTGGCATAACCATCAAACGCCAAAGAACCAAAGTGGTTAACCGAGGCTTCTAAAAGTAAATGCACGGTTTTGGTTTTTACATTATATTGCATCCACTTATGTGGATTAAAGGTTGTCGGAGGAGCCGCTGGGTGATAATGAGGCGTGGGAGCTGGTTTGTCTCCTTGCGCGACCACCACCTGAGGAATGGCAAAGCCGAAGAGCAAAAACAGGGCCGTGAGAACGCTCGTAGAAATCCATCCCAGTTTCTTAACCATAGAACGCGCCACCAACGGCTCAACGGGTTTGGGCCGGTTGCTCTCAACCTTTCTCGCATACCACCAGCCGCCAAGCATTATCAAGAGCGCTAAAGGGGCGGCTTGAGGATCCGTTCCGACGCCCCCCACAATGCCAAAATCCTGACCTAACCACCAGCTCACAAAGATCCACAGGATCGTCACCGCCCAAAACAGTTTACCCGTGCGTTTGATCAGCATCATTACACCCAAATAGGCCATAACGGCCACAATAATGCTATTAAAGAGCACGGGATAGAGAGACGACTCGTGCATGGCCCAGGTAATGGGATCAAGGAATATGGCGGGCTGGGGCATCAGCGTATTATAGCGGAAGACGTTATAGAGACCTTGCGAAGACCAATAACCTGAGGCGGGAAGTGCTTGAAATATCGCCAATAAGAGCCAAATGCCGGCCATCAGATAGCGGGTCCACTCCGCAATTTTTCCTGATGTCCAGTATTTTGGGGGCAGTAATAACCAAATGGCGCCGGTAATATAAAAAATGACGGCACCTGGCGTTCCCGTTAACCACGAGGCGCCCGATGCAAATAAATTGCCGAGTCCCTCACCATAAATCCAGACCGGAATACTCCACAACAATGAGACATACAGCGCAATACGTCCAAGGGGACGGCGATATCCCAATAAAATGCCGACCCCAATGAACATCTGGATTAACACGGCAAAAACTGCCGAGGCAATTTGATGATCTGTCCAGGCTTGAATTCCTGCCCCTAGCAAGACTAAAAGCCAATGGGGTTGTCCCGTGACATTGGTGGCCACGTCCATGTCCACAAACATGCTGGTCGCCATCGGCGGTTGAGCTTGTAACAAGCCGTCAATCAGCCATAAAATCCCCAGTCCCCACCACAAAATATTGTAGCCCCGGGGATATTGTGGCGATTCCTTCAGTGCCCGATGATCTTCTGTAGTTCCGGGATGATCGGGGTTTTTACGAACCATATGCCTTATGCCTACGCCCACGAGTACCATCAACAAAATAACACCCGTCGCTTGAAATAGACTCACATAGAACGTATGAATCGTCACGGGGTTAATGTAATTTAATAGTGAATAAGGCATTGTCCCTATCTCCTAACCATTTTGTGTGCCATAAATGTGCCTTGCCACTAACATAACACGTTTTTATGATACATTCATGAAAATGTGTCCCCCTAAAACCCGCATGCAACGTCGATCATTTCATCCAAAAACGATGCGCCCATCAAAAAAGACGCCCCTTCGCAAAGGAAAACGCCTATCCTCGGGGGCGCCTTTTACCATGTCATCGAGTGATCTTTAAACATTTTAGATTCGATAAACGGGCGGAATATCGTGCCGGGTGGCTTCCCGGTAAAAGATGTTTGCTTCAATCGCGATAAGCGTGAGAACTCCTGCATAGAGCATAATCGCAAAAAATTGACCAATAATCGGAACTAAACTAAACAACGAGAAGAATATGGTCGCCACCAAAACAATGACCGCCGTTAATAGCAAAAGACGTAAACTTTCGGCTTTGTGGTGCCATACCCACCCTAAAGCCTCTGTAAAACTTACCCAAATCCGCTGTCCCCCAAAATAGACCGCACCGAGCCAAAATAATACGACGGCAAACCACAAAAACATAATCGTTAAGGTTATGATGGCGGCCACAACACTCGTAATCACACTAAGAACGGAGGAATGTCCACCTAAGAGGGTAAACAGGAGATTAATGGCAATGCCCGCCACCAGCATAATCGTGGTTCCTAGCACAATGCCCACAAAAAGACCAATGCTTTCCCAAAATAGCCGGGCCCCATAACGGAAAAAGGCAAACAGTCCCACCTGGTTATTCGCGGTCTTAAGACTATCGGCCACCCCGCCATAAAGCGCCCCAATCACAAACGGGAAAACAATTAAGATCATCGTCAGATAGGTTAATGCTAGTTTCAACGCCACCCCATGAGGTAACGGCGGCAAATTCGTCATGCTCATTTTGCTTGGGTTAAGGGCTTTTAGCCAGTGCTGAAAGCCACTGCCCAGTCCACGCATAGCAAATAACTGAAAAAAGAACAGGATAAACAGGTACCAAAAAGCCAACACCAAATTGCCCGGTTTGTGTAAGAGGTGTCGCCAAGCATGGCGCAGAATATTCGTGGCTGACAAAGTTTCCCCTCTTCTCCGTAATCGTTTTATTCTTCATTGGTACTTCATTGCTAAACTTTTCACACGGCACACCATCAACATCCCAAGCATAGCATTCCCATTATTTAGATGCCCGTTGATAAAGATGATGCCGGTAAATAACCCGCTATAGCATACCGTTTTCGAAACGCCTCACTTAAAAGTCCACCAATCTCACCCGTTATTTCTACAGGCATTATATAACACTTGGGGAAATCGCATCTGCGAAGTCTTGCAATCCCTCTTGACTCTGGCGATAATGAATGGGCACAAATTTCTCATGAAAGGTCTACCGCATGGCAACTATTCTTATTATCGATGATGAATCCGGGATACGCTACATTGCCAAAACCATCCTCAGTCAAAATCCCGGTCCTGAGCCTTTAACCATCCTCGAAGCATCAAGCGGATCGCAAGGTTTGGAACTGTTGACGCAATATCATCCGGATTTAGTCTTATTAGACTACCGGCTGCCGGACATGGACGGAGGCGAATGGTTGCAACAAGCCGAGTCGCTGTGGCCAACCGCAGTCCTTTTGGTCTCAGCCTCCTCCGAACTTGAACACATTGCGCATCAGCAAGCGTTAATCGTGGGCACTTTAGCCAAACCGTTCAAATTAGATAAGTTGCGGATTACGGTGCTAGACGCCTTATCGCGGGGGCTTCGCGGGGAAGTGTCACCGTAAAAATCGAACCACCCCCACACCGCGGATGATAGTGAATATCTCCTCCCATCATTTTCACAAATGTCGCCGTCACGTAAAGTCCGAGCCCCATTCCTCCCGAACCTGAACGGTGGGCAGGATCGGGCACCCGGGTAAATAATTCTTCAGCGATGGCCGCATCAACCCCGGGTCCTCTGTCCATGACGCGTAAGGTGACCCACTGATCATCGTTCTCGACTTCCACCGTCACCTGAGAAAATGGTGGCGAAAACCGTCCTGCATTGCCGATAAGCGCTTGTAAAATAGTCATTAAGATTTCATAGTTCATTCGTACCGGTAGACTCTCTGGCCCGACATAATCCCAATGGCAGTCAGGCCACAATTTTTTGGCTGTTGCCATTTCTGATTCCACCACTTTAATGAAATCCAGCGATTCCGAGAAATGGTCCCAGCCTCTCTTGGTTGCCTCACTCGCTCCCCAAATTTCCCGGATGAGACGGGACAAACGGAGCGCCTCACGCCAAATCAAATGAATATGTTTGTTCCATGACTCCAAATTGTCGGGCAGCGGAGTTGACTCCATCAACTCCGCCAATCCCTGAATAATCGTCACCGGAGTGCGAAATTCGTGGGCCACAAGCGACAAAAAGGATTCGTGGTATTGCTCGGATAAGACTTGCGAGGTCACGTCATTAAAGACGCAAATACGGCCTTGATAGACGCCCCTTAAGTGTACCGGTCTTGACATCCACCGCAAGTACCGTGTCGGTACCCCTTTTAATTCAAAGATCGCGTCGAAATCGTTATGTTGGGAATTGTTAAGCTGCTCCATGACCTGCTCGACCTTGTCTTCATCCAGAAAAATTTTCTGCATCTGCTGAACCATTTTTTTAACAGATCGGTCTCTAAGCGGCGGTTCGAGGTGAAAGAGTTCTAAAAATTGCCGGTTACAAACTTCGAGACGGTCCTCATAAACATAAGCATAGGCAGACTGGGTCATTGACGTAACCGTTCGTGCGACCACTTGCCGCAACGAATGGCTCTGCCATAATTCCGTCCATTGCCAGGCCAAAGCCAAGGTTCTGGCCACATTTTCCCATCGTTCGAGAATCACCTGGTCCATGGGTGGCGGATCGATCCACATGACCGTCAATACGCCTAATAAACAGGTGGGGACGCCAAATAAGGGAAAACTCGCCGTCCTCTTAATCCCTGTTTCTTGAGACCACTGACGAAATGGCGCATAGGAATGCTCGCATAAATGATCCAAAATAACCGGTTGGCCCGTCGTCCGCACCTGATTTAAATGCTCGTAAGCTTCAGGAGCTTGAAAAAGCTGTTTATGGAGAGCCCCATCAAGGCCCACGGAAGCAGCCAAATTCCACGACTTTGTCTCATCATTATTGAGCCATAACGACAACCCGGCCACGGGATAGATGTGGAACACTTCGTTTAATATCCACTGGGCGGTTTGGTCTTTTAGATGGACATGATCGACTTGTGTTACGAGAAACTGTTGTAGACGGGCAATAAAATCGAAGGCGTCGTCGCCCAACGATGCCTTCGAAGGGGAGCATTTCATAACATCCTCCTTCAAATCTCGACACTCAGGAGAGCTTCTCATAGGGAATATCCCTACTGATGAAGTCACAGACCGTTACCCGCTGTTACTTTTGCATTTTGGGTAATGACACCACAAACGCCGTACCCGGCGATAAATCGACAATATCAATAGTACCATGATGTTGCTCAACAATCCGCTGGCAAATGACTAATCCGAGTCCATGACCGTCGATTTTTGACGTATAATACGGTCGAAATAAAAAGGGACGGATTGTCTCATGAATTCCCATCCCATTATCGCTTACGCGTAAAATTACGTGTTCATCTTGCGCATTAACCGTGATATCAATATGGCCCCCAGGCAAAACGGCGTCAGCGGCGTTATGAAGAAGATTCCGGATGACCTGACGAAGTTGTTTCCGGTCCCCATGAATTTCACAGGGTTCCCCATGGATATTAAGCGAGATTTCTCTCCGGGTGAGAAAGACTTTGTAATCTTCTCCCACATCATGACACAATGCCGTTAAGTCAAATCCTTCCAGGCGACGGGTGCTTGAATACCCGCTTAACATATCATCTAGACGCTCAGCGATACGCATCATCAGTTCGTCCATTTTTTCCCACAGGGGATCAGGATGCTTTTGGGATAATAACTCTTGATATCCTGACAAAACCGTAAGGGGATTGCGAATTTCATGGACCGTAGCGGCGACAATCAGATCATCTTGCTGATCATGCACCATGTGCGCTAGAAACGCGGCCATCAACTTTACCCACGACATTCTCACCGGTTCTTTAAAGCCCAAACTGATCAGTCCCACATCGGTTTGTTCTCGGTAGACGTAACCCAGTGTTTGATTTTCACCGTATGTCCATTCACCCCATGTGACAAAATTAATCGGAATGCCAAAGCGGCGACAGAGCCGCCAAAATGATTCAACCACCTGCTGTTGTGAACTCACGATTATCCCATCTTCCTTTGTGTAATTTGGGACCGGTGATTTGGTGATGAGATGATACGAGATGAGTCTCTTGACGTATCACATCCTTTGATGATAATGACAGGTAATCCATCATGCGCCTGTGACTATGGGCTGATGGGTCCATGGTCTTTGAGTCCATCACCCGTTTGAGTGTTGAAAACCGTGAACGTTAAGGAGATCGTTATGCCGGTTTTGGATCTGTTTGCTGTGCAACCCTATATGGATCTCAGCGATTATGCTAACGCAACTGCATTTTACCACAAAATGGATCTTTTATTGCAGAAGGTCTCCCCTTATAGGCAGGCTGATATTCCCGCACTGGTGGTCTTCCCTGAAGACTTAGCCACTTTTTTGGTGCTTGCGGACAACTTGGATCTCATTGAAGGAACAAGGACCATGTCTGAAGCCTTTAGCCGCATAGGCCAAAGGCTGTGGCCGTCTTTGGCGCGTTATATGATCCAGTACCGAACCTTGTCATTACGCCAGGCATTTTTTCTCTTTAACGCGCCCAAGGTTTGGCGGATTTGGCAGACCACCATGAGCCAGCTGGCGCGCCAATATCATGCCTATATTGTTGCGGGCAGCGCGCTGTTGCCCATCAATGCCTTTGGCTACCAATCAGCGGCTTTTCGTCCTTTAAACAAAAACATATTTAATATGAGCATCATGCTCAATCCTTCCGGTGAGGTGATTCATATCACCCGTAAGGTGAATTTAGTGCCCACCCAAGAAGATGTGTTAGACCTTTCCCCAGGTCCCTTAGCTGAGGCTCTTAAACCCGTTTGGATAGAGGGAATTCCCTGTGCAACCGCCATTTGTTATGACGGCTTCCGTATTCCCCACACCAAGCGAGAACCTGGGTTTACCCCGCTACTGCCATTAATGGATCAAGAAGGCGTGCGCATTATTGCCCAACCGTCAGCCAATCCCTGGTGGTGGACTAAACCGTGGCCGTTTAATCCTGAGATTACGCGCCAACAGCAATGGACGACGGAAGGGGCTTTTAGCTTGCTTGAAAGCTTCGAGAATATTTCTATCATCATCAATCCCCAAATGCTCTTTCATGCTTTAGATATCCATTTTGATGGTCCGAGTGCCATTTATGGCTTTAGACAAGGGCAGGCACAAATCCTGGCACAAAGTTCTTTTGTATCCCCTGAACCCTCTTCCGAAGATATTGTGCATTTTCGTTGGCAGGATTGAATTGCCAAATTTTGTCTTTTAAGGTATGATATTCCTACGCACAAGGGGGAATATCCATGTCTATTCCACGCATCGCCATTTGCCAAATCGCCTATATGCGGGAGTTGGACAAAGCGCTGACACGGGCCGTTGAATGCATTCGCCAGGCTGCAAGCCGGGGAGCAGAGATTGTTGTGTTTCCGGAATGGTTTCTCGGATTAAATCCTGTCGAAGTCATTCCGAACCGGTTTACTGACAGTTTAAGCATCATGGCTCGCGAACTCGGCCTCATGATCATCACGGGCAGCTTGAGGGTTTTAGATAATGAATCCATTAAAAAGCAACAAAAAGGGCTCGTCATCGAACAAGATGGAACGATTGTGGGCACACAAGCCAAAATCATCTTTCAGCCGACAGAACGCCCCTGGTTTGAGCCCGGTTCGGGTATTTCTGTCATTCATACTCGTTTTGGCCGACTTGTGATTTTACTAGGTTTAGACGCCTTAGATGGCGACTTATGGGACAATGCGCGCAGTTATCAGCCCGATATGGTGGTGATGGCCACAAGTCCTCGCAATGTGGCCGAGCGTAACCAGTTACAAGAATTAGCGGTCAGTCACAGTTTGGACATTCAAGGCACGGTCGTCGTCTCCCCATTATTGGGCCGCTTTGCTGGACAAAATTATATTGGTGGCGCGGTGATTTCGCATAAAGGGCGATTACTCAGCATGGCAGGGGAAGAACCCACCCTGTTATTAACCGAAGACCCCCAGGCCCCCTTAATTCAGTTAGGCGTGACGGATGTCTCCTATTATATTCCCTTAACTCCCGCACCCCCAGGCCTCGCCTGCCATGCCAGGCGCGCCATTGAGCCAGAGGCCGAAAAGAAACTTTTACTAGACTGGGGAGCTTTACTCACGCATGAACCGCGCCTTATTGGCCAGCAATTGTTGCACGTCGCTCAAGATAACCCTCGTTGGCTCGCTTTAGCTCCGGGCATTCCAAATCAGAGTCATGATCTCGAGTCCCTTCTCGAACAGGGAGCCGCTGGAACCTACCTTTATCCAGCACTTCATCATCACCTGCCCTATGATCCGGAAGTATTGGCTTTGACCCCGGTTATTTCCCGATTTAAACGGCCCGTGGTTATCCATACCGGACCTGGTCCCATGCCGCTTCGGTGGGAATCGCCAATTTTTTGGGATGAGTTTCTACAAAAAATTCCCGATGTTCCCGTCATCATGGTGCATGCCGGAACCATGCCGCCTTTTTGGGACGAAGTCATCATGTTAGCCACACGTTATCCCCAGGTTTATTTAGAAACCTCTTTGCTCTCGGTCGAATTATTACAACGGACCATTAGCCTTTTAGGCCCCAACCGCCTCATTTTTGGCAGCGGCGGCGCAGAAAGTCATTTTTTGGAGGAATGGCAAAAACTTGAGTCTCTCAAACCCTTAGTCTCGGCCGTGGAATGGGCAGAACTCTCAGGTCAGCGCGCTAAAAAATTATTTTTCGATGCGTTAAGTCCTGTGAGTCAAAATAAGCTCACTGTAATCAGACGGCAAGGATAATACTCTCTTCGCATCACGAACATATTTTTCCACAGACTTATCAACATTTGTCCACAGTGGTGTGGATATTCTTGCAGATGCCAAAGTCATGATATCGCTCTTTCATAATCAATCAGATGTCCATCATCCAACTATCCATATCCGACATGCTTATCGTTCTAAATGACTAGAGCGAAGGCATCATTCTTTCCTGTTCGAAGACTCCTCTATTTTTAGCCCTCAAAAAGTTGCGGTATAATAATTCTGTAAGGAGGATTCCAAATGGAGGAGCCGGTCCTAGATAAAGTTCCGGTCGTCGATTTGCGGGGACAGATGTTATCACCGTGCAGTTGGGCAAAAGCGGAGCAAAATCTTCGTGATGGTTTAGCGCGCTTCATTGACGGTGTTCTCCATCTCAATTACCGTCCTCTCGCTTACCGGAAAATTTATAGGTTGGTTCGCCAACGTGATGGCTTTACCTGTGCATGGTGTCACGGTCCCGGATCCACTTTGGAGCATGTTCTCCCGATTTCCTGGGGTGGTCGAACCACCTTGGATAATTGTGTGATTGCATGCCGCTCCTGCAATCACTCCCGTAACAATGCCTTACCTTCACAATTCATCGCCTGGACAGGATTTAAGCCCACGCATCCGGTGATATTGAAAATTTTGCGCAATGAATCTGAGGCCTTACTAAAAGCCAAAGCCTCTTTAAGCTCTCGCCCTATCCAATCTTGTGCGAGTAAGGAGGAAGCGCAGATCTGGGTATCATTTCGGCAAGGTATCTTTGACACTGCCAGACCCAAGCCACCTCAAGAGCCTGTAAGCCGATTTCATCCCGATCCTCGGCCCTTTTTACAATTCTTCGTCCCGTAAAAATTCTATAATTCCTTCATCCTGCTGCCTCTAACCCGGTTGCCAGCTCCCTAAAACAGCTTGCGCCAGATTTTGTTGGGATTTTGGCACATGGATTTTAATGGCTTGCGTTTGATCGTGTCCCGTCCAGACCGCATAATAGGTAAAATGATTCGCTCCTTTGATTTGCCATTCATGAATGTTAGGGCCAACCTTCGGTAACTTTTTGGCGGTCGACGGAAGCTCTTGTGACGAAAAAGCCTTTAAGAACCACAAGCCATCTGCCGGACGCCCTTGTTCCAAATACGCTTGTCCATTATCTGTTGGATGCCACGTTGCAGGAATGGTTAAACTTTGCCCTTGATCATGCACCACTTTCCAACTGCCACTTTGTGTGCCAATCCAGATCGCCCCAATGACAACAATCCCGAATACTGCAGCACTGGCACTGATTATCGTCATTTTTTTCATCTTTTGTCAGTCACGGTGGAACATCCTCATCACGCAAAACGGGGACAAACACCGCATCCTCCTTTCATCTTTACCAGTAGTTTCAATAGCTTTCCTAATCTCCCGACAGGCATGCTTACCATGGTCATGATAGCACGTTCCCAAAACAGACGAAAACCCAAAAACCGGAAGAGGTACTGAGACAGCATGCAGAAAAGGATTCGCCAACTCATTTCTGAGACAAGAATCCCCATGAATGGGAAGAATGAGCCAAGTCCAATCTGTATGAAAAGAGCAATTAAAAAAACAGTAAAAATTAGTCGGATTCGCGGATAGGCACGGCATATGACTGCGTACTAAGATAAAAAATTGGACACGTTATCCCTAAAGATCTCGTGTCCCTTGATGCTGCCCAAATGATGATGACGACTTGATATAGGAGTGATGACACTGCAAACGCATTTAAAAAAGGAATTATCATTACTTGATTTAACCATGGCTTCTTTAGGTGCCATTATCGGCTCCGGATGGCTGTTAGCATCGCAAAGTGCGGCAGAGGGGGCGGGACCTTCTGCCGTGTTAAGCTGGCTTATTGCCGGCATTGTGGTCATGTTGTTAGGGTTGGTCTATGCGGAATTGGGTAGCTTTTTACCGGAGGCGGGAGCTATAGCCCGCTACCCCCAATATTCCCACGGACCTTTGGCCAGTTTCATCATTGGCTGGGCCGCCTTCGTCGCCTATTCGGCATTACCTGCTGTGGAATCTGAAGCGGTTGTGACCTATGCCCAAAGTTACATTCCCGCGTTTAAAGGCGCTCACGGAACCATTTCGTTATTGGGACTCATGACCGCCGCAGGCCTTATGATTGTGTTTTACACGATTAACTATTTTGGCGTCCGCACCTTTGCTCGGGTTAACACGCCCTTGACTTTACTAAAGTTCTTCATGCCGTCGTTAACGATTGTGCTCTTCTTTATTTTTGGCTTCCACGCCCGGAACTTCCATGTTGATGGATTTATGCCCGGCGGCAGTGCTGGCATGATGAAAGTCGTCTCCACGGCCGGGGTGGTCTTTTCGTATCTCGGATTTCGCCAGGCCGTCGATCTGAGCGGAGAAGCCAAAAATCCGGGACGTGATGTACCTTTAGCGGTTATCTTGTCGCTAATTATCGGCATTGCTTTATATACCCTGTTACAAGTGGTATTTATCGGCGCAGTCCCGTCGTCCGTCCTCGCTCATGGTTGGCAAAGCCTGTCCTATAGTGCTCCTTTTGCCCAGTTGGCCGTTACCTTAAATTTGGCCTGGTTTGGCGTATTAATTTTTGCCGACGCCATCATCTCTCCCTTAGGAACAGGCAATGTGTATATGGCAACGACTCCTCGAGTACTGTACGCTTTGGCCCAAAATCGTCATGTTCCAAAGATTTTTCGCAAAGTAGATCCCTTAACGGGGGTGCCCGTTTCGGCCTTAACGGCTGGACTTATTGTCGGGATTATTTTTCTCGCTCCCTTTCCCGCCTGGCAGGCATTGGTCGCGGTCGCATCATCAGCCGCCGTCTTAACATATATTACGGGTCCGGTTTCAGCGGCCGTATTTCGCCGCACGGCCATCCATCATGCCCGCCCGGTGCGTCTTGGCGGATTAGGGCTCATTGCCCCGTTAGCCTTTATCGGGGGATCATTAATCATTTATTGGACGGGTTGGAATACCAATGCACCCTTATTAGGCATAATTTTAGCGGGCCTGATTCTCTACCTGTTAGCGGGCTTCACCGCTCCCCAAGAAATTGCCCGCCCGGATAAACAATCCGTCAAATCGGCCGCTTGGCTTATTGTCTTCTTGTTATTTATGCTCGTCATGTCCTATATCGGATCAGGCATTTTTGGTTCACCCGCCAACCATGGGAAAGGCATTATCCCCTATCCTTGGGATTTGGTGGTCGTCGCCCTTTTCTCTCTCGCCTTTTATTACTGGGGAGTCCAAAGTGGCTACCGGACCAGGGACTTAACCGAACGGCTCGAGGAGTCTTTAACAGCCGGTAAAGAGGATCACGCATCATCTGTGGCCGATTTGCACCACCACCGCCACTAACATGCAAAACGGGCCTTAAAACATAACTTAAGGCCCGTTTGTCTAGCCAATAGTTCGTGAATTTGTGAATTACAACCGCATTAATCCGGGTGCCAAGAAGTAATACAAGAGTCCCACCACAATCAGCCAGGCTAAGACCACTAACGTCCAGCCCAAATTGTGGCGAATCACCGCCCCTTCACTCCGAACATATTGACTGGTTGAGACCCCGACACTCGCCGTTTGAGGCGCTATCGGCTTGCCGACTTCCGCTCCAACAGAGTTCAAGGAGGGAAGCAGCAAGATGGGAAATCCCAAGAGTTTGCCCACTAACGTTTGCATCACGCCAAACATGGCATTCGTTGAGGTATTACTCCCTGACAGGGCTACCCCAATCCATCCCAAAATGGGAGCTAACAAGATAAAGGCCGGTCCAATTCGGCTAAAGGCATACGCTAAAGAGGCCGCCATCCCCGAAAAATTAAAAACATCTGCTAAGCCGAAAATGAAAATGCCCACGACAATGGCTCCCCACATTTGATAGAGCGTTTTTTGAAAGATTTGTTTCAAAATGGCTGCCTGAGGTCGGACAAAGAGCAAGATCACGAGCCACGACGCCAAAATCGATGTACCGCCAACAAAAGGGGTAAAGCTAAACTCGACGTCCATGACCTTGTGAGAAATGGAAGAAATCCCGGTCACTTTCAAGAGGAGCCAGCTAATTTTCGGCAAGGGAGACCACGGCCCTGTCCATAACACCACCACAACAATCAAGACAATGAAAGGCATCCAAGCGCGCCATACCTCTTTGGCACTGAGCCGGGGCAAATCTGGACCCGCTGCCGCCACTTCATCCAGTTCGACGCCGCCATACCCTAAAATGTGACGCGGACGCCACACCCGCAAGAACAGCAACAACGCGCCAAAGGAAACCAGCGATCCCGTAACATCTGGCAAATAGGGTCCCACCCACTGCGATACGGGAAATTGTCCCAAAATATAGGATAGCGATCCCACCACAGCCAGAGGCCAGCCATCCCGTAAGCCTTTTTTCCCGGTGACTAAATAAATGAGGAGCCACGGCGGCAATAAGGCCAATAGGGCCACAATTTTCCCAACAGAAGCCGACAAGCTTAATAACGGCAGCCCGGTGACTGCCGCCAGCGCAATGATCGGTACGCCTAATGCGCCATAGGACACCGGGGCATTATTCGCAATGGCGGCCACGCGGATGGCATCTAATTCGACAATGCCAAACCCAATCAAGATCGGCGCCATGACGGCCCAGGGATAGCCAAAGCCGACCAATCCCTCAAGCAGTGCTCCCAGTGACCACGCTAACAAAATGGTTTGCACGCGAATATCGGCCGTCGCTTGACTAATTAACCAGGTTTTAAACGTGTCAAATATTCCCGTTAAGGTCAGCGTGTTGAAAATCACCACGCCCCACAAGGTAATCCAATCAATATCCCAAAAGCCCGTCAGGCTGCCTAAAAAATAGGCATGAAGTCCTGTGCCTAGGGGCATTTTCCAGACCCCAATCGCCATGGCGAGGGTGACGATGGATCCCACGATCACCGACAACCAGGCCGTAATGCGAAAACCCGCCAATAAGGCCAGCAGCACCGCAAACGGAATGAGGGCTAAAATAGCGGTCAAAGCGACATGATGTGCGGGATTTAAGATTTGATGAAACACCATTGTGCCTCCTCTTATCATCGGCGTAGTTCATGCGCTAGGAATAAAACGATCGAGCAATAGTTGACTGAATGTTCTTTCTTTTTTGAAGCTGGTAAAAGAGGGTTTCCCCTCCTTTAACGTCCGGTTTTCAATAACTTTTCATAAGCGGGTAGTGTCAAAAAGTCCACCCACTGGGGCGACAAGGCGACCTCCCGGAAGAGTTCCACCGCTTGCGGCAGATATTCCCACTGCTCTCCCCATTGCTGAACACCCTGTTGGATCACCCGATCGACCGCCTCGTGGGTCAAGGGACTGTGATGATCTAAAGATGCCCCGTGTAACACCCACTGCCATACCTGCGCGCGAGAAATTTCCGCGGTGGCAGCATCCTCCATGAGGTTATAGAGTCCCACGGCCCCATTACCAGCAAACCATGACGCCAGGTACTGGATGCCAACCGCCACATTATTAACCAAGCCTTCTTCGGTTCTCTGGTCCCCAGGTACCCTAAAGTCCAACAAGTCATAGACACTCACATGCACATCATCCCGCAACCGGTGCCTTTGACTTTTGCCCTCCCCAAGGGCTTGGTTGAAGACATCCATCGCGACCGGCACTAAATCAGGATGCGCCACCCACGTGCCGTCATATCCGTCACGGGCTTCACGCTCCTTGTCCTCGCGCACCTTAGCTAAAGCCACCTGGTTAATTTCCGGATGGCGCCGACTGGGAATAAAAGCGGCCATTCCTCCAATCGCATAAGCCCCCCGGCGATGGCAAGTCCGCACCAAAAGTTCGGTATAGGCCCGCATAAAGGGGACCGTCATCGTAATTGATTGACGATCGGCTGCTAACACATCACCCCGGTGGCGAAATTTCTTAATAATGCTGAACAGATAATCCCATCGGCCCGCATTTAAACCCACGATATGATCTTTAAGCGCCCACAAAATTTCCTCCATCTCAAAAGCCGCTAAGATGGTTTCAATGAGCACCGTCGCTTTAATCGTTCCTGGGGCCAAGCGTAACCTCTTCTCGGTCCAATCAAAAACATCATTCCACAATTGTGCTTCTTCCATATTTTCTAACTTCGGCAGGTAAAAATAAGGGCCACTTCCCTGTTCAACGAGATGGTGTCCATTGTGAAAGACGTAGACGCCAAAATCAAAAAGCGATGCGGACATTCGCTCACCATCTACAAGAACATGGGCTTCGTCCAAATGCCAACCCCGGGGTCTCACTATCAAGGTTGCCAGATGGTCTTTTAATTGATAGTGATCGCCCTTGGGCGAGGTATAAGTCAGTGTGCGTGCTATCGCCCGGGTCAGGTTGATTTGACCTTGAATCATATTCTGCCACCAGGGACTATTGGCGTCCTCAAAGTCGGCCATAAACACTTTAGCCCCCGAGTTTAGGGCATTGATAATCATTTTGGCATCTGTTGGGCCCGTGATTTCCACGCGCCGATCTAAGAGATCATCAGGAATATTTCCGACTTCCCAATCTCTTTGACGAATGGCTTCGGTGTCCTTGCGAAAATCTGGCCTTCCACCCTTAAGAAGGTCGTCTTGAATGGATTGGCGGCGCTGGAGCACCATGCGGCGGCGCTTTTCAAATTGGGCATGCAGTTCACTTAAGAAGCTTAACGTGTCCTCGGTCAGAATCTGGTCTTGTCCCGGGACATCCGGACCGTTGATGATCACTGCCATGGGATTCCCCTCCATAAAAGGCCTTGAATCAATGCTGTAATGATGAACCACCCGTATATTAATGACACATCAAGGGGTTCATCTAGTTATTTGGGGCGAAATGCCAAGATGATGAGGCCAAAAGAAGGAGAACGGCAACCAATAACCCAAACGTACCGGACGAAATGAATGCGGGTAACACGCACAACTCCTCCACCACATTAAGGACCATGACGGGACATGTATGAGACTATGCCTTGGATGCCAAAGCTGATTCAGAAATCTTTTTAATCAATTGCAGTAATAAGCGCTGTTCATCGACGGACAGCGCTTGGAGATGATCATGCCAAATCTTGCGGCGGATGCCCCGCAATTCTTCCACCATCTGTTCGCCTTTCGGGGTTAAGGACAGTAAATGACGGCGGTGATCATCTGTATCTTGTTGTTGCTGAAGATATCCTTGATTGCGCAGCCGCCGAATGACGGACGAGGTCGCAGGCCGCCCCACTCCCATCTTATCGGCTAAATCGGAAGCACTCATCTGACCATGGCGGGATACAATCATCAACACGCGCACCTCAGCGCCATTAAGAGAGGAAAAAGATGCCTGAGCACGCCATCGCCAGCCTGTGCGGATGAACCGTTCGACTTCAATGACAAGCTCGTCTAAAATATCGGGTTCGGCCAATATATGCCTCCTTCGTCTCCTTCTTCTAGTTCCTTATCGGGTTTTACCTGTTCTTAACGTTTTCTCTTCGTATTATGCCATATTCCTTTAGTCTTCTCATGGTGCATCAATCAAGACCATTCACAAAGGCATCCACAACACAATAATTCCCATGTTTTTCTCTATAGATTGAGGCGGGATAAAGTCACCACTCTCAACTATCTTTCTTTACTCTTAACATGTCTTGGGCAGCCCCGAAATCTCCTCCCTGAGTCATCACCAGCAAATTGAAGGCAAAAATAGTTCACTTTATGAACTTTTTTCAGCAACTCTTCAGGCACTAGCAACAACTTGGAAACAACTCTTGGGTTTACTATATAGGGGCGTTAAACCAAGCCCCACAAGTTGCTGAGGAGTGTGACACCGTATGATGAAATCCATCACAATTCTGGCCGCTGGCCTTTTAGTCGCGGGAGGCGCTTCACTCACGGGTGTTCTTCATGGGGAAACGCCTGCAGGATCAACGCTTCAAAATATAGAGCTGTCTGCTAATGCTAAGGCTCCCGCGTCAAATAGTCAGAGGCACAGTTGGCATCACGGGAAACACGGTTTCGCTGGCCGCTTCATGATGGTCGACGCGGCCAAGGCGCTCAACATCTCACCGAGTATGCTGAAAGCGGATCTCAAAGCGGGGGATAGCTTGGCCACTATTGCCCAGGATCATGGGTCTTCGACTACGGCACTAGAAAATACCCTGCTAGCCGATGCCAAAGCCCGGATTAATCAGGCTGTGTCCGCTGGCAAACTGACCCAGACTCAAGCCACCAAGATTGACGCCCATTTGAGTACCCGCATTGACCGCATGGTTACCCACCCAGGCTTTATGCATGGGCCATGGAGCCATAAGCGGCACCATTTCGGCCTGATGGGACACGTTCTTCCCACCGTGGCTAAAGACCTGAACATCTCACCGAGTACGCTGAAAGCGGATCTCAAAGCGGGGGATAGCTTGGCCACTATTGCCCAGGATCATGGGTCTTCGGCTACGGCACTAGAAAATATCCTGCTTGCCGATGCCAAAGCCCGGATTAATCAGGCCGTATCGGCTGGCAAAATGAGCCAGACTCAAGCCAGCCGGATCGAGACCCATTTGAGCACCTGGATCGACCAGATCGTCACCCACCCAGGCTTTATGCATGGCCCGTGGAGCCATAAGAGGCACCATTTCGGCCTGATGGGACATGTTCTTCCCACCGTGGCTAAAGACCTGAACATCTCACCGAGCACGCTGAAAGCGGATCTCAAAGCGGGAGATAGCTTGGCCACCATTGCCCAGGATCATGGATCTTCGGCTACGGCACTAGAAAATACCCTGCTAGCCGATGCCAAAGCCCGGATTAATCAGGCTGTATCGGCTGGCAAAATGACCCAGACTCAAGCCACCAAGATTGAGGCCCATTTGAGCACCTGGATCGACCAGATGGTCACCCATACGGGTATGCCGATGCATGGAGCGTGGAACCACCAAGACTTCCACAAATTCTCGTCATCCACTCACGCCTCATAAACTCTTTATCACAACAAGCCACGAACGTGTTGTCCTCTTCCCCCGTGGCTTGTTTTTCTCTCCCCAGATACTCCCTTCTTGGGGTTAATGAGTAACGCGGGGATAGTCATCATCACGCACCATTTATGCAAGAATGCCTGGCGCCCTACAAACCTTGACGCCAGGCATTCCATGTTTTGGTCTTTGCCAAAGATCTTACATGCTTTCCGGAACCGAAATTCCTAAATACTGTAGACCTGAAGAGATCACGATTAATGTAGCTTCACTTAAGGCAATCCGGGCCATACTGAGAGCCGGATCCTCTTCCAAGATGCGGTGTTGCCGATAAAAAGAATGAAAAGCCCCTGCTAACTCGGTCAAATATTTGGGCAAGTACTGCGGTGCTCGGTCAATCGCCGCCCGTTTCAGGACATCCGGAAACCGGGCCAAGACAAATAATAGGCGGCGTTCTAAAGGAGCTGATAATAAGGCCGGATTCCACGTAAAAGGTTCTTGATGACTTTGCCGCCACTGGCGAAGCACACTATGAATCCGGGCTGCAGCATACTGAATATAGTAGACCGGATTTTCATTGCTCTTCAATTCCGCCAACCCTAAATCAAAGTCCATTGGGGTATTCGGAGCGCGCTCCAAAAAGAAATACCGGGCTGGATCCACTCCCACTTCTTCAATAAGATCTTCCAGGGTTACAAATTGTCCACCCCGTTTGGACATGCGCACCACTTCATTGTCGCGAACAAGCCGAACCAGTTGAATGATCATAATTTCGAGATGATCTTGAGGAAATCCCAAAGCCTGAACCAGGGCCCGCATTCGGCCAATATAGCCATGATGGTCAGGACCTAATAAATCAATAACCCAGTCATAGCCCCGCTCAAATTTTTGTGCATGATACGCAGCATCCGGGACAAAATACGTGTAACTCCCATCGGATTTGACGAGGACCCGGTCTTTGTCATCCCCAAATTGCGTAGAAACAAACCATTTTGCCCCGTCTTCTTCTTTAACAAAGCCTAGACTCTCCAACCGGGCTACAATGGCTTCAGGCGCTTTTTGATCACGTAAATCCTTTTCATATGTCCAGTGATCAAATTCCACACCGAAATGGCGCAAAACGTTTTCTTGCACTTGGCGCAAATAATTGGCGCCAAATTGGCCTAGTTCCTCATAGACGGAGTCACTGGGTTCTGGCACCGTAAAATCAGGATGGGCCTGAAGAAATTGTTTAGCCACATCAATGACATATTCTCCTGGATAAACACCCTCCGGCCATGATAGGGTTGGTTCACCATGAAGCTCTTTAATGCGCAGATAAATGGCCTGCCCCAGTTTCAAAATTTGGTTACCGGCATTATTAACGTAAAATTCACGGTCAGCACGAAATCCATTGGCATTGAAGATTCGGGCCAGGCTGTCGCCGACAGCGGCCGCCCGGCCGCTGACAATCACCAAGGGTCCTGTGGGATTGGCTGAGACAAATTCAATGAGAACCCGCTGGCCCTGGCCCCAGTCGCTGTGTCCATAATCGGAGCCTTGCACGCGAATATCATTGACCACCTGAGCCAGCCATGCGGTGGAAAGAGTAAAGTTTAAGAATCCTGGTCCGGCTGCTTCCACTTCCGTTACCAGATCACGCAGATGAGACGCCAGACTTGACGCCATGTCTTGTGCCAACAGACGAGGGGCTTTCTTGGCCTCTTTCGCAATCCTTAAGCAGATACTAGATGTTAAGTCGCCATGCCCCTCCTCAGTCGGCACATCCACTTCAATCCGGTCCTTTAGGGCGTCTAATCCTTCTTGTTGGAGCCATGCCGTAATCGCCCGAGTAATCGCCTCGCGCGCGTTATCCAAACGGGATGTCACGAGTACTTCCCCCCTGTTAGCCTATTGCCAATAATGCTTCCCGGACTAATTTGGCGGCCAACACAGCCGAGCGCTGGGACAAATCGTAAGCGGGCATCGTTTCCACTAAGTCCATGCTCACAACTTGAAGACCTTTGAGCAATCGAACAGCTTCAAGCGCCTCACGCGATGAAATCCCGCCGGGTTCTGGCGTTCCCGTTCCGGGCATAAACGCCGGATCAATCACGTCAATGTCTATAGTGACATAGACCGGGCGGCCCTGCAACTCAGGCAGGACATGCTTTAAGGGGTCTAACACCTCATGCGGGTACAAATGTCCAAATTCCCGGGCAAATTGTACTTCATCTCGAGTCCCCGAGCGGATGCCGAATTGATAGAGATTACCTGGTTTGATCCATTCGCAGATGCGCCGCATCACCGTGGCATGAGACAAGGTTTCCCCCATATAGTCTTGGCGCAGGTCGGCATGGGCATCAAAATGCACAATCACCAAATCGGGATACCGCTTGACCAAGGCTTGAACGAGGGGAAGACTGACTAAATGCTCGCCCCCCAAAGCAAAAAACCTTTTATCTTCAGAAATCACCGACCAGGCAGCTTGATGGATTCGTTCCAGGCTTTCTGTCACATTTCCAAAAGGCAGTTCGACTTCCCCGGCATCATGTACCTTGATCGTTTCTAAATCCCGATCTTGGGCTAATGAGTATGTCTCAATGGCATAAGAGGCTTCCCGGACCCGGGAGGGGCCAAAACGAGATCCCGGCTGAAAGGAAACGGTAAAGTCCATCGGGATACCAAAGTAAATCCAATCAGCCGCGTTCCATTCGCTGTTCATACCAAGAAATGTGTCCGTTTTGCTAAATAACGTCGTCACCGAATTAAATCCTCCACAAAACGGGGCAACTGAAAACAGCTGGTCTGAATTTCAGGGGTCCAGTAACGCGTTTTAAACGTGGCCTGCCTCGGTTTTTGTAAGGGCTTTTTGGACCCCAATGTAAAGCTCCAGAGTCCTGAAGGATAGGTGGGAATGCTGGCCAAATAAAGGCGCGCCACGGGAAACGCTTTGGAAACCCCGGCCATAACCCGTTGAATAATGTCAGGCTCTAAAAATGGCGATTCCGATTGCGCCACCATAATCCCATCAGGACCTAATGCGTCATAGATGCTTTGATAGAATTCCGGAACAAATAGTCCCTCAGCCGGTCCCACAGGATCCGTCGAATCCACCATAATGACATCATAATCCCGGGCTTCTTTCATCCAAGCGATGCCATCGGTGAAATGTACTTTGGCCCGCTCATCATCCAGTGCTTCAGAAATTTCGGGTAAAAATCGCTTGCTGGCTTCGACGACTTTCTCATCGATTTCAATGAGATGCGCCTCTTCAACACTCGGATGCTTCAAAATCTCCCGGATGGCACCGCCATCCCCGCCCCCTACCACCGCGACTTTCTTGGGATTGGGATGAAGAAGGAGGGGCACATGGGTAATCATTTCATGATAGACAAACTCATCGACAATGGTGGTTTGAATCGCCCCATCTAAGACCAGCATGCGGCCATATGCCTCAGTTTGCAATACCGCTAATTCCTGGTATGGGGTCTTTTCATGCCATAGCACATCCTCAATCCGGAGCCCTAGGCTCACATTACGGGTTTGAAGCTCAGTAAACCACGTATTCATCAGTCATCGTCCTGCCTTTCCCAACGCCAGTCAAGGACTGGTGGTCTAACCAAATTGTTCCGTTCCCCTTAGTACCACAACGCTACGGCGGCAAATGCACAACCGATGGATTGCACCTGGTGTTCTTTCGCCCGCACTATGACGCGTTTGAGTTCCCTTTGCCGTTGCCGAAACGCCGCGCGCACCATTTCTGTGACGGTCTCTTCGGCTTCTTGTTGCCCACAACGCCCAGAAAATTCCATGATAACACCATATTCATCCTGTTCGCCGATTCCCACCGCAACGGCTGCCGAAATCGTCTCACCCGCGATCTCGGATGTAATGGTGCCATAGGCTGTCGGCATTAATTGCCCCGGGATAATCTCCAAGTGGGGCACTTCAATAGCATTGGGAGGAAGAATCGAACTGACACGGATCAAGTTGACATTCCCAATACCAGCAGCTAACAATGCATTGTCAAACGCGTTTAAACGACTGGGTCCTTCGGCCGACCCTGCAATTAATGTAAATTTCTTCGGTGTGTCTAGCACCAGTGTGCCTCCTTATGCGGACAAATTTCCTTGCAAATTATAACAAACGCCGTCAAGAATACAATGTTTCTGACCGCATTCCGCAAATAAACCGTAAATTCACGTCGGAAGGCTGCTGACAATGACATTGTGGCCGTTTAGCATCTTTTCATGCACGTTTATGCGTTTTTACGCGACTCCCCTCAGCTGCTTCTTCTGTCCGTCCATTTAATGGATCAAATGTTTTTTGTACGACCAGCAATACTAACCAGGGATAGCCTTCCTGGAGAAAGACGCTGTTAGGAGGATAATGATGGAATCGAGGCGGGAACGGCAAAGACACCGTCCCAAGTTCATGCAACGGGTCAAAAAGAAAATCGTCAATACTGCGGCCCTAGTGAGTCTCCCAGCCCTCGTCATCGGCGCCACGGTTTTGGTGTTACCAGTGGCCTGGTTAGCTTTGCCCATCCCCGAGCTTCCTGCCGATACGATGATCTATGACCAGCATGGGCAGCTGGTCTCCGTACTCTACGGCCAAAAAAATCGCATGCCAGTACCCTATCAACAAATTCCTCCAGCCATGCAAAATGCCCTCGTGGCCATTGAAGACGACACCTACTGGATTGAACCCGCGATTGATCCCGTTGGCATTGTCCGAGCAGCCATCGTTGATCTGACCAATGGCAAAATTCTTCAAGGCGGAAGTACGATTACGCAACAACTGGCCAAGAATTTATATTTAAGTAACCAACGCACCTTCTCGAGGAAATTCAAGGAATTATTGATCACTCTTAAGCTGTCAACAATGTTTGATAAGCGCCAAATTCTCACTATGTACCTCAATGACGTGTATTTCGGTGAAGGAGCTTACGGCGTTGAAGCCGCATCGGAGATTTATTTTGGTCATTCCGTCAAATCGCTGACGTTACCAGAAGCCGCTTTATTGGCCGGTTTGGTCAACGCCCCCACCTATTATGATCCCTATATTCATCCAGGAGCCGCCCTAGCAAGACGTAATCTCGTGCTCCAGCAAATGGCTAAACTTCACTATATTACGCTTAGGCAAGCCCTTATCGCCGAACAAGCCCCATTAAACTTGTGCCGTTCAACCCCTCTGGGTGACCGGGCTCCTTACTTTACCAAATTTATTGCCGATGAGTTAATGAGCCTTTCCCCACACATTGGACGTCACCTCTATGACGGCGGCTACCGGGTTACCACCACTATGGATTGGCACATGCAACAAGCCGCGCAAAACGCCGTTGCCTGGTATATGCCGAGTACCACCGATGTGAACGGTGTGCCAGAACCAGAAGTCGGGCTTATCGCGATGAATCCTCAAAACGGCTATATTGAGGCCTTAGTCGGTGGGGATGATTTTGCCAAAACCTCTCTCGACCGGGCAACCAAAGCGGCTCGCCAACCCGGATCGACCATGAAATATTTCTTATATACCACGGTCATTAACGACGGATATCCCACATCTTCGGTCAAAGATTCGGCTCCCGTCCGTTTCCCAGCTGGCCACGGCAAATGGTATGTCCCCCACAACTTTGGACATGTCTATAACGGGCCTTTAACCATACGTCGGGCCATTGCGTATTCCGATAATATTGTAGCGGTCAAATGGATGAACACGGTGGGTCCGCCAGCGATGATTCATATGGCCCATGAAATGGGCATTGAGAGTCCTTTAGCGGACAACCTGACCACAGCACTCGGATCTTCCTCTGTCACGCCTTATGAAATGGCACGAGGAGTCAGTACCTTGGCTAATGGCGGTAGCCGCGTGCGACCTTTTGGTGTCCTTAAGGTCGTCAATCAAAATGGGCAAGTGATATTTCAAGATCACCCGCATTTGACCCGGGTCTTAAGTCCCCAGGTCGCTTATGTGGTCACGAATTTGTTCACAGCCCCTTTATTAAATCCCCAAGGGACTGCGCACGATCTTCGGTCAATTATTAATCGACCCGCAGCGGCCAAAACTGGGACCTCCTCACAACAACGTGATGCCTGGTTGGTCGGTTATACCCCCCAGCTCGCTTCCGCCGTGTGGGTGGGCAATGACAATGATTCTCCCTTAGGTCTGACCGGTGATTTGGGCGCCGGCCCCATTTGGGCACATTTTATGCGCATGGCGCTATCCAACCAACCCAAGTTGACCTTTAAACAACCGCCGGGCATCGTCTGGAAATCGGTCTGTGTCAGAACAGGCTTATTGGCCAATGGCTGTTGTACATCCTACCGCGAAGTGTTCATCAAAGGACATACGCCTACTGAGGTCAGTCCAGGCTGCTCAGGGGATTCTTCCAGTGGGACCAATCCCAAGTCAAAGAAGAAGAATTCCCCACACCAAGGAGCTTCTTCAAACGAACAATTGCTTAAGCAAATTTTGAAGTCGCTCACACCTTAAATAAAGAATTGACCTTCGATCACCGGCGACACGCGACCGCCCACTTCAAGGGAACCCAAGGAGAGGGCGTTAAGACGGACATGAATTTCCGAGGGACGCCCCATATCCTGCCCTTGTTCGACCACATACCGGCGAATGGCCGTTTCTCCTGCACTTTGCAATAAATACGTACCAAAGCCTGCCGCGGCCGATCCGGTTGCGGGATCTTCACCTTCGTGGCTAAAATACCTGGCCCGGTAATGTCCTGCCCCCACCATGGCTAGGATATAGAGACCTTGGACATCTAAATCTTTTTGAAGAGCCTTGATGCGCGGAAATTGCGCCTCCAGTTCCGGCAAGATATGGGGATTGTTAACAAAAACAATCAACTGATCTAACCCTGTGCCACATGCGGCTGGGGGCATCATCTCATTCAAAAATAAATCATTTACCCCTAAGGCGGCGGCCAACCGGGTCGCATTCACAGGCAGACTGCGCACATGGCCCTTTGGCGGAATCATCCATACCCACTCTTGATCATCTTGAAAACAGGAGGTATCTCCAGCGTGAGTGGTTTGAATTCCCTGCCCATTCAACAGCCCTTTGGCTTTTAGCACAAAGTATGTCCCTAATGTCGGATGACCTGCAAAAGGCAGTTCCTGATAAGGCGTGAAAATTCGGACCCGGTAATGACCTTCTTGATCCGGTTTGGTGGTCACAAACACAATTTCGGATAAATTCATTTCTCGTGCAATGCCCTGCATCGTGTGAACGTCAAGAGAACTGGGAACATCATAGAATACGGCTAGAGGATTTCCCCCTAACGCACGACTCGTAAATACGTCCACCTGCATAAAAGGCAATTGTCGTTTCGGCACGAATATTCTCCTTTGTCATTTTTGCACGCTGTCTCGATTACAGTCCATTATACGATCCCAAATACGCATTTTCGGGATATCCACGCTGCTCCCAATATCCTAATACGTCTTGGTCCGCAAAATCTATCTTATACAACCATTTTATGGATTTATATCCATACATTCCCGGAACCAAAAGACGAAGCGGGAATCCTTGGGACTGCGGTAAGGGGCGGTGATCGATCTGCCACGCTATTAGAGGTTGGTATTGGTGGATTTGTTCAGCACTTAAGGATTCGGTATATACCCCATCAGCGGAATAAAAGAGCACCCACGGCTTTTCTTTTGGATCCCATCCCTTGCTCAACAAAAACTTTTCCAAGTCAACCCCTAAAAAACTCACCCCGTCAACAGCCCAACCCGTTACGCATTGAAAATTGATCTTGCGCTCAATCATCGGCAGAGCCTTAAACTGCTCGTAACTAAGCCGTATGGAGTTTCCTGGCACATTCACTTCCAAATGATAGGTGGCGGGATCAATTGCAGGGTAGCCATTTGTCACGGTATAGGGCACGAAGCCTGGCAACGCCCCTTGCACCTCACCTTGTTGAATTGTCCGCCCGCTCACCACTTTGGCCAGTGACGGTAAGGACCACAGGACGGGCAGCGTAGCGGCTGTACCAATAACCCATCCTAAGAAATGACGCCGAGCCAAAGACAATGTAAAAGGTTTTTTCTTGCCAATGCGGATGGGAATATGCGCAACTAAATGCCATACAACCCAGCCAACAAACACAAAGGCAAAAATTGCGTGAGTCACCGTAGCAATCGACCGGGTCCATGAGGGTCCAATTAAGAGCCCAACTCCACTTATGAAGAGCATGACGATGAAAAAATAAGCCCAACGGGTAAATCCCGGCGACTTGGCCGGCGATTTCGTGGGCCAAGGATAAAACATGCCACCAAGACCTAATACCGCCAAACCATAAAATAGTCCGCCCCATTCGTGAATAGTTTGGACCAGGGCAAAATGATTGCCAGCAGCTTTCCGCCACTCGGGCAAAAATAACCCGAATCCGGTTAATACAATCAATCCCAAAATGGCTGCATGTCGCCAGTGACGCCGGTAAAACGGACTCATGCTCATCTCGCGCACTCCTTCGGTTATATTCTTACTTAGGAATACGACAAGATGTCATGCAACGGATGTTATTTCCCTAAAAATCGTGGATGGCGGAGGAGCCACAATTTTATCGCATCACATTCTTGGGCTAGAGATATTTGCCAAATGGCCAGCGCATGAAAAAGGGCCTGCCATTCTGGCGCAAACCATTCGGCGCCAGAGGCTTCTTCTTCCGCTAAGAGATCGGCAAGCCCTTGAGTATAGGGGTCATGCATCATGTTAAGAGCGCTCCTAATCCATGTCCCGCAGCTATGCCAATAATTATAGCTATGGCCGTCACAAAGAAAAACTGCAGACCGCCTTTGATCCAAGACGTCCTCCCCACGATCGATTTGAGGACACCTAAGGAAAATGCGGCTACTGAAGCCAAAACGATAGCCCAGGTCAACGCCGTGGTCGTATTAGTATCGATAACAAACGGAAGAACGGGCGGTAAGGATCCTGCAATGACCGCTAAAGTCATAATCAAGGCAGAGGTCCAAGGATTATCCATGCTATCCAACACAATTCCCAATTCTTCTTTCATCATAAAATCCACCCAGCGATCTTTGTCGGCGGTAATGTGCCGTGTCAACATTTCCACTTGATCATGAGAAAATCCTTGTGCCCGGTAAATACTTTCTACTTCAGCCACTTCTTCTTGCGGAATCTCGTGAACCTCCCTCATTTCGCGAGAACGCTCAGCCAGAAAGTACTCGTTTTGGGCCACCGTGGATAAATATTGCCCTAAACCCATTGCCACCGATGCCGCCACCACCGCCGCAATAGCCGCTACCAAAATTTGATGAGAACCCATATGCGAGGCACTGACCCCAACAACAAGTCCCGTAATGGATACCAGACCATCGTTCACGCCAAAGACCACTTCCCGGATAGAACGTGCTTGCGGCGTATGGCGCACTTTTTCTGAGTGCCCAGTTGTCTTAAGCGGTTGCACCGGATAATCCCTCCTCCCTATTGTCTGTCTCATGGAAACTGGATAGCGCAGTTGTTTATCTTCCAGCGCCATTATACGGAGAAGGAATGCATTATTCGCCTTAAAGCAAATGAGAATCAGTCTTGTCGCAGCACCGGAACAAGATCCCCATTCTTTAATGAGTCATAGGCAGAGCCTATATCACTATATGGGAAATTCGTCTGCCCTAAAAATTATGTCCGGTTGTATAGTGGACAAGGCACAACCCGTGTCAATGTGTTCTCATCGGGAAAGGGTTAGTGATGTCACAACATTCGGTTTCGCCTCAACACGTGGACTCCTTCACTTCACGTTCGGTTAATGCTCTCCCGTTTACTTTGGCGATTTTACTGGGTGTCTCCTTAAATGCCGTCAATTCATCAACGATTTCGATTGCTATCCCCGAAATTTTACGGCAGTTTCATTTGACATCTCATGCCATTGTGTGGATTATTTCTGGATTCTACTTGGGGAGTGCTATTACCCAACCGATCGCGGGCGATCTCGGGGACGTTTTAGGATATAACCGTCTGGTCTATCTTGGTCTTGGTTTACTTTTCATTACCGCCATAGGTGCGCCATTTGCCCCGTTCTACGGCATATTGGTTTTATGGCGCGTTATCCAAGCTGTCTCCACTTCCATCTTGTATCCTAATGCCATCGGCCTTGTCCGCCTTTACCAAACTAAGCGCCAAGGTCAGTTTCTCGGATGGATCGGTATGAGCATCGGCGTCGCAGCCGCCATCGGCCCCACCATCGGTGGTTTTCTGGTTAAAACCTTTGATTGGCGGGCTATTTTTTGGCTCAATGCCCCTTTAGTCATTCTCACCGCAGGACTTTTATGGTTAGGGCTTCGCCGGGTCAAACCCTCTGGGGGCCGATCCCAACCCGCCTTAATGCATTTTGATACCCTAGGAACCTTGCTGTTTGTGGTCACCATGGTCCTTTGGCTAATATGGTCAAATAGCATGAAAAGTTCGATGGCCTGGCTCGATTTGCTGGCCGCTATCTTGCTCACCATAGTGTTCATTATGGTGGAAAGCCATAGAACACATCCCGTTATCCCTGTTAAGCTTTTTCGGAGTAGGTCTTTTAGCTTATATAGCGGGTTAACGGTACTGCTCAATGTAGTTTTTTATGCCGGATTGTTTGGCATCCCGACCTTTTTACAAGAATATCGGCACTCAAGCGTCATGGATACCGCTCTCGTCTTATTCGCCATGTCTGCCGCCATGGCTGTGGGATCCATTTGGGGAGGGCGCTTTGCCCAAGGTTCACGCCGGCGCATCCCATTAATCGGGGGCACAGGCATTGCCCTCATAGGCAGTGTCTTGATGGTAGATCTCGATCACCTCACGACCATCATGCTTTTTGCCGCCGCGATTTTATTAGGATTTGGCTACGCCATTAACAATGTCGTCTTACAAAAAGCCGTAATTGAGTCTGTGCCCGCCTCGCATACAGGCACTATCGCTGGCACATACATGTTATTGCGCTATCTGGGTGCCATTGTCTCTGCCGCTGCGCTTTCTGCCATGCTAGTCACGCTGAGCACCAGTGAAACGCTGTTTGTTGCCCTCTCCTTTATCAGTGTGCTTGCATTTGTCAGTTCTTTTTTCACACCTTGGTCCCGGAAAACTCAAGGCGTTTAAGGAGTCTTTCGCGTACGGCTGGCCATCGGTGTCGATTATGCTATAAAGCATGGTGTGCCGAATGCTCCCATCAGGACGAATACGGTGATTGCGCAATTGCCCTTCAAAGCTCGCTCCTCATTTCTTTATCGCCCGCTGTGAATGGAAGTTCTTGTGGTCCATTTGGGGAACGACCCGAAGAGCTCCCGGGCCTAAAATACCAGACTTCATATCGCTGCTCCTCTCTTTACAATATCAAAAACGACAAAAGAAAACCCCTGCACATGGTTCAGCAGGGGTTAAGTTCGACCTTAGGCTTGGAGACTCTTGGTCGTATCCACACTGTGAATCTTGACCGGAATCACTTTCTTCCCTTGCAACGGAATTCGGACGGTTAACAATCCCGCCTTTAATTCCGCACTGATCTGATCCACTTGAGCTCTTTCAGGCAATTCCACCCGGTAACGGAAGGGTAATTGCCGGATTTCCCTCCGCAGATACACTTCGTTATCGGTGCTCGCCGCGCCTTGAGCACGAATCTCTAACACATTATCGTCAATGCTCAAGCTTAATTGATCTTCTGTATATCCCGGGACGGCCAAGACCACAGCAAATTCGTCGTCCTTTTTTACAATATTGGTCGCTGGTACAAAATCAATTTGTTCCAAAGGCCGGAAGAGTTCATCCCACATCGTCATGACTGCTCACCTCACCTTTATGACTTTGTCTTTCTTTGACTTTATATTAGATCCATGACCTTCCTCTGTCAAGTAATTTTGGAAAAAAATTTTTTAGAAGATGAGGATGGTTTGGCATAGGCAACAAGAAAAGAGGACCGGTATCGCTTTGCAATCATCATGGCAGGCCCTCTTCCTAAGAATCCCCTGTGGCTATACTCCTTGCTTCACGTCAAAAATTCTTTAGAAAGCTTGGCCACGAGACTGTAATACGTATCGACCATATTGCCCACATATAATTTGCCCGCTTGACTCACCAATTGATAGGCATCCCATTTATCAAAGTGGAAATCCTGAATTAACCACTTGACCAATTCACTGTAGGCAATGCGCGCTGCATCTTCCATAGGTCTTGCACTGCCCACGGTCATAATTTCTTCTGGGGACTCGATACGCGGCCAGCTAATGGGTCGGTTTTTTATCAGATCAAAGGACAGGGTAATTTTTCCTGAAATTTCTAATGCCACGCCACACGCTTCGCCTTCCCCTTGCGCTACGTGACAATCGCCCGTCGAAAAATAGGCTCCTTTAACATTCACCGGCAAATAGACCGTATTGCCCGCTTTCACATCGGGAACATCCATATTTCCCCCATGCATAAAGGGCGTTAAGGCGGATAAGGCTTCTAAATCGGGAGCCGTCCCAATGGTGCCCATAAAAGGTGCGGGAGCAATAGAAAATCGATCCGAATAGGCAAAACGCCCATCCGCTTGTTTACGGTAAATCCAGACTTTTTCCGGTAAGGGATCTTGCAGCGTTGCCGTCAGCGTGGTGGCTGTGAGCCCACCGAAAAAAGGAATTTGGGCACTCACCGCCCAGTCCCGGGTTAACGTGATGTCATGAATATGTACCACGAGTTGGTCGCCCGGTTCGGCTCCCTCGATGTAAATGGGGCCGGTTTGAGGATTCAGATACTTGCCCGCCACGACGCTAGGCAAGTCCTCTTCCGACTGGACCCGGCCTTCGAAACAATCTTCGGTGTATAATACGACCATCTCGTTGAGTTTTACTTGGGCAATCGGTTCGTGATAACGTCCGAATGTATACGGATAGGGGGCCACAGGATAGATTTCCCGCATAACACTCTCTCCTTTTCGTTTTGTCCATGGTGTTTTCATTCGACAACTTCATCCGCTTTCCTGCTGTGCCCTCAGCTGAAAAATCATCATGACCACAAAAAAAGTCCCATACCAAAATCCTTAGGCATGGGACTTATTCATGATAGACACCGTCAATTTCCGGCCTCACCGAGGTTGAGGCCTCAGACTCCGTTTAAGCCTCAATACTCTTCGTGGCGTCATTGCCAAGAATTTTCACCGGAATGACTTTCTTAGGCTGCAAGGGGATTCTAATTGTCAACAATCCCGCTTTTAATTCCGCACTAATGTTGTCTACTTGCGCCCGTTCGGGTAATTCCACCCGGTACCGGAAGGGCAGTTGTCGAATTTCCCGACGCAAGTACACTTCATTTTCGGATGGCGCCGCGCCTTGCGCACGAATCTCTAACACATTCTCATCAATACTTAAACTCAATTGTTCTTCTGTGTAACCGGGAACCGCCAACACCACAGCAAACTCATCATCTTTTTTCACAATGTTGGTTGCAGGCACAAAATCTATTTGTTCTAATGGCCGGAAGAGTTCATCCCACATGGTCATCATACTTCACCTCTCCTTTGTGACTTTGTCTTTCGTTGACTTTATATTAAGACCATTTGGTCGTGATGTCAAGGAAGTTTTGGAAATTTTTTTGGACAAATTTTCCCGAAATACATTGGCGAGCCTTTCACGGGTAGGTTTTGATTTTATGCATAAAAACGCACGCATGGTGTTGAGTCTAACTCTGTTTTTGACGATATCGCTTGTTTTGCTGGGAGGGATAACAATGGTAAATGGGGGCACTATGCCACCACAAGACCATGATTCACCCTTAGGGTGAGTTCCCAGGCTAAAGATCCACCGAGTCAAAGAAAAAAGAACAAGGCAAGGCGCCCTGTTCTATCCACTTTTGGAACTTCCCTGCTATTTCGCAGCAGGCGGCACGATTAATACGGGAAGGGTTGAATGAGTCACCAGCCAACGGGGAAAGCTGCCAAACATTCCTTCAATAAAGCGGGATCCTTGATGTCTACCCACCACAATGACATCTGCGCCCCATTTCGTCGCGGCATCAAAAAAGGCCTGCGCTGCCGTCCCTTCTCCTTCTTCCACGGTAACAATGCGCCATTCGGCATGGATCTTGGTCGATTCCACCATTTTTTGGGCCTTTTGATGAACGGCCTCAGCATTTTTATCCCACTCGTCGAGAAGCAGTTGCAAATTTTCTGTAGCTACCGGCGTTCCATAAGTCGTACCTAATGACATCGGTTGAATAAATGCGGCAATATCTTTTACATCGATAAGAAGAAGTTGTCCCTCATCCCCCGTCCTTTCCAGGGCTTTACTAAGCGCATGATAACTCGCTTCCGATCCATCGACGGCAACAGCGACCTTGGTAAACATCAAACAGTTGACCCCTTTCTCTTCTCCATGATTTACTCATCATTATGACAGATAGCACAAGCTCGGCAAGCATATATGACATCCTGCGTCGTGCTTTCAATTGTCTTTTCTTATGCGCGGTGTTCTAACGCTTCGGTCAACTGGGAAGTCGGGTATCCGCTGGCCACACCCCAATAATAAAATGCGAGGGAAATCAGCGCACTCACAATCAGATCATAAGGAAAGTGGATTAACCCCTTGTGATGATTATATGGCGAACCAAAGCGGTGGGAACCGCCATAAGACATGGCTAACATGGCGATCAAATACACCACCAACCAGATGCCCGATTTCACCGACTGCCAAGATGGCCTTTCAATTTGTTCAGGCAGAAGCCAGGCAAACAGGGCATAAAGGACTACCCCCACTAGCATTGTTAATAACAATTTCCAATCGACATTCCATCCCGTCCAGTAGATGATCCAAGATCCCATTACGAAAGCCACAGGACCGACGATGGACAACCCTGGCACCTTATAGAAGCGGGGGGCATCTGGCGCTGTTTGCCGAAATACGGCCGCTGAAACGGGTCCCATAATATAGGTGAGAACCGTCGCAGAAGAAATCACACTGACCAGTTGGTTCCATGCCGGAAAGGGAGCCAAAAACAATAGGCCTAACAGAAATGCCAGAATCAATGAGGCAACCGGAATACCGGTTTTCGGGTCGACTTTGGCCAACACTTTGGGTAAATAGCCATTTTCCGCCATTGCATAAAGCACCCGGGTAGTGGACGCTAAGTAGACATTACCCGTACCTGTCGGCGATATAATCGCATCAGCATACAACAAGGCCGCTAACCATCCTAAGTTCAGTCCCACCGCCAATTGGGCAAAAGGTGCCGCCATGGCAAGATGAGCCCATCCCTGCCGAAGATCTGCTGTGGGCACTGCGGCAATAAACACCACTTGCAGTAATGAATACAAAACAATGCCAATCCCGATCGACAACATAATCGCCCGGGGGACATCACGGTGAGGATTTTTCGCCTCACCCGCCAAATCCACGGCTTGGCGAAATCCTAAATACGAAAAAATAATCCCCGAGGTGGCAATGGCCTCAAGAACTCCCGCACTGCCATATGGCGCAAAATGTTGAACATGAAGATTATGCCAATGAAGCCCGGTTGCCAAAAACACGATGATGGTCAATGTCGGCATAATGAACTTGATTAATGTTAAGGGGGTATTGACCCGGGCAAATGACCGTACCCCAAAATAATTAATCAAGAAAAACATAAACATTAAGACTGCCGCCAATAAAAGACCTGGCGGCTTTATGGTATTCGTCGTGGCATTAAACAAACCCGGAATATAATGCGCGCTATATTGCACCATCGCCTCGGCTTGAATCGCCGGGCTTGCCGCATAGCCAATCCAAATCGCCCATCCCATGATAAAACTGGTTAAATGCCCATGCGAATAATGAGGATAACGGGCAACTCCACCCGATTCCGGGAGCATCCCGGTCAATTCGGCAAAAATCAACCCAATGAATATGACCGCGATCCCCCCAAAAACCCACGATAGAATCGAGGCGGGACCCGCCACATTAGCAGCATATAATGCCCCAAATAACCATCCGGAACCAATAATGCCGCCTAATGAGGCCATAACCAAATCAATCAAGCGTAACTCGTGCTTTAACGAAGATCGGCCCACGATGTTCACCTCAGCTGTCTATTTCTCTTATCTTGAGCTCACGTCATAAAAAAGGGTCGGTTCCTTATTCACCGGCCCATCTTCTCAAACGCCACAAAGATATTTCCAAATCATAAAAACAGGGGGAGTCTAATGAAAAATGGCCACGGTAAAGAAGACCAGCGTAATCGCAGCTAAACCTAAATGCGTAATGACCCACGGCAATGGGAAATTGCGTTTAGGCAGCAAATAGACAAAAAATAAGACGGCTCCTCCAAGGACGGTTAGCAAAAAAATCAAATAAGTCCATTCCAATAAGGTCATCGTCATGCCCCCTTGCTTGGCGGGATAACGGATTTTTGGTGCAACATATGATCATGCCGTTCCAAATTCAACCAGTTTGAACTGTGTACACCGGTGCTGACCCTAGGATGCCCATATTGTTCTTTGAGATAAGGGGCCATCGCTGAACTAAAAAAGATAAAGGTCATCACGGTCAGAAAAAAATGTACTGCCAAAAAGCTGGGTGGCAGTTTTTTCTTCTTTAAGTCAAAGCGTATAAAAAACACCACTCCTAAAATGAATGTGAGGAGATAGGTGATGTACGCCCAGATGACAAAATGCATGAATATCACCTTCCTTGTCCACGCCACCCTTTAGCCTATCCCATTTGAAATAAAAGATCAACCAGTAAGAATAACCTCATTCATGTGCACCAAGAACATAGTGTGGGTGAAAGAATGGGGTCAATCACCTCGCATCTTTGGATCTCCTTCTCAATGGCTATGCCCAAAGGGCTTATCGGCATGACATGGCCTGTCCACTTAGCCGTATGAAACCTGCTGGAAATTGGCTACACTATCCAACAATGAGCTTAGGATCCAAAAATTGAACGGCATTGTTTAGTGTTTTCATCTAGGAAAACGAGGAGGATTATAATGACCACGTTTATTCGTTCGTTGATACCTTTCACCATGTTGACCCTATCCCTTCCCTTTATCGCCGCTTGCTCCACGATATCAGGACCCGCGCCCCAAAGCTCCTCATCAACTAAGCCCGTCATCTTGCGTACCATGGTGATTCGTACGGGGAAAGAAATTCACCGGCCCGGCTGGCCCCAATATCAACCCGCTTTTTGGTCAGCACCTCAAAACTCTGTGGTCAAACTCACCATTATCTCCCATGATAGCGGGGCGTCCCCGCTCATGATGACCCAAAACGATCAGGTCCGAGGGACAGTCGGCGGAATTGAGCGTATTGATGGCAAAAAGGTCACGCAGATTGCCAATAACGAGATTTCTCATACCTTTACCATTCCTGCCCTGGGAATTAATTTGCCCATTCCGGTTGCGCCGCCTGGAAAAACGGTCACCGTCACCGCGGAAATTCCATTCCATCAAGCCGGTTCCTATTTATGGCAGTGTATGGCACCGTGCGCCACCTCTCCCATGGGCATGGGAGGAGCGATGGTCACACCGGGTTATATGCGGGGCACCATCACCATAACTAACCAATAACCCGAATCATCCCATGAACACTGTCCATCTAGTTACAAAAAAATCAGGTCCGGATAAATGGACCTGATGTCTTTTTCCCCCGACTAACGCTTACGAATCTGATATGCCTCTTCGGCCGCCGTGATCGCTTCCTCAGCACTCGAACCCATACTGAGTACCATACATGCGGCCAGGGATCCTTCCACAAACGGCGCATCCACCACCCGGATGTCGACAGAGCCTTGCATTAAATCGCGGGCCGTTTCCGCCGCCAAAAAGGCACTGCCCAGATCCCCAAAGATCAGGATGGTTGTACACCCCAAATCGGTCAAATCATCGATCCCTTCCAGGACCATGGTGGCATCGACACCTAACGTCTTCATACCTCCTACCGTTTCGATGAGTAGATCCTCTCCGGCCACGCCATGAAGCAATTGCGCTAAGCCCTCGGCTAATTGTTTAGAATGGGAAACCAGCAATATCCCGGTCATTTCTCAGAAGCCACCACCTTGCTTAAGCATTGCCACCATAATGCGGCGGAAAAGGATCCGGGGTCAATATGTCCGATACTGCGTGCGCCCAAATATGCCGCACGTCCACGTTTGGCTTGCAAATCTTTCGTGCTTTCCATCCACTGTGTGGTTAAACGGGGCAAAGCTTCAAGACGTTCCCGAAAGGGTCCCGGGGCGTCCTTCAGCCAATTGACTGCAGGACGCATCACATCCACCATCGTTTTATCACCGATCTGTGCTTTGCCCCGGGTCTCGATGTTGCTCACAAGAGCCTCTATCCATGAAATTACCCCATCGTCATCGATGACATCCTCTTGGCTTGGCAACTCCCCAGCAGCTTTTAACAAGCCCGAACCCCACAAAGCCCCCGATGCACCACCGACTGTACTAAGTAAGGTCATTCCCACTTGTTTGCTCATCTCTTGGAGGTGAGGGACAGAAAGCTCGCCACTAGGCCACAAAGTGCGCACTTTATTCAAGCCGCGGACCAGATTGGTCCCGTGATCCCCATCGCCAATGGCCCGATCGAGATCATTTAATGTGTCGGTATAAGCACTCACTTGATCGGCAAAACACATCCATAGTTGCCTAAATTGATCACTGGTCATGTCTAACCCCCTGCCGCCATGCTGGGGTATCACAAGCTGCCAACAACCACTGTGTCATATCTCCCGTTAATCGCAAAACGCTAAGCGAAGCGCCCGCCATATCAAGGGAGGTCATATATTCTCCCATCATCACAAACTTTGGGTTGACTTGCACTTGGTGAAACCACTGAGCCACATCTTTAGCGAAAACCGCTAACTCCACAAGGGGCGTAGCTCCCATGCCGTTAATGATACATGCTATATCCTCGCCGGGTTTTAACGCCAGATCCGAAGCAATTTGGTGAAGAATCTCATCCGCTAACTCTCGTGCTGGCTTAACCTTTTGTCGGTGCGTGCCAGGTTCCCCATGGATACCAATTCCCATTTCCATCTCGTCATCCGTTAAAGTAAAACTCGGTTGCATAGCCGCAGGAACGGTACACGGGGTGAGGGCGAAGCCCATCGACCGCACATTATGGATCACCTGCTCTGCCCCGTCCCGGACAGATTCTAAGGGAGCACCTGATTCCGCCAGTGCTCCCGCGATTTTGTGCACAAAAATAGTTCCCGCAATGCCTCGTCGTCCCGTGGTATATAAGGAGTCTTCGACCGCCACATCATCATTCACCACCACGGTCTGGGTTTGTATCCCTTCCTCGGCAGCCAAGTCTTGGGCAATCTCAAAGTTCATCACATCACCAGTATAATTTTTCACCACCAAGAGAACTCCTGCCCCGTGATTAGCGGCGCGAATCCCTTCAAGAATTTGATCGGGTGTCGGGGAGGTAAAAACTTCGCCTGCCACGGCCGCATCCAACATCCCATAGCCAACGTATCCGCCGTGAGCGGGTTCATGCCCTGAACCGCCTCCAGACACAATGCCGACTTTGCTGGCACCTTTGGGTTCTACCCGGGCCAAAACATGGGTGCCGGGAACACGCTGAAGATATTGGGGAAAAGCCCACACCAATCCATCAAGTGCATCATCCACAATGTTTTCGACCTGATCCAGGAGTTTTTTCATTGTTTGCCCCCCTATTCGCCATCATTTCCGTCAATCCAGTTTTGGGCCCGGCTGACCGCTTTGTGCCATCCCCGGTATAATCGCTCCCGGGTAGATTCATCCATCACCGGAGAAAATTCCGCATCCAAATGCCATGCCGCAGTGAGAGGCTCAAAACCCGGCCAGACACCTGTTGCTAGTCCCGCCAGAAAAGCGGCGCCCATGGCTGTCGTCTCTGTCACCTGGGGACGTTGCACAAGAATTCCCAAGATATCAGCTTGAAACTGCGCTAAAAATTGGTTGGCAATAGCACCGCCATCGACCCGCAAAGCCGAAATCGAGCGGTGGCTATCTTTTTGCATCACATCTAAAACATCCCGGGTTTGATACGCAATAGATTCCAACGCGGCGCGAACAATATGAGCACGGTTACTACCCCGGGTTAAGCCCACAATGGTTCCTCTCGCATAACTGTCCCAGTAGGGTGCACCTAATCCTACAAAGGCCGGCACCACATACACGCCATCGGTACTATCCACCGACAAGGCCAGGGCTTCGGTTTCCTTAGCCGTATGAATTAATTGTAATTCATCCCGCAGCCACTGCACGACGGCGCCAGTGATAAAAATAGATCCTTCAAGAGCATAAGTGATTTGCCCACCGATGCCCCAAGCAATCGTTGTGAGCAAGCCGTGATCGGATACAACCGGTGTTGTGCCGGTGTTCATCAATAGAAACGATCCAGTCCCATAAGTATTTTTGACAGAACCTGGGTTAAAACAGCCTTGGCCGAATAACGCCGCTTGTTGATCTCCAGCAATGCCGGCAATGGGTATGTTGTGGCCGAACCAATGCGTGCTGGTATAGGCACAAATCCCCGACGAATTGACGACGGTAGGACACATCGAGGATGGAATGTTCAAAATCTTTAATAAATCCTCATCCCACGACAACTCATGAATGTTATACAACAAGGTCCTGGAAGCATTAGAATAATCGGTCACATGCGCCGCACCATCGGTTAATTTGTAAATTAACCAGCTGTCAACTGTGCCAAAAACCAGTTCTCCTTTTGCCGCCAAATCTCTCGCACCAGGGACATGATCTAAAATCCAAGCGACTTTCGTACCCGAAAAATAGGCATCAATAACGAGACCCGTCTTTTTTCGAAATGTGTCACTGAGATTTTGTTCACGCAACGTGTCACAATATCCAGCCGTTCGACGGCACTGCCAAACAATCGCGTTATAAATTGGCTGACCGGTATTTTTATTCCAGACAATCGTTGTCTCCCGTTGATTAGTAATGCCGATCGCCTGAATCTGAGAGATCGGAACTTGAGACTTGTTGAGGCATTCTTGTATGGCTTGCCATTGCGAGTGCCAAATATCATCGGGATCATGCTCCACCCAGCCCGGTTGCGGATAAATTTGGCGAAATTCTTTCTGGCCAACGGCAACAACTTGACCGGCTTGATCAAATAAAATGGCACGACTACTGGTGGTCCCTTGATCCAACGCTAAAACATAGGGGTGATGCATGAAAATTTTATCCTCCTAAAATTCGCTCTTTCTAAGATTCTCTCTTTCCTAGATTCTCTCTTTGGTTTATTCGTAAGTCTTAACATTTTTCGACACAGAGAATTTGCCGGCCGTGGATGACTTTCATCATTCTTTTTTCATCTTCGAACATCTCATATTCCTTACCTTTTAAAAATTCTTTCAATTAACTGATAACTGACCATGCCAACATGAATAACCATGCTTCTCCATGCACATCAACGGGAAGGCATTATGCAATTCAAGTGAAGCAGAGATGAGAAAGAGGAAGTGGCCCGTGCTTCAGCAACAAGAATTACATCAACCTGCCAAACGGAAATGAAGAGGAGCCAGTTCTATCAATACTGAAAAGGACATAAGATTCCCAATAGATGTCATCGTGTGTTGAGATAGAGTTATTATGATTTTGATGTCGCTTCGAGGATCTCCGACAATGACTGTTCGCAATCCATCACTTGAGTCCCGTCATCCGTCTCATAATCTATCGTGACGATGTCATGATATTGGGCTCCGAGCGACAAAACTTGAAGAATACTTTTGCCATTTGCCGTCTTTCCATGACACGACACATGGACCATAAAAGGAAAGGACGCGAATGTTTTCACTAATTGCGCTGCCACTCGGGCAAGTAGAGTCCGATATTGTGTGTAAAAGGGGCTTAAAAATTTCAAAGCCATTGCGTTTCCTTGGTAGATTTGAAAGCGACACAACTCACAAATCTTAGGAGGATCACGCAATGGCTCATTATCAGATTACACTGGATGATCAAACAATCCAAGCCCTAGTCGGACAAAAGGATCAGGCCTTCGCGCTTTTGTTGCAACAGGTCTTAAATCAGGTGTTAGAAGCCGAAGTGACGGAACATCTTCAAGCCGACCGGTACGAGCGGACCGAAGACCGGCGCGGATATCGCAACGGCTCACGGAGCCGGCAACTCACGACGCGCGTCGGCACGTTGACGCTGGAGGTCCCGCGGACGCGGGACGGGGAGTTCAGTCCCACACTCTTTGAGCGGTACCAGCGGCATGAAAAAGCTCTCGTCCTCACTCTGATGGAAATGGTGGTGAATGGGGTGTCAACCCGCAAAATCCGGCGCGTGACCGAAGAGCTCTGTGGCACCGAATTTTCGAAGTCTACGGTGTCGGACCTGGCGAAAGGCTTAGAGGCGGCCGTCCAGCAATGGCGAACCCGATCCCTCGCGGAGACGCAGTACCCGTTCCTGATTGTGGATGCCTTGGTCTTGAAAATCCGTGAGAACGGGGCCGTGCGGCCCCGGAGCGGGTGTGTGGTGACCGGCATTAATGCGGCGGGGTACCGAGAAATTCTCGGGTTTTGGATCGGGGATAGCGAATCGAAGCAGACGTGGACGGCCGTGTTTACCGACCTCAAGGATCGAGGCTTAACGGGCGTCGACCTGGTGGTGTCGGATGACCACCGCGGGCTGCGGCAGGCTATCGAACAGCAATTCCAAGGGGCGAGTTGGCAGCGCTGCCAAACGCACCTCACGCGGAATATCCTCGATGCCGCGCCCAAAGCGGTGCAGGAGGAGCTGCACGGCCGCCTCCGCGCGCTCTTCGAAGCCCCCGACCGGGCCACCGTCGACACCTTGTGGACCAAACTGCTCGAGGACTTTGCCGAGCGGGCTCCCCGCGCCGTGGCGATTCTGGAGAACGGGCTCGAGGACGCGCTGGCGGTGTTGCAACTCCCCGAGTCGCTGCGCCAGCGATTACGCACCACGAATGGCGTCGAGCGGCTCAATGCCGAGATCCGGCGCCGAGAACGGGTGATTCGGATTTTTCCGAACCGGGAGTCGGCGATCCGCCTGGTGGGCGCGCTGTTGCTCGAGCAGCATGAGGTGTGGACCACTGGTAAGCGGTATCTGAATCTCGAGCCTTACTGGCAAGCGAAACGATCTCAAGCGGCGGCGGATGGGCCGCCTCATGCGGGACCAGCGGTTGTCGCCTAACGACTCGCCAACCAAGGGAACGCTTTTACACACAAATTAGGACTTGACCCTCGGGCATGAAGTCCGTCGCTGGCCATTATGGTATATTTTCGTTGAACCATATTCACAAGCACCCCTTATAAAATGTCGAAATCGGAACGATGAAATTATGTAAGATAAGAGTTTTCTTCCTGCCAGTCTCTCGCACTGAAAACCATCATATTTCCGCTAATAAGGAAGCGGTACCATGTTTATGCTTAACCCTTCTCCATTCTATTATGAGGTGAGTTATTGTTCTATTAAGAAAAACACCAAGAATTAATCGTCGAGATCATAGTCCCCTTATCTAAGCCATAGGAAAATCCATGTTAACTATTGACATCATCAAAACAAAACGGAAATCAAAGGAGGAGATGCCGTGCGGTATCATGCCGAAGTGCTGTCTTCAGGTGTCACCCAAGGACCTTGGATGTTTGTCTTGGATACCGTAGAAGAGAGTCAAGCATCCACAAGCTCTGACTGGAAAAAAGCTCATGCCCGAGCTATTGCCACCCTCGAAGAACTCAGCACGACAATAGCTCAAACCCACGAAAAAGACATCATTGAAGCCCAAATACTCATGTTGCAAGACCCTACGTGGTTGAGCCGGGTTGAGGAGCTTTCTCGCACCTTCGATCCCAAGACCGCTATCTGGCAATCGGCCGAAGAATTTGCCTCCTCTCTTGACCAAATCGCCGATCCCTATTTGCAACAACGCGCACAAGATATTCGAGACGTTGCCGTCCTGTGGATCCAAAGCCTCACAAACCATCAGACCGTAAGCATAGAGCCGCAGACAATCGTTGTCACAGACAAGATCACAGTGCAAGACGTTTTAAGCTGGGCACAAGTTCCTGTTCTTGGCATCATTGTCGAAGAGGGAAGTGCTCTCATGCATGCATCATTGATTGCTCAAAATATGGGGATTCCCGTGGTTAAACTGCCTTCGGCAATAAAGATTTTGTCCCGTCAGTCCATGCATCCTCAAATCTTGTTAAATGCCGATGAAGGTTATATCGAGCTTTTTGATGAATCCAGCACCGGTCCTAAAGAAGACCCTCATCAAAATAGTCCTACTCCCCTCTATATTGGTCCCGTCATCATTCAAGGGCAATCTTTTGAAATCATGGCCAATGTATCCTCCGTGTTAGAAGTTAACCGGGCCCGGGATTACGGCGCTGATGGGATCGGTCTAGTGCGCACCGAATTCTTTTTCGAGGCGGCTGACCACCTCCTATCCCTTGACGAACAAGTGGATTTGTACCGGCTTGTGTTAAAGAACAGCCCAGGTCCCGTCATTTTCCGCACCATAGACATCGGCAGTGACAAACCCTTGGCCTTTTTGCCCTTAAAGCCTGAGGCCAATCCTGCCTTGGGCCAGCGGGGAGTAAGAATCTACTCCCAATATCCCGAGTTATTGAAAACACAACTTCAAGCCATGCTTCGAGCACAAGATGGCGAGCAACCTGTTTCCATCATGTTTCCCATGATCAGCACCCTCGAGGAATGGCAATTTTGCTGGAACATGGCACACGAGGTGATCAACGCGTGCAATCGGCCCGTTTCATCCATGCGTCTTGGCATTATGCTGGAAGTTCCTTCTCTCCTCTTTCTCATCCCCGAACTCGCTCAACATCATGTCCAGTTTGCCTCCTTGGGTAGCAACGATCTGTATCAATATGTGCTAGCCAAAGGCCGTGAACAGTCTACTGATCATTCAAGCTCTGGAGCATTCAGCTTTGCCCGCGCCGTGGCTTATGCCAGTGTAAAGGCCCAAGCCCACAACCTTCCCTTAAGCGTCTGTGGGCAACTGGCCCAGGAGCCTAGGTGGGCTTTGTTATTCGCCGGTCTCCACATGACTCGCTTAAGCATGGCAAGTCCTCAAATTCCCCATATTAAAGCATATCTCCGTGATCATATGGCGAACCTATCGGTATTAGAAAGCCAAGTAAAAGACGCTCTATCCTCGTTATCTTCTTTTACAACCTGGATGACTTCGTAATCTTGACCCACATGTCCGGTTTAAAGCATCACCATTTTTATCATATGCGCCGTAAACAGATCCTCTGGCCCGAGTCCTTGGCAATACCCCGTGTCGACTTGTTCGTCGCCGCTTAAGTCGATCAGCCACTACATACAAATCAAAACATATGTTTGTTATACTAAAAAAGGCGATTTTGGCAACCGACCAGGCGCCAATCGCCATTGCGTAGCGCTCAAGGGAACGTTAAGGCGCACTCCGTCTGAATCCCGCCTATGTTGCGGGTTCGATAAGCTGTGGCGATTTTAGAACACCACGGCCATAGTCTCACAATCCGTCGACGAAAGCCGCCGTGGTTCCCCGAGAATCTTTGGCCTTTAACCCTTGACACTTCCTGCCGTCAAGCCCGACTCAATTCGCTGCTGCAAAAACAGCACAATGAGGGCAATAGGCAATGACGCAATCACCACGCCGGCATAAATTTGGCCGTAATGCACGTAGTAGGCATTACGGAAGTTGACCAGGGCTAAGGGGACTGTATCCATATTGGGACTTTGAATAAAAGACAAGGCAAATAAAAAGTCATTCCACGATAACAGAAACCCCAAAATCGCCGCCGTAAAAATCCCCGGCAACGCGATGGGTGCAAAGACTTTCAGAATAGTTTGGGTAATCGAAGCCCCATCCACCATAGCCGCTTCTTCAATGTCGACAGGAATTTGACTAAAAAATGCGGTCAAAATCCATGTAGTTATCGGTAAGGACAAAATAAGATACGGGAGAATCAAACTTTGGTAGGTGTTTAGCCAGTGTAAATGCCGAAAAACTAAAAATAACGGGCCAACCATAGCAATTTGCGGGAAGAATGAGACCAATAACACAAAACCTAAAATCATCGCCTTGCCTTTGATCGGCATACGCGCTAAGCCATAGGCTGCCATAGATCCCAGGATCACGGAGATAATGGTCGTCATTCCGGCTACAAACATGCTATTAAGAAGGGGGCGCAAGAAATTTTCTACCGCAAAAATGGCCCGGTAATGGACAAAAGTCCACTGTTGGGGCAATAAACTGGATGTCGGTTGGTTGAGGGCGATGCTTGATTCCATCGACGACTTGAACACCCAGTAAAAGGGAAACAGCGAATACAAAATGATAAACACGATAAGAAGATTAAATCCCGCCCGTCCGAACCAGGTTCTCATGTCATGAATCCTCCCCGCTGCCGCAAGATTCGCACGTAAAAGGCGGCCAATAACAAGGCCAGAAGACTAATGACCACCGCAACCGCCGCACCAAAGCCAAAATTCAAGGACACCATGTATTTGTACCAGTCATAGTACGCGATGACTTCGGTACTTTGTCCAGGGCCTCCACCGGTCATCACAAACACGGTATCAAAGACCAACATGGCGCTTAAGGTTCGAAAGATCAGCGCCACTAAAATCGCCGGGCGTAAGAGCGGCAAGGTTAAAGCCCAAAATGCCTGCCAACTGCTAGCCCCGTCAATTTTGGCACTTTCGTAGATTTCTTGGGGAATCGTCTGCAACCCAGCTAAGAGCAACAGGGCAATAAACGGGGTGTTCTTCCACATATCACTTAAGATGATGGGAACCCACGCCAATGTCGGCGAGTTAAACCAGACCAGTTGCGATCCCGGCAAGTGCAACGCCCCTAAGGCAAAATCCACAAAACCTGAACGGGTATCAAAAAACATTTTCCACAACAACGCGGAGACGGCGGTGGGAATCGCCCAAGGAATTAATATCGAGGCACGCACCAGGCCCCGGGCTTTAAATTTGCGGTGAACCACCAGCGCCAAAATCATACCCGCAATGAATTCCAGTGTGACGGAAATCACCACAAAAATGCCCGTTCTGAGCAAATCGCCCCAAAAATTTGGGTCGCTCAATAATTGTTGGTAATTTTGGAACCCGATAAAATGCTGGGTGCCTGGTTCTGTCAACACATCAAAACGTGTTGACAGAACCAGGTTATACAGCAAGGGGTAAATCGCAATCAAAGCCAGAGCTAAAACCGCAGGTAACACCAATAGATAGCCGACACGCCGGCGCTTGGCGAGATACGACGTTTTGGCCCGGGATTTGGGAAGATGAGGTTCAGGTTTAACCGCGACTTTAGCTGCCATGACCACTCACGATAGCTTCAACAGCCTTTTGCGCTTGGTCGAGTGCCTGTTTCGGAGTTTCTTGCCCGGAGTATACCGCCGACAAGGCTTCTTGAATTTTCGCCGAAATCTGCGGATATAACGGGGTGACAGGACGAGGCGTAGCGTCGGCATACACCGCCTCTTCTTGTTTAAACCATGGCGCTTGACTGATTAACGAGGATGTATAAGCATCCGTACGAGCTGGCGGGTCTCCCGAAATTAATGCCCGTTGGGTCATGGTTTTAGCCGAAGTCAAAAACTTCACCAGTTCCCAGGCTTGTTTGGGGTATTTCGTGTTTTTGTTAATGACTAAGACATCGCCCCCTAATGAGGCTGTTGGCTTGCCGCCTTGCACTGGTGGCGGAGCAAATCCCACTTCATTCTTTACCGCTGATCCTTTTTGTTCGGCCAAAGGATATAAATACGGCCAGTTCGTGGCAAATACCGCATCGCCTGATAAGAACGCTTGTTGGACATTGCCTTCTTCCCAGCTTGTCACAGCTTGCGGAGAGAGTCCCGTCTTTATGGCATTATCTAGCCATGTCAAAGCGCGGATATTTTGTGGGGAGTTTAATACGGGTTGCCCTTTGGCATTTAAAAATTCGCCGCCAAATCCTCCAGACACATCTTGGAACACCGTCACGGCGCCCTCATATTTGTTCCCTTCAAATGCCAGCCCGATTAGTTTCGGATTCTTTTGCATGGCCGCTTTGGCGTCCGAAACTAATTGGCTAAAGGTTTTGGGTGGTGTTTTAACGAGATCCGTTCGGTAATATAATCCTTCCACATTAATAAACCAAGGAATCGCATAGAGTTTTCCTTGGTATTCCCCGGCTTTCACCATTCCCGGAAAGAAATGGCTGAGATTGGGATGAAATTGATTAAGAGGCAGAATCCATTTGGCCGCAGCAAATGTGGGAGGCCATATCACATCGGAAGTAATGACATCTGGGGTACTAGAACCCGAGGTTAAATCTGTAACCAAGGTCTGATAAGCATCATTCGATGATGCCGAGAGGGTTTCGATCTGCACATGAATATTGGGATGCAATTTTTCAAATTCGTTCACGGCTTTTTGCGTTGCTTGCGCTTCTGTGCCCAGTCCCTGTGTCGCAAAAACGAGATTAACCGTCTTCGAGGCCGTGGCTTGCGATGAACCACATCCAGCCAGAGTTCCCGTTAACAACAAGGCACTAAACACGCCAAGACCTGCACGCCCTACACGTTTGGATGGGACCATATTGCGTTCCTCCTCTTTTCTTGAACGATAATTAAATATTCGTTATTGTCAGTTTATTCACTACAAATCAGGTTTATCGATTTAGTAATTAGTATTTTGAAAACTTGGTGTATTATGGCATACTTTTGGTTATAATTCAATCGTTTCACTGAAACGTTTAACTCTTTGTGGAGGGATCTTATGTCGCAATCCTCGCGGCGGGCACGGATTGGCGATGTTGCCAAGTTAGCGGGAGTGTCTATCGCTACAGTCTCCTATGTGCTAAATAATCAAGGACACTTTTCTCAAGAAACCATCCAAAAAGTACGTGATGCAGCACGGACTTTAAATTATGCTCCGAATGTCCGGGGGCGGATATTAGTCCGGGGAATATCGGAAACCATCGGCATTTTGCCACCTACCTCTCCCGATCCAAATGGCCCCGAGAGCATTTTTTCCGGACTCATGGAAGGCGTGATTGGTGCTTGCCAAGAAAACAATTACCATGTCATGGTCCTATCGCCTGCTGCCGGTGACACTCTTGCATATCTCGAACAGGTTAGCCGCTCGGGACGTGTCGACGGCCTTATTTTATTTGACGATCCCTATCTAGACAGTTACCGCGACATTTTGTCCCGTAATCATGTGCCTTTTGTGGTCTACGGCACCTCTTGCGAATCGGCTCTCTCGTATGATATGGATTTTGAAGAGGCGGCACGAATTGCAACACAATATTTAATTGATTTAGGCCATCAGCGCATTACTCTCATCAGTCCCCGTGACGTGCCGCGCAAAATTGAACGCTACCAGCAAGGCTATGCCAAAGCCATGGCCAAAGCACATCTATATCCCCACTATGCCTTGGCTCGTGAAAAGATGGAGATGGATGCCTATCACCTCACCTATGACCTTTTAACTCAACCATCTCCACCAACCGCTTTAGTGCTCACCAGCGGCCATGATGCACTACAAGCTCGCCGCTGTGCGGGCGATTTGAACATTCATGTCCCCCGCCAGCTCTCCATTATGAGTTTGGAACCTCTGTCCCCGTCTTTCGATATGCATCCGACTCTGTCCAGCATTGACATCGATCTGAAAGAAGCCGGGTATCAAATCGCCACCATGCTCATTGCCTCCATTCAAAATCATCCCGTTTACAGTATGCGGGTCATTCCCCACCTCAATATTCGCGGATCGACGGGCATTCCGGCCATCTACCAAACCCCTAAGACCAATCTCAAAGAACCTGTCCTCAAAACCGGTCCGAGTTTCGCCCTTTTCTCCACCCAGGGCCGCATTGAAATGGACTCCAAGCGTCATGGAATCTACTGCTACGATACACGTATGCTATCCATATACCAATGGCGGATTGGGGAAGAGGTGCCGGATCCTTTACATTTTGATGTCACGCCCAATACTTTAACCTGGCATTATGTTATCCAGCAAGATGGCATCACCCGTGTCCTAAGGCGCCGCCTCACCCTCGGTGCTGACCAGTTTACGGATCACTGGGAATGGCAGCATTACGGACCATTAGCGTCTTGGAACCTGTCACTCAGCATGGATGCCGATTTTACGGATATTTTCGAGTTGCGGGGCACCCCCAAAATCCGATCTGGTGTCAAACGCAAAAAGTCTGTCAACGGCGAATACCGCGTCGAATATGAAGGCATTGACGGTATTACCCGCATGGTCAGTATGAGAGCTGATAGAAATCCGGCGCAGGCTCTTGATGGTGACTGGAAATGGTGCATCGATGCACCCGAAACGCATGGAGAACTAACCGTGATCGTTTCTTGGCAGAATCCGGTGCCAGAAATTCCCCAAGCTTATCTTAAGGCACCCCTAAAGCCGGATACGTTGGGTCCGCGCTTTCATCTTGAGGAATATCCCTGGCATCTAGTCATCTCCCAAGCCCATCAAGATTACCAGATGCTCTTAACCGACTTTGGTTATGGTCCCGTGCCGATGGCTGGGCTTCCCTGGTTTGGCACCTTTTTTGGCCGTGACGCCATCATTGCTTCTTATCAATATTTGCTATGGAATCCGTCCATTGCACAAAACACGTTATACACCTTGGCGGCCTGGCAAGGAGATAAGGTCGATCCCACCACCGAAGAAGAACCGGGAAAAATGGTCCATGAAATTCGGCTAGGAGAAATGGCCCGGAGCCGTCAAGTGCCCTTTGCCCGTTATTATGGTTCGGTAGATGTCACGCCGCTATTTTTAATGTTGCTACTTGAGACATGGAAACGAACAGGCAATCACCATCTGATGGATGACTTAATGCCCGCCGCAGAAAAAGCGCTCCATTGGCTTCTCGGTGCCCAAGATTCCCAAACTGGGTTATTTTCCTTTCAGAATCATGTGGATCATGGACTCATTATTCAATCGTGGAAAGATTCTTTTGACTCGATGGTATATAGTACGGGAGAACATGCCATCCCACCTTTGGCAGTTAGTGAGGTGCAAGGGTATGCCTACCGGGCACTTTTCTTAATGAGTCAGTATTACCAGGCCACAGATCAACCTGACAAAGCCCACGATTTACGAAAACGGGCAATGCACTTAAAACGCCAGTTCCATAAACGGTATTGGTTGGTCGAAAAACATTATTATGCTTTAGCACTAGACCAAAGAGGCCGTCCGTTAGACGTCTTAACCTCGGATCCCGGACAATGTCTGTGGACTGGCATCGTGCCCCAATCACGCAGCCGCGATGTAGCCAAGACGTTAATGTCACCGGTTTTATACTCCGGGTGGGGGATTCGTACCTTATCATCTGACGCCCGCACCTATGATCCTTATAGCTATCACCGGGGAAGCATTTGGCCGCATGATAGTGCGCTCATTGCTAAAGGACTCGCCCAGTACGGCCTTTGGGCTGAAGCGCAAACGCTCTCATGGAGCCTTCTTCAAGCAGCCAGTCATTTCCCTTATGGCCGCTTGCCCGAGCTCTTTTCTGGCGACCCTGCTCCCTCTGGACCCTACCCCTATCCCGCTGCCTGCAGTCCTCAAGCCTGGGCAGCGGGGGCTCCGTTTTTGCTCTTGCAAATTCTATTGGGTATGGACATTGACATGACCCAAAAGACCATCCGCCTGCATCCAGCCGACCTAGGTCCTTTGGGACGGGTCTACATCGAGGGAATTGCCTTAACCCCGGATCACGTGATAGACCTAGAAGTTCGCCAGGGGCGAATTCATATCCACCATCTGCCAGATTCCTGGCAGATTCGCAAGTCTTCCTCAAGCGAGAGACTATAAGGGTAATCCATAACGCCTTCATCTAGCTCCAGTCCGCTATGACTTTGGGAATGGGGTAGAGATGAAGGCTTCAATTTGTGGCCATGCGTTGAGGGCGGTTTGACGACCAATTTCTACAAGGTGATCATAATCATGAAATCCAAAGAAGGGCGTGCCTTCGGTCGGGGGACTAATCGTTAAAACCGGATAGCCCCGATTTTCCACATTCGATAAGTATTGGGTGACAAAGGATTCTGATCGTGACAAAATATCAGCAATTCCCATATGCTCGCCATTGACCACGGTGGTCGGCGCCACATTGACCGCTAACACAGGGGAGGGGCTTAACTGGTAAGCCCAGTCACTCGGCAAGGTATTGGCAATGCCCCCATCAACATACAAATGCGTTCCCCGGCGCACCGCGTCAAATAAGCCCGGCATCGCCATAGTCGCATTTAGAGCCCAGAGTAAATCCGCTTGGGAAATAATCTGCCAACCGGGTTCAGGGGACTGTAAACCGGGAACGGGACTAAATGCCACGGGTACCATGGTGGCAATATCCACGGAAATGATCGTGCACGGCAATTTCCAATCGCTAATCGTATTGATGCCTGGGGCTAAACGAATAAGGCTTTTTAAAAACTTTTCGGGATTGACGAGACCGGTCGCAGGCTCATGATCATCCGGCCAAATCTCCTCGACCAACCCCTTAATATTCAAATCGAAAAAATCCCAGGGATGACTCGTGACATCTTTGGCCCAGGCAATCATGGTGGACACCGGAACCTGAGCAGCGACGAGGGAAGCAACGAGTCCCCCTGCTGAAGTTCCCGCCACAGCGATAGGCTTCACGCCTTTTTCCGCCAAAACCTCCAATACTCCTAAATGCGCGGCACCTAATAAGCCGCCTCCTGACAATGCGAGTGTAAACACCCTATGCCCTCCTCACTCAATCGTCTTGATTCAACGTATTCAGTAAAGAGGGCTCGCGCATCTTGTCTCACCACTGGGAGAAAAATTAAGTCGAGTTGTTATGATATTTTAGATACTTTGGCATATCGCTGGCGACTCCACCAACTCATTAACACAACAGCCAATCCCAAAGCAGGAAGTCCAGCAGCATAAGGCACTTCTGGCAGCTGACCGACAGGCAATGTTCCCACAGTCGTGACACCACTAACAATATCATCGGCAAACGAGGCATCATTACTTGCCCCCATCCGAAAAACGTACTGCGTATTTGAGAAGGCAGACCCAGGTGCCGCAGTATACGGGTAGATTTCCAGCGTGTCTGAAGACGCCGTGTTTTGGGGCATCGTCACACGGTACTGGGCCGTAGCATAAACGGATCCGGTTTCATTTTTATCATACGTAATACCCGTTGCTGGCGTGCTCGAGATCAATGTCGCCGCCAAGGGACTGGTTGCCGTATTATCGACGATATTCCCATTCGCTGTACGCAAGACCAGGTATATCGTAGGAGGAAATGCGTGCACTTCCGTTTGCGTGCTATTGGCTCCCGTCCCGAAATCGCTGCCATCGGCACTAGTCTGAGCAACAGTCAGAGTTAAAGTATAGGTCGTTGATGACCCACTTGGAGTAGCCGAAAATTTTGTGAGTGAAAAATTCGAGCCTGGAGGTGTAGGGGGCGAAGCCGCCAAAGCCATAGACCCTACTGAGAAAACCCCAAGAAATGACATCATGCTAAGCGCCGTGATTTTTATCCCAGGTTGACTGAACATCATTTTCCACCGTGATCTTGCCATTGTTTCAATCCTCCCTCATCATCTTTTACGCAACCATGACCATCCGTCAGACGCACGTGCGTATTGAAGATGAGATTAAGAATATCGCCCTATTGGAATTGATGCAGTCTTTTGGTCGGTCTCAAGCGGCATCTCATGGATTTTTTCGTGGACTACTTAACCTTTCTCACTGGCTCAGTCATCTCTAGGAAGGATTCCCTGCACAGCATGGGTTGTCATGCGGAATCCTCAATGCCTTGCTAACATAGACACCATTTTTTCGTATTTCCTCTACGGTTGTTTGAGAGACACACAGGATTCCCGATGCGTCTATTAATCACTTGACCCATTGGTTTATTGCTCTTCTTCTTGATATTGCCCGGGCAATACCCTAGGCTCTTGATCGGTTGGCACGGCTTCAGAAAAATGCCACGGCCAATAAGCCTTGGTGTTAAGAAGCGTGATGGTAGCGGGAACTAACAAGGATCGCACCACCCACGTATCTATCAACACCGCAAAACTGAGACCAATGGCCAGTGTTTTCATCACTTGCAACGGGCTGATTAACAAGGCCAAAAATACGACGACCATAATCATCCCCGCCCCCGTAATCATCGAACCGGTCGTCGAGATGCCGTGCCGCACCGCTTGGCGTACAGGCTTCCCCTCTTTTAAGGGCTCTTGAATCCGGTGTAATAAAATCACCTCATAATCCATCGACAACCCAAATAATAAGACAAAGATCAACGGCGTAATGGAACTATCCAGCGGTTGGGCTTCAAACCCGAAACGGCCCTGTTGCACCACCAAAACCAGTAAACCCGCCGTTGCTAACGCCACCAGCGCATCAAACAGTACCCCTAAGACAGCTTGAACCACGGATCCGGTAGCCAGAGCCAACACAATCAGGGCCACGGCCAACGCCGTCGCAATAATAGCTGGTAATCTGGCATGGGTTAACTGGTTAAAACTGCGTAAAATCGGGACTTGGCCCCCAACTCCTGCCTTCGTTCCCTTAGGCAGCCACTTGGGAAGATTTTGATTGATGCGGTGGACCAAATCTGAGGTCTTGGGATTATCGGGGCCTGTCGTAGCCGTCACATAAAGCACGACCAGGTGCGAGGAGTCAGGTGCGGTAAAATTGCTCAACGCGGTTTTAAGGGGCTCGGATTGTAAAGAGGGATGTTGGAACAAAAAGGCTAGTTGCTGTGACGTGAGCCCTACTTGGGTTGGAGATGCCACACTTTTCACCCCAGGCAACGACCGTAAGTGCTGGGTGAGGTGAGAAATTTGGGTCCAACTTAAGGGCTGGGATAAAGACGACGGTAAATCAATGACCACCGCCAATGGCGCAATGCTGCCTGGACCTAAGAGTTGTTGCTCTTTATGAATGGCTTGGCGAATGGGGCTATTGACGGGAAGCATGCTAGCCAAATTGGCTGGCGTTTGCATACGAATTTGCGGTCCAAAGAGAGCGAGAGGTAAGAGCAAGACCACACTCACGATAATCGACAAACCGGGTTTGTTGGTCACAAAATCTCCCACACGCCGCCAGAATCCGAATTGCGGAACACGTTTAAGACTGCCCCAATTAATATGCTTCCCCATTACGCTCATAATCGCAGGCAGTAAGGAATGGGTCGCCAGAAGCACCGAGAAAATTGCTATCGCCCCACCAAGTGCCAGACCTCTCCAATAGGCATCTCCGCCAAGAAGCAAAGCGGCCACCGCCAATGCCACAGCAATCCCGGAATACAGGACCGACCTTCCCGCATGACGCATGCTTTCGTGCACAGCATGTGGCACATTTTCACCGCGGGCTAAAGCGAGACGAAATCGGTTGCTAATAAATAAGGCATAATCAATGCCCACACCCAAAGCCAAGAAACTGACAATGTCTGTTAAAAAGACTGAGAGCTGAATGTGCGTTTCAATCACGGACACAACCGCCAATGCCAATTCAGATCCCATGGCCGCAATAATTAAAGGTAAAGCAATCGCAGCCAAAGAACCATAGACAAAAAACAGCAAAACCGCCAAAAAAGGAAGCGCCAAGATCCCACTTAAGGCTAACGTTTTGGAACTGTCATGGGATACCGTCTTGCCTGCGGTGTCCTGCGTTACGTCTTGCCATTGGCCATGGTGTTGTTGAATTATGTGGGTAAACGCATGAACCTGGGCGAGTGAGGTTTTAGGTGCTGGCAGATAGAGCACTTGGCCTCTAGATATTGGGTGAAGGGTTTTGCTAGTAATATGCTCTTGGTGGGCCAAAATAGTTAACTGATGAAATGGTACACCGGTAATCAAAAGCGGCTCCGGTGCTTTTGCCGGATGAAGTCGTGATAACTGGTTCGTCGCCCAAGTGGCATTAGTGCCGGGCCGGTTAAATCCATTTGCCGTTAAATGTTTTGTCACATTTAACGCCAAAGGTAGAGTCATCCCTAAAAGGATAATCCAGAAGGCTATGACAAACCATTTTCGCCGGGTCAAAAAGGCAATCCACCGGTTTCCCATTTGTTCCCACCCCAAATAGCCTGAAATCTTCAGATAAAAACTATGGTATCACAACCCCCACACGCCGTTTCATCGGCCTGTTTCTGCCGACAAGATATTTTCTTCTTGTCCTCATAATGATGCTGATGGGTAATGCACAAATCTGGTGATATTGGTTACACTAGTTTGTGCATGAAAGATTTTCCTAAGTCACGTGATTATCGGGTTAAGCCACATGCTTACTCGATTCTCTTTATGTTCGGCATGAGACACTATGTCGAACCTAGCTTTGTGAGAGTCACAGCTCTCACAGGCCGATAGAAAGAAAAATTCAAGGAGGTATATCTATGGCTCTCGTAGGAAAACCCGCTCCATCTTTTGATATGCCCGCTGTGATGCCAAGTGGCGAAACCGAACATGTCCGTCTCGAACAATACCGAGGCAAATGGCTTGTGCTCTTTTTCTATCCCCATGACTTCACCTTTGTTTGCCCAACCGAAGTCACGGGATTGTCTGAGGCCTATGACCGGTTTCACGAGTTAGATGCCGAAATTTTGGGTGTGTCAACGGACAGTCCTTATGTTCACAAGGCGTGGATGGCACAAAGCCCTGATCAAGGAGGCATTGGGCAAATCCGTTATCCGTTAGCCAGCGACTGGACCCATGATGTATCGCGCCGTTACATGGTCTATGTTCCTGAAGAAGGTGCGGCCTACCGAGGATTATTTATTATCAATCCTGAGGGTATTGTCGAATATGAAGTAGTACATAACCTCAATGTGGGACGTTCGGTCGATGAAACCTTGCGTGTCTTGCAAGCCATTCAGGCCGGTGGTCTATGTCCTGTCAACTGGACTCCAGGTAAACCGTTGTTAAATCCCTAACTAAAGCCAACGGCTTGAACCACTTTTAGTTAAAAGGGGCTGCCCCAAAAGGTCGGATAATTTTCGCCCCCAATCAGTCGCAAAAAACCGCATAAAATCACCAAACCGCCATCCTTGGTACAATATTTGATAAGGAAGCATGTGCTCAAGGAGGCGGTTTTTACCCGATACCCCCCTGTTAACCACCCGATCGTCGAACAAATCGCTTGACTCATCACCATCGAAGAGACGCCGCTTGCCATGCCGAACATGACGGCACCGGGGCATGGGACCCGAGAACCCCAGTTTAAACCGAATATCATCGACCCACTCTTTCTGCCATCGTCTAAAAAGCGTTCCATGTGGGGGGTCACGAGGCGTTGTGCATCTTGAGCGTTCATCGAAAATCCTCCTCCATGAAGAATGGGGAGGGATGACACGGGAGCATCAGGGTGTTTCCATAGAAAAACCAGAAAGGAGTACAGAGCGTCAGGAAGTGGAACAAAACTGTTTCTTTATGGAAACGTACGGAACCGATTACGATATCGAGGAACATCACACTGGAAGAGAACGCATCCTGTTGGAATTATATGATGAACGTCTTGACGTGTTGGAGATAGGCCTGAGCGTCTAGAAGATCCTGATCCGTTGGAATCCATCCGTCATAACGAGCTTGGCGTGAAAAATGTTCCAAAAGTAAATAAGCACGAATCGCCGTCTTGTGGGAGAACCACACTTGGCGCAAGCGTTTTTTGCGTGTCCGGTGGTCGAAGGACGGGGGATATTTTTTTTGCTGGAGTTGGTCTTCGACCCAGTGCACGGATTCATAAAACAACAACGTGATAAACCATTGACGGCTAACATGTCCTAACACAAGATCGACATGGAGAATTTCTAAGTGCTGTGCGAGCTGGTTATTGGCTATCACTTGATCGGCGTGGGATAAAAGTCTTGTCATACGACCAACCGGAGGTCCACTTTTTCAGCATTGGCCGGAACCGTATCCGGCGAGTCCGTGAAATGAATGGTGAGTAAAAAGTCAGGGTCTGTGTCAATTTGCGCGTCAAATACCGCTTCTTCTTGCGGTCGACTGAGATCGTGCAAAACGACCCATACGTGCATATCCGTATCGATCATCATACTATAGAGACTGTCTAAGGTATCTAGCGACGCCAAAGCGTGAGCAAAGCGATACAAGGCCATATGTGCCTCGGTATCTTGACGCATCATTGTTCGCTCCTTCATGATTTTATGATCTCTATCATACCCAAAAAGAGAACTTTTTTCGATAAATCGCGCCGGCTCTCCACAAAAAAAACTCAGAGCATGCGCTTCCGGGTAGACAGATTGAGTCGGGGACCTTTTTATGATCGGGAAAATCATCTCTTTCAAACCCGTTTTAGCGTTCTAAACACCTGAAGTAGGAGCGTATGCTTGGGAGGAATCTGTAGCCTCTTGCCCGGCACCATAATGAACCAAATATTTTTTCGGGCACGGCATCAGGCCCGTAACATTACCCAAGAGACTGGCGTTACATTAGTGAAGCAGGCGCCGAGGTGCAAAGCCTCGGGGACTCGGCGTAGGTATTCGAGGTTCGAAGCCCTTCTTTTGGGACTCTTGTCATGGTCTTCTTGGGAAAGTTCGTGAGGTGAATATCATGCCCAAACCCATAGAGGGTCAGGCACGCTATATGCCCGGCCTTGATGGATTACGCGCGTTAGCGGTATTAGCCGTGATTTTTTACCATTTAGAGTGGCCTTTTGCACCTGGGGGATTACTCGGGGTCAATGTGTTCTTTGTGTTGTCAGGATATCTCATTACGGATCTCTTACTCGCACATTATGAAAAAACAGGGAATCTCAATCTTCGCCATTTTTGGGTGCGCCGGGCACGGCGGTTGTTACCCGCCTTGTGGGCTCTCTTATTGATTGTCATGAGTTGGGTCATTGTGTTTAATCCACATCAAGTCATCGCGATCCGCCAAGACGTGTTGGCTGCGTTCTTTTATGTCAGCAATTGGTGGTATATCTATCATCACGTCTCATATTTTGCACAATTTGGCCCCCCTTCGCCACTCACACACTTGTGGTCCTTAGCCGTTGAAGAACAATTTTACCTACTATGGCCTCTCGTCCTCCTTGGGCTTTTACGTTTTGTCAAAACGAGGTACTCGCGCCTTATCCTGGTCGTTATGTTGGCACTCATCTCATCAGGACTCATGGCTATTCTCTATCATCCCGGGGCTAATCCTAACCGCGTCTATTACGGCACCGATACACGAGCTTTTGCGCTTTTGATTGGAGCTGCGCTGGCATTACTCTGGCCGAGTCGCCATCTACCTACTCTATCTCTAAAACAACGCTACCTAATAGACCTGCTTGGACTGTTAGGGCTGTTAGTCTTTGTGGCCATGGTTCTTTTCACTAATGAATATCAACCGTTCCTGTATCAAGGTGGGATGCTGTTCTTAGCGGTCATGACCGCGTTCTTAGTGGCGGCTCTAGCGGCTCCTTGGTCCTACCTCACCCGGATTGTAGGAAGCCGCCCATTAAGATGGCTCGGTGTGCGTTCCTACGGTATTTATCTATGGCATTATCCGGTTATTGTGTTCACGACGCCTTTAGCCACTATGGGTACCCCCAATATCCTCCGAGGCTTTTTGCAGATTCTGGCGAGTATCGGAATTGCAGCGTTGTCGTGGCACTTTCTTGAACAGCCTATTCGGCAAGGGCGCTGGGACAAAAACTTTCAGCAAATCATTCATCTCTCCCAGTGGAAAAGGCTCTCGTACAAAGTATGGGCCACAGCGATTTTGGTGCTGGGGCTTGTGGTACTGGACACCAGTGCCATGAGTGGCCTTTTATATAAAACCAGTGTTCAAGCAGCAGATCCGGTCACCACTACGCAAATTGTTCCATCATCCTCTGGCCTTACTTTGGGAAACAGTTCGCCTTCGTGGGCGTCTTTATCAAAAAATCTTATCAAGTCTAGCTCCTCATTGAATATGCCGTCATCCTCGGGCTCACCCTCAGCCACCAAGACGCCATCTTCTTCGGCCTTGCCCTCGAGCTCACCAACCTCTCAAGACACCATTACCGCCATTGGCGATTCCATTATGATCGATGCCACGCCCTACCTGCGCCAATTGTTACCGGGAATCGTGATAAGCGCTCAAATCGGTCGGCAATTCATTCAAGCGCCTGCGGTCATTGCCCAATTGCGCCAGGATGGATTGCTTGGACATTACGTTATTGTCGAACTGGGAACGAATGGACCGTTTACCTTGCAACAACTTGACGCGTTGATTGCCTCGCTCGGTCACCGCCAAATTATTTTCGTCAATACCCGGGTTCCGCGGCCCTGGCAAAATATCGTCAATAGCACGCTGGCACAAGGCGCCCAGCAATTCCCGGGCCACGTTCACATTGTGAACTGGTACCAAGCCAGTGCCGGAAAATCTAGCTATTTTTATCCTGATGGCGTGCATCTAAACCCGCAAGGTGCGGCTTATTACGCCTCATTAATTGCTCATACGGTGAAAATGCTCGAAGAACGACATTCGAACCTCTTTCCCCTTCATCGGTCTCATTAAATCGGTGAGGCATCTTTTCCCGTCATGTTCGGGAGAAGAATGCCTCACAGAAATCCCACTCGTGTTATCTTGGTAATGGCAGAAAGTATGGTGGACAATTCCGAGGACATGGTATCCGGCACTTTTTAACGTTAAAACGGTATCGAAACTTAAGGGCATCAGAAATCGCCCGTCATGTCCCTCTATCCTGTTCCCGGCACGAGATTCCCAAGAAAAATTGGCAATTAGGTATACAGCAATAAAGTGGATAACGATAGCGTTTGAGATATGACGCGACTAAGAAGAGACACAAAAGAGCTTAAAAAGAGGAAAAACATGAAGATTCCTTACCGGGTCATGAAAACCCATATCAAAACCTATGATCGACCTTTAATATTGAAGGCTGGCGATCGTCTTAGCGTTGGTGAACGAGATTCTCATTGGCGCGCATGGGTTTGGTGCACCCATGACTCGGGAATCTCGGGATGGGTCCCTGAAATCTTATTGCGTAACGGCCGAGGGTCCCGTGCTGAAATCACGACCGATTATGACGGCACCGAACTGAGCGTTCATGTCGGCGAATCGGTTTGGGGTCTCAAAATTCTTGGCGGTTGGGTATGGTGCCAAAATGCGTCCGGAAAAGAAGGATGGGTACCTCTCGAAAACTTAGCACACGATCCATCTTAGTGAGTCCCAGTGATCCTTATTGATCCATCTTAGTGCTCAGATGAGTGATCATCTTTAGTGAAGGGAGGTATACCCCTTGTTGTGTCAAATGAAAGCCCACGATCAAGACTCCCTTCTGATGTCTCCCCCTGGGAAAAGCATACTACAGACCGCAAGGTCGCATGAGTTTCTTTGGACAAATCCCATTCATGTGATCTGATTTTTCATCGTACGAATTTTGCCTAAACGCTATCAGAAACTGAAACTTCGCTGAATTTCAGTGGAATTATCAGTGAGATGTAATTCCTTCTGCTATTATCGGTAATGCCATACGCTCAGGCCATAAGGAACGACGTCGCGTATGAACATCAAAAAAGGAGCGGATGCTGTGGGCTATGATGACCGGATCGATTCTCGTTTTGTCATATGGTTTACGGGATTGTCGGGAGTCGGCAAATCAACTTTAGCCCAGGGACTCGCTTCCCGACTCAAAACCTTAGGTTACCCGACGACTGTATTAGACGGGGATGTTCTGCGAAGGGGTTTATGCCAAGATTTAGGGTTTTCGCCTCAAGACCGACATGAAAATATTCGGCGAGCGGGACATGTTGCCAAAATTTTAGTGGATGCCGGCATTATGGTGTTGTCCGCCTTCATTACACCATTTGAAAAAGATCGACAAATGCTGCGCCAACTGTTTTCACCCGAACAATTTATCGAAGTCCATGTAGACTGTCCCTTAGAAATTTGCCAGCAGCGGGATCCTAAACACTTGTATCAAAAGGCTCAAGCTGGACTCGTTCGGGAATTTACCGGCATTTCTTCGCCCTATGAACGGCCACTTCGACCCGATCTCCGCATCCCCACCGATAAATTGAACGTTACGCAAAGTTTAGATGTCATTTGGCAATTTTTACAAGATCGATATCCTCTTATATCACCGAAGCATTTTTGAGGTTCGTCTGCGCGCTGGATAGCAGGCAGCATGCGCCCACAAACGAGAGACTTACCTGAGGAGGAGGAAACACCACGGAGCAATTGACTTGTGTCATCGGAATGCACCGCAGTGGGACATCACTTACTGCTCAACTCTGTCATGAACTCGGCTGGCGTGTGACGGGACCTGAAGAGTTTTTGCGGCAAGGAAATCGCTACAATCCACAGGGTTATTGGGAAACATCCGATCTCGTCACGATTAACCGGCGCATTCTTTATGCATTGGGAGGTGACTGGCACGTCGCGCCACATTTTCGACCACAATGGGAAGACGCGCCAGAACTTGTCCCCTTAAAGCGCCAAGCCCAAGCTTTTATTCAGCAGATCCCCACGCCCCAAGCAACCTGGAAAGATCCGAGATTAACGCTCACGTTGCCCTTTTGGAAACCGTTAATCCGTGATGTGCGCTATATCATCTGCATCCGCAATCCGCTAGATGTCGCGTTATCTCTTTACCGGCGTGATCATATGACACAAGAACGCGCGCTGACGCTTTGGCTCCTTTACACCACACAAGCTCTGTTTAACACGCAACAGACCCGCCGTCTTGTCGTCTTTTATGAAGATTTAACGGGCTCGTCGGCCAAGGCACAGCTTGAACGGCTGCAGGCCTTTTTAGAGAAAGACGGTAGCTCAAAAATGCCTTTGCCTGTTATTCATCCAGAGCTCGGCCATGGCCAGTATGGCTTAAGCTCTTCTGGAGCCATCGCACAAATTTCGCCGTTAGCTCACACCATGTGGACTGCTCTTCTAAACTGGCGTAAACAGGACTTCGCCTTAGACCACGAAGTCCTAGAGCTTGCCCGTTCTTTTCAAGTGCCCCACACACCATGGCCCACCATGCAAAAGTACCGACTCAGCTTTTGGATGAGGCTCATCAAAATGCAGTTATGGGAGGGAAAAAGATCATGACGCGCGAAAAGGGAGGGCATTCATTGCCATGGGCAGAAGATAGCATGAAGCATTACGACAGCTCCCCTTTTTCTTCCCTCATGCCTGTTATACTTGATGATCGGACCATCGCAGACTTATACCAAATTGCCACAGGAGCTTATGCCCCTTTAACAGGATTTTTAGAAGAGGCCGACTACCTCTTGGTTTGTTCGGACATGCACCTGACAAGCGGCGCTCCCTGGCCCATTCCCATCACCTTGGCAGTCGACGAAGACGTCGCTCGTCATTTGCATCTCGATCAAGAAATTGTTCTGATTGACAGTCACCACTTAATACGGGGACGGATGACGGTCACCAGCATTTACCGGCCGAATTTGCGCCGTGAAGCCAAATGGGTTTATCACACCACCGACATATCCCATCCCGGTGTCCGCTATTTATTAAGCCGAAAACCGGTCTATATAGGAGGGCCAGTTAGCGTCGATCACATTCCCGAGTTAGCTTATGCCTCTCTAATTTGGCGACCTTCTGATGTGCGCCGCGCTATTTCAGAGCGGGGCTTCAAACGTGTTGTGGGATTTCAAACGCGCAATCCCATCCACAGAGCTCATGAATATATTCAAAAAACCGCTTTAGAAACCCTAGATGGACTGTTGATCCACCCGTTGGTGGGCCCGACCAAAGATGATGATATTCCTCCCGCTGTGCGCATAAAAACGTATCAACGGGTCATTGACAAATGGTACCGAAAAGATCGCGTGCTGTTAGCAGCCTATACCGGCGCCATGCGTTACGCCGGTCCCAAAGAAGCTGTTTTACATGCGATTGTACGCCGCAACTACGGATGTACCCATTTTATTGTTGGGCGCGATCACGGCGGTGTAGGCCAATTTTATGGTCCTTATGATGCCCACCACATCTTTGACCAGTTTCGTCCTGGAGAACTTGGCATTATCCCCCTGTTGTTTGACGATGCCTTTTACTGTCGCCAATGTCAGGGTATGACCTCAGCAAAGGTATGTCCCCATGACGAATCGTATTGGGTTCGCTTATCCGGCTCCGAGGTAAGAAGACGACTTAAAGAGGGCGAACCGATTCCTGAAGAATTCATG